>CAVRNH010000093.1:0-18623 GCA_963722085.1 uncultured Methanosarcinaceae archaeon | reverse complement strand
CTTAATAAACGTATTCGAAGGAGATTGACACAGAAAGCAAGCAGAAAAAATATATTTTAATTGAATTTGCGTGGATCAAAAAAAGATATTAGTCCGCTTGAGCGAAGCGAAACGGACCTCGTGCTCCCGAAGCGAAACTCGGGTAGCGAAACTCGGGCTTAATATCTGCGGTTTTCTCTGGGTGTCCTGTGGTTAGGAAGACACTCTCTGCAGTAAACTGGTCTTTCGGGATCAGGTTTGAAAGGTACTTCGGTTTCAACACCGCAGTCAGAACAGGTTACCTTGTGCATTTCTCTGGGAGCGCCGAAACCTCCGCGGTTGCTGTCTCTTTCCCTGAAGGGGTTTCCTCTGTCATTAAAAGCCATTTTTGTTTCACCTTTGTTTTATTTTTTGTCAGTAGTTTAAAAATAAGATTGTATATAACTCTTGTTTAAAATCAAAAATTGGTTTTTAACAACAGATGATTATACATCTCTTTATTTTCAATACACATACATGGCATTTAAAATTATAAATATTTCCATAAAATTTAAGGAACACATTCTCAAATGAGAGAATATTTTATAGCTCGGGCTTTTTGAGCAGACAAAAGTGCCTGAAATTTTAATTCTGACTGATTATCGATAGAGCAAAACTTCTCGGCCCTGCAAAGTGCTTCTTCTAAAGCTTCAAATACCGAGATCTTTCAAATTCCCTATAGATTGGGTGGATCCGACATGAAAAATACATTTTAATTGAATTGAAAATTGTGAACAAATTTTTTTCATGTTCATTGACCCGTTTTCATACGAGATGTTCAGGGCGAGAGGTTGCAATACGGTAGGTACTCGCAGTTACTTTGAGATGCTATATCACCGCGCTTCTCAGCATGTCATCGAGCCCAATCCGCCTGTCCTCTTTTTCAATCGTAACACGACGGGTACCTCCCACAGGAGATTCGGTGATCGCCTCAGCCGTCATCAAAGCCTCTGAAGGGACAGCATCGATGAAAATCAATTAGTTACTCTCTTGTCTAAAAGGCACCTGATCGAATTTAATGCTCACAGGCCGAACTACGTATCCGTTAGCTGATTAACAAGTTAGTATAACTACACTGAGCCAGGTAATCATCAATGAAACATCGTGTTAACATTATTCCTAACCATTCTTGCATAATGCCTTTTATCAAGAAACTATAATGCATTTAACATAACACTTAGGGGTGTTATACACAATGAGAAAATTGGGTTTTTTTCATGGAAGAGACAAGGGATCCGAGACAGCCGATATTTGAGGAAATCAAGGAAACCATTGGTTTAGTTCCTCAATTCTTTTACACCATTCCGGCTCGTACATTAAGGGAGCAGTGGAACTTGTTCAAGGATACTTTTTGAGTGAAGAAGGCGTTTTTGAGCCAAAAATGAAGGAACTGATCGGTCTGGCAGCTGCAGCCAGCATGGACGTGAGTATTGCATTCCAACGCATACTGAATTGAGCAAATTCCACCACGCGACCCAGGAAGAATTGAACGAAGCCGCTCAAGTGGTCAGATCTATTGGACAATGGTCGCGGTTATTATGCATTAAATTATGATAAGGATCTTTACAAGAAAGAGTTGAATGAAATTATCAGATATTTGTCGAGAGACATCACTGAATAACCTTATGGGAAAAAATCCAACTTGGGCTATGTGCCTTGGAGCCTCGCTCCGCCTTCTATTCTGAGAAACACTTGTCATCGACTCTGACTTGTTTCATATGATGACGGGGAGGAGAAGTCAGTTTTTGCATGACATATACATAAGGTGCTCAAAACAGACGGCAAATATTTAATGCTAGTTTCTCCAATAAGGAGCCAGACGGATACGGACCCAGGAGGGTCTCAAAAATGAAATCGAGCGTACTTTCACGCCTCTATTTAATATTGTCTATTTAAAAAACGCAGCTTCCGATTAGCTACTCTGCCCGGGCAGCAGAAAATGCTTATTTTTAGGCTTTTAAAAGTTAATTAGAACAAGAAAGATTTCTAAATATGAACTGTCAGTGAAATTTGAGGCATAGAGCAGGCAGGAAAAGATATATTTTAATTGAATTTGGATGGAGAAGAAAAAAAATTAACATTGGCTAGCTTAAAAAAATGCCAATACCGATACTGCTCTAGTTCAAGAGGAACTTCTTGCGCGAATAGATGAAAAAAATAAGCAGCTAAACTCTATGAGGTCAACTCTTGCAGAGCTTTAGCAAGACTGCATGGAGAGATGGGGTTAGTTCATACTTATCATTCCAATGCAATAGCTGGAAATACACTAACACTTCAGGAAACAAAACTCGTCCTGGAGGAAGGGGTAACCATTGGTGGGAAATTGTTCAGAGAACTAAAGAAAATTACATATAAACTAACTACTTTTTGGCATTTATGATAGAGTTTTGCAATCATGTGTTATTTGCCGTTATTTTGATTCCAGCAATTTTACATGTATTCGAAAAATTCTTGAATTCAACATAGGGTGTATTTTAACTAAATACATAAAGAATTTTGCGTTGGATGACAATACTATGAAGCAGAGAAAGGTAATTTGTGGTGAGAAGTTATGCCTTTAGTGCAACTCTAAGATAATTATAAATAAGTTAAAACACTTTGACATTTATGACATATAAAATTGAAAAATATTTTTTATTTACTGCCATTTTAGGTATAATGATGCTTATCACAATGACATTCACAATGACATTTTATCAGAAATAGATGAAAATAACAGTTGCAGCAAACGAAAAGCATTTTTGATATAAAAACTGCTCCAAGGAAAATGTATAGATAAAGCCGAACGGATAGATCCTGCAAAATGTCCTTTCTAAAGCTTCAAAAGATCACGGGCTTTTAGTTCTCTTATCTGAGCAAAAGAGTCCAGAGGAGATTGAGGCAGACCGACGGCAGGAAAAATATATCTCTATTGGATTCGAAACGAGAAAAGAAAGTTCCAGCTTCCCTTTTTAGTAATTATAGATACTACAAAAGCTGATTCTATAAAATACCAAAAGGGAACCAAATAGAGCCTGAAAAAGTGTCAGAAAAGCGAAAAGAAGCTGAAATGCACATCAAGAAACTTCATGAAATTCTCCCTGAGCTTAAAGAAAAATACCATGTCAATTATATGCAGTTTTTGGATCCTATGTTGGGGGAGAATATAAGCAGGGAAGCGATCTGGATGTACTTGTGGAATTAAGCATGACCCTTACTATTTTTTAAATTTGTCAACCTAGAAAACTACCTTTCGGATGCTCTGGGCGTTAAGGTAGATTTGGTTATGAAAGATGCGTAAAGCCAAAAATAGGCAAATGCGTCCTTAAAAAGTTCAAGCTGTCTAAATTACATCGATCTATAATATTGAATATCCGTTCCGGTTGTGCATATGCCTGTTGGAAAAGCAGACAAGAAAATCTATTACAATTGAATTGGGAGAGAGAAAATTAATTCAATAATCGACGGGCCAGTTTTTGAAGATTCTTTTGAAACAATATTTATTGAACAGGTTTTCACTTTAATTACAAAACATCCCCTAATGAAGACTTATGACAAAGTAAAATTGGTCGGCCCTGCAGAAAAGTAAAAATGTATTTCAGGCATCTTTAGATACCTCTATTTCAGAGATCTTTATCAGGAATCTTTATTCAGTCCCCTTAAATCAGAATTTAAGGTAGCCTTTCCGCTCAAGCCATTCTACCTGAGGCCTTGTGTATTTCCAGGTTACCTCGGCTTTGCAGTCCTGGACTTCCCATGGATTGGCTATAACAACATCGCCTTCGCGAATCCACATCTTCTTATTTTTAGAGCCCGGAATTCTGCCCATGCGGACAACTCCATCCATACACTGGAGTGTTACCCTTTTCGAGCCAAGTAAACATGCAACCGTTGCCAGAACTTCATTTCTGTCCTTACGAGGGATTCGTACCCTGGATACTTCAGGGTTATCTCCTGAGCTTACTGGTTTTGTGGATCCTAATCTTTTTTTTCTAATATTGCTTCTATAGTTAGCCAGTTAATTCCTCCTTAATGGACTTTGATTTATTTTTGTATAATTTTAATACTGAATAATTCGCACCGATTCCCATTATCGATGCCGGTTTGTTCATACTTTTCTCTGCTGCATGAGCTGCAAATAAGTAAAGAAACAAAGAGATAAGCCAAAAAAAACAAAAAGAAAAGATGAATCAGGCGTTAGTGTAAACTTAATTACAAATTAACATCTGATGCAGGTTATCTTTAGAATTTTCTGTGGTTAGGAAGACATTCCCTGCAGTATACTGGCCTGCCTTCGGTAGGTTTGAACGGTACTTCGGTCTCAACACCACAGTCAGAACAGGTCACTTTTGTCATTTCCCTTGGGCCGCTGTTACCGCGGAAACCTCCGGAATTACCCCTAAAATTTCTGTCATTAAAAGCCATTTTCGTTTCACCTCCGCTTGAGCGGATCGTCAATAGTTTAAAAATAAGATTGTATAGACCTTAGATTAAAAACAAAAATTGGTTTTTAATAACAGATGATTATACGTCTCTTTATTTTCAATGCCTCTACTAAGCACTTAGAATATATAAGTTTGCCTATAGAAATCGATCCCTACTCTCTAAAACGATAGAAACGTTCTAGACTGGTTTATAAAGGGATAACAGTCCATTTTCTAATGGTTCCTGAAAGTAGTCTTCGCCTGAAAATTATAGCATTGTAATTCGAAATAGCTGATAATTCGAAATAAAAGGACACGAGTTAAGAAAAAGTATATTCCAGAACTATTGTATTTAAAAAAAGATATTAGTCCGCTTGAGCAAAGCGAAACGGACCTCGTGCTCCCGAAGCGAAACTCGGGTAGCGAAACTCGGGTAGCGAAACTCGGATGGTTCATGGCCCTGGACGTTATCCTTTCTCTGCTGCTGGCCAAGTTCACATTCCTGTGAAGATAAAAAAAGAAAAACTTATTTTTTCTCGATGACTCCACAGATAATCCGCACACCACTATTGCCGGCAGGGTTGGTAATCTGGTCGTCAGGGCCAGAATGGATGACCAGTGAAGTGCCGTTGGCTGTAAATAACGTGGTCGGCCCGGGTGACAGGGTCACAAGGTCTGTAGTGACATTCAAATGTCCAATGCCATCCTCGCCAACGTTGAGGTTGGGCAGATCACCTGCATGGGGACCTTTCGGATTGTTCAGGCCATGCTCTTTGCCCAGAGGGTTGTAGTGTTCGCCAGCAGAAGTGAACGACGGCCCGGTGCAGTTCCCTTTATTGTGAATGTGGATGCCGTGCAGGCCCGGCGTCAGGCCTCTCGCGTTGACATTAATGCGGACCAGGGAACTGGTGTCCTCGGTAAAGGTAGCTAGCCCCACGGTATTGCCCTGCGCGTCCTTCATGACAGCTGTTGCATGATTTGTGGTACCTTCATGAGCATAGCCCGTAGTTGCAAACATCAGCACCGCCGAGATAATCATTAGTAATACCAATCTAATTTTCATCAGTTTATTCCCCCGAAAAATGACAATTTTGTTGTAAAAGAAGCTTCCCTTTTAAAAGCATGGATGAGACGAATACTTGTCTCCCACCCCGTGACGAGTCATATAAAATATCCGTCTACTTTCCAGATACTCTCCCATCTACGTCCCAGATATTGGCATAATATTTGTAGTCGTGATAATATGCCGCTTGCATGCCTGTGGTCAGACATTTGAAGAATGTCGGACAAACAAAGGCTTAGACAAATAAACGCCTGGGTAGTATAAAAGAATTATTATAAAACTACAACAATATTTATTCGCGAATGAGAGAACACTTTATAGTAAAGATCTTATGGACAGATAAAGTGGCTGAAAATTAGAACTCTGGGTAATTCCGATGAAGTGAAACTAAACGGCCCTGCAAAGTGCCCCTTTTAAATCTGCAAAAATCACGGATTTTTTAGTTCCTTTTTCTTAACAAACGTATTCGAGGGATTCTGAGGCAGACCGCCGACCGGAGAAAAATATATTTCAATTGAATTGGACAAGCATTGGGAAAGACAGAGTGAAGATATGTAACGATGGGAGATCTTTGTAGAATGCACCTTTACAACTGGAGAGTAATCCTAGTTCTATGCTTTTGCACTCATTATAACTGGAAATATTTCATTTTGCTGCTTCCTTAATTCAACCATGAAAATTCAATAAAAAATAAGATGAGGTGCCATACCTCACATTTTTATATTAAAATTTTTGTCTTCTCTATTTTTTAATTATCTTTGTTTATTTTTTTGTAAAGAAATACAATAAGCAAGCTAACAATACAATATTCAAGCTAATTGTTTTAAAAACTGTCGCAAAACCAGGTGTCCCTGTGCTTTCCCCCCCAGAAGTGTTTGGACTTTGCTGCTTTTCAGGCGCCGGTTCAACGTTTGCTGCTGTGCTTCCATTTTTTTTCTCAATACTTTCAGTGTTTGACTCAGACCGTATTGTAGTCTCAGTCTCCGAATATATTTTAGACCCATTTGCAGGCTGTATTTCAGTCCCTGTTGCTGTAGTCCTCCCAGTTATTGCAAAAGGAGAGAATCCCGGGGTTTGTGCTATGAAATACAGGTACTTGTCATCTTCCTCTGATAGATTAGTTGGTAATTGATCCCATTTTTTATTACTGTACCTGTTTAGAGTTATAGAAGACTGGTTGATACTTTTATCCTGAATCCAGGATTTTTCAACCTTGAAACATATGACCGCATTTTCGATATTTGTTGGAATTATAAACCCGTTGTTTCCAGCCCAGATATTTACAGATTTGTATACTTCATCAGAAGGCAACTCTGAAACCAAAATGGATTTTTTATTCAACATCTCAACTATAGTCGTTGTCTTTCCTGGAGTCTTCTTTGCATCAAAAGCAATGTATACTATAGGAGTAGCGTTCTTTGGAAAATCAAACTTAACATAGTGTCCGCTAATAACATATGCCTGAGATAGTTCTTTACTCTCTATATTATCTCGAAGTTCAGGGGAGCCAATACTACCACCACCCCTGCTACTGTGACTGTCGTCACCGTCATCATCGCTTGAACCATCTTCATTCAACACATTTATCGTCTCAGTTCTTTGACACAGTTCCTTTTGCATTGCTTACAGTCAGATTCACGGAATAGATTCCGGCTGTATAGTAAGTATGCACTGGATTCTGCTCAGTTGAAGTAGCCCCATCTCCAAAATTCCATCTCCATTCTACTGTATTTTTTGAGAGGTCTGTAAACTGGACAGAAAGAGGAGCATAACCCTCAGTGACATTGCTGCTGAAGTTTGCAACAGGAGGTACTGGTTGTTCAATAAACTGCCCAAAAGCAGTAGGACCATCTCCTACATTCACCGAGGCTGTAACAATATTTGTAGCAGTATCAATTATAGAGACATTATTGCTGCCAGTATTTGCTACATACACTTTTGTTCCGTCCGGGGTAACTGAAACTCCTATAGGGTAGATTCCTACAGGAACAGTGGCTATAACACTATTTGTGGCAGTGTCAATTACAGAGATAGTCTTGTCCTTGTGGTTCGCTACATATACTTTTGTTCCATCAGGGGTGACTGCAATTCCCCAAGGATCAATTCCTACAGGAACAGTACCTGTAACAATATTTGTTGCTGTGTCAATTATAGAAGTAGTATTATCGACGCCGTTCGCCACATATATTTTTTCTCCATCTGGGCTGACTGCGACGCCTGTAGAACCAGCTCCCACATTCACTGTGGCCGTAACATTGTTTGTGGAAGTGTCAATTACAGATACAGTACTGTTATAAGTTGAGTTATCAATATAAGTTGAACTCACTACGTACACCTTTATTCCATCAGGAGTGACTGCAACTCCGGAAAGATAGGATCCTACAACAGGCACAGTCGATATAACAGTGTTTGTGACTGTGTCAATTACAGAGGTAGTGTTGTCAAATTTATTTGCTACATATACCTTTGTTCCATCAGGGGTGACTGCAACGCCAAAAGGATGGTTTCCAACAGGAACCGTGGCTGTAACATTGTTTGTGGAAGTGTCAATTACAGAGACGGTGTTACTGATATTGTTTGCCACGTATACCTTTGACCCATCCTGGGTTACTGCAACTCCAAAAGGATCAATTCCTACAGGAATAGTAGCTGTAATATTGTTTGTTGCAGTGTCAATTACAGAGGTAGTATTGTCATAGGAGTTTGCAATATATGCATAAACAGGATGGAGAACAGTAATAGTAGCAAGTTTAGAGTCTGTACCATATCCGTTGCTTACTGTCAGGTTGACAGTATAAGTTCCTGATTTGGAATAAGTGTGCTTCGGACTCTGCTCGGTTGAAGTATTCCCATCTCCAAAGTTCCAGTACCATAAGGTTGGTGATCCCGTACTTGTGTCATTACAGGTGACATCCAATGGTGCATTCCCCTTAATTGGGGTTGCAGAAAAGTTTGAGACCGGAAGCCAACTTATTGGGACAGTGAAAGCTTTGATGCAGACATTTGTATTTGGATAATCTGTCGTTATGTCGGTCCAGGTGTTTCCATCAGAACTAACATAACTCTCTCCGGAACTTGCATTTGCTTTACTACTGTAGCGTGGTTCTGGATATTCAATGGCAATCGGGTAATTGTATTCAGGAGTTGTAAGCTTCAGAACTACCGAGAAGTTTTGACCAGCTTTTAGCTGCACTGTAGAGTCCAAGTTGATTGTATGGTAGCCTGCAAATGTACTTGCCCCACTCTTTGAAGTAATTAGACCAGCTTGATTTATAGGACTGGATCCAGGGTTAGTATAAATATAAATCTCATAATTACAATTTGAGTCTGTTGTATAGAAGCTTACAGCTTTGAGAGCCTCATCGGATTTAGCAGTAAAGATATTTGCACACCAGGCAGTAGTGGGGTTACTTGGGTATCCTATAGTCCTAGTCCATCCAAGGGGATCGTACTGGTATATAGATTTATAATTATCAGGACTTTCAGCCATGAAAACTGCATTGTAAGCTCCTCCTGTAAATAAAGAATCATAATCTCTTCCTATCATTGAGTCATAATAGGAAACATAGAAATATCCTTTGTCGCCAAAACCTGTACCCCAGCTATTTTTTACGATAAATGCTCCATTTTCAGGAGGAACTATGGAAAAATTGTTCTTATCAAAATTGTCATCCCAACCCACAATGGTCACAGAGTGGTTAGACTTGTAAGAAAGCCCCGTCATAGTAATAGTAGCGTTGATCGGGAGTAAAAATAGGCATGGAGAGGGTCAATGTACAATGTGGTAACTACTGCTCCGTAGTTCTTGACTGCCAATTTTATGTTATCATTGTCCTTGGGCCCCTGCCTGTCCGGAATAAAAGAGACGTTCTGAACGTGTTTCTTTAAAGGCAGATTGTTTGGAGACGTCCAATTATTGGGGTAGTAGGGATCGTCGCTTTCATTCACTGGTCCGCTCCAACGAGCCAAGTAGGCGGTCGACATTAAGTTGTTTCCTCCTGGTTTTCAGAGTTAACACCATCAAACCCTTCTAGAGATGCAGAAGAAAGCAGGTTTTTCATGTTATTTTCCGAAAAATCCCAGTTTTCTCCTGGCATCAAACATGATTCCAGAGATGCATAGGTTGCAAATAGCCAGCACGTCCCGATTACCTGATCCTTTACCGCTGTTACCTTTCCAGCGTTCGCAGGTCATAATAAGCTGGATAAGATTGCGTTAGCAGCGGAAACATGGCTGAGGTGACTAAGATCCACAGGTGAGGTTATCAAAAGCCTGTTTTGTTCTCATCTAAGGACAGTTCCCTCTGAGTGGAAATTTTGTTCTTTTGGTATTTGACAAATTCGGGATTTATTGGTGCAAATTCAAGCTTTGGGGAATCTTCAGTCTGATTTGTGACATTTTCCAGAATATCAGATGATTTATATTCTTCTGAAAATCCTGTATCTGCCACTGCTATCGATGAGCCTATAACCAAAGATAAAACCAAGATTTCACTGAAAATTAACGCTCTTTTTTTCACACTTACATCCATTTTTATATTCAGATGTTTTTTCATTTTGATTCCCCATTTTTCCCTGCTAGCCCCTTCTGTCCATCATTAATTAATAAATCTAAAAAATCAGTACAATTCCGTATATGAAAAAATGTAAAGAGATTCGTTAACTTACTTTTTTCAATAAAATCCCCATGACCCATACCCTAACTCTAATTTTATGGTTCTTCGCCATTTCAAGTAAGTATTTGAGTGGCTTCTAAATATGATATACGCATATAATTTTGGAAATATTAGGTTTGGAAATTGCATTCATGATCGATATTTCTCTCTTTGGTGTAGTCACTTTTCAACTTGAGAATTATATTCAACCAACCCAAAACAGTGAAGAGCCATTTTTATTCAATCCCGAATTTCCATAATTTTGCAAACGGTGACGACGACTAATACAACTTCATGTGTCCTCAGTTAAGCGAAGTTTAATGAAAATTGTGTCTAGTTCTGTTTTAACTCATTAAATTAGATATAAATGATATCTATATTAATTTTTTCCATACGTAAATTAACCTTCCTTCTTTGATGGAGAAGAGTTTTTTAATTTTTTCTGGTTCTGATCCAATTTTGGAAGAACCGAGAATCCCATCCAAACCCTTATGAGCCGTTCCACATGCATGAAGCGTGAAAACTTTCATTATTTTTTATCTCTTCTCTCCAAGGAAGTCACTATAATACTCCCGTATCAGGATTACTAATGTTTTTAATAAGAATCTGTAAAATAACAAGTTTTTAGTTCTCTTTTCTTAACAAACGTATTCAAGAGAAATTGACACAGACCGCCCGCAGGAAAAATACATTTAATTAGATTGGGAATTCGGAAAAAAGATTTCAGCTTTCTTCTTTGTAATATAAATACCACGACAGCAGATTATTATAATTTACCAAAAGGGAAATTAAATAGAACCTGGAAAATGTCAGAAAACCGAAAAAAAGCTGGAATATACTCAGAAGACTCCATGAGATGCTCCCTAAACTTAAAGAAAAATACCGTGTCAGTTGCATGGGAGTTTTTGGATCCTATGTTAGGGGAGAACAGAAGCTGGAAAACGATCTGGATGTACTTGTGGAATTCAGCAAGACCCCTACTATTTTTAAGTTTGTCAACCTTGAAAACTACCTTTCGGATGCTTTGGGAGCTAAGGTAGACCTATTATGAAAGAAGCAGTATAGTCACTGGAAACTGCTATTAAGTAAGTAGACAAAAGGGTGGAAGACCATGGCTCAGGATAGTGGTTGCAGTTGACAATACTTGAATGCTTTAATTCCCCCTATGTTTTCCCTCTGGTCTTTCCCGACCTCCATGATCATTCCAAACGACAGAGCTTAGCCGCCCGCAGTTCGTGGTCGGCTGCAACGAGATATTAGGTTAAAGATTCACTAATGTTTTGAAGCCGCCATAAGCCATACGCTTGTAATCAAATAGCTCAGGTTCGCCTGACTCCATCATTTCTTTAGTTCTCGGATCATCCATAACTGCCGCATTTATTCTGTCTCTAGCCTCTCTTGATTCAAAAACAATCCATGAAAAGATTACGGTTTCTTCTTCAGAGGTGTTAGCAACCTTCTTGAAAGAAAGCATTCCTTCAATATCCAGGTCATCCCCAATACATTCGTAATATTCTAAGGCACCATGCTCTTTCCATACCTCACCTGCTTTTTGAGCCATTTCTCTGTATTTGCTTACGTTATCTTTAGCGATAGGAATTAAAAATCCATCCACATATCTTTCCATACTTTCCATGCTCTCTCTCCTTTTCTTCTTTAATTTCCTTATCTGAACTATAGCCTAATGACACAGGTCACTTGCGTTTTCGGTCCCCGGCAAAAATATGCAGTACAGCCGATGATGGGATTCTTGCTCTTCGTTTCTTCGATGGCTATGATTTCTTTTATTGCCACAGGTATTATTTTAATTCTCCAGTAACTATTCAGCGTACCTAAAATCAGTATCCTTAGACTGATTTAGGATTGTCAGAAACATTTAATTGCCAACCCACTCAAAAAAAAAAAACATAAACATTAACCATCAGTCAAAAATATGAATTCGAAATTTGCCCTTAAATTTTTAGAAAGGTAAGAAGAAAATCCATTTGAGATGGCATCTATCAGAAAATAGAGGAAAGTCCCCCTGCCAAAATTATATGATCTATAGAAAAACAGCTCCGAGAGAAATTGGTCAATGAGGAGCGGAACTGGCCAGTTCTGGAGACCGTTATTTTCAATAGGTACAAGTTGCTGGAATTTCAATTTCTTTTATTTACAAAAGATTTGGGAGAAATTAAAGCAGATTATCGGCAGAAAAAAATATATTTTAATTGAGTTGGAATGGGGTCAAAGAACTTTCCTTTTTGTTCACTGTCCTAATTTCGAAGTTATCCAAAATCCATTATCATTTAAATAATGTTATTAAATAATTATATTTGCACATAAGATCGTCGCATAATGATAATTTTTATATCTAAAATTGTCATTATAGTGAAAGATATAAATCTCGAAAAGAGTAAGATAAATATAATAATGTTCTTTTATAGAAATGGGTTCCAGGATCAAATGATTGAAATGATTCAAATTTCTGATGATTTCAATTAAATTAAGAGATTAAGGGTCTTAAATTACCCTGATTCTTGTCTAAAGATTTTATTTTCCAGTCTGTTCCAGCAAAGAGGAAACAATATTTTGCTGGCTTAAAAATTGTTTTCTAAATCTTAAAAACATCTCTACATTGTCATCCGATGGTAACCGCTCGCTCATTTCAATCCATTTTCGGATAATTTCGGATTTTTCATCAAAAAAGGCTAATTTTCCAGGTAAAAACTTCTCTATAAGATTTCTGGCAGATGAAACCCAGACTATATATCTTCTAAATAGTTCATCCTGCTCTATAAACTGGTCATTGGTCAATTTAAACCATCTGTAATGGAGAGGAGTTGGTTCTCCCTCATAGGGGTTTGTATTGACGTCAAGGTCGTAATCCCACATTTTAGGTAGGTCAGATGCACTAAAGGGCCCGATGCTGAGGAAAGGATCATATTGAATGGGTACAGAATAAAAAAACTTACGCAAAGATTCCATCAGGTCAGTAGAGTCAGAAATCAGTTCTTCAATTTGCTTTTTAATTTCCTCAGACACTGTCTCATATCTCCCAAAAATCAGAAATTCTTATTGAACCAATCCGAAAACTAATATTAAGCTGAAATTATAAATAAACACATGGATAAAGAGCAATTTAATGAAGAAAGAATACAATTACTTTCGCAAATTAATGCTCTTTTTGATTTCCCTCTTATGTTATTGTCAATTGTATGGTTGATACTCATTATTATTGAATTTGTCTACGGGCTCTCCCCATTTCTGCAAAAGTTAAATTTGATTATCTGGGGCATATTTATAGTTGATTTTTTTGTTGAGCTGGATATTGCTCCAGATAAGAAGGAATATTTAAAGAAAAACTGGATTGTTGCATTTTCGCTTTTTTTGCCTGCACTGAGAATTCTAAGGTTATTCACCGCGTTAAGGATGATTAAATTCACTACCTTTGTTCGGTCTTTTAATCTGGCCCGAATTCTCTCTTCATTTAATAGAAGTATAAGAACGGCTCGGCAAACAATAAGGCAGAGAGGCCTGAGGTACGTTTTGCTTCTTACGGCTTTGATTACTCTCCTTGGAGCGGCAGGGATGTACGATTTTGAACGCCCGGGACTGAGATCTTATTGGGATGCTGTGTGGTGGACAGCAATGATTATGACAACAATTGGAAGCGACTACTGGCCAAAAACTACTGAAGGGAGGTTACTGGCCCTTCTATTGTCAGTTTATGCTTTTTCAATTTTCGGGTACATAACTGCGGCTCTTGCAAGTCTGCTTGTAGGAAAAGAAAAAGAAGAGTCTTCAAAGGAGATTGCTGAACTGCACAGCGAAGTACAGCGCCTTTCCAGTGAAATTAGAAGGCTTTCAGAAAGAGAAAAAAAATAAGTTTATAGAGCTCCTCATAAATTTACGGTTTTCTTTTCTCCTTCTCAAATCTGTCCTGGTTTTTAAGCAGCCTGATCAAACCTAGAAAAGCTACAAGCGCCCAAGTCCCTTCAAGAATCACAAAGGGCAAAAAATCAATTAAAAGTGATGCATAACATGAAAGTCCTGCTCCGACCATATTAAGAATTACATAGGTTTTCGTATCCTGCATCAATATTTTAAAGAGATTAAGAAAAAATGCCAGTAACAACAGGGTTACACCTGTTGAGCCCACGATTACTGAAAATTCAACCATGCTTGGACTATATATTTTATTTTTATTTTATATTTTGTTCCTTATGATGTAAGAATTGCACAGTTCTGCAGCAGAAATATAGTTTGCAGCAGAAATATAGTTTGCAGAAGATTTTGGTTTGAAGAAGATTTTGGTTTGAAGAAGATTTTGGTTTGAAGAAGATTTTGGTTTGAAGAAGATCTGGGTTTGCAAAAGCTCTTGTGTTTCTGATTTATAAGATTATCGGATAGTAGGAAATGAAAACGAAGAGAAAAAGCAAAAAAGGTTATCCGTAGTAAGTGAATAATATACTCTCTTTCTAATTTTTTAATTTCTGATTCCTTAAATACTTCGCCTTAGTCAGACAAACCTGTACCGCTACAGTTAATACAATTATAACCTCCATCCCCCAGCACAATGAGCACCTTTCCCACTCAAATTCACCTTGAACTTGCTTCCTTTTTCCACATACAGCACCACAGTTCCAGCATTTGTCCCTACCACTGCAGTTAAGGTATTACTGCTCATGATTCTACAATAGACCTCTCGATTACTATTTTTATTTAATTACATACTCTTAGTTTCATATAAACCAAAAAACTAAGCATATTTTTATAATTATTGCGTCATACTAAACCGATTTTGAAACCATTTCCTGATAAGAAGTTTTAGATTCCGTACCATGAGGAGGAGGCCAAACAATTTTTTATGGGATCTCATGAATCATCTAGATCTGGCTGAATCCAGAAAAATTCTAGCCAAATGGATTCGAAGCAAATCTTTCTTAGCTGATAGCCCCATAAAAAATTAGCAGCCCTTGAAAATAAAAATTAGTGGCCGTATTTCTCAACTAGAAATCCCAGCAGTGAACCCAGGACTAAAGTCATAATCACTATTGGGATCAGTGTGAATGGTGAATTCCAGCCTATAAGGATAGCTGAAGGGAGTAAAATCAGAAATGAGATACTTACTCCTTTTATTGGACCTTTAAGCTTGATATCTGTTGTTGCAATAAAAAGCCCCGAGACAACCCAGAGGGAGAAAGCCGAAAGATTCGCATCCCATGTAAGGCTTTGAGCTAGCATGGGTAGAACATCAATTATTCCTGCAAAAATTCCCAGTAAGATACCCAATTTAGTTTCCCCACAATTAAAAAATAAGCATCCTGTAGATAAGTATCTTACTATTTAATCTCAGCTTAATCTCTCAGGGAATTTCAATTTTCAATGAGTAGCTTTAGAAATCTTTATATTATCTCTCTTTTTTTAATTAATTATGATATTACACGCTCCTCACATTCTTCTTCCAAAAGATAATTGGGAGAAGTGGGCAGTAATTGCTTGTGATCAACATACTCAGGACATAGAATACTGGAAAAGAGTCGAAGAGTTTGTTGGAAACACTCCCTCTACTTTTAATCTTATTTATCCGGAAATATATCTTCCATTAGATGAGAAAAGAGTTAATGAAATCCATAAGGCCATAAGTAATTGCAAAAATAATCTTATTGATCATGGTCCGTGCTTTATCCTTGTGAAGCGATCTGTTTCGGGTAGGGAAAGAACCGGTCTTGTAGTTGCAATCGATCTGGAAGAATATGAATTCAACGGATCCGATTCTTTTATCAGACCAACTGAGGGGACTATCAAAGAAAGGCTTCCTGCAAGAGTCAGGATAAGAGAAAATGCAGAATTAGAGGTCTCCCATATTTTAGTGTTATATGAGGATCCAGGCTTTTCTGTTATTCCCAAAAATGCAGATGATCCAGTTTATACAGGCAATAAAGTTTATGATTTTGACCTGATGGAAGGTGGCGGCCATATAATTGGTTATAAGATATATGATGAAGAAGCAATTAAAAAAATATCTAATAGTATTCAAAAACTTGGACTTCTTCTTGTTGGTGATGGAAACCACAGCCTTGCTGCAGCAAAGACCTTCTGGGAAAAAATTAAAGGGACTGTACCCGACAATTATCCCGCAAGGTATGCAATGGTTGAACTCGTAAATATTCACGATCCTGGCCTTTGCTTTGAGCCGATTCACAGAGTTGTAAAAGGAATCGAGCCTGAGGAACTGCTTAAAAAATTCAATGCAAGGGTATTGGAATCTCCACTCTCTGATTCAACTGCTGACCCTTCATTTGTTGGGCATTCAATTGGATTTATTACGAAGGACAGGTGTGGTATATTGATCTTTGATGATCCTGTGTATGACCTGGAGGTTGAAACCCTCGATAAGATTATTGATGGTTATACAATTGAGTATGAACACGATCCTGAAATTGTAAAAAAGATGGGAAAAAAGCAGGGTAACATTGGCTTCTTCCTCCCTCTCTTAAAAAAGAGTGAATTCTTTTCTCTTATAAAAAAGAAGAAAGTTCTTCCGCGGAAATCATTTTCTCTTGGGAAGGAAAATGAGAAAAGATATTATATTGAGGCTAGAAAGATTGTTCCATAACTTTTTTCTTAACTTCTTTTTTCCTTATTTATTCCATAACTTTTTCTTGATATTTTACCTTAGTGATTTTTACCTTGCCTTTTATTCTCATAGTCACTTAAAATTTATTGATATGCAAATTAGAAATCATATTTTTCCTGTATCCAGTCTCAATATCCTATATTTTTCTATATTCTTTATCAGCCACTCTTCATCAGTTTCTCTTTTTACGCTTTCCAGTATTCATCATGTTCTCGCTGAATTTTATTTTTGGGTTTTTAAGGTTACAGCTAATTATACCATAGTCAACAATTATAAAATAAAGGTAAAAAGTTAAGGAAGATGCTTAAAAGAAACAGAAGCAGTGACAGTGAACAAGGGAAAAATAGGGGGATAAAATATCCCTTAAATAAGATAAGACCTGAGTGGAGGGAAGCCGTTAAAACCGACAGCACTGCAGCTTTGAGTGTACGCGCCAGTTGTAAAGATATATACACGGTTGCCTTCTTTCATCGTGTGAGGGAAAGAATACTTGTGATGTTCGTAGAGTATATCCATGCTATCACAGGTTGGACCCGCAAGGATTACTTCTTCGGCACATCCCTTTTTGTCACAAAAAATAGGGTATCTAATACATTCATCAAGAGTTTCAATTAGGCCTCCAAACTTGCCAATATCGAGATAAACCCATTTGTACTGGTTAAACCTGGCCTTTTTGGAAATCATTACAACTTCACTTACAATTATACCAGCATTGGCGACCATAGAGCGCCCTGGCTCTATAATAATTTCAGGAAGCTTTTCTCCAAAATCCTCAAGTAAAAAGCGACGGATTTCCCTTGCATAGGTTTCAAGATCATGTGCCTGGGCCTTATATTTTGCAGGAAAACCCCCGCCAAGATTAATCATTTTAAGCTGTATGCCTTTTTCAGCCACAGCCTCAAAGAGATACTTGCATTTAGAAATTGCATTATCCCATTGACCAATATCTCTTTGCTGGGAACCAACATGGAAAGAAAGTCCATATGGCTCAAGCCCCAGTTTTTCAGCTTTTAGAATAATCTTATAAATAAGGTCAGGATGTGCACCAAACTTCCTCGATAGGGGCCAGTCAGCGCCGTCACTCTCAGTAAGAATTCGGAAAAAGACTCTGGAACCTGGGGCTTCTCTAGCTAATTTTTTTAAGTCGCTCTCAGAATCAGTAACAAAAAGCCTCACTCCCTTTTCATATGCATAGGCTATATCGTTTTCTTTCTTGATTGTATTGCCGTAACTGATTCTTTCAGGTTCTACCCCAAGCCTGAGCAGCTGATTAAGCTCATAAACTGTTGCCACATCAAAATTAGAACCTTTGTTTTTCAGAGCAATCAATACTTCGTCCATGGGGTTTGCCTTTACAGCATAGTGAATTTTTGCAAAAGGCATGTGCTCAACGAGACCATCATAACTTTTCTCTATTTTCTCCAGATCAACAATCAAAAAAGGTGTTTCTTTGTCATGGGAAAACTTTTTGATTCTGTTAAAGTTGCTCTTTGAATCGAATTCCTCCAGCGGAAACTTATAACGCTCTTTTCTCATGCTTACTCCCTTATTATATTCAAACGTGTTTGTAATCAAACATTTACTGGCTCTGAGTAACAATTTTTAAATTTATGTCAATGAGTGTAAATTCTTAATTATTTTGATAATTCCTAGACTAAAGCGACTTGAATAGGATTTTATGTATATAAAACTAGTTATTAACGAATAATAAGGCACATAATTAACCGAAATCATTAAAAGTTTAAAGCAAAATCTTATTCCTGGAAAAAGAATTAATTACATTTTTTTAGGAATTAAAAGCACTTAAGCACTTATCCTTTTGAGCTCATAAAAACTAAAAATTAGATATTTTAGAATCCATAT
>CAVRNH010000092.1:0-64642 GCA_963722085.1 uncultured Methanosarcinaceae archaeon | reverse complement strand
CTGTAAAAGGTAGGGTATGCTTCGGGCCGTCCGCCGATTTCTCGGGAAGTTAGAAATCGTTTAGTTCCAATTGTCCATATTTCTTTATTCTACTTGATCTAAACTCTTTTTTTGGTTTCCCTTGTGAATCGTTAATATAATGCTTGATTGTGTCAGCAGTTACATTTCCAATTGATCTATAGAACTTGCCACTTGACCATAGACTTCCTCCCCAATATTTTTCCCTTAATTCAGGATGAAGCTTGAACAATCTGTAAGAACTTCCTCCTTTTAGGTGTTGAATTACCTTGGATAGGGAGGTGCTTGGATGGAATTCCAGAAACAAGTGCACATGATCTTCTACCACTTCCATGGCATGTATTCTATAGCCTTTCTCAGCACAAATGTCTTTGATGATTGATTCGCAATCCTTTTTAACTCTCTTGTTGTAGAATATTTTGTATCTGTATTTAGGCGCCAATACGATGTGGTAGGTGATCTGACCATAGCCATGGCTAAAACTACGCAATTCCAATGCTTATCACATCCTAGCCATAGGTGGCTGCTACCGCCTGTGGCTATGGTGTCAAAAAAACATTATATTAAAAAAGTGACGATTTTCGATTTTTAAGGTGCATGTCGAAAAACCTGCGAGGGTTCACTTCATCCCAGACTTAAAAGTCTGGGCATTCGTGACCCTCCGCGCTCCCAAGTAGTAAATGAGTAGAGATTTTTTTGTCCCATTTTAGCACTTTTGCCACCTGACTTTTTGGATAGTATATATATTTCATCCTTTATTCATGCTATCTGTCAAATTCTCTACCAAAAATTTGATCAAAAATTATGAAAATAACCATCAAGAGAAAAAGAATCATCTGTCAAATTGAATCGTAAAAAATGGGCAAAAATTTGTTGATACCCACTTTCCATAGTTTAACACAAAAATGCCATCTATTATCTCAATAAGGCAGCAGTTTAAAGATTAGTCCATTCTTTGATGGATAATTTTGGGCAAATAGGCAAATATATTCTACAACTGTGCACATCCGCGGAATGTGGGTTGATATAATATTACTTCTTATTCCTACAGAATGAAAACAATCTTTAAACATAAAAATCAAACTGTCAAATTCCTATTGGTTCATATGACCCCCGACCTAAATGTATAATTGGCGGTTCATATGAACGATATGTATGTTATTCAGAGTGGGATGACGAAGGAACAGATGTTTCGTCTTCGTTTAATAAACGGATTCAATTTCGCCCCTATAATTGCAGACGCAATAGTTGATCTGAGTAAAGATTTCTTTCAGAACGATAATTCTGGGGTTTGTAATGGTCAAATTCTGTATCTTGCCATCTCTGATGAAGAAGGTCCTGGGAAATCTATTTTAGATTCAAAGCATGTAGAGGTTATCCTGACATTAGATGCTCCAGAAGACATGGATGTCTACGAAAATTTTGGTTTATCAGCATACAGACAACATATATTGTTAAGGATTACACAAGAAGCCAGAGATCAGAATGCTCTTTTAACGATCAAAGATCTTGTAAAACTTCTCAAAAGCAGTTACAGCACTATAAAAAGAGACATAAAGCATTTCCGGGAAAGGGATCTTTATGTCCCCCTAAGAGGTGTAGTCAAAGATATTGGTCCTTCATCACATAAATCAAAAATTGTAGAGTTGTATCTGAAAGGATACACACCCACTGAGATCCAGAGATCAACAAGACATTCGTTACAAAGCATAGAACGTTACATCAAAGACTTTTCTCGTGTCTCTATTCTAACAAAGAGAGAGGAATCAATAGACAACATCCGATTAATCGTTGGAATTTCAGAACGTTTGGTAAAAGAGTACCAGGAACTTTTCACAAGATACAAGAATGGAAACCATAAACAAAGAATAGAAGAGCTGATAGATAACATAACTGTTTATGATTCGCCAATGAGTTTCAAAAAAAATGCGGGGATGGGAATGTGAAAGAGGACTGGTATAGTAAAATGTATGGCCCTTCTGCAGCAAAAACCTATGAAACAAGCTTGTTCAACCTTATAACAACAGAATTTGGATATATAGGCGGTCCTGATGTAGTCAAACTGTTCACTAAAAAAATTGTTGAGTTGAATAACCAATACTATCTGAGGGAAGAATTTGTTCGTCCAGGTCAAATGAGATGGCTTGTGTTAAAAGCAGGGCAGAAGTATTCGAGGAGTAAAAAGTTGAGCGAAATGCAGCTCATTCCCGTTACATTCACCTTGATTAATCCCGAAGATATTGAGGACAGAATCACGAAGGTAAAGAAAAAAGAATTGATGGAGAAATTAATAGTTAGATTATGCAATGAAACAAAGGAACAAGGAGGCGTGCTTACAGAAACGGATATCGCTATATTGTTAAGGTTGTCCTGCACCATGATTTCCAATTACGTTACAAGTTATGAACAAAGGACAAAAAAGGTAATTCCAAGAGCTGGTACTGAAATGGACATGGGAAAATCCTTAACTCATAAGAGATTAGCATTTCATAATTATAAGAAAAAGATTCCTACTTCAGAAAATGCGCGTTTGATCGATCATACTCCAGAGTCAGTAGATCGATACATCAAAGATGGAACACGTATAGAAAAGCTCTATACAGCTGGATATAATGAATGGGATATGGCATTTTTTACAGGGCTCCCGATATATGTAGTCAAGGAGTATGTGGAAATAATAAAGTCATATGAAAATGAAAAAAGTAATAAGACTGATATTGAAAATCAATAACGGGGGAGAATAAAGGGTCATATGAACCTATTTAAGGTTATACATGTATGCCATTTGTAGAAATTTCTGACCACGTAACTATATTACCATTGATTGTTCTGCTCACTGCTAACCGTTGAGCGTATGTAAGTGATTTTCTTTTCCAACCGATGCCGTAGAAGAAAAGGGAGTGTTTGTATCTTTTGCCTTTGGTTATACCTCCTCTCTTCTAAGCTTTTCAACTCAATAATTCCCGATTGTAACCGGCAACGATGTAATCTCCATCAGAAGTCTGTTGAACACTCGGAACATAATCTTCACCTGAACTTCCAAGTGACTTCTGCCACTCCATATTTCCGCTAGTATCCAGTTTCACGACCCAATAATCACTACCCCCATGATTTCCAGTCACATCTCCGTCATTTATAGTTGCAATACCACAACTACCTATCTATAATTTATATCCTTGATCAGGAAGAATTACACTATCTGATTTTATCATCCGACCAGGATAGACGATTGCTCCAGACCCGATTTTAACTCTATTGCCGATAGCTGGACCCAAAACATAATATCCTGAATTAACTAGCTCATCACCGACGAGAACTTTCACCATCGGCAAATTCATCTTGGGATCGCCGCCTTCATCAGCATTACGCAGAATAAAATCTGTGATATGTGATCCACCTCCAAGAAACGAATGATTTCCCACTATCGAAAAACGAACATCAGTATTAATAATTGAATCGTTCATAACACAACTCATAACAATATTTCGGTTTGCAAGAAGACTGCTTCGTGCTCCCAACACTCCTAACCAGACCAAACTATTCGGTTCAAGTAAAGCATGATCCCCAATACATCCCGCTGCAATAGTCACATTTGGCCCGATAATAACTCCATCTACCTATAGTAGTTGGGCCTATTATGGTTGCTGTAGGATCTATTTGACAATCTTTTCCAATATGGACCGGACCACGACGTTTCGATAGATAAGATAGTATTTTTCTAAGGATCAGCATTCCGATTTTCAGACCATTAATGTCAGTTGACGAGCTTGACAATGGATGCCCCAAGTAAAATTGGCAAAAAGTAACTGTGTCCAATGCTTGATAGCAATATAAGATAATAGTGGTACATGTAGTTGCAATGGGGGAAATAAACTCCCCTGCAGCAAGCGAAGTTTTTAATAATCTTTTTCCTGAACCGGATTCTAATGATGGCAAGGAAAAACAGGAAAGAGGTATACTTTCCGTATCTACTGTTACAGGTATGAAATCCTTCTCCTGCGCTTCAGCCGGGAAAAAGAAAAAATCTCCCAAAAATAAATTTCCCACATGTTCCATATTATGCTGCGGGCAGCAAGCATGCAAGCTTATACAGGGATCAGTATCCAAAAATGCTATACGTGCAGGTTTTCCAACTGCCGAAGCCTTGTCTAAAAATCTCAAGACTAGTTCTTTATTGAAGTAAATATCATCACGGTAAACAAGAGTTGGGGAGGCAGATGGAATAACTTCTTCTAACGATGAGACAAAAAAAGGTTTTTCTTTAACTTTTAGATGTCTGAATACATCTTCCTGATGTTCGAAGATTGTCCTGTTCAATACTGGCAATTCGGCAGCCGGTGATTCGAAGGGATCGATTACTTGCTTTGTCTCAAGGACATACCTTCTCATCGACCTGTCTACAATATCTCGGGAGCTCATGCAGGACAATAACATGCATGTTTACTTTAAAGGGGTTGTGACTAGTGTCGCGTCAATCCTCTAAGATTTAACTATTCTGAATATTTGTAATCAATTTTATACAATAAGCCGCACCCAAAGCTCAAATTAAGATAAAAACTAATTTTTCTTAGGCGGATCTAAAAGTAAATGTGTTTAAAAACGAAAATAAGTTACATAATTTTTTGTTCTGTAGCTTCTATTAGCCGCACAACCCCGCCAGTATCTTCTGAATCGAGTTCCATCTCTACAAGGTAGGTATAGTCCGAAATTTTCGAAAGCCCGCCTGCTCCACTGCCTCCCACTATTAGAGAGTAGACCTTTGCGTTATACTTCTTTTTTGCCTCTTCCCAGCGAGTCAGTACCAGCTCGTCAGAGACTTCGGATTTTCCATCAGTTATGAAGAGAAGATCTGCGCCTTGAAAATCCTTTTCCTTCAGAGACTTAAGGCCTGAGGCAAGGGCAGTGTTAAAGTCCGTTCCCCCACCGAAGGTATAAAGCAGGAAATTTAGAAATTTCTCAGACATTTTTCTCCTGCTGCTTAGCTCTATTTCCAGGTGCTGGCTCGTGGATGCAAAAAGGATAACTTTCATATCCCTCTCCTGGGAGAGCATCCGCTTTGCCATAGCCAGCACTGCAGATTTGGCCAGGCTTTGAGGGGCTCCATGCATAGATCCCGAGGTATCAACAAGCACGATCATCGGACCTCTGGGCTTTATATGTGGAGGGCCGGCGTAATGTTTGCCAAGGAACTGGTAGCTCAGGAGTTTTCCCTCAACCATATCTGCATAAAATTTTCGCTTCAGAGAAGGATTCAGGAGTTTTGCAGCTTCCATAGGGAGAAGATTATTAATCGAATCTGAGAAACGAACGGACTGTATCCTGTTTTTCCCAAAAGGAGAGAGGCGGATACGGTCACTTGGTGGGTCGAATTCCCGCCTGCCGATGAAATCCACTATCTTTCTCAGGTCAGGATTTTTCTCAAAATAAATTGAATAGCTTTTCAACATTTTAAGCTGTAGATAGAAAGGCTCTTTTCTAAGCTCTTTTACAGAGTAGCTCCAGTTTCTCCCGGGAAAAAGGAGGGCAAGAGTATCGAAAAGCTCCAGGTTTTCTTCCATTTCCGATATAAACTCGCTTATTCGCCTGTAAAGTCCTTCCATTATTCCTTCCAGAAATACCTGGTAATTGTCCTTTTGCATAAATTCAAGGACAGATTCCTGAAGGGCAAACTCTGCGGAGTTACTTGTCGCTTGATACTTCCTCTCTTCCTCAATTGAGCCATTTTCCCACATGAGGAGAGTATCTCTTAGAATCTGTTCAAATTCAATCAGGATAGAATCCATCCCTGCATCGAGTTTTTTAAGGTACTCTGCTCTTGAAATGCTACTTGAGGATTCTGAAAACCTTTCCATTATATCATAAATCAAAGGAAGAAGAATTTTCAAGCCTGCAATCCCTGCTCCCCTGCTTTTTTTTGCTATTTTTCGGAGCTTAGGCCAGGCTTTTGAATTTTTCAGAGTCAGAAAGAGAGGAAAAAAAGCTCCGAAAACCCCGATGAACCGTTCAGGATCCTTTATTTCATAAGGCTGCCCAAAAAGAATCTCAACAATTATCACTTCAGCTATTTTTTCCCTCAATTGGCGAGGAACAGCCCTTGGATACGCTATTGTGCTTCTCAACTCCCTTTCCAGCAGGGAATTTGTTTGTTTCTGGAGAACAAGGGAGTCCTGCAAGAATTTATTCCTTGAGAATAAGGAGTAAGCTGGCTGTAAGGATATATCCGGTATATTCATGAAACCCTCAGAATTTTCCGTTTAAACACCTAACTACCTTCATCAGCTATTTTTTGCTCTATAGATTGAATCATTCATTTGAGTCTGAATCTGGACCCCAGACCTTTCATAAAACTATTGACACTGCTGCCAGATTCTGGCACAGAAACTTTCGCTTCTGAAACTTTTGTTTCTGATATTTTTGCTTCTGAGACTTTTGCTTCTGAGACTTTTGCTTCTTCTTTTACAGACTGTGTTTTAGGCTGTATTTGCCTTCTCTGCAGCCCAAGCATATTTAGGGCTTTCGAGATAAGGGTATCGAGCTCAGTTAACTCGATACTTCTGGCATCATGGAGGAGGAGAGCTTCATTTCTATCAAGGGTTGAAAGCCAGATATTTGCTTCCATCAGGCGCCTGAGAAGATCCCTTTCTTCTTCTAGCCTGTATTTTACGCGCCTGACTTTATCTGCCAGGGCCTCGATTTCTTTTTTGAAGATTTCTTTCTGAGCAGGGGGTAATGTGCTTGCTTTTCCCGCTGTTTCCTGGAGCGAATCAATTTCCTTTATAAGGTTATCGTAGGGATATAGCTTAGATGCTCCTTCTTTTTTCAAGGCATAGCTGTGGTTCGGGTAGGATATATGATGAGCCTCGATCTCCTGTCTCAAGAGGAATTCTTCTCCGCAGCTATCACAGATAACCTTTACAGGGAGTTCGTTTTTCAGGGCAATGCTTACTGCAGCTTGCAGGTCTTCAGCTTCCTGGCGCAGTTTTTCAGTACTTATCCCGCCTGATACTACGAGTTCGAAAACCGTCCTCCTTATGGTTTCCCTTTCTTCTGGCATGTTCCAGAGCATATGCTGGAGCAAAAGCGCCATTGTTCGATCCACAGTTGTGCATTCGCTGCTGCAGGCTGCAACCTTCAGGACCTGGATAACTTTTTTCCAGCGCCTGTCCGAAATCTCAATCTCCTGTAGCTGAAGGTTCCTTCGAAGTTCAGTAATAATAAGCTCAACGTCAGTGTCAACTGAAAGGTTCTTTGCGTTTTGTCGGAGTGTGTATATTTCCGAAACCTGGATATTAGAAGAAGGCTCAAAATCTTCAGGGTTTCTGAAAAGGAGATTTCTGAAGTTCTCATCATCCTGGATATAGGCGAGTCTATACCTGAACAGAAAGCGGTCATAAAGGGCTTCAAGGCTCTCGTCCTCCTCAGGAAACTCATTGGATGCTCCGAAAACCGAAAGCAGAGGCACATCAACAATCTCCCTGCCATTATGGTATTTATGCTCATTCAGAATTGTCAGGAGACTGTTCAGGATAGCACTGCTAGCTTTAAAAATCTCGTCCAGTAAAGCAATATGGGCAGTTGGGAGGCAGCCGTCTATTTTCCGGCGGAATTCGTCTTCTTCAAGGGCTTTTAATGAAAGCGGACCAAATATTTCCTCCGGGGTTGAGAAGCTGGTCAGGAGATAATTAAAAAAATTTCCCCCTTCAATGGACTGACAAATATTCTTTGCAAGTTGAGTTTTTGCTGTTCCTGGAGGCCCAAGAAAGAGAATGTTTTCCCCAGACAATACGGCAAGAAGAGATCCGTTAATTTCGGCTTCCCGCTCTTTGAAGTAACTCATAAATGCGGATTTGATATTGAGAAGTTTTTCTTTCAGGACGAGCCCTCCAGGCTGCGGGATGAGGTAAAAAATAAACTTTTGCAGGCATTTCTCAGAAGTATTTAGCCTGATTCTATTTTGATCCTATTTTAAATCTTCCAATTATGCTTTATTGCCAGAAAAACGGAAACCTTCTGCGGTTTTACCCGCAATTTGGAATTTTTTTGCATTATGTATCGCAGTCATATTGCAGTCTTATAATCAGTATTATATTTTGTAGTTTAATTTGGCTAAAAAAGTATTTACTGGATTATGAGGCTCTTTTCCGGAAGCAGGCGGATCAAGGCCGATTAAGATTAACTAAGGCTTACGGTTGAAAGAAGTAGCCTAAAAATGAGAAAATGCGAGCTTAACCAAAACCATTTACCTACATATCTTCTGATTGCCAAAACTTCGATTTTTTAATATATTTCTTAATCCTTTCAGCATCCCACACCTCTTCCATTCTGGATAAGTTAGAAGCACGATCTGCAAATTTGAGAACAATTCCACGTATTGAATGCAAATGTGGGAAATACCAGCCTTTATTGTCGGCTCTCCTTTCGTGCGTTACTTCATGAACGATATTAGCTACATCAACTCCAAATTCGGATACCAGAGTTTCATAAGTCACATCAGTATCTTCTAATGTGTCATGCAGTAGAGCCGCTGCCTGTAATTCAAAATCCTCAGGGTATAAAATCCGCACAATTTCATAGACTTGCCAGCAATGACTCATAAAATAGTCGTTTCCGGAATCATCAAGATGTCCGGCATGTGCTTTTGCACCAAATACGATTGCTTTGCTTACTAGTATATTGTTCATATTACCCACTTTATCACTTAATTAGAAGGAATTGTGGTTATATAAAATAGTTTAACATAATCAGTAAGGTTATGAATAAGAAGAGAAACGAAATTGATTTTTCAGGAATGGGTAGTGATTACAAAGCCATAACTCATTGATTCTTAAAGCTAAAATTCTGTGGCATATTACATTCGGAGATAGAACTGAAAAAGGTAGTAATCAGCTGTTCTCTCTCAGGTTCTCTTTCGTTAAGAGAGGACAGCTTACCATCTTATATTAGACCTTATTCTTAATTTATAATCTGTTATTTCCTAACTACCTCTACTGATCCGTCTTTCATTTTCTAACTATCTCTACCGATCCGTCTTTCATTTTCTAACTATCTCTACCGATCCGTCTTTCATTTTCTAACTACCTTTACCGATCCGTCTTTTTTCCCGATATATAGCTCATTGACATTGGAAAAAATCCCATGCTCGACAATGCCGGGAATTACAGAGAGTTGGAGGGCAAGCCCTTCCGGATCCTTTATTATACCAAAGCTTGAATCAAGGACGAAGTTTCCATTGTCAGTTATAACAGGCCCGTCTTTTCTTAAAGCAAGTCTCAATTCAGGTTTTCCCCCAAGAGCCCTTATTCTTTTCATAACAAGTTCTTTTGCAAAAGGGAGGACTTCGATTGGCACGGCCTTATCAAGCTGCACGCTTGTTTTTGACTCATCAGCTACGACCAGAAAGCGTTTTGCTGAAGCTGATACTATTTTTTCCCGTGTGTGAGCTGCTCCCCCACCTTTGATTGCAAACAAATTAGAATCTATCTGGTCGGCTCCATCTATGGCAATGTCCAGTTCAGGATGCTGGGCAAGGATGGTTAGGGGGATACCTGCTTCTATTGCAAGCATTTCGGACTGGTACGAGGTGACGACACCCAGAATCTCGAGCCCTTCTTCCCGGACCCGCCTGCCGAGTTCTTTTATTGTATATGCAACTGTTGAACCGGTTCCGAGTCCTACTATCATTCCTGATTCTACAACTTCAGATGCAGCAAAGCCAGCCGCACGTTTTTCGGCGGAATCTGCGGATGCATTTCTTTCGATCATATTCTATTTCCTCCGGTTGGACTCAAAAAGAATCATAAAGTTCCAAAATTAAAAGTCCAAATTAATCAAATTAAAAGTAAAATTAAAAGTTTTAAAATTAAAAGTCTCAAAATTGAAAAGCTGTTCAAATTCAAAAATTAGGGATTTCAGGGAGAAAGTCTTCTCCTATCCCTCGGGAAGAGCACGGTATCCCTTATGTTATCGGTCCCAAGCATGGTCATGACAAAACGTTCACAGCCCAAGCCCCAACCTGCATGTGGAGGCATCCCATACTCGAAAGCTTTCAGGTAGAACTCAAAACCGTCAGGGTTCAAACCCTGGGATTCTATTCGGTTCTTAAGCAAATCAGGGGTATGAATACGCTGGGCTCCTGAAGAAAGCTCCATTGTGCGGTGCATCATGTCAAATGATTTACTGTATTCGGGCCTATCCTCATAAGGCATGGCATAGAAGGGTTTTATCTCCGTGGGCCAGTCAATAATAAAGTAATGTGACTCACCGGTGGTCTCAAAAACATAATCGCCCACAGTGTGCTCTCCAAGAGTGCCAAGGTCATCTCCCCAGTGCATCTTTTCTTCCGATCGAGAGTTGATTATCTCTATTACCTCGCTATAGGTAAGTTTCAGGAAAGGCGTCTTAGGGATATTTAGTTCGATCCCGAGAACCTCAATAGAAGGCTGGCAGTTTTCGATAACCTTTGCGTAAATATAAGCCACAAGGTTTTCCAGAATTTCCATTACATCGAAGTGGTCTGCAAAGCTTACCTCTACATCAATAGATGTAGCTTCGTTCAAATGCCTGCGAGTATCATGTTCTTCTGCCCTGAAGATCGGGCCGATTTCAAAGACCCTGTCAAGACCGCCGCTCATAAGGATCTGCTTGAAGAGCTGAGGACTCTGATTCAAAAAAGCTTCCCTGTCAAAATAAGTGATCGGGAAAAGTGCAGTTCCACCTTCGGTTGCAGTTGCTACTACCTTTGGGGTTGCGGTTTCGATAAATCTGTTTTTTACAAAGTATTCCCTGATAGCCTGAAGAGTCTCATGCCTGATTTTAAAAGTTGCAGTAGTTTCAGCTCGTCTGAGATCTATAAAACGGGAGTCAAGCCTGGTGTCCAGCTCGGCTTCAACTTTTCCTGTAGTGTCCATTGGTAGGGGAGAACCTGCAAGATTCAAAACAGTGATCTCGTCAGGAATCAGCTCATAACCGTTTGGAGCTTTTTCTTCGAACTTGACAGCTCCTGTTACTGTGATTACTGACTCACGGACAAGCCTTTTTGCTGTATCAAACAGGTCTTTATCAATTTTTTTCTTTACAAGGGTAACCTGGGCCTTTCCTTCCCGGTCCCGGAGCACTACAAAACAGATTCCTCCGAGGTCCCTGACCTCATGGACCCAACCTGCAAGGGTAATTTTCTGGCCGTTCTCAACCTTTTCTGGCTTGACATCGGCTGTGTAATGTGTTCTGAGGTTTGCTAAAGACATAAATTCACCTTAATGGGGGAAATTAATGAAAATGTAAGGGTGAAGCTGAAACGTAGGTGAATAGTCATAACCCATTATTAATGTATTCATCGCCCGAGTTTCGGTCGAGTTACGGCTCGACGATGCGCGGTCCGTTTCGCTCCCCGAATTGCGCCTCGGGAGTACGCGGCCCTTTTCGCTTCGCTCAAGAGGGCTAATCTGAAAATACTAATTAAGCTCGCTCAAGCGGACTAACTTACGGCTCTATAATCTTAAGTGTCTGTTAAAAGTACTAATTAATATGAGCAAGCAATTCTTTTCATCGCTTTGTTTCCCGAATTAAGCCTGGAACATTTCCCCTTTTTGCTGCGCTAAAGAAGGCTAATTTCTCAATGAACAAAAAGATTGCTCACCTGGATAGCTTATTTGGGGAATTAATATTGCTCCTTTCTCACCAGAAAGATGTGCTGTAATTTTATTTGATCTTTAAATTGTGGAGGCACGAAATCACCCCATTCGAAGAATAATAGAGGAACCGAAAAACACGAGATAGACCGTCTATAATTCTCATGGTTATTTGTAACGAAAGAATGTTAAATACATAGTTATACCATTCAAAAATGGTTTTTGACGTAAACATCATTTTTAATGAATTATAGTTAGATATTTGAAAATATGTAAGTTTTTGAAGTTAACTATATATAATGGGACTTAACTGCAATGGCCTGATGATAATAAATGTAGTAAAATTCATGGAGAAGAGTGAGTAACATTATTCAAATTGTACATCTTTCAGATCTCCATTATTCAAATGCATATTTTGTTCCGGAAATTGCGGATTTAATGCTGGACAGCATAAACCTTTTAAAACCGGATATTGTGGTGATTACAGGCGACTTGACTGAAAATGGGTTTTTAGCCGAATATGATGGGGTAAAGAGCTTTATTGACAGGATTGAATGTGAAAACAAAGTCCTGGTTCCCGGGAATCACGATTCAAAAAACGCTGGCTATTTGCATTTTGAAGACCTTTTCGAAAATAGGTTTTCTTCACAGAGTTTCAGGAATGTGACAATTATCGGGGCCGATTCTTCGCAGCCGGATCTTGACGAAGGCCACATAGGCAGAGAAAATTACGGCTGGATCAATGATGCTTTTTCAGGGAAGGATTTTAAGGTTTTTGCTATTCACCACCACCTCATTCCTGTTCCTCTGGCAGGCAGGGAAAATATGGTTCTTGTAGACGCAGGTGATGTGCTTGAACTTCTGAACCGCTGTAAGGTTAACCTTGTACTTTGCGGACACTGCCACATTCCTCATGTCTGGAACCTGAACAATATGCTTGTGGTAAATGCAGGCACATTCTGTTCTTCCAAGACTAGAGGCAAGACCACTCAATGTTATAACTTGATTCGGGTCGAAAATGAAAATTCAGGCGAAAATTGGACTGTCCAGGTGTCCAGAATCTTCCCGAAGGGAGATCAAGAGCTGGTTACTGAAACAGTAATGTGAAAATATTATTGTAATTATAGTCAACGCAGGAAATATTTACACAAACAAAAGCGATGGCCTTAAGTCGCTTCGGGCGGAAGTCCGTTTCACTACCCGAGTTTCGCTTCGGGAGCACGAAGTCCGTTTCACTACCCGAGTTTCGCTTCGGGAGCACGAAGTCCGTTTCACTCGCTTCGCTCGCTCAAGCGGACTAGTCTACAAAATAGTGTTATGAACTGCTGGCGGCTCAAAAACGCGGAAGAAAGGAATTAAGGGCACGTTTATTTCCGTGTCTTTCCGTGTTTTCCGTGGTTATATAGTTATGATTGGATTTTTCCGTGCCTGGCTATATTTTCCATGGTTATTGTGTTTAAAAGTGTACTTAATTTATGTGTTGACTATAATATAAACAGTACTCATAATACATAAGCCAGTACTCGTAATACTAAGAATGCTGGCTTACAAGCCCTGACTAAAAATTATAACAGAATTATTCACAAGCAGGCAGAAAAGATCCATTTCGATCTTTGTATATAATCTTCACTTACTCAGGATCCAAATTAAGAAGTTTTCTCTTTTAATTGTATTTTTACTTCTGTAAACTCGACTTGTTTGTATATTTTCCTTCTATTATTTCGAGTTCGCCCCGTTCGGTCAGGTCGTCCAGAATTTCTAAGAGCTCTGTTTCCTTGATATCAAGGTCGTACCTGGCTTTAAGTTCGGATATTATCTGAGAGATGTCCAGAGCTTTATCACCGATGATTTTTTCAGCAAATCCGGCCAGATCCTCGTATCGAGCCCAAGGATAGATGATCCAGCGCCATTTGATGATCTTTTGAGCGTAAAAATCGGGCACAAAAGTAGAGCAGGTTTTGTGCTGGAGAACTGCAGTCTTGACGTCAGCGGGATTTAAACTCCAGACATAATTGACTGCAAGGCTAAGTGTCTCACCGGTATCAGTTACATCATCGACAATCAGCACTTTTTTTCCTGTTATATCCACTGAAATAGGGAACCGAATCTTTGCCTCTGCCCACATGTCTGCAGCTCTTGTGTAATGCTCAATCTTCATGGAGGTAAGGTCACTGAAAAGCAAAAAATCAGAAACTAGCCTTCCGGGAACATAACCACCTCTTCCGATAGCGATAATCAGGTCAGGCTTGTATCCAGAGGCTTTTATTTTTCGAGAAAGAATTTTGGAAAGCTCCAGTACATTATTGAAAGTTAAGAGCTCGCACCTGAAGAAGTCTCTCTCTGCTGGAGAGCACGATAATTGTTGAGCCTGGCTGTTCTCTTTTTGCATTAGATAATCGCCTTCTGGCCTCTTGCCTTGCAAGATTACGATAATTTTAGTTATAGTACTTTATATCCTAAGGAGCGCTTGATGGGATTATTAAAAGCTTTACCTGAGTTTAGAAGTATATTAGAAGTATACTATAAATTAGGCAGTAGAATACGATTAGACAGTATATTATTAAATTAAAGGCGTGTTATGTATTAAGTACGTTGTTTATTATAAATTAAACAGCATATTTAATGGGAGAGAGTAAGAATTTTCTAATGAGTTTATCAATCTGATTGCTTATTAATGCGCCGAAAGCATTATTTTTTTAATCGAAAGCTCTTTTAGTAAAAATTCCTTACTACATATCTCAAAAGCAAGAGAAAAACAAAAAAACCGAAGAATGGGACGAGATATGTATTATTGTAAGCCAATTATAAGCAAGCACTTACATGAGTTATGCTGTAAAATCGGGAGTAGGCCACTTGGCACCTTAAATAATCATAAAGCTGAGGCATATATCGCCGGAGTATTTAAAGAACTTGGGCTTCAGGTAGATATGCAAGAGTATGCATGTAAAAGCTGGGTGTATAAAGAAGCGGAGTTTTTCTTTGAAGAAGAAACTATTCCGGCAGTAGTAAATACATACTCGAATTCCTGTGATGTTAAAGCAGCCTTCAGGGCAGCAGGAAATGTTTTCGAACTGGAAAATGGGGATTTTAAGGATAAGGTTGCAGTAATTTATGGAGAGCTTACGCAGGCCCCTCTGGCAGCTAAGAGCAATAATATATACAATCCTGAAGAGCACAAAAGAATTGTCGGACTTCTGGAGATTAAAAAGCCACTTGCCGTAATTGCTGTGAGCCATAGAGCGACAAATCCTGTTCCGATTATAGAGGATTGGGACTTTGAAATACCTTCAATTACAATCTCAACAATCGATGGCATGAGATTATTGAAAAATCCAGAGGGAGAGCTCAAGTTAAAAGTCAGGAGTGAATTTGAAGTTAGCCATGCTGCAAATATAGTGGGAAAATATTGCAAAAACGGAAAAGTATATGGCAAAAGTGGAAAAGCGAAGCTTGTTCTCTGTGCACATCTCGATACCAAATATGGGACTGTTGGGGCTTCAGACAACGCTTCCGGCGTTGCAGTACTCCTTACTGTTGCAGAGTTATTGAGGAATGAAAGCCTGCTCACCAAATGCCTGTCAGTAGGAAGGTCAGAAGAAAAACTGTCAGAAGAAAACTTGCCCATTGATATTGAATTTGTGGCTTTTAATGGAGAAGAATATTACGCACTTGGAGAAATACTGTATACGGAAAAGAATCTTCAGAATTTCGAAAATATGGTGGCAGCTATAAATTTTGATAGTGTTGGTAATTACTCTTCAACAAGCAATATCGCTTTTTTCGAGTGTTCGGAAAAACTCATTGAAGATGCAATAAGTTTAAAAGGAAAATATTCTGGGATTATCAGGGTAGATCCCTGGCCTGCAGGTGACCATACATTTTTCTGGACGAAAAAAGTCCCGAGTATTGCAATAAGTTCTACTGGCACTTCTAATCTATTTCATACTGTGGATGATAACTTTGATTTCATCTCCCTCGATAAAATAGAAGAGGTTGTAAGGTTTACTCTGGACCTGGTAATGCAAATTATAAAGTCTCAATTTGAATGCAAAAAGATATCAAGCAGGTAAACTTAATTATCAAACTAAATATACTGTAGGTTAAGATACTGTAGGTTAAGATATTGTACTGTAGGTTAAGATACTGTACTGTAGGTTAAGATATTGTGGAGCCCACAAAAGTATAGGATATGCATCTCGTTTTCCATACTATGTATGTTTTGATTTCCTGCCAGGCAGATAAGCTTAGAAATGAGTTTAAATAGACAAAAACCTGCAAATCGGAAATAGTAATTAATTATCTTGGAGCGATCAAAAAATAGCTTTTAAATGAAGAGACATAGTCTCTTATGAAAAATATTTGCTGAAAGGAGTCTCTTGACCATGTTTTCAAAAGAAGACAAAACGATAGATTCAAGGCTTATTTCTATTGATGAGAAGTTTGATGAGGGAGCAAATCAAGCCCTGGATTTTCTGATAAAAACCGGCATAGGCTATCTCAGTGAAAGGAAGGAGATCGAAGCCGGAAAAGCGATTACTTCTATAAGGGAAATCGGAAAAGCTGCTGCCCTTAAAAGAATGGAAAATGAAACAATCAATGCTATCCGGGCCCTTGAGAAAATACTGCAGTATTCCGTTGAGCAGAAGACCGAGAGCACAACTATTAAATTGCTTCTCTCTTTTGGAACCATAGGAAGGACTGCTGCTGAACAGCAGATGGAGATGGTAGCCAAACTTGCAGCTTCAGTGCTAGGAAAAAGTGGGAATACGGCAGCTCTACTTAAAAAGGAAAGAGAAACCATTGCAGTTGCAATCGCGCTTGGAGAAATTGGGAAAACAGTTGTTAAGGTGAAATATCCCGATATTTCAGAAAATACCGCTATATGCATCTCCTGTCTGGGGGAAATTGGAAAAATTACGGCTCAGAAGAGTCTGGAAGAAGCTGCAGTAGGAGTAGAGTTGATACTCGAGGAAATAGCTTTAGCAGCCATGCGAGAAAATATTCAAAGCGCAGTTGGAAATATCACGGATTCTCTTGAGGAGATTGGAAAAAGCGCTGAGGATGTAAAAATGGAAAATGTTGTCATCCAGGCTGCATCTGCTCTTCAGACTATCATGAGCAGTGCCGGAGACCGATATCTGAACAATGCCTCAATTGCAGCTAAGATCGCTCTAGAGTCCTTTGATGAGATAGATATAATAAATGATCAAGCTAATATAAAAAAAGTAGAAGGAATAAGGGAAATGATGAGAGCACTCTGGGCAGATAATGAAATAAAAAAATAAAATCTTGGATAACGAAAAATTGTAAGCTTATTTTGATTTGAAGTATTTTGATTTGAAGTGAGTGCTTCTTCAAAGTCAGAGAAGGAATAAGATTATATTAGGAACAGAGTATATGCCTAATTCTGACTCTAGTTCCTTAAATTAAGGTTTATAATAATTTCTTTCTGGCTTAGTAACCTTTTAAATTTCTAGTTTTCCTAAAAGACCAACCCTTAGTTTTATATTCCTTAGCATATAATTTTCATTATAAATACCTGGATTTATCTGTTCAATTTTCGGTTTAGTAGATATCTTGATTATATAGGTACTTAAATTCCTCTTATTCCGAAGATGAACCTGCAATATAGGACATTTTCCTGGTATGCAAATATGTGAGGGGGTTAAATGAATTTAACTAATAAATTACTCTTGTTTTTGCTTGTCGTGGGCTTTCTTGGGACTTTAGGTCTCACGTATTCCTCTAATGATGGCCTTTCAAACGCTGATTCTAGCGTTCTGAAAGTTGGAGGATTTCCTTTCAATGAAACAGGTACTGGGATATCAGTATCAGGACAGTCTACGGGTGTTGAAACTGCAAATTATGCAGCTCAGATCCTAACTTTCAAAGTTAATATAACCAGCGAAAACCGGACTTATCCGACTTATGTCGCAGCACCGGCTGCGGAGGGAAGATACCCGACTATTGTGCTTATCCATTCATTTAAAGGGTTCGAGCCCGGCTATAAAAAAATAGTGGACAGAATGGCAGCAGATGGATATGTTGTGGTTGCTCCTTTCTGGCAGACCTACTCTAACTCTCCGTCTGATCCAGAAATTGAAGCTCTTGTCAGAAAGAGTATAAATTACCTTGAGACAAGGAAAGATGTTGACTCTAAGAGATTGGGTCTAACTGGCTTTTGTGCAGGGGGCAGGTATACGATGCTTTTCTTGCCCCAGATTAAAGAGTTCAAGACTGGAGTTGCCTGGTATGGTTTTCCATACAATGGCGGAACTGAAATTCAACCAGAAAAGCCGGCCAATGTGACAGACAAGCTTGATGTGCCCATGCTTATGATACACGGCACTCGAGATCAGTTCAGCAATATATCCGATATCTACAGATATGCAGGTGAACTGGATGCAGCTGACAAATACTATGAACTGAAGGTTTATCAGGGTCAACCTCACGGCTTCATGATCACGGAGAACGGGGAACTTTCCGAAAGTTTTGTTGCACAGGATGCGTATAAGGAGATGATAAGTTTCTTTGACAGGACATTGAATAATTCCTCAAGTGATTTAACAAGAAATTAATTACTAACTTAGTTGACTTTTTCTGAAAAACAGCAACTCTTTTTATTTTTTAAGTAAAATATATGTATATATATATATTTGCTTGTCACCCTAAACTCTGTCTTGATGTTTTGTTATTAGTTCTCATTATTCGCAGAAGTAACAACAACTTTGTAACTCCCGAGCACGATTTTTCAAAAAAACAATATAACCTAGATTCTCATTTTTAATTATAATATTGCCTTAGGAATACAGAACCATGGTTAACACACTTTCCCACCTAGGAGTAGGTATTCTTATTGCTCTGGCTTTAGGCCTAAAAGGAAATAAGTTTAGAGTTGTTTCCCTTCTTTCTGTTCTTCCGGATGTGGATTTCATCCCGTATTCCATATTTATTTATGCGAGCAATAGCCTGAGCCATGAGACAAGAAACCAGCTTTTCTATCTGTGCTGGCACAGAGAGTTCTCGCATTCGGTTCTGTTCATTTTTCTGTTGATTATTGTTATTTGGGTTGTGACAAAAGATTGGCTCTTTACGGTTGGAGGTTTTGAAGCTATTCTCTCCCATGTTTATCTGGACTATCTTACAACCTGGAAGATGCACCCATTTTATCCTTTCAGTACGGATGCATCCATACTGGGAGCAGTTTATTTCTATGATCCTCTGTTAAATCTTCTTCCTTTGCTCCCTTTCTTTATTGTAATCATGGGAAATTTAAAAAATAGAGGGCGGTTAAAAGGAGAATTGAATAATTTTTGGACTTCTATATCAATGATTGATGATAAGTTATATGCCTACCTTACGCTTGTGCTTGTATTCTGGCTTATTTTTATGCCCGTCTCAAAAGCCTTCCTGATTAACCATGTTTCCGGGATAGAAGAAACTGAAATAAGTTACCAGAATACCTATCCTGAATCAATGAAAGAGTTTCTTACCGCATATTCGTTCAACTCAACCCATTATAAAGTTCTGGAGATTAGCTACGTGTCAGGAATCAAGAGAACTGAGTACGTTGAAAAAGTCTCAGTGGATGGAAACATCTCTGATACTACTACATATATTCAAAGAGTCAAAAAACTATATCAGAAAGGTATGCTTCAGGAAATCGATTATCCTGCTTATTCGATCTCCGAAAATAATAGCTCTGTGACAGTAATTCTGAGTGATGTCAGAAACCCGTATTTTGAAGACTGGGCTTATTTTAAATCGTTTTATAAGTTCGTTTTTGATAAGAAAAGTGAGAATTATAAAGTCTATGCAAGTTTGCAGGGTGGGCGAGAAGAGGAGCTTAATAGAAACTGGTTTGGATAACTCTATTAATCACAAATTATAGCCTTGTTTCCTTTGGTGGGAAAGAAACTTGTTAAGTCCCATATTACTCAACTATTTAAATCAGTGATGTATTTATTGATTATTTTATATAATAAACTTAAAATATTAGGGGCTGCTTTAGCTGGCTCAAAAAAAGTTTGCCATCTTGAGAAGTAACTTAAATAAGTCATTAGAGGATCATTCCGCAGCAGTGATCCACAAAAATAAAAATAATCTATAAAAAGCAACAAAAATTAACTAAAAAACTAAAATAATACCAAAATAAACAAAAAAACAGAAAGAATCTATAAAAATTACAAAAAAAACTAAGATAATCCACAAAGATAATTCCCGAAAATCCTGAAAAATAAAATAATTCACAAAAATAAAAATAATTCATAAAAAAATATCCACAAAAAATAATCCACAAAATAAACTTTCAACACACGGAATAAGTTCATGGTAAATACACTATCACATCTTGGAGTCGGTCTGCTTCTTTCCTATACCCTGGGCCTTAAAGGAAGGAAGAGGGTGGGTTTAGTTATTCTGTCTTTACTTCCTGACCTTGACTATTTCACCTATTCCATATTTAATATCATCAGCGGCAGCGTAAGCCATGATGTACGAAACCAGCTTTTTTATCTGTTGGGCCACAGGGAGTTTACGCATTCGATATTTTTCTCTTTTCTTATTGCACTTCTCATATGGCTCAAAACAAAAGATCGAGTCTTCGCGTTTGGAGGATTCCAGGCCATTTTCCTCCATGTCTTACTTGATTATACAACAAGCTCGAAAATGCGTCCATTCTACCCGTTCAGCACAAACGAATCAGCCCTTAGGGCCATTTACCCTTACGATCCGGTGATAAATATTCTTCCTCTGCTGCCTGTCATTATCGTAGCTGCGGAATATTTAAAAAATAGGCAGTTTTGGAATATAAAAAGTAAAGATATATCAAAAACCAACAGCGCAAACATATGGAGCAGAGCCATATGGAATATCAAAAGCATGAATATGTTGAGTATTCAAAACAAAGATGCATTGAGAATAGAAAATGTGAAAATAAGGAACAAAAAATTAAATGGATTAAATAAACTCCAGAGTCTAGCGAGCACGAACGAGAAAAAACTCTATGCCTCAGTAATTTTGATCCTCCTGATCTGGATCACAGTATTACCTATTGCAAAAATGTTCCTGCTAAATCGTGTTTCTGATGCAGAGGGGACCAAAATAAGTTACAAAAATACTTATCCTATATCCCCAGGCAAATTCCTTGCAGCATATTCGTATCATAATACTCACTATAAGCTTCTTGAAATAAGTTACTGGTCAGGAATCGATAAAAGCTTCTATGTTGAAAAAATATCTGTAATCGGCGATATCCCTGATGCATCGGCTTACGCAGAAAAGACAGGTAAACTCTATAGTGCTTCAGTACCGCAGGCGATAGATTATCCTGTTTACTCGGTTTCCGAGAAGAATAGGCTCATTACTGTAGTTCTAAGCGATGCCAGAAAACCATATGTTGATAAATGGCCTTACTTCGATACCGTTTACAGGTTTGTTTTTGACAGAGAAACTGGAGAATATGAGGTTTATGAAAGTCATTACGGGAGAGCAGAAAAGAAGCTTGACAAGAACTATTTTGAGTGATTCTGGAGGGAGAGCAGAAAAGAAGCTTGATAGGAGAACTATTTTGAGTGATTCCAGAGCGGATGATTTTTAGATCCATTGACTGAAATTTGTTTAAAATAAGACACAAATTATTTCAATGAGAGAATTTGCTTCAATGAAGGTTGTTTTATTTTTAAACTCATTCTTTTTCTCAGTTTTCAATCCAAAACTATAGCATAACTCAGAATTTTAATTTCATTTACTATCTCAGTTTACAATTTTTATAATCATCCAGATTCTGAATGCAGACCTAATAGTTCCAACAGTTTATGTAGATGGTCTACTTTTCCAGATTTTGAATAAACTGTATATTCGTTTCCTACGGTGACAATACTGTGAAGAGCAAATAATCCTAATAATGTGTCTGCTGTAGGATTCACCAGTGGTCTTCCTGAAAAATCAATACGTGGTGGCTTTTTTTCCTTATTTAGATTCATTCTGGCAATAACTCGCATTAATACCCTGACAAGCAATGAAATATGGAGTAGCATCATCAATGCTTCAATACGTCCTGGTTTTTTCAGAAAAATAGTGGATACCATCAAAGGTTTTTTCAACTCTTCAAAGTTGGTTTCGATTACTTTCTGTTTTTTGTAATCTTGAAGTATCTCCTTATTTCTTTTCTCACTCTCAGGAATGTTGGTTATTAGAACAAAAGATTCCGAATTATCCTTGTACTCTTTCACTCGTTCTTTATTTTCGGTTAAATTGTTTAACTTGACCCCAAATTTTTCAATAATTACAGGCTGTTCTTTATTTTTGGAGGGTCTACCTACTTGATTTTTTTCGGTTATTAATTTATCAATTTCAAGTTTAATGTCAAACAATGAGTTTTTGTGTTTTTTCAGGAATTCATCAATTGCCTTTTGTGCATCCGGTTTACAGGCAAATGGCTTATTGAATGACTTTTTCATATCTGCTTCAATAGTTTTTCTTATTTTGTCAATGTTTTTTATGACTTTGTTTTCAGGATCATTCCCCTTGATAACTATCAATCGAAGCATATTCCCATGTACTGGTTTCGCAAAACTTTGTGCTTTGTATCTTGCTGCCCTTTTAGATTTCTCGTTTTCACAGCAAATACCTATATCTTCCCAATTATCCAACAAATATGCTTCTTTTCTTGTTTTTTCAGCGATTTTAGAGGAAAAACTGGAAGGACAGCTTGAAATGAACTTTATTGGAGATTCATCAGCGTATATAACCTCTAAATTCTTTTTGTTGACAAGTTTTGAATCCGCTATAAATGTATAATCACCGCTTTCGTCACCAAGAAGACCTTGCAAATAGTGTATTGCACTTTTAATCCATGTACTGTCGGAAGTGTTTCCATCAAGAGTCTGCTCATAAATAGGAATTCCATACTCGTCTGTAAGCATTCGTCATTCTTCTTTAGTTCTGTGCTTTCTTTACTGCGTCCTAAGTTACTTAAGACTTCATACCTTCCTGATCCTACTCAATCTAATATATTAGTATTGTAAGTGTATACTATATTTTAAATTTTATAGTATTATCTATTTTAAGTAGTCTTATTATTTTGATTTTATTTAAAAATAGAGTTTGCTTTCAATAAAATAATAATTTCCGATTACTTCTTTTAGAAAAATTATAATCGGAATAGCAGGAACATATTTTAAAAATGACTTTCTGGTTATTTCTGGATCTTCTTGAAATAATTATCGATTTCTTCCCAGTTAATTATGTTCCAGAATCCTTCTATGAATTTTGCCCGATCATTCTTGTAATCAATATAGTAAGCATGCTCCCAAACATCCAGGTCCATAAGGATCGGGTAATCCGGAACTATATTTACATTATGCTTTTCTATCTGTATTATCATGAGCCTTTGAGTGTCCTTGCAGAAGGTTAATGCTGCCCATCCTGAACCCTCAACAGTTGATGCTACCTGGGAAAACTCTTTTTTAAACCTTTCAAAATTTCCGAAGTCTGCTTTAATCACTTCAGACAATTCCCCGACAGGCTCTTTACTTGCATTGCTTGCAGGAATCATCTCCCACCAGAAATAATCATGAAGGACATGCCCACCCAGATTAAAAGCAAGAGCTTTTGCATTTGCTTTATAATCAAAATCTGTTCCTTCTGATCTTGCTTTGTCCATCATTTGTATGATTGAATTTGCATTAGTCACATAAGCCTGATGATGTTTATCATGGTGGATTCGTAATTGTTCTTCAGAGATATAAGGCTCCAATTCTGCATATCCATATTTCAAGTCAGGTAATTTGTACAACTCTTTTGCCATATTATCTTCCCCTATTAGAATAATTGGTTACACAAAAATTGATTCACAAAATTTGTTCAGGAATCTGAAATTACATATGCAATTCAAGAAAATTCCATTTACAAATCTTGCTACCAATTTCCCCTTAACCACATTAACAGAAATTCATCTCTAAACTGCTCTGCTGCTCTATTTCTTCAAATACATATCGAATCGCCACCTGGCAATTCTAAATGCAGAATATATTAATACTCGAACCTATTTAAAGGTAAAAGGTACAGATTGTAAATAGTTTTAAAGAAATTTATTCAAAGTATCTATTGAAATATTTTGCCTTATCAAAAATATACGGAGTTTCAGAAACAGTTTCCATCTAAAATCTTCATTTATAGAATCTTCACTCATCTCTATTTAATATGTAATAGAAGGTTATCATTATTACCAGAGAACCATAGTACCTTACGGAAAATGTACTACTTTTATAATGTACTCTACCATTTAACAGATGTGTCCTCGATTTAATTCCAAAATAATTATTTGTTTCCCAGGTTATTTGTAACAGACCCTTAGGAATGACAAAAAAAAATAATTTCAAGTATTTATGTACGATATAGTCTTTGATAGTTATTTAGGAAATGAAGTTATGAGCCATTCCCAAAGTGAAAACTTGAAGTTATTTTTCAATCATTCCTTAATATCTAATTAGTAGAATAACTTTGAACAAGTTAGTTCCAAATTATCTATTGATTGAAGCTAATAGAATTTGCGTACCAGAATTTTTACTATCTAGGGTCTATCCAGCAATTTTACGTAGTCAGTAAGCCGAACCAGGACAGTCCGCCATGCCGTAAGGCTATCTGGCAATCACGCGTACAGGCTTACGTAAGGTCCAGCATTTGGCTTGGCTCTAAATGTCCGGATCTAAAACATGCAAGATCACCAGACAAGATCACCAGACAATAACAAAAACAGACTAGTGTCTGGCAATTTAATTATTTCACATAATACTTTGACATTTTCTCATCCGCATTCTTCTTCGTAAATTTCCATTCTATTTTCTTTTTTTCGTTCATTCCTTTCTTTGTCCATGCACCCACTTCATGGGTAAGTGCCTCCATGTCACCGATCCTTCGATCCGTACTTTCCATATCCATTACATTGATTTCTATTTCCGCGGCTTTAAGCCAACTTGCATGTTTTGGCGTAAAATGGAATTCTATCTTTTCCAGAATCTTTTTTGCTTCATCTTCGCTGAATGTTTCGTGGGAAATGGCAAAACTTCATCTCTATTTAAAATGTATAAAGAGGTTATCCAATCTAGTCACTAGATGACCATCATACCTTACGGAAAATGTACGACTCTTATGGTGTACTCGACCATTTTAACAGGTATGTCCTCCATTTAATTCCAAAATAGTTATTTGTTTCCGGTTTATTTGTATCAGACTCTCGTTTTTCAGAAAATCACAATTCAAAATTGCGTAGTAGAAAATGTCTAAATTAAGTAGTAAAAATCGACGAAATTCAAAATCATTATTCATGTGCTGAATTTCAAAGTCATTAAAATAAATGGCCTATTGAAATAAGGGTCCCTTTAAAATCAAGGATCATAAGATAAAACTTCACTAAGGATTTCAGCAAATGGTAAACACACTCGAGAGGATTTTTATTGCCTTGGTCCTCTTGGTTTCACAGGAAAAACGAGGTATTCGTAGCATCCTTATCTCCCCTGATTATCCATACATCATATAGTCTGGCATGCGCGAGCGTAAGTCATGAAACCAGAAACCAGCTTTTTTGCCTTTTTGGGCAGAGATAAGTCTGATGCTTTCTATTCTTTTCGTTTCAAATCCTTGTACATTTTTTACCTGGCTCCAAACAAAAGATCGCCTTTTCACAGCTGACCGATCTGCGGCCATCGTCTCCCACGAGACCTCGATTACGCCACCGCTGGAACAATGCGCCCACTCTACCGTTTCAATACAGATGCATCCATTATGGTTGAGCCAGATTCCTTTTTTGATCCCCTGGTAAACATCCTTCCCCTGATGCCTCTCTTTATCGTATCTCTGTCGCGATATATGAAAAATAGGGGAAAATGGAACGGAAAATTCAATAAATTCTGTACTTTTGTCACTAAAAATAGAAGTAAGCTTTACATTTTCCTTGTAGTTGTGCCTCTTGTCTGGCTTACAGTGCTACCAGTAGCGAAAATCCTTCTTATAAACAGTATTTCCGAAACAGAAGGAACAAAAATCAGCTACCAGGATACCTATCCATCATCCTTCGGAAAATTCCTCACTGCATATCAGTGTAACTCCACCCATTATAAAGTTATGGAAGTCAGTTACTGGTCAGGAATTGAAAAGAGTGAATACATCGAAAAAATTAACGTAACCGGCAATATCTCCGATGCCTCTGCCTATGTTAAAAGAGCGGCAGGACTCTACAGTACAGCTGTTCCTCAGAAAATCGATTATCCTGTTTATAACGTTTCGGAAGAACATGGCTCGATTACTGTTATGCTGAGCGATGCGAGGAATTCTATGTCAAAAATTGGGCTTATTTCAAAACAATTTACAGCTTTATTTTTAATAAAGAAAGCGGGGAGTATTTACTAGTGCAAGTGCACAGAGAGGAAAGGAGAAGAAATTGACTGAGAACTGGTTTGGGTAAGAGATTTAAATAATCGACTGGGCTACAAATGTACTGGATGTTTGTGAACTCAAATTGGTAATACGTAAAAACATAGTAGAAGAAGCGATATAAGGGCGTAGAATTTAAACCCTAAGATTATTTGAGTTGTGAAAATATAAATAAGAAAAGACTAGTTTCGAAGCTAAATTATATTGCATACAAGCTAAATTATTTTGAGTAAAACACTGACAAAAAAACCATAGTTTTTACAAAGAATTAAACAATTCTATGTAGTTTCCCTGGAAGAGTATAAAAACAAAAGATGTCTTATATGAACAGAGCTGCCTTACCTCTTAATAATAGGAATTGCTATCATGGAGTTCCTATAATGCATATCCTATATCTCCTGCTCATTCTAATAGCTCCTTTTGCAGGAGTGAAGCTTCTTTTTCTCCTCTCTGTCATACTGTTCCTAGGAGCGCGGTTCTCAAGAAACGATGTTTTCTGCTCCAGGGATGTAATCAGTCTTTATTTTTCTCTTTCTCTGATGCTATTTGTCTCTTTTATTTTGGGAAGTTCTGCGTATACTTATCCCTTATACATAGTACTTGCTGCATTTGCAGTTGCGGCAGTAGGAAGTCATAATTCTTCTTTTTCGGAAACGAGCTCAATCTCTGATTTTGAATCAAGACGAAACAGGATCAAAAAGAAAAGTTTCTCAATGCTCTGGAGTTCTGTTTTTCTGGTAATTCGTATTTCTGCAGCGTTTCTTGCCGCAGGCTGGATCGTCTACTGGCAAAAGCTTTCTATTTCATATAATCTGGTTTTCCTCATAGCTGTAATCGGAGCTGTCACAGGATCTCTTTTTGAGTCAATTCCCTCCCGAATAGACAAGAATATCTCAGTGCCACTGGGTGCAGGGATGACTATGTGGATTTTTGAGGAATTCAGGTACTGGGTTCCTGCGGAAAAAACTATAATAGCTCTAGCGTTTTCTTTTCTCCTTGGTATGCTGGCTTACAGGGCAAAAATTGCCGACGTCTCGGCTCTTTTGAGTGCTGCTCTCCTTGGAGTCCTGATTATCGTTTTTAGTGGGCTTCCATGGTTCATTCTTTTGCTCACGTTTTTCATTCTGGGAGGCGGATTTACAAGATATAAGTATACATACAAAAAATCCATAGGCATTGCCCAGTCTAAAGAAGGAATCCGGAGTTACGAAAATGTATTTTCGAATAGTACTGCAGCCCTTGTCCTGGCAGTAGCATCTGGAGTTTTCCCGGAACATAATATTCCGATCATTTATGCATATCTTGGCACGGTTGCAACAGCTACAGGGGATACCCTAGCAAGTGAAATAGGAACAACAGCAAAAGGAAAACCAAGGATGATTACAACTCTTAAGCGCTCAGAACCTGGGGTTGATGGTGCTGTTTCTCTACTTGGCGAACTTGCTTCAATTTTTGGTTCCGCGGTGATAGGACTACTTGCCTATATGTTAGGGGTGTCGGACAATCTCCTGCTTTCAGTTTTTATTGCAACTGCAGGGGGTTTCTTTGGAACGAATATTGACAGCCTTCTTGGGGCTACACTTCAAAAGAAAGGTCTACTCTCAAACAGTGGAGTCAATTTCCTGGCAACTTTTGCAGGTGCCGGATTTTCAGTAGTCCTGTACCTCCTTATAACTGCAATCTCAGTATGAAAAAATGTGCAAACATATCGGTTTTATGAAATAGCTCACTGGATCTTCATATGCTGCACTTTCCTGAATACATTCATTTATAATTTAAAACGTATATATTCATATGGGATCTTGAAAATTAAATAAAGCACAGTTTTCAAAAGTCCTCATAATGGTAATGCACTTAAGAACATGGAGCTATATATCTGGATAGTGATGTAGTGGTTTCAGGCGGACACCTATAGGGCTAGATCCTAAAAGTGCCAATGCTTTTTGAAAATCTCTGTCTTGAAAATCTCTGTCTTGAGAACCTCTGTCTTGAGAACCTCTGTCTAAGATCCTGAAAAAGTAAGACCTTAATAATATTCCTATGGGCTAAAAAAGCGATCTACAAATCTCAGTTATTCGGTTATTGGCTGGTACCTTTTATGAGAGCAGAACTTGAAACAATACTGGAGTATCACCAGGCAAGTAAGCACAATTTTAAAGCTTATGCTCCAAGTCCTCGTTACCTGGATATGCTAATTAAGCCAGATCCATTTTTGAACTATGCTGGAACTCAACTCTTGATTCTTGATAAATGGAGTGAAGGGGAGATAGAAGCTGAAACTTTTCCTGCCTACGAACAGGCTTTCTCTCCAGAGAAACTTGAGCCTTCCGAGCTAAATAAGGAAAGTATTTCAAAACTTTTTTTTGACAGCTTTGCCATCTCGGCCTGTAAAAGGACAGAATTCACAAAATGGCCTCTCCGTGTCAACCCGTCGAGCGGAAATCTTCATCCTACTGAAGTTTACCTTCTTTCTGGCCATGTCAAAGGACTTATGGATAGTCCTTCCGTATGTCATTATGCTCCTTTACCTCACGCCCTTGAGCTAAGAGCAGAGTTTTCTCCAGATGTATGGGAATCACTAAGTTCCGGCTTTCCGAAAGGTACCTTTTTCGTAGGTTTAGCTTCAATTTACTGGAGGGTCTCATGGAAATACGGGCTTAGAGCTTTTAGATATGCCAACCATGACATAGGGCATGCGATTGCTGCCCTGACTTTTGCTGCTTCCGGACTCGGCTGGAAAACAAGCCTTCTTGCGGATATTAGTTCTGAAGAGCTTGCAATACTTCTTGGCATGTCCGAAAGGAGCGGGCCTGAAAAAGAAGATCCTGCCTGTCTTCTTGCTGTCTATCCGGCCGGAGAGACCTATAATGCAGGCAAGATTTCTTCTACTGCAGTTTCTGCTTTTAAAGAAATTTCCTGGGAAGGAATCCCTAATAGTTTGAGTCCAAAACATGTCGAATGGGTGGGCATTGAGAAGGCTGCCTCAGCAACCCGAAAGAGAGAAACCAATTATCTGGAACAAAATCAGGAGCTAAAACCTGGTATGCAGGCAGTTTCACACCTGGCAGTTAATAATTCTAAAGTTAAGTCAGACCTTGAAATGCCTCCCCTACGCAAAGTAATTCGTGGAAGGAGAAGCGCCATTGAAATGGACAACAGTGCATATATGGAGAAAGAAACTTTTTATGGAATGCTGCAAAGAACCCTTCCTGAGAATAATCCTATTTTTAATACTCTTGCTTTTGGTTCTTTTACACACCTGCTTCTTTTTGTAAACCGAGTAAAGGATCTTCTTCCAGGCCTTTATATTTTCCTACGCAAATCCACAGAAAAAGAGAGATTTAAAGCTGCCATAAGGCCAGATTTTTTATGGGTTAAACCGGAGAACTGCCCTCCCGACTTAGAGTTATACCTGCTAATGGAAGAAACGTTATATGATTTTGCAGCCCAGCTTTCCTGCGGCCAGCGAAAAGCAGCAGATGCCTGTTTTACTGCCTGCATGATTTCAGAATTCGAAGGACCTCTGAATACGTTTGGCTCCTGGATATACCCGTACCTCTTCTGGGAATGCGGGATTCTTGGACAGCTTCTTTACCTTGAAGCCGAGGCAAACGGCATGAGGGGCTGTGGGATAGGATGCTTTTTCGATGATCCTTTGCATGAGACCATAGGGCTCAAAGGGCTTGAATACCAGGATCTTTATCACTTTTGTGTAGGCTCACAGCTTCAGGAAATTGGCGTTATAACTCTTCCTGCATATGAGGAGTAAATTTTAGTAAATTTGTTCCTATTTAGTAAATTTACTCCTTTTTCTGCTATGAAAATTACTAATCAAAATTACACTCGGAACTTCAAGAATGAAGTTTTATCCCAAACGACAGGCAGAAAAGGGTATGTTCAATGATGACAGTCAGGGAAATGTATGTTCACTGATAATACATCTTTAACATTTCAAAGCTCTCTTTTCAAGCCCCGAGTTCGTGTTCAATTTGGGGAGATTGGAGGAACTCGGATAATCAGCACCTTATCTATTCGATTGCCATCCATATCCAATACCTCGTAGCGTAATCCACCGAATTCGACATGATCTCCCGTTTTTGGTATTCGCTGCAAGATAAAGATGATTAATCCAGCGACAGTTCGGTAATATCCCTGTTCCTCCCCTGGGAAGGAATCGACAGATAATACATCTTTTAATTTTTCAATAGAGGTATCCCCATCGACCAGCCAGGAGCCATCTTCCCGAACCGTGATTTGACCCTCCTCAGACTCGCCAAGTGAGCGGATGTCACCAGCGATAGCTTCAAAGATATCATGCAGGGTAATAATGCCCTGGATGCTTCCATACTCGTCAGTGATCAGGGCAATATGTACTCCTGTTTCCTTAAACAATTCAAGGAGCTTCAGTATAGTTATAGCTTCAGGTACAAAGAGAGGTTGCGAGACTGAAGCTCTTATATCGACAGTACGGTTTTCTACCATTCTTGCCAGGAGATCCTTTACGGAAACCATACCAATAATATTATCCAGATGTCTCTCATATGCTGGAAAAGTTGATCTGCCGCTTCTAATTATTTTCTGCAGGTTCTCATCGGTAGGGTCGTTCAAGTCGAGCGCGATAATATCACTGCGATCCGTCATCAGGGAATCAACACGACGGTCACCAATCTCAAACACACCTTGTATCATGCTCAATTCGGCTTTCTCAAAAACCCCAGCCTCGGTTCCTTCCTCAAGCATAATCTTAATTTCCTCTTCTGTAACAGGTGGCCCGGTGGGCTCCTTGATTCTCATGATCTTGAGCACGGTCTCGGTCGAATGACTTAGAATGATTACCAATGGCTTAGCTATGACAGAAAGGAAGAACATAGGTTTTGCAATGCTCGAGGCAATAGATTCCGCATTGTTTAGCGCAAGCCCCTTTGGAACAAGTTCTCCAAAAATTAGCGTCAGGTAAGTAATTACGAGTACTACAAGAGTAATGCTGAGTAAGACACTGTATGGGGCCAGAGCAGGGAATTCTCTAAGGTAAGCCGCGAATCCTTCTGCTATTGTGGCTCCACCGAATGCACCGGCAAAGATACCCACCAGAGTGATTCCTATCTGGACAGTTGAGAGGAAGGGAGTAGGTTCATTCGCGAGTTTAAGCGCAGTAGCTGCCTGCATATCTCCTTCTTCAGCCCGTTGTCTTAGACGAGTTTTTTTAGCCGAAACAAGGGCAAACTCTGACATGGCAAAGAAGCCATTGAGTGCAATCAGAACGAGGATGATGACGATGTCAAGGAGAAAAGGCATTTTTCAAGTATTAGGTCGACTATAATTTAAAGCTATTTATACTTCTCAAATAAATTATATATAAATTATAAGCACTTATGGTTCACATTGGTACTGGAATCTTCGAGTGAATCAGATTAGTGGTATATATCAAAATACTTGTCTTTCTGTACAGGCTTTACCTTCAGAAATCGGCACATCTGCCACACTCAGATCAAGGAAATTATCTCAAAGAGCCAATCTTCCAATTTGTATGCAAAATTTCCAAAAAATATGCAGTTCCGAAGGGGGTTAAATAGCGTCACTTTTGAGAACAAAAGGGCTAGAATAGACAGGCAGAAAATAAGGCTAGAATAGACGGGTAGAAAATAAGGCTAGAATAGACGGGTAGAAAATAAGGCTAGAATAGACGGGTAGAAAATAAGGCTAGAATAGACAGGTAGAATAAAATAAGTTTTTAACTGTATCAAAAGCCTCTAAAGGCAGTTTGGAGAAACCAAGAAAGGTTTTTACAGAGTAATAAAAAGTGATAGACAGATATGAAACTCCACTACATCTTTTTCTACACAGTTGCCTTTTACGTTATTCTTTTTTTTGCTCCTGGCTTTCTTTTCCCTTTTCTCCCCTAAAAGTTCTTCTCCTGGCGATTTCTAACCTTGGGGACAAAGTAGGAGTTTCGCACCCTGATCCGAGATCACATTCTACTACGATTCCACGGAGCAAACGGCCAAGAATATCCGAACCTGTCACAATCCTCTTTTCCTCGCCCCAGTAGAGAATAAGATCCTGATCGATTACGTCATCTTCAGGGTGCTGAGGATAGACCTTAAACTGCCGGATTACTCTTTCAAGTCTTGTCTTCGGGGATGTAACCACAACAGGGAAATGGCAATAAGATAATGGAATAAATGGGCCTTTCTTGTAAACTGCATCCCGAAGGAAATGGTCCGCATCAAGAACCATAACAGGCTCGTTAGTGGGGCTGGTGATAACCACCCATTTCTTCCCAGATGCTTCTATCTTCTGCAGGAAAGGGTCAGATGGCTCCCTTTTGAAAGGAGGAAAAACCGGACGATTGTTCTCAACAGGAAGAGATACTATGCTTCTTGGGTCAATTATAGAACCTTCATCGGAAATACTAACATCGTCTATGGAAAGAAAGTTCAGGGCTCCTATCCCTTCAAAGGTTCCAATATCGGACTTTGCTGATTCTATATGCTTTTCGAGCATTATCCGCATTGCCTGCTCTTTGAAAAGCTCAAGTTTTTCCCTGCCAAGCCACCAGTCAAGAATAAGGGCTGTCGGTTTGGCTACAGGATAGAGAATAAACTGGTATAATCGAACGAGAGGGGCTAGTTTTGCTCCAAGGGACAGGGCGTTTCGAGAAAAATAAGCCTGAGGGGCAATTTCTCCGAAACACGTAATTACGAATGTAGAGAAAAAGAAAGCTGAGGCTCCTGTTAGTACTGAGTCCGTAAGCAAAGCAATAAGGACATTTACGCCTATATTCCCCCAGAGCATTGTCGTAAGCAGGAAATTGGAGTCACGCCGAATCTGCAGGACTTTAATAGCCTCTTTATTGTTTGCTTCGGCCTCAATCTCAAGCCTGAGTCTCCCAAGACTAAAAACCCCTATTGTCATTCCGGAGAAGATAGCGGACTGCAGCAAGCAGGGTACAATCAGTATCCAGATAATTATTTCATTCATTGTGAGTCTATAGCCTCTGTAATATTCATCTAAGCCTAATCGAATGCTTTAAGCCTAGTTGAATATTTTTTAATATAATCGAATACCTTAATCTGCGATATTTCTTATAAATTTATCTCATCATCTAAATTTTAGTAAATTTAATCTTTATTTAATGCACTTAGGTAATTAATTTTTTGTGAATTCTTTGAGTAGCTACATTTTCATTGAGTTGATATTATATAATACGAAGTAATATAATTATATTTATGGGTGAAACGAGGTTCTAAACCACAATTTACTGACGTTGCTTGTCCAAATAATTTATGCCAACTTTACGGTCTTAAGGATACAAGGCAACATTGTCGGAAATGGAACATCTATGAGTCGTGGAGAAAAAGTCAGAAAATACATCTGTCACCACTGTGGCAAAGTATTCAATGACTACACAGGCACTTTCTACAGTGATCTCCGTAAAGAGGAGTTTGTTCTTGATTTAGCTTTGAAAATGGCAATGAAAGGGATGAGTTGAAGAGGGTATTGCTGACGTATTGCGGGATAACTCCAGCTACTGTACGCAGGTGGTTAGATCGTGCAGCAGAAGGCTGTGATAAGGTAAATAAGAATTTGATGAAAGACCTGAATGTACCCAAGATTGAATATGGATGAGATATGGGTAATTGTCCAAAAGAAAATCGTCCAAATGAAAAATTATGAAAATGATGGCCTGTGGATGTGGGAATACTTTCATGTCGACGAATAGGAAGGTATTAACGGCTAACGTCTTTTGAATCAAAGCTCTTTGTCTTGATGCCAGTAGAATTTGGGAAATTCTCAAACAATTTGGAGAAATAATGAATAGGAAGGCATGGAAAGATTTCAAAATTTGCTTGCATTAATTTAGTTTCAGGAAAAATAAGCCATAAAGTGTTATCAAGGAATAGAAGTCGTGAGTTTATTGAGTTTTTAAGCATAATTGAGTCAACTAATCCAGTTAAAGAAATAACCATGACTCTCGATAATTATAAAACACACACATCAAAGGAAACTAGAAGTTATCTCGATACAATAAAGAGAAAGTTCAAATTTGTTTTTACTCCAATACATGCGTCATGGTTGAATGCAATTGAAAATTTCTTCAGTAAAATTACCAGGAATTTACTGGGAACAATAAGAGTAGAATCAATAGACGAATTGAGTAAAAGGATAGATCTATACATAGAACAACTCAATGAAGAGCCCACAAAACCTTCTTGGAAATACAGAATAGAAAAAAAAGAAAAGATTCCTGGTGGGATTATTATATGAAATTATGTCATTAATAAGGAATTGATGTACTAGTGTATCGATTCCAAAATGAATCCATTATTAAATGAAGAATTCATTGATCAATGGATGAGATTTAAAATGAGGTTTGTGAGCGTATTTTGGAATCGAAGCACTAGTGCATCGATTCTCAAATAAATACATAATTTAGAAATAATTGTAGTTTAGAATGCAAATGTTTACATTAAAGTAACCATGAGTTCTGTAACACGGAAAACGCAGGTGAGCACGAGTGATTTGATCCAGACATTACAACCACGGAAAACACGGGAAACACAGAAAGACTGCACCCTTACTCTCTTAATTCCGTGTCTTCTGTGTTTTCCGTGGTTTTCAAAAATTTATTTCAGACATATTTTGGAATCGATACACTAGAAAATCTTCATACCCTCTTAACTTAAGCCTTAATTACCAGATCCCGTAGACGATAAGATGAAAGATTTGCTAATTTTTGATCTTCGGATAAACAAGTTCCAGAAAAATTTCTCATATCTCTACCCGTGATTTGCATTCATTAGAGCTTGGCCGCATTCAGTGCAATCTTCCGAACGCTTTCAATAGCAGATGATAACTCATCCGAATCAAAACCCTCGAGTAGGAGTGCGTTTAGCTTAAATCCTATCCTCTTCATTTCCGGCCTTAGTTTTTTTCCTTTTTCGGTAAGGTAGAGCCTTTTGATTCGTTTGTCTTCCGGATCTATTGTACGGTAGACAATGCCTTCTTCTTCCAGTCTCAGTATAGATTTCGCAATCATTGTTTTATCAAATCCCCGGGACTGTGCAAGGCCGTCCTGGCTTCGGCCCTCCTGATCATACAGTGACATAAGGATAGCAAAATGCCCCCATCCCATGCGATACAGGGCCAGCTCTTTTGCGAAATGCTTTTGAACAGAACGGTACGTAAACGATATCAATGCGGCAACTATGTCGATATCCTCAATCCATTGGATCGTTGTTTCTTCACTCATTATTTCACTCATGATAAATCGATATCATATGGGGCTATTTGAAAACTAGTTGAATGAGATACTATTTATAATAAGTAGATCACATACTAAAATTGTTGAATAGTCAACTATAAGAAGAAGGAAAGTATGAGGAATATATTCACTAAAATTTTCTCTTGGCATAAACAGGTTGCAATTCTCTTAACATTATCAATTCGTAACGTTTTCAATTGTTGATGCTTTCTATTGTCAATGCTTTCAAAGTAGATGATAATCTTGCTGATCAGTGATATATATGGTGAAAAAAACAAATTACAACAGGTCACCCACTGAAAATACCGGACTACCTTCCGAGGCCCCAGGGATATGCCGAACACCTCAGGTATCTACCGATAACACAGAAAAAAGAATCGTACTTCTTATCGCTGTACTTGCGGGATTCATCACTCCATTTGACGGCTCAGCAGTAAATATTGCCCTGCCCTCCATGGGAAAAGAATTTCATATGGACGCGATTGCCCTTTCGTGGATTGCAACCGCATATCTTCTTGCTGCCGCAGTCTTTCTTGTCCCGTTCGGAAAAATAGCTGATATTTATGGGAGAAAAAAGATATTTCTCTACGGAATAGCACTTTTCAGCCTCGCATCCCTTGCTATGACAATGGTTGCCTCTACAGAGATGCTGATCGGAATTAGGGTTATCCAGGGTATAGGAAGTGCTATGATCTTCGGGACCGGAGTAGCTATTGTCACCTCTGTTTTTCCCCCGGGAGAGCGTGGGAAAGCTCTTGGTATTTACATCACTGCAGTTTACATCGGGCTTTCCATTGGCCCTTTCCTTGGCGGTGTAATGACGCAGTATCTTGGCTGGAGAAGCATCTTCTTCGTAAACGTACCCATAGGTATCATAGTAATTCTCCTGATACTCTGGAAGCTTAAAGGTGAATGGGCCGAGTGCAGAGGAGAGCGGTTCGATCTGATAGGATCTTTTATCTACGGCGTCGCGGTCGTTGCCGTAATGTACGGGTTCTCAGTTCTCCCTGACCTAATGGGTGCTGCTCTTATAGCACTGGGAGTTATTGCGGTGATAATTTTTGCTCTGTACGAAATGAGGATACCTTCTCCCGTTCTTGATATTGCCCTTCTGACAAAGAATCGAATCTTTGCTTTTTCGAACCTATCTGCGCTAATAAATTACAGTGCGACTTTCGCGGTAACCTTTCTCTTGAGTCTTGACCTGCAGTACACTAAAGGTTTCACGCCTGAACATGCAGGGACTATCCTTGTAGTGCAGCCAATTGTCATGGCTATGATTTCGCCGATTGCTGGCAGGCTATCCGACAGGATTGAACCGCGAATCGTTGCATCTGCAGGTATGGCTTTCACTGCAGTTGGACTCTTTCTTCTAATCTTTCTTACAGAAGCAACGTCCCTCTGGTACCTCGCTTTCACCCTCATAGTGCTCGGTATAGGTTTTGCGCTTTTTTCATCCCCAAACACAAATGCTATTATGAGTTCTGTCGACAGGAGATTTTACGGGGTTGCATCCGGGATGAACGGGACAATGCGGCTCCTTGGCCAGATGCTCTCGATGGGTATTGCAATGATGATCTTTGCGATTTTTATCGGCCCTGTAGAGATAACGCCTGAATATTATCCGCAATTTGTTTCAAGTCTGCATTATGCATTCATCCTGTTTACGATCCTCTGCATTATCGGGATATTCGCATCTCTGGTAAGGGGGAAAACAAACCCAATAGTTCATCCCGGGATACCTGAAGGAAGTAAAAAAAACAGAAGGTAAAAAAGGTAAGATACTCTTTATTTGAAGGATTTATTTTTGAAGGATTTATCGAGGAGATTAATTATGAAAATTATTGGGATTAATGCAAGTCCAAGGGGCAATGCAAGTAACACTTTGCAACTGATAACATCTGTCCTCAGCGGGGCTGAATCCGAAGGAGCAGAAACTGAGCTTATAGATCTGTACAGACTGCATATTGAATATTGCAATGGATGCGGAACCTGTTATGCTACAGGTGAGTGTCCTTTAATCGATGACTTCGAAGAGCTTTTTGAAAAAATTATGAACTCCGATGGAATTGTCCTTGGGGCTCCGAATTACATTGACTCTGTTCCAGCTCCTATGAAGGCTCTTTTCGACCGGCTTTCAGATGCTATTCACTGCCAGATGCTGACCGGAAAATTCGGCTGCTCAGTATGCACAGCTGGGGGAAGCGGCGAGGATGAGGTTATAAAATACATGAACGGCGTTCTCATGAATCTTGGCGTTAACATTGTCGGTGGTATCGGAGTCGTGGTCGGCAGGGACCCTTCTGCACTTGAAAAGGCTATGGGGCCTGCACAGGATCTTGGGAAAAAGCTGGTACAGTCAATCCGTGGAGAAATTAGATATCCCGACCAGGATGAAGTACATCGCCAGCGTGCAGAGTATTTTTGCCAGCTGGCAAAATTCAATAAAGAACGTTTTGCCCATGATTATGACTGGTATACCCAGAAGGGACTGATAAAATAAAATCCAGCCAGACGCTTCGGCCTTTACTATAAAAATTGATAAATAAAATAGAGAAACTGGAGTAATTATCCTAGGATTGATTATCCAATTCCTTCATTTTTTGATCAGTCTCCAGAATTAACGTCTTTCTTAGTTGTTTTTTATTGTATTACTGCTGTATTATGTCCTATTTTTACTGGTCTTCACGCAGTATACCTAATTTATATACTTTATTCGATACTTATTATAAGAGGTTTATAGAGCCCGCAAGTTGTCAAGTTATAATTTATAAATCGGCTTCGGAAAAAAGATATTTCGGAGCAAATTACTCATAGATGTACTGCCATTATTTTATCATAGCCAGGGGGTTATGTAATGGATATATCTAATCTGGATAAAGAGACAGCAAATCATATTTCTGGAACTGACAGGGGTAAGGTCGTAATGTATGGTCTCAGTACCTGCGTATGGTGCAAAAGAACAAAGAAACTACTTACCGACCTTGGTGTGGATTTTGATGTTATATATGTGGACAAGCTTGACGGAGATTATGAAGACCAGGCTGTTGAGGAAGTAAAACGTTTCAATCCCTCAGTATCCTTCCCGACAACCGTTATAAATGAGGAAAAGGCGATTGTAGGTTTTAAAGAAAAGGAAATCCGTGAGGCCCTTGGTTTATAAGGGGGAATTGGGTTGAAAGAAGAGGAAGCTGTCGAGGAAGGTATCTCAGAAGAAGAAGTGGACAAAGTCTATAGGCGTCTGAATGACCAGGTAGAAAAATCTGGCTATCACTTAAATCCTGACGTTGAGTTCACAAAAGATCTTGTGCGGGGGTTGCTGGGTAATGAAAAGCGTTACGGCTACTGGTCTTGCCCATGCAGACTTTCTGCTAATAACAAAGAAGAGGATCTGGATATTATATGTCCCTGTTATTACAGAGATCCCGATCTGAACGATTATGGGGCCTGTTATTGCGCACTTTATGTTTCGGATGACGTCATTAGAGGGGAAAGAAGAGTAGAATCCATCCCTGAGAGGCGTCCTCCTCACGAGCAGAGAGAGGCTGAGAGAGCCGAAGAAAAGAAAAGAGAGGAGATGATGGAAAACATGGAATATTCAGGACAACTTTCAAAGCCTGTATGGAGATGTAAGGTTTGTGGATACCTCTGTGCCATGGACGAAGCTCCAGGAGTCTGCCCTATCTGCAAAGCAAGAAAGGAAAGATTTGAAAGATTTATGTAAATTACGTAAAACTACTGCATGTAACTCTTCTTCTCTATTTTTTCTCTTATTTTTTCATTTTTATTTTGAGATGCTGATTATACTTTTTATAAATAAGAGATTTGTACAAATTTTCGAAAATTGAGAAAAACATTCTCAAAAAAGTAAGAAAAAACACTTATAGTTAACCTGGTTTTTAAATTCTTTCATGCAGGCGTAGCGCAATAGGAAATAAGAGAAAGTATTATGAGGCAGGCACAAAAAGCCATCTCAGTATATCTTAAAAAATTATCATCCATAGTTATAATAACTCGATCATCATATATAAATTATTTTCAAAGTCTTTCTTGAAAATAAGAGGATGCCTGAGAGCGGACTGAATGCAAATATGTAAGTATCTTTGAAAATTTTAACCCACCATGATGGTGGATTCTCAGCAGGTTTGTACATTTGAATTCTGATCTTTAATTGTGGTTTTTAAAGATTTGATTTCGTTTAGCAGTATAATTTGCACTAATATTTTCTGACAGTTGTCTGTATGGATGGTATTTATATTTTAAATAGTTCAATCTATCCAATGACTCCGAATCTTCTAACTGCTCTATTGATTATCTTGGGCTTTATATTCCTGTAGTTTTTATTTTTTCCAAACTGAAGATAGCTCCGCTAGTTGGTTTCTTGCTTCGGTCACATTCATTTTTTGAACCTTTATTTCGCTTTTAACCCAAGTATGTGGCTTCATTCGTCTTTAACCCGCGTATCTTGCCTCATTATTCTTTTCCTACTTTTTTGTTTTTCTTCTACAATTTTGATCTTCTTTACTGCTTTACAATTTATTCTTATTTTAACAATAATTATATCCTATATAAAAAAACATTAATTATTGGGGGGTAATTTGTGGAGACAATGGATGCAATTTTCACACGAAGAAGTATTCGAAAGTATCTGCCAAAGCCAGTAACTCGTGACGTGATTGAGAATATATTAAAAGCTGGAATGAATGCGCCATCAGCAGGAGACGAACAGCCCTGGCATTTTGTTATAATTGATAAGCACGATTTGCTTCAGGAGATCTCAGAGATTCATCCATATGCAAAAATGCTAAAGGACGCCCCTGCTGCAATACTTGTATGTGGAGACCAGGAAGTCCTTAAATTCAAAGATTTATGGATTCAGGACTGTTCAGCTGCAAGTGAAAATATGTTACTTGCTGCCCATGATCTGGGATTAGGAGCAGTCTGGATAGGAGTTTATCCAGCTGAAAATCTGGTTAGAGAAGTTCAAAGTATTCTGAAAATCCCTCAACACGTGGCTCCATTTTCAATTATTGGAATTGGCTATCCTGCAGAAGAAAAGTCTAGCAGGCTCAGATATGATAAATCAAAAATCCACAGCAACGCCTGGTAAGTCGAGTTGCGCTCCTTCCCGAGTTCCGCTTCGGGAGCACGGGGTCCTTTTCGCTTCGCTCAAGAGGACTAAATTTTAGAATTAAATACTTTTTAAATTCCTGCTTCGGGAGCACGGGGTCCTTTTCGCTTCGCTCAAGAGGACAAACTTATGAGTAATAGGCATTTATTTTCCGAGTTTCACTTCGGGAGAACGAAGTCCTTTTTACTTCACTCAAGAGGATAACTGAGAGAGTGGAGGCTTCTGAGGATTTATTCGTAGGCATTTATGGCATTTCACAATTCTATCTGCATATAGAAAATTTTATTCAGGTCTTGTATTCCATCATTGAAATGATGGGGTTCTGTGTGAGCCTCATAAGATAGGGCATAGAGTGAGAAATTGACACAAGGGAAATGTATAAAAGAAGCTTGAAGGACACTGATAATTGAAAGTTACTTCTTTTATCAGGTCATTTTGTCACTGAGGTTAAGTCCAATAACTCCTGCGACTACGATGATAAGAGAAATTATCTTTAAAGCGTTAACAGGTTCCTTGAACCAGAAGATCCCGATTACAGTAATAAGGGCTGTTCCAAGCCCTGCCCATATTGCGTATGCAATGCTTACATCTATTTTTTTAAGGGCTAGGGTAAAAAGGGAGAAACTAATGGCATAAAATACGAAGATTAAAACTGAAGGAAGCAATTTCGAGAAGCCCTGGGAAAGCTTCATACTTGCAGTACCACATACTTCAAACGCAATTGCCAGTAAAAGCAAGTAATAATAATTCATCAATTGTTTATCTGGTTTCTACCCTATTAATAAATGCTTTTACTTAACTTTTAAAAATTATACATCTCTAAGACAGCTATCAAAATACGGTTATTATAGACATTTCTTTTCCACCTAAGCAGCTAAAATGAAGCAGAGAAGGCTTTTTTCGAATTTGTATAATCTGTTCTCATATATCTTGTACCTTCTGGATACATTTATATAGTATAAGAAATAGAGACGAAATGGCAGTAAAAATAATTAGTCATATAATCTGGTATTAAAAACTTCATTTTTGTTTTTAATAAAAGAATTGTATACGATCTTATTTTTATAGCAACCTAGACGATATCCGCTATAAGCGGGGGTGAAACAAAAGTGAGTTTTAATGACAGAGGAAGCTCTTTCAGGGGTAGAGACAGCAACCGGGGGAGCAGAGACAGCAACCGTGGAGGTTTCAGAGGCGGCAGCAGCGGCAGCAGCGGCCCCAGGGAAATGCATTCTGCAACATGCTCTGACTGTGGCGTTGAGACCCAGGTTCCATTTAAGCCAACTGAAGGAAGACCGGTTTACTGCAGGGACTGCCTACCAAGACACAGAAAATTCTAAATTCAAGATTCTCAGTGTAAAGTGCTGATCTGTAATTTATTACATCATCACATTCTACTTTTTACTCTCTTTTTTCTGACTTTAATTATTACTTTTTCTGACTTTAATTATTATTTTATGTAAGAAGACAATAAATGGCATCCAACCTTTTTTTTGCTCACTTTTAATAAAAGAGGAAAAAGTTGGAGATCTTGCGCATAGAATATTCTGATGCTAATTCTGCTACTATTCTGATGCCAATTCTGCCACTAATTCTCTCTTTTTTGATCTTTATTCTCCAAGTTCCAAAGCCCCATGAGGGCACATTTTAATACACAAGCCACATTGAATGCACTTCTTTTCATCGGCATGGACATTCCAGGCCTCATCAAAAGCGTAAACATTCATAGGGCAGACAGAAATACATGCCCCGCATTCAATACATTCTTCATCATCCTTATGAATAGGGCGATCCAGAATGGAAACTATTGCTCCTCTGGATTCCAGAGCTCTTTTTATCTTATCGAACCGATAGTCACTGACGTCCGCAATAAGTTCACCATAAGTCGAATCGATATTTGCGACCATAATATTAATCAGGATCCCGGTTTCGATTATAGACTCGGAAATAATTGGGTTCTGAATCCTTTCTGTAGGAATACTGATCTTTATTTTCATATTCAGTGCCTCCTTGCAAGGAGCTTGCTTATATTATCACTTGTTATTATTCCGAGAACTCGATTATGAGTATCGATTACCGGCATGGCAGAAACACCATAGCGGTCCAGCCTGCGTGCAGCAAGATCAACTGGCTCGTTCGGAGAACAGGTCAGTACCTTTCTTGTCATAACACTTTCCACTGAATCAAAACAGTTCTCTGCAACAGCTTTGGAAATATCCCAGGCAGTCAGAATCCCAACAAGTTCGCCGGTATCAGAGATCACAGCCAGGTGATTAAAAGAGTTTGCCCAGATCTTCTTTGCAGCATCCTGAACAGTCTGGTATTTTTTAATAGTCACAATAAACTCAGACATTACATCCTTTACAAGAGGCACGGCGTGGACCTGTTTCATGGGTTTGGCCAGACCTTCTCTACAAAGTCTTTCCACTGGAATGCTGACAAAAAATTCTCCATGTTTTATCCATTCCTTCAACTCATTGGCGACATTTCTTGCTTTCTTAAAGCTGGAAAGAGAAGAGGTAGGAACATCCTTTCCGTTTATTTGCACCAGACCTGACCTGAGTTCGGCATAATTTACCTCTCTGATAACCGGTTTATTTCGGCTGCCCACGGCATAATCCTGGATACTGGTTGTGATATCCTTATCATTGACTGCAGTGGCAGCTGCAAGCTTTTCATTGAGAATAGGTATAGGAATCCCGATTCCCAAATAAAGAGTTGTCCCGTACCCTGTAAAGGAAGCAGCCCTTAAATAATCCGGATTCATTTTTTTCAGGTTTCCTTCGACCATCAAGGTACCAAAACCACTAGAAGGAGAATGTTGAGTTCCGTTCCCTATAACGTATCCCTGTCCCCCCCCGATGAAAATCCTTGTTCCTATGCCGATAGTTTCATAATCTGGATCATTTGAGAGAGGAGAGAGTACTCCTGCCCCGGAATAGGTTACATTTCCAAAGTTGGGGAGAAGTTCACCCATATATGTATTTAGAATTCTTTTGGAACTGTTAGTTGCAGCTGCGTATTTCTGGTATGCATTCCTTGGGTTCAGCAGGACTGCCTCATTTAGATCTTCAAGGGAAACTGTCGTATCCAGAACTTTCCTGGGGTAACAGTCCGTGCCATATGAAGTTGCATGAACCTCGATTTCTTTTCCCCTGAGAAGGTCTTCAATAACATGAGCTCCACCATACTGTATTCCTCGTGTCTCTGAAACCTGAGTAGCTCCAAGGTAAGCGTCCACGGCTGCAACTCCGCCATAGGCCTCAACATTATTGAACCAGATTTTCTGAATTTTAATAGGTGGCTCGGAATGGCCAAGGTTAAGCATTAGACCAGATGAACACATGGCTCCGAATGTGCCTGTAGTGACTACATCCACTTCTTTTGCAGCACTTTCTACGCCAAGGTCTTCAACTATTGAGACCATTTCCTCGGCTGTGACTACATTAACGCTGCCGTCTTCAATTTTTCTATTAATTTCGTAAATTGATTTTTTAACCATGTGGGTTTCCCCTGTTTTATAAATTAAGCTAGATGATGATAGTTGCTAAATTGTAATATTTGGCAGGATTATATATTACTTGTGGTAATGTCTCTGAAAACAGCCTCCTCCAGAAGAGTTAAAAGACTGTATCCGGGTCCAATTAATATTGTTAGATTTATATTGTTATATTTATATTTATACTGCCAGGTTTACATCCTGAGTTTAATAAACAATAGTCATTTTTGTGAGCCATATATACTACTTACGGTAATTCGAAGTCTATCCTTCAATTCTTGGATATATAATAGATTGAATATATAGTAACAACTCATAAAGTGCACAATCTGAGTAAGATAAAACTATCGTAAGTTAAGAGGCGGGGTAACTTTCAGTAAGTTTCTTATCCTTAAAGAGTATTACCGAGACCAGGTGATCTGTTGACACGTGTACTTGCGACCGGAACTTTTGACCTTCTTCATCCAGGGCACGTCTATTTTCTGACCCAGGCACGGGCTCTTGGGGACGAACTATTCGTTATTGTTGCCAGGGATTCAAACGTAACTCACAAGCCTAAACCTATTGTACCTGAGGAACAGAGACTGGAAATGGTAAATGCCCTTGGAATGGTCGATAAAGCCTTTCTTGGCAGTGAAACAGATATGTTCGAACCTCTTAAGCTGATCAAGCCGGATATCATTACTCTGGGCTATGATCAGGTCTTTGATATCGATTTTCTGCAAAAAGAACTTGCTAACAGAGGGCTTCCTGCAAAGGTTGTCAGAGTTCCTTTTTCAAAGGAGTGCCCATTCTGCAGTACCGGTGCAATCATAAAAGAGGTCCTTCAACGGTATGGGTAAACACACCCCTACCGTTCGAAAATAAAAACAAAACTTTTTTCTGGCATTTTTCAAAATGTCATTTAATGCATGTGATATTACATAAATATCTTTTCAAGTCTTTCAAGAGCTTCTCTGATTCTATCTATAGATGTTGCATAAGAAACCCTGATAAAATTTTCTCCTGATGCCCCAAAAGCGATTCCGGGGGTAACTGCCACCTGAGCTTCTTTCAAAAGCCTCTCTGCAACAATTGTTCCATCTCCATATTCGCTCACATTAGCAAAGGCATAAAAAGCCCCTTCTGGTTTTTTGCATTCAAACCCTATTTTGTTCAGACCTTCGATCAGGACATCACGCCGGACTTTGAATCGGTCCACCATTGCTTTAACTCCTTCTTGAGGGCCCTGAAGGGCTTCAAGCCCACCATACTGAACAAAAGTAGTCGCACTGCTTACTGAATGGGACTGGATCTTTAGTAGAAGCTTAAAGATTTCGGGAGGAGCAGTAAGATAGCCGAGTCTCCAGCCTGTCATTGCGTAAGCTTTAGAAAAACCATTTACTGTTATGGTTCTTTCCTGCATCCCATCAAAACTGCCAATACTAAAGTGTTCTTTGTCGTAGATGATTTTCTCATAAATTTCATCTGAGACTACCAGAAGATCATGGTCTATTGCAAGATCTGCAATACATTGTAAAGTTTTTTTCCCGAATACTCCGCCTGTTGGATTTCCCGGACTATTTACAACAATAAGTTTGGTACTATCGTTTATATAATCTGCAAAATTATCCGGAAGAAATCCTTTCTCAGGAACTGTTGGAACCCAGACAGTATCCGCACCTGATAAACGGATGCATGCGTCATAGGTTACCCATGCAGGATCAAAGAGAAGAGCTTGGTCCCCGTCCCCGAGAACGCCCATCATAATCTCGAAAATTCCCTGCTTTGCACCGGGAGTAACCATTACGTTTGTCTCGGTCACATCCAGATTATTTTCTGTCCTCAATTTTTCGGCAATAGCTGCCCTTAATTCAGGGATGCCTGCAGAAGGAGCGTAGTGAGTCTTTCCCTCATACATGGCCTTTGCCGCAGCATCGCAGATATTTATTGGGGTGCTAAAATCAGGTTCACCAAGGCTGAAATTGATAACATCCTTACCTTCTTTAATCATTCTATTTGCGATGTTGGAGATTCTAATTGTTGCGGATTCTTCTACCCGTTTGAGCCTTGCGGATGTCATAGGGATGGTCCTGGTTTGTTACATTTTACTAATTCAATTAAATTTTTAAGAATTTACAGCCGCCGCACCAACTTTACTGCAGCTTCAACTGCTCTTTTTGCATAGTCCACGCGTTCATGAGCTGCCATTCGGGTCATTCCTGGGCCAGGAATCCCAAGAGTCACAGGTTTATTGAACTCGAGGGAAAGATCCATGATTTTCCTTGCGGCATGTTGCATGACTACCTGGTCATGATCGGTTTCACCTTCGATTACTGACCCAATGGTAACTACCGCATCGATATCGTCCCTCTGGCAAAGCTTCTTTATTGCAAGGGGCATGTCAAAGACCCCTGGAACTAAAATGGTCTCTTTAACTGTTGCTCCCAGGAACTCTGCATGTTCTCTTCCAAGCAGTTCCATCTGATATGTCAGATCCCTGTTAAATTCAGCTACAACAAATCCTAGGCTGATAGTCATCTAATTAGATCTCCGGTCTTGTTTTTTACCTTAATTGATTTACATTCTTAACGGGCCTGCATCTTCAAAACCTTGCCTTTGCCCTGTGCCGGCTTCCCGAATCATATTTTCAGGCTTAAAGAGCAATTTAATCACGTTTAAAGCGTGTTCCCGGGTTCGCCTGTCCATGAGAAAAGCAAGCTCTTTTTCATCTTTTGCTTCATCTTCATGGACAAATACTTCAATAATATGGGTGTTGGTCATGAGCTGGGCCATTATAAGGCCCTGAGAAGCTTCATGAGCGCACATTTTGTCCTGTTTTTTTGCACCGGGCATTCCAAGCGCCATGACGATATCGCAGCCTTCTTGTTCGATAAGTTTTTTAGCTGCAACCGGAAGGTCCTTTATCCCAGGTACGGTTACTCTTTTAATTTTTACAGATACATTTTTTTGTATCTCATCTATCGCCGCACGCCCCATATTATAGCGTGCAAATGTAGTATCTGCAATTCCTATTGTGGGCATATGAATCCTTTTGAATTTAAAGAATACAGCTTTTTTCTCGATTTTCCTAAAAAGTTCGATGTTTTAAGTTTTATTTAATTCCTGACCTGTCAATAACCTGGGTTGCAACTTCTACACCTGCCCCCAGGCTGTCAATGTAACCCCGCTTATTCAGTACAATTTCCAACTGCTGGATTGTTGAGAGCACATCTCTTGCGGATACAATTCCCATGCACCCGATCCTGAAAATCTTGCTCTTCAAGCGTTCCTGTCCCCCTGCGATAATTATGCCGCGCTTTTTCATATCGTTCTTTATGTCCTCTCCATCAATTCCTGCAGGTGCTTTCATAGCAGAAATTGTATTGGAATAGTGACTGTAATCATTGAGTTGTGGGAACATCTCGATGTTTAGCTCGGCAACCGCTGCCCTTACAGCTTCTGTAAGAACCTTGTGCCTTTTTATCCTTGCCTCCATTCCTTCTTCCTTCACAATATGCAGGGCTTCCTGAAGTGCGTAGTATAAAGGTATTGCAGGAGTATAGGGCGTTTCTGGCTTGGATTTATTTCCATTCTCTATATATGCAAGGAGATCATTATAATATAACCTCTTCCCGACTCCTTTCATAATTTCAATGGCTTTTTCACTTACGGCAACGGCTGCGAGTCCAGGAGGCGCTGCAAGGCATTTTTGTGAACCTACGATTGCGACATCAACTCCCCATTCATCGACTTTAACATCATCCCCACCTATAGAGGTAACCCCGTCCATAATAAAGAGAACATCATGTTTCTTGGCAAGTTTGCCAATTTCTGCAGCAGGATTAAGGATGCCTGCTGAAGTTTCATTGTGGACAAGGGTAATGGCTTTTGCCCCTTCTTCTAGCTTTTCCTTAACAACTTCAAGATCTACGGACTGGCCCCATTCGAATACAACAGGCACCACTTCTGCATAGAGAGCTGCAAGATCTTTAAAGCGCTCTCCAAACTTCCCGTTTTCTATGGCAATAACTTTGTCCCCGCTGCTGGCCAGAGACCCAACAGCAGCTTCCATTCCAGCAGTGCCCGAACCATTGACTACAACAATATCGTTTTTCGTCTGGAAAACGCTTGAAAGGATTTCCTTACAGTCGCTATATATCCCGGCAAATTCTGTACTCCGGTGATTGATCATCGGTTTTGACATGGCTCTAAGGACTCTGGGTGCAACAGGTACGGGGCCAGGCATCATGAGAAGGCTATCTTCCAGATCCATATTTACTATGCTCCACATTTTTTCAAATATTATTGGCTTTTAATTTTATTTGTTTAAGGTAATTTATCTAATTCTGTTGTTTAAAATCTTACGGATGAACAATTAAAAGTTATATCTTTATGGATAATCTTTATGGATACAGTTTACCCGAAAGGCTTTCCATATCTTTTGCCCTAACCTTTTCCAAACGGATTTATAAATTTTTATAACTTTGGATAGGTTATAATACGGAATTAAATTCAACGTTCAGGTTTATTGAATCCTGGTATATAATTGATGTGCTTTCTATGTTTGTTCTCAGATACCCTGCCCTCTTAAGAAAAGCTTTCGGTTATTGGCCTTGAAGAAGCCTCATTACATCGTGTTTTGTTACGACTCCAACAACTGTTCCTTTTTCTAATACTAGTACGGCAGGATTTTCTTCCAGTATATGCGAAACTATTGAAATAGAAACGCCAGGGGATACTGTTGGGAAGGGCTCTCCCATTATCTCGGAGATTTTCAACTGGGAAATTGGTTTTTTCTTACTTTCACTCATCAATCTTACTATCATATCTTCAGAAACACTTCCAACCGGAACGCCGTTCTCAAGTACAGGAACCTGTGAGAAACCATGAATATGCATCAGGTTTACGACTTCTTCCACAGAATCATCCGGTGAAATATCAGTGACCGGAGAATGCATCAGATCTTTTGTGAGAATCTGTTGCTCCTTTTTAGCTTCTTCAAAAGCTTCAATGATTTTCCTGACCGTTGATAACCTGGGATCCACATCTCCCGATTCAATACGAGCTATTAGGGGCTGGCTTACTCCTGCTCTTTTAGCCAGGTCGCTCTGGGTAAGCCCGAGTTCATTTCTTCTTTTTTTAAGATCTTCGGGTGTTGGAAGCTGCATATAAATTACCCATAGTAATTATGGTATTTAACGTCATTGGTTAACATTATTTAAAGAGTTTATATATAAATCAGTTTTTAAGCCAAATTCTCGTTCATGAAAATAACCTCTCAATATGGGTGAGTAAGAAAGTAGTTACTCAACAATTAGTCTACTTTAGAGATTAGCTAACTCCGTTACGCTAAAAAATAAATTATTGGGATGTACGGTAAAAGAAGATAAAGCCTAAAAATATTACATATAATATTAAAAATAAAAAAGATTTCATACAATACAACTAATTCAAAGTGAAATCAAAATAAGTAACATTAGGAAAGCCCGAGGATATAAAAAACGTTTAAATAAACAGGAAAAAATTGTAAACAAGATAGAGAATAAGAAAGAACAAAGAGAATAAGAAAGAGAAAAAGAGAGAATAAAAAAGAAAAGAGAGAATAAAAAAGAAAAAGAGAGAATAAAAAAGAAAAAGAGAGAATAAAAAAGAAAATGAAATTCCTGTTATGCAATTCAAAGCCTTTGTACTGGACTCACAACTTTAAATCACATATATGGGCTCTCTTAAACTTTTACTTATATATAAGACGGGCTCTCTATTTCTTTTGACTTCTTTTTTCTCAGTTCGCCTTGTATAGCCTGATAATATTTCATGGTATCAGGAGTAACAGAAGGCCCTGTCTCTGAGATCGCTTGAAGGAAATGTTTCTGCTTTACTTCTTTTGCGTGAAGATCTTCTCGCAATGCGTTCCTTCCGGCTTTTTTGCACACCGCTGCAATATCAGCACCTGTGTACTGGTCTGTCATGGAGACGAGTTTTTCAATATCAACGTCCTCTGAAAGAGCAATTCTCTCTGTATGGACCCTAAAAATTTCTCTTCGAGCTCCATCATCTGGGATAGGAACAAGAATCAACTCATCAAAGCGTCCAGGTCTTAGAAGAGCTGGGTCTATAATATCAGGGCGGTTGGTTGCGCCTATTACCACTACAGCCCTGAGTTCTTCAAGTCCGTCCATCTCGGAAAGAAGTTGATTCAAGATTCTGGCCGTAACCTGGGGCTCACTTGCGGAAGCTCCGCGGACGGGTGCAAGCGAGTCAAGCTCATCCAGGAAAATAATAGACGGAGCAACCTGTCTGGCCCTTGTAAAAACCTCAGCAATCCTCTTCTCAGATTCTCCGTACCATTTGGAAAGCAGGTCACTTCCTTTTGCGGTAATGAAATTAGCCTCAGATTCGTGGGCAATAGCTTTTGCAAGGAGGGTCTTTCCAGTGCCTGGTGGGCCATACAAAAGCACCCCTTTTGGAGCATCAACCCCTATATCTCTGTAAGATTCCGGACTTTTAAGAGGCCACTCTACAACCTCCTTCAAAAGTTGTTTTACCCCCTCTAGACCACCTACATCTTCCCAACTGACAGTAGGGATCTCGATTAGAATTTCCCTTATGGCCGATGGTTGTACATCTTTCAGGGCATTTTCGAAGTCCTCCCTTGTGACCTGAATTGTATCGAGGATTTCACCTGGAACTTCTGGTTCATTAAGGTTTATTTTTGGGAGTATCTGCCTCAAGGCACTCATCGCTGCTTCCCGACAAAGGGCAGCAATGTCAGCCCCTACAAATCCGTGAGTTATTTGAGCGAAATCTATGAGATTCACATTTTCAGAGAGTGGCATTCCTCGGGTGTGAATCTGAAAAATCTCAAGCCTTCCTTCAGTATCCGGAACTCTGAGTTCAATCTCCCTATCGAACCTGCCCGGGCGGCGAAGTGCCATATCAATTGCTTCAGGACGGTTGGTCGACCCTATAACAATCACATTCTTGCGAGCTTTAAGCCCATCCATCAGGGAGAGAAGCTGAGCTACAACTCTTCTTTCTACTTCTCCGGTCACCTCAGCTCTTTTAGGGGCAATGGAATCGAGTTCGTCAAGGAAAATTATTGAAGGCGCATTTTTCTCTGCTTCCTCAAAAATATCCCTGATTGCCTTCTCGGATTCCCCGTAGTATTTGGACATTATCTCAGGGCCATTAATGGAGATAAAGTAAGCATCTGATTCGTTTGCAACTGCTTTTGCAAGCATTGTCTTGCCTGTTCCAGGTGGTCCATGAAGCAGTACCCCTTTTGGAGCATCGATTCCCAGCCTGTCAAAAAGCTCAGGATGTTTCAAAGGCAGCTCTATCATTTCCCTTACCTTACCAATAGCCTCTTTGAGCCCACCCAGATCTTCATACATGACGGTGGGAATATTCTGCTCAGAGGTTATCTCTGTAGCTTCCGGTAAGAGTTCAACTTGCGTCATGTCCGTAATCTTCACTATCCCTGATGGAGAAGTAGAGACTACCTGCAATTTTATTTCTCCAAGCCCGAAAGACTGCCCCATATTCTGACCGAAAAAGTCCTGGAAAAAGTCTTCGAACATGACACCTTTACCGACGGGCTCTCTCTGTCTGGATCGCCTAAGGCTTGTAGTGGATACAAAGTCTCCTTTTGAAACGGTACGGTTCATGAATACGGCTTTAAGGGTTTCACTTGGAGCATAGATCTGAATGCCTTTTGCTACAGGTGCGAGAGTTATGCTTTTTGCTTCTTTCCAATCAGCTTTGCGGATATCCACATATTCCCCTATGCTCGTTTTTGCATTAGTACGAATAAGTCCGTCCATTCGGATAATATCTAGCCCGGCATCACTGGGATAAGGGCGACCTACAAGGGCTGAAGTTGATTTCCCACCTTTAACCTCCACAACATCAAAGGGCTTGAGTCCCAGCTTTTCCCTAAAGCTTTCGTCCATTCGGACAATTCCTTTTCCGACATCCCTTTGATCGGCTTCTGCGACTTTTAATTTTATAGTTAATTTTCCTCCATCAGTCAGATAATACCCTCCATCTCATTTGATAGAATCTTTATACTTTTTAAAAGAAATGAAATAATTTGTAATCTTTAAGTTTAGTCATCCTCAGTCGCTTACCTTCTTTGCCCCCTCTCAAGCTCTTTTAAGTTGGTAAGGATAGGGTTTTAATTGAGAAATTTTGCGAAATACACTAAATTATGTACCATTATTTTGCTATCTTATTTGATGAAGATGTCTGTCCCCTCCGTTTCTATACAATTGGACCGAGACCCGCATTAACAGCCCAATAACAGTTGGCATTTGAAGAAAAGAGTACTCTAAACCAAAATTCAGTGGCTATATCAAGAATCTTAAGAGCTTTTGTTTTTTCCAGAATCAAGGGCCATTTATCTCCTCCCCTTTCATCTGAGAAAATCAAGAAAGCTAAGTTGTTACCTAAAGTTCCTGCTATTTCAATATTAATAAAAGGATTTCTAATAATAGCCACACATTTACCAACGAAAGCACTAGTATACGATTTAATAGGCAGTTTTCTCTGTGTGCAGTTCAAAAAAAATGCCCTTATCGCCATAGTATATGTTTTCAAATTGCTTTTATATATACGGGGGTGGACTATTATTCAGGAGTATTACTACTGATTACTTGCCATTATTAATTACTGATTACTTGCTGTCTCTACAATACTGATTATTTACTATCTCTTACTACTGATTACCTACTGTCTGTTATTATTGATTACTTACTGTCTGTTATTATTGATTACTTACTGTCTGTTGTTATTGATTACTTGCTATCTCTTTTCGCCCAAGATTTCTGGCTGGAGTTTACAGTGTAGCAGCTAAAATAAATATAGCTCCTGGATAAGTTAATTTAAAATGTAATGAAAGCAATAAAAGAGAAAAATAAAAAAATTGAAAAACTGAATAAAGAATAAAAAGGGGCAAAAGAAAGTAGTTAAAGTTTAAGTTCCTTAGCCATTTCCTGGAAAACCTTTCCTTTATCAGTAGTAATAAAAAGCCCGTTTTCATGCCTGATAAGTTCTTTATCCTTCAGCATTTCGAGGTATTTCTGGGCTATATTAAAGTTTAAATTTACCTCATATACGATATGAGTTTTTTTTGCTCCATTCATCGCTACTCTTAAGATGTCTACTGCGATATCAGTCCTGCTTCTTCTCTTAATACTGACTCCTCCCCCACATAGATCAAAGAATAATCTTTGCAAGAATCAACACTTTAAAATTATCTTAAAGCGTATCTTTTTGTCGGTAACAAAGATTCTAATCCTTAATCGTTTCCCTTTCTATATAACCATATCAGTGTTATATAAAATTTCAAGTTATAAAGGAGAATATATTTATAGATGATTAATCTTCAAGTGTTTCTGGAGAAAAGAAGATTATAATATGGGAAATATATAAAGCGTGTGCAAGCAGCCCCTTTCGATATGTGATAGAATGTTGAACTGTAATGATTGCAAATATTCAGGTAAATTTGGCATAGAAAAATATTTAAAAGAATATGTAAATAATTAATATTCCCAGAAATATAAATTCTTCTAACACTTTTCTTTAATTAATCGGGTTTACTGAGCTTCTAAATGAGAAATTTGAATATTAAATGGTTAATTTCTGATTTAAGGCAATTAATCCATTTTAAATAAATATTAATCCATTAATGGCTCATTAATTTCCAATTTGCCCGGGAAATTAGTTGCGATTTAATCCCAAAGGGAAATAGTTGCCATAAAAGTCTTGGCAATCAAAGTTATGATGTCTGCTTGGATGGGGTAGTTGCGAAAAAGCCTGAACCTGAATGATGAATTGTTTGAATACAAATCTATTTAAAAAATAATTTTGTTATATAAGTATTTCTAAGACAACTAAAAGGAATTATTTGAATGCCTTGTTAAATTGATTTGAAAATTGAACCATAAGCAGTCCATAATATTTGGGGGTATTTCACTAAAGAATGAACGAAAATTGTGAATAGTGCAACTTATTTATTATTTTAAAGGTGGAAAATTAGATAAATTGTAACCTAACCTCGGAGAATGAAACCCTTGTAAATAGCGTAAAGTCTTCCGTAGTTGAAGGTTACGTAAGAATGGTTCCACTTTCAATTTTTTGCTAGCTTTAAATTCTTTAACCTGGCTATAAATTCCATGTGGATAAAACTTTTTGGATAATTAATTTAAAATAGTTTTTGCTATTAGTAGTTAGTGGGATTGGGAAGTAAATAGGGGAATTTATCGCACTAAAATGCATTTCCAGAGGTCTCTGGTCTTTCTTCGAACCAATATGCTTGGGGGAGCATATTTTCGGGGTACTGTATTGGGGGATACAGGAGCAGGGATCAGCACCTCTGGAATTATTATACTGTTTTACTTACTATTTTTTCCTTCTATTTTCCAACTCTTTTACTAATGAGCTTATACTGAGACTTAAAATAGCTTCTATGTTTCTCCAATGTGAATAATTTTATTGAGTTATATTTAAACTAAATAATAATAGTATAATCTTGCTTGCAATATAATATGAGAAAAATAAAACTTTTTAACATATAGTGTTTATTTAAATGCAAACACACCAACTTATGTAGTATATTTCTACTAATTTAGAACATATTATAAAAGTATCTTGCAGAATCTATTGCATTTTTCAAAAGTCAAAATTTAAAGAAATTCAAGGCAAAGGTCTACATAGTAGTCTTTTGCTATAATTTTTAGCCAATCTGGCAGCACACCCTCCCTATCAGTTATGACTTCTTTAAGGTAGTACAAACACTCCTCTGTTCTATATTCGTAGAGCCATTTTATAGCATTTCTCCTCTCCAATGCGGATTTATTTCCATCGAGGGCTTGAAGGTAAAGTTGATATTCTCTAATATTATCCATCATAATACAGACATTATTAATCGATATAATTCTTTGGTTGAAGGTTCTGCTTATCATTTCTCGTTTTTATATAATTCCCTGGATGAATAATTTAGTGGTGAACTTAAAATTACACAATCAGAAGTAAAATCTGACTTACAGTTAAGGATTGAAGCACAAGAAAAGAAAGTTTTTAAAGCCTCTATATCGAAACATAAAGACGAAAACGGAAGTGGGCCCACTGAGTTCAAACTCAGGATCGCCGTTTAAAGACTCTATAAAGGCTTTATTAGACTATTGTAACATTGCAGATTCATTAACCAATAATTTATGCGTTTTAAGTCATTTAATCTCAAATTCATATAATGATTACGGTTGCAATGAAGTCCAGATAGCATTAGCTGCAATAAAAGTCTTAATCTTAATTGTATATGTCTCGAATGCAAATCACATTTTGAAAAATGGTTGAAGCGTAAAAAATCTCAGAACCTACTAAAAGGGATTATTTTAACCCCTTGTTGAGATTCTTTGAAAACTGGATCATAAGCAAACCTATTGAATTCAGAGATATTTCATTAAAAGATAAAGAAGAACGTATACATGTAATCTCTTTAATTATTTTTAATATGATGAAATGGATGAAATATGTGGTTATAGTCTTGAAAAGTGGAGATGCTTTGTAAATATTAAAAAGTCTTGTTTGGTTGAGATTTACGTAAATGATAAAGAGATCAAAAAAAGGCTATGAAGAATGCTCTGTTGAAATGAGACCTATTTACAAGCTATTAGTTTATTCTGGAAATTGCTTAACCCATATACATCAAATGCTTGAAAACTTGGTAGTCCATTTTCATTGAGTTGATATTATATAATAGAAGTGATATAATAATATCTATGGGAAAACGAGGTCCTAAACCACAATTTACTGACGTTGCTTGTCCAAATAATTTATGCCAATCTTACGGTCTTAAGGGTAAAGGTAACATTGTCGGAAATGGAACATCTACGAGTCGTGGGGAAAAAGTTAGAAAATACATCTGTCACCACTGTGGCAAAGTATTCAATGACTACACAGGCACTTTCTACAGTGATCTCCGTAAAGATGAGCGAACTATCGATTTAGCTTTGAAAATGGCCATGAAAGGGATGAGTGAAGAGGGTATTGCTGATGTATTGGGGATAACTCCAGCTACTGTACGCAGGTGGTTAGATCGTGCAGCAGAAGGCTGTGATAAGGTAAATAAGAATTTGATGAAAAACTTGACTGTACTCAAGATTGAAATGGATGAGATATGGGTAATTGTCCAAAAAAAATCGTCCCAAGAATGAAAAATTATGAAGATGATGGCCCGTGGATGTGGGTAGCTTTTGCACCAGGTTGCAGGTTAATAGTTGCTTTTTATATAGGTCCCAGAAAACAGTGTATTGCGGACGAATTAGTGAAATTAACGGCTAAACGTCTTCTGAATCAAAGCCTCTTTTTGTCTCTGATGGGTTAGAATTTTATGGAAAAGCTCTTCTGAAACAATTTGGAGAAATAGAAGAGTTCCCCAGAACAGGGAAGAGAGGACGGCCAAAGAATCCAAAACTTGTTCCTCCTGATGACTTGAAGCATGCTCAGGTAGTCAAAAAAAGAAAAGGAGGAAAGTTACAGAAGATTGCCAAGAAGATTATATTTGGAAAAGACATTGAAGAATCTGAGATCTCAACAAGTTTACTCGAAAGGCAAAACCTGACATTCAGGCAAGACAACAATAGGATTTCAAGAAAGACGATAGGATTTTCGAAGAAAATAAAGCGTTTAATAGATAGAATGATGCTATACTGTACACATTTTAATTTCTGCAGGGAACATGGAGGATTGACATATCAGGATGATAAAGGCTTTAAATGCAAAAATACACCTGCAAGAGAAGCAGGAATCACTCAGTCAAAGTGGAGTTTAAAAGAACTACTGACATTCAGGTGTTTTAAAACATCAACCAGATAAAGCAGGACGACCGAAAACTTTGATGAACGAAATTTAATTATTGAAGGTGAAGTTGCCCAATATCCAACTTCATTTTTATCTAGTGGTACAAAAGCACATTTCATTTGTTTTTCCATGCCTCATATGTTCCAGAACTAAAGAAGATATGCAGCATTAAATCTCATTGTAGTGTGTTGAAATATATAAAAGTGGATGTGTGAATGCAAAAACGATTAGAAAATGGCATCTTATCACTACGATAAGGAAGGAATCACAGAAAGTGTAGCATACTTTATTCAAGGTAGAACATCTGCTACCGTTGGAAGTGCACATTATTAAACAAAGTGCAACAAGCGGATCAGTATCGTATAATCGCAGGGAAATTTTTTATTTGATTCAATCGTTTTACATTAAGCAGATAATTAATGTATATTTTTTAAGTTATATGTATATTTTTTGAGTTATTTTTACAGTATACTCAATGTCTAAGCACACGAAAAAAATAGATCAATTTAAATAATATTAATTAGATTAAATTATAATTGAAAAAGTCATGTATCTTTTATCCTTATTTCTAATTCATAAAATATATACCTAATTATGTTTTAACGGTCAGTTAAAGGTATCGCAACCATGCCCCAATTAACAATATCAGAACCTGTTTTAGATGACCTTGGCAGATTCATTTCTAAAAATTATTCTAATTATTTGCCAAACTCTTTACTTATTGCTCAAGCATTTATTTTAAAATATCAAGATTATGGACGAGAATTTGGTCTTTCTGCAATAAATAAAGTCATAGAAGATGGAATAATGTGCGGTCTTTTTTAATTAGATTTCTTTTTGGTTGCTATCAGGTAAACAACATTGATGAATTGTATCTTTTTAATCCTGAGTTCCGCTTTTTTAAGCGCATAAACTTCTCATGATATCGAATTATGTGCTTAAAAGTTAGGCACATGAACTGCAGGCTCTAATTTCAAAATCACAATCACCTAACTTATCAGACTTGTGGAATTTGATTTATGTACTTAGAGCCTATCCGAAAAGTAGAATAACTATGATTTATGGTAATATAGATTAGTGACAAAACGAAAAATCGTGCATGACTTCGAGATCTCTGATAAATTCTGGAATAAAATAACACCTTTACTACCATTGCCGAAGCCTAAAAAGAAGCTTGGAAGACCTAGAAAAGATGATAAGAAAATACTGAGTGGTATTTTCTATCTTCTTATTACTGGCTGTCAATGGAAAGCATTGCCACGATTTTATGGAGCTCCAAGCACTGTCCATGATCGATTTCAGGAGTGGCAAAGATCTGGCTTCTTTGAGAACCTGTGGATGGCTGGTCTTTTTGAGTATGATTTCGAAAAAGGATTAGAGTGGGAATGACAATCAATTGATGGTGCTATGACAAAAACACCATTGGGTGGAGCTGGAACAGGAACCAATCCTACTGATCGTGGCAAAAAAGGTACAAAAATGAGTATTTTAACTGATGCTAAAGGAATACCCCTCTCTATTGTCGTGGATGGAGCCAATCGTCACGATAAAATGCTTGTAAAAAGGACTTTAGATGCCATATTCTTTGAAAGACCTTCTCCAGACGACATAATTCAGAATATATGCATGAATAAGGGATATGATTATCCTGATATCAGAAAATTGGTTGAAGAATATGGCTATACTGCCCATATAAAGAGTCGGGGAGAAGAAAACATAAGAAGAGACATACCTGGTTTTAGGGCAAGAAGATGGGTTGTAGAAAGGACACATTCTTGGCTAAATAGGTTCAGAAGACTCCTTATTAGATGGGAAAAGAAAATTGAGAATTACCTTGCTATGCTACATTTAGCATGCGCATGGATAACATTTAGAGCAGCAGGACTTTTCGGATAGGCTCTTATTTAGTTCAGTCCTCACTTTGTTAGCTATTTTGTCAACTATACCTTCCACTCCCTCTTTTTCAAAATTTAAGTAAACAACATCACTGCTTAATCCTAAAACATCTGTATCATCTAATCGAATAGGCAAAATAAACTCAGATTCCCTTGTTTTCGCCTCTCCACGCGCAATATTAAATTCGAAATTTGGCCCATCTTTAATTACATAATGTTTCGAAATAAAAATAATGACGAAACGCGATTCTTTTCCGAAGGTTTCAGGTGCACAGTTAATCTTCCGTGCTCTTAGGCCAAGGCCTAGATTTGCTAGGCCTGTTTGAATGTATGTCTATAGGCATTTGTTTTAATTACCTGAATTTACTATCTTTCTCGCATCCTATGCATATTACATCAGCCATCGTTCTAGGATTCTTAATACAAAGTCCTCCGCTTTTGCAATGGACAATTAGTTTTACTCCATTGCTTACCAGGTTGCTTTTACTTCTCTTTTTTTTTATCATGTTCACGCCTTTCTATCAAACTTTTTACACTTCAGGTGCGAGAATTTGCTGCATATTCTACAGATAATATTTTTGTACATCAAAGAGATCCTTTGTATTGATTCATTGACTCTAAGATTATGTCTACTATGCTTATACTCCTTTAAGTTTCCTGTACACTTCACTACATCAGTAAAAATTATGTATTTATTAACGAAAAATAAAGAGAAAAAGATCAGTGAGGCCTAGAAATTCAGGGTCTATAAGTTCATTTGGTTTTTCCCCTTCAAAGTGTGCCGTAGTAAAACCAGCTACCCTAGTTGAAAAAGCAATGGATCCTGGTATCCTTCTTGATTTAACTAATAAAAATAACTTCGATGTTATGTTTGACCTTAAAGTAGCATGGAATAATGATACATCAGAAAATCAATATCCTTTAAACCTAAAGATGCTGGCTCGGCGATTAATCAACCAATCCGTCGATCAAGTCAGAACGTTTAAGCAATACAGCAAGATAAAAGGTCGTTATCCTGTCAAGTTACTCCGATTTATTTTAGATTATTTAATATGGTTATATAATTCTCAATGTGGTAAAGTATATCCTGACCTGAAAATGTTTTAAGGAGTCGAAAATGAGCCTGTAAATCCGAGAATATGCAGTAAAAAAGTTGTTCGATTTGATTTGAAACTCCATGAGTTAAAAAGCCATGGTGGAAATTTGGTAACCGGGTTAAAGCAAACTATTTTTTAGATTTCCAACTACCAACCACTTTAAAAACACCACTTAATATACCCACAACAACAGCGATACCAATTGCCACCTTAAACCAAAATGCCCCTCTGCCCTTATACATAACGCAACATATGATTATTAACTATATAACAGTAGGTATTATATTCCTAGATATATAATAGACAAATCTTGGTTTGAGAGCAAAACAAAAATTCACATAGTGGCAGTGACTGAATATTTAAGCAAACGAGAATGCAACTTAAATTTATAGCGATATTGTAAATGTAATAGAAAAACAATTTGCATAGACTAAGGCTGCGTAAGGCAAATTATGTAATACTTAATATGTAACATCTGAGAATTGAAAGATCGATGGATTTGGAAGTCTCTTTCCTGAAACTCAATGTTCCGAGGATCTCCCAAAAGGACCCTGAGAAGGGGCTGTTGGGGGAACGTGTGAAATTAATAAGTATAATGATCATATCTGAAGTATAATTCATAAGCATTTGAAAAGATCAAGAAGCTTGGCCTTTCTTACATTATTCACACACTTAAGAGCATGCCTTTAAATAATTTCATTCCTAATATACTTATCTAATGCTTTTTAATTTTCGTGAAAAACTAAATTCCAGCAAATTTATGGTTACTGCTGAAGTCTCTCCACCAAAGGGAACAAATTTTTCAGCCTCCCTGGAAAACGCTCGCCAGCTCAAAGGCATTGTAGATGCTATAAATGTCACGGATAATCAATGCTCAATTATGCACATGAGTTCCCTGGCTTTTAGTAAGCTCCTGCTCGATGAAGGGCACGAGCCTATTATGCAGCTCACCTGTCGGGATAGGAACAGGATTGGGCTTCAGTCAGATCTTTTGGGAGCTTATGCTTTAGGTATCCGGAATGTCTGCTTAATGACCGGGGACTTTCCTTCATGCGGAGATCATCCTGGATCAAAGCCCGTTTATGATCTTGATTCCGTACAGCTCATGCAAGTTGTCAAGAAGCTTAATTCAGGCATTGATTTTGCAGGAAACAAGCTAGATGGGGGAACTTCTTTCTGTACAGGTGCTGTTTCCGGGATAAATCCTGAAAAGACCCTCCAACTCATAAAGCTTGAGAAAAAGGCTAAATGCGGAGCTGATTTTATCCAGACCCAGGCTGTGTATGACGTCGGAATGTTCGAGGAGTTTATGGAATCCATAAGCCACCTTGAGGTGCCTGTGATTGCAGGCTTGATTCCTCTCAGGTCTCTCAGTATGGCTGAATTCATGAACGAGAATATTTCAGGAATCAGTGTGCCTGAGGAGATTATGTTTCGTATGAAAGAGGCGTCTAATCCGGCAGAAGAAGGCCTTCACATAGCATCGGAGACCATAAAGGAGCTTATGAGACTCTCAAGAGGAGTTCATGTCATGCCTATAGGATCTCATAAAAATACTCCAAGGCTACTCTCGATGTCCGGAATTTCAGGAAAGTAAATTTTAAAAACACTAAATACCCTAATGCTCTCTGCAGTTGAGGGACTCTTTTTCTGTTCTTTAATAGCAAGATCAGGGCCTGTTACGAAAGATCTATTAGAAACTTTCTAATATGCTCCATTAAACGGTTAAATTTTGCTGACTATAATGGTTATAATTTTGCTGACATAATGGGTATAATTTTGCTGACATAACGGTTATAACTTTGTGACTTAATTGTTGTAATTTTGTGACTTAATTGTTGCAATTTTGTGACTTAATTGTTGAATTTCTGAATATAATAGTTATATTTTACTGAATATAATAGTTATATTTTACTGAATATAATAGTTATATTTTACTGAATATAATAGTTATATTTTACTAACTATAATAGTTATAATTTTACTGACTATAATTCTTCCAGGTCATCCCTATTTTCCTCTCAAAATATTGAATTACAGTGACTAATGGTATAGCATGTAAAAACGATAGCCAGAATAGATATATTTTCATGTTGTGAGAAATAAAGCTTATTACAAATTACAGGTTGTTTAGAAGTCCATCTTATCTGATCTCTTTTATTAAGGTGTACTCTTACCCAAGGCGGAAGATCAGTATCATGAATCCAGAATAAAGAAGTAAAAGGATCAGCCCTTCAAACCGTCTAATTCTCCAGGCTGTTCGAATAAAAAGGAGGAACAGAGCACTTAGAATTAACATAAAAGGAGCAATATAGTATATGCTGAGTCTACCTATTGTAAGAGGATGAACCAGTCCTGAGCAGCCCAGGATTAAAAGTATATTAGTAATATTTGATCCTATAACATTTCCAAGAGCAATACTGGAATAGCCGCTACGGGCTGCCGAGATAGTCACCATAAGTTCAGGAACAGAAGTCCCAACTGCAACAAGACTGAGCCCTATAAGAGTTTCCGGAACGTTCAGAAGCAGGGCAAAAAAGATTGCCTGCTCGATAAAATATTTTGCTCCAATAATAATTGCAGCTCCACTTATGATTAGTTTGATGAGCTCTATAAAAAGGCTGCTTTCAGAAACATCTTCTGCCTCAAAAATAATATCAATTCCTTTATTTTCCGGTGTTATAAGGAGTTCTTTTTCAGTATTCCCCTCCATATTTCCATTACGTTTTATTACAAGCTCAGGTATTTCTTTTTCATCTCCACGCATCAATAACCCTGATTTAATCCTTGCTTTTAAATAGGAGAGATATTCGAACCTGAAAAAGTAGATCAAAAAGTCTTTAAAGTAAATGTTTTCTTCATGCTTTTTCGCCTTTTCAAGCAGGAATAGTAAATAGGCGAGATACAGCAAAAGAAAAATTAAGGCTTCTATCCTCGAAATACTGAAGTCAAGAATGAAGAGAAAAAGCAGAAATGAGGAAAAAAACATTATATAACCATCTCTTCTAAGCATTAGGTCGTCAGTTCTAACATTGGACAGAATTGCAGCTGTACTTGCAATCAGCCCGATATTAGCAATGTTTGATCCGAGGATAATACCTGCTACTATTCCGCTTGCTTGCTGGAAAGATGCAGTAAGACAGGATGCTAGCTCAGGCACTGAGGTACCCAAAGATACAAGAGTCAATCCTATTATGAATTCGGATACTCCAAACCTTTTGGCAATCAAGGTTGAGGCTTCTACAAACAGGTCTGCCCCTTTTACAAGTAATATGAGCCCGCCCACAAATATGAGTATATTAATTAAAACCACATTGAAGTGTGAACTCAATTTTTATTTAAATTATCCTACACATTAGATTGGTCTGAATATTGTTCAATTGGTTCCAACTGCTTATGAAAACGCTTGAAGAAAACTCTTTAGAAACAGCTTGAAGAAAACTGCTTATGAAAAATTACTTATGAAAAACAGCTTGTGAGAAAACAGCTCCAAGAAAACTACTCCTAAGAAAACTGCTTGTAAAAATAGATTATTGTCATGAGTGACACAATTACCTTCGAAAAGAGAGTAGTTGCATAACATTGCACTGGCCGGTCTAATTGACAAGTAGCTTCATAAAAATTAATTATAGCAGGGTAATCAATTGTATTTTAGAGGAAAAATGTTCTTAAATAGAAGAGGAAAAAATTAAGCAATATTCAATTTCATTTCATAGCAAATTTTGTCCTGACCACATACGTTTTTTACTTTTTTAGTTATTTGAAAACCAAATTTTTCATATAATCGTATAGCTGGCTGATTGTTTATATTTACATATAAGAGGATGAATGATATTCCGTTTAATTTCATTTCCTCAATACTTTTTTTCAATAATTTCTCAGCAAATCCCTTGCCTCTGAAATTCCTATCAATTGCAATCTCGCTAATTACCGATTGTTTCTCAAAGCCTTTTAAAGAAATTGCAGCTCTCAGGTAGTATATACAATAGCCTGCAATCCTATCATCATTTTTAATAACGTAAAAGATATTTTTAAAATTCTTTGAATACTTTAAGATCTTTTCCTGGTTTCTGTGTTTAAATCCTTCTGCCTGAATTCTAAAAATTTCAGGAAACATGGAGTCCTCAACAGATATAATATTCTCTCTCTCTGTCTGTTTCCATTGTCTTAAAAGGAAAGTGCCAGTATAGTCTAGTAGCATTTTTTTAAAACTCATTAGATATTCAGCGAATCTAGAGTGGCTTTTTGTGAGATCCATTCTAATCACATTTAATAAGACTGTTGGCGAAATGTCTTTAAAACTTATATTCGAACTATTTTAAAGAAACACTCCTTTGATAGGAGCAAGAATAACCAAAGCTAAGAACATCAGTCAAACTTGTATTAGAAAACACATTTTTTATTTAAAAGTATCTTCAGGTATAAAATTGCTCCGAACATAATACTAAAGAATATGATAAAGAATCTCATGCCGAAAAATCAGACCATAATGTAAAGGAGCAAATAATAAGAGCAATTTTGTTATCACATGATCTGTTACTATTTTATTCAGTAAAAATTTCTCTTCATAATATGTTTGATCTTTTTCATATCTTACAACTCAAACTCCTTTAAAGGGTCAGATATCCTTAGAGATTCTGGAAGAAGTATGGGTTACTTCTTGTGCTATTTCAAGAAATTCACAACCTCATGTATGATCTGAGACTGAATCTGAGCTTAATTTTAATAATATCCTGTTTGGGATCAATTCTCCGGAAATGTTGACGAAATTCGAGGGTTTTTGAAGATGATAGGGGATGACAGACTTTTTTCTTTCTATTTTTATTTTACAACG
>CAVRNH010000091.1:0-30196 GCA_963722085.1 uncultured Methanosarcinaceae archaeon | reverse complement strand
TGAAAATTTCCAGTATCGTTTTCCCGGACACAACCGATGTCTTTGACGCTCCCCTGACTGGAGAACACACCTTGTATCCTAAAGGCGGCACTCCGATAGGGGATATAGAAGACTCCGCAAACTCCCTTGGGACAATTGCTCTCTGCAGGATGGCAGGGGGTTCTGCCGCAAAGATCCTTGAAAGCCGCTACAAAATCCCGGCGAAAGTAGGGCCCACTCCCATAGGAATCCGAAATACCGACCGTTTCATCATGAACGCAGCAAAACTTGCCAGCGTGGCAATTCCTCCAGAACTTGAAGATGAAAGGGGAAGACTTGTGGACATGATGACTGATGCCCACCCACACTACCATGGAAAGAAGGTAGCCATTTATGGGGACCCGGACATCATTGGAGGCCTCACAAGTCTCATACTGGAAATGGGCATGGAGCCGAGTGTAGTGCTCACCGGCACTCAGAACCTGGAATTTGAGAAAGAAATGGGGGAACTCATAGATTCCGAATACCCTGAGACTGATGTTATTTCGGGTGGGGACCTATTCACGCTTCACCAGATAATCAAGCGAAAACCCGTTGACCTCCTGATCGGAAACACATATGGGAAATTCGTAGCAAGGGCAGAGGACGTGCCTCTGATCAGGGTAGGCTTCCCGATAATGGACCGTGCAAACCTGCACTACTTCCCAATAATGGGATATGCAGGCACTGCAAGACTGGTGGAACGCATAGGAAACACTCTGCTTGACAGGAAAGACAGGGATGCACCTGACTGGCTTCTTGAAACCATCCAGTAAAGGCCTGATATCAAGATAACCAGTTCCAGAAGGGAAATGGAAAGTTAAAATCAAGAAATTAAGCTGATAAGTTAAAATCAAGAAATTAAGTGATAAGTTAAAACGGGAAAGTGGATAATCGCCGCTGCAAATCTGAAAACAGATGCAGAGGGGAGTGAAAGAGATGAAAGAGAAAACCGGGATAGTGGATACTCTCGAAGAAAGGCAACCATACATCACCAGAAAACAGGAAAAGGGGCCGGAAATACCCCTTGCCTGTGACAATAATTCCCTGGCAGGAGCTATCAGCCAGCGAGCTTGTGTCTATTCGGGCGCCAGGGTTGTTTTAAACCCCGTAACCGATGCAGTTCATTTGGTCCACGGCCCAATAGGCTGTGCAGGCTATACCTGGGATATAAGGGGTGCAAAATCAAGCGGTGTAGAAACAAATCGCAGCAGTTTCAGCACTGATATGAAAGAGCTCGATGTTATATTCGGAGGAGAGAAAAAACTCTCAAATGCTATTGACGAACTTATGGGACTCTATCGTCCCCCGATCATTTTCGTGTATTCGACATGCATTGTGGGAATTATCGGGGATGACCTGGAATCCGTATGTAAGACAGCAAGCAAGAAACACAATATCCCGGTAATCCCCGTAAAATCTGAAGGCTTCAAAGGCAACAAATCCGATGGTTACAAGGCTGCCTGTGACGCTCTGAAGCAGTTAATCAAAAGACCTCAGGAAAAGAAAGCTGCAGAAAATAAACCTGAAATAAGCCACGAAATCACGAAACAAAGGATTAGAAACCAAGGATTACGAAACCAAGGATCAACATCCTTGGAGATTTTAATGTCGCAGGGGATGTCTGGCTCATAAAGCCTCTCTTTGAGCAAATGGGAATCGAGGTTATAGTCTCCATGACAGGAGATTCAACTGCCAGCTCCATATCAAGAGCAGCAGAAGCTGACCTCAACCTTGTTCAATGCAGCGGATCCATGACCTATCTTGCAAAATGGATGCAGAGCGAGTATGCGATTCCATATTTAAATGTGAGTTTCTTCGGAATCGAGGATATTTCCATAGCCCTGCGGAAGACTGCGGAATACTTTGGCTCAGAAGAGATGAAAAAGAAAGCAGAAAAAATCCTGGAGGCCGAAACAAATCGAATAATGCCTGAAATTTTCCGAGTTCGAGAGAGGGTAAAAGGGAAAAAGGCTGCGATTTACATGGGAGGCCCGGCAAAAGCTCTTACACTTATAAAAGGCTTTTCGGAACTTGGCATGGAAGTTGTTATCATAGGGACTCAGACCGGGAAAAAGGAAGATTATGAGCAGATCAGTTATTCGGTCAGGGATGGGACTGTCATTGTAGACGACGCAAACCCCCTGGAACTTGCCGAACTGCTAGTGAAACAAAAAGCCGACTTGATGGTTGCAGGCGTAAAAGAGAGATTTATCGCATACAAGCTGGGTGTTGCTTTCTGCGACTTTAACCACGACAGGGTGGTAGAGTTTGAAGGCTTTGATGGCTTTGTAAATTTCGCGCAGGAAGTGGATGCTTCCATTAACAGCCCTGTCTGGAAAGCTGTCAGGCAGCGGATCCTGAAACCTGAAGCAACAGAACCGGAGATAAAGATAGTAAAAGGCAGGATCTCCGGAGAACCACACGCAAAAGACTATGTGGATATGGTCCTGGAACCGGAGTTTTTGCACCCTAACCCGGATGCTGCAGCTGAAAACCAGATATGAGGGAAGGCATCTAGATGACGAAAAGAAATTATGTAACTGTAAACCCCTGTATTATGTGCCAGCCCATGGGAAGTGCCCTTGCTTTCAAGGGAATTGAAAACACAATGGTCCTGTACCATGGTTCCCAGGGTTGCAGCACCTATATGCGCCTCCATCTTGCCCACCATTTCAGGGAACCCGTAGACATTGCATCAAGCTCTCTCAGCGAAAAAGGAGCAGTCTATGGAGGCAGGGAAAACCTGAAAAAAGGGTTAAGGAATGTCATCAACAGGTATAACCCTAAAGTAATTGGTGTCGCCACTACCTGCCTTGCAGAGACAATTGGAGATGACGTTCCTTCCATCATCAAAGAGTTCAAAGAAGAGGAAGGGATTGGGGATGATCTCAATAAAGATATTATAATCGTTCCGGTTTCCACTCCCAGCTACGGGGAAAGCCACGTCAGCGGATACATAAAAGCCCTGGAAGCAATTGTCAGGAGATTTACGGAAAACCAGGGAGAAGAAAGAGCCATAAAAGTCCCAGTAACCGTAAAGATTCCTAATGGAAAACTCAACCTCATTCCAGTTGAAAGCCTCTCTCCTGCAGATGTGCGTGAGCTCAAGGAGATCCTTGACGCTACTGCAGACGATTACATCTTCCTGCCTGATATTTCCGAAACCTTTGACGCTCCTCTACGAGATAATCTCCCGAAAATCGCCTATGGGGGCACTCCACTTTCCGATATTATGGATATGCCTAACAGCAGGGCAAGTCTTGGCCTGGGCATAGTCAGCAAGAACCTGGCCCTTGAATATTTAAAAGAATCTCACGGCGTGTCCGGATGTAATGTTCCAATCCCAATAGGGCTTTCAAACACGGATATTTTCTTTACAGAATTAGTTAACATTCTGGGCTGTCCCATTCCCGATAAATACCAGAACGAAAGGGGAAGGCTTCTCGATGCCATGGTGGACGTGCACAAGTACCTTTATGGTGTTAAAGCAGTGGTTTACGGGGACCCTGATATGGTATTTAGTCTCACTACTTTCATGCTGGAACTGGGGATGCATCCAGTGCTGATAGCAACCGGGAGCAAAAGTCGGGACTTTGGAACGAGGATCAGGCAAGCATTCAAAGAGATAAGGCCTGAGCTCGAACCAGTAATTCTGGATGGAATTGACTTTGACAGTCTCAACGATGCGGTCAGAAACTGTATCCCGGATATCCTGATAGGAAATTCCAACGGGAGATATATTGCCAAAGCCCTGGACATTCCTCTTGTTAGAGTCGGCCTGCCAATTCACGATAGAGTAGGTGCACAGCGCATCCTTACTGTTGGATACAGGGGAGCTCTGGAATTATTGGACAGGATCACCAATGCCATCCTTGAAGCGACTGATACCTTCACAGCTCCGGTACAGGCTGAACCGGCAGTATATGCCGCTCAGGATCCCGGGGAAAAATGTATGGAGTGAACGCAATGGATAAAAGCATGGCAAAAAAATTGATACTTCCGATCCTTGCATTGGCTCTTTGCATTGGTATAGTTGCCTTTCTCGCAGCGTCCCCGGGAGTGGGAAAAACAACAACTTCAACAATCACTATTTCAGCTGCTTCCAGCCTGACCGAAGCATTTACGGATATCGCAAAAGAATTTGAAGCTGCCCATCCCGACACAAAGGTTGAACTTAATCTGGCAGGTTCGGGGATTCTTCGGACTCAGATAGAATCAGGGGCACCTGCTGATGTATTTGCTTCGGCTTCTGAGAGCGACATGGACCTCCTGTCTGATAAAAACCTGATTGAAGACAACTCAAGAAAAGACTTTGCAGCAAATGTTCTCGTAATGGTGGTGCCTGAGAAAAATGACTCCGGAAATCCGAAGACCCTGCAGGATCTTACTGCAGGAAGCATAGAAAAAATCGCAATTGGAAATCCCGAGACTGCGCCTGCTGGAAAGTATACAAAACAGGCACTGGAAACAGCAGGCCTCTGGGACAAAGTTGAGAGTAAAATCATCTTTGGGGAAAATGTGAAACAGGTACTAACTTACGTGGAAACTGGAGAAGTAGATGCAGGTTTCGTATATATTACAGATGCTGAAAGCGGGCAGAAAGAAAAGTATGAGATAGCATGCACTGTCCCTGTTAGCAAACCAATTTCCTACCCTATAGCAGTCGTAAACGAATCCAAAAATAAACAAAAAGCTCAGGAATTCGTTAATTTCGTAACTGGCGCCAGGGGGCAGGAGATTCTGCTAAAATATGGCTTTAAAGCCCCATAAATGGAAAGATTGGGAAATCAGAATTACATACAAAAAATAAACAGAGGTTCACACTTGAGATAAACGATAGGGAAGAGAATTAGACTTAAAAAGAAAATAAGAAAGAGAATTAGATTAAAAAAATAGGGAATTAATGAGAATTAATGGGGAAATAAGGGGAATAACCAGACTCAATACTAAAATGAGGAATTGAATCAGACTCAATACTAAAATGAGGAATTGAACCAGACTCAATACTAAAATAAGGAAGAGAACGAGAGAAAAATAAAACTTTCTAACCCAGAAAATAACTAAATTCTCAGGGTCCCAAAACAGAACCTGGATTTTGGAAGGGATTTAATGGAAATACTTCAACTGATCATAAGCCCACTCCTGCTCACACTCAAAATTGCCACGATTTCAACCCTCTTTGTGGCGGTACTGGGGCTTTTAATTGCTTATGTGCTGGCGAAAAGAGAGTTTTCGGGAAAGTGGCTGGTTGATGTACTCTTTACCCTGCCTATGGTTCTGCCTCCAACAGTGACCGGATACATCCTTGTGCTCTTGCTCGGGAAAAATGGGGTTTTGGGAAGTATTTTTTTCACAATTACTGGGAGTGGGATACTCTTTACCTGGCAGGCTGCTGCAATTGCAGCTTTTGTCGTATCTTTGCCACTTATGGTGAAAACCGCTTCATCTTCCATAGGGGCAGTGGATAGAAGTGTTGAGGAAGCTGCCTGTATTCTGGGAAGAGGTGAATTCGAAACTGCGCTCTTCATAACTCTTCCCCTTGCAAAAAAAGGTATTATTGCAGGGTGTGTCCTGAGCTTTGCAAGGGCTGTCGGAGAGTTTGGGGCAACCCTTATGGTTGCAGGAAATATTCAGGGAAAAACCAGCACTATGGCCCTTTCCATTTATGGGGCATACCAGGCCGGAAATAACGAACTTGCTAATATGCTTGTGCTGGTCCTGATCGCTATATCCCTCATAACTATTGCTGCCACCAGTAAACTGGGTGAACACTGAAAAAAGGAGTGGAGAGGATAGGAAATGCCTGTTGAGGTTGACATTGAAAAGGAATTCTATGGAAGAAAAAACCGGAGAAAGAAAGGGGAAAAACCCAGCTTTTCAATGCACTGTAGCTTTGATGCAGATTCCGAATTCGCGGTCCTGTTTGGCTGTTCGGGCTCAGGAAAAACCACAGCTCTCCGCTGTATTGCAGGGCTTGAGAACCCGGATGCAGGAACCATAAGGATAAACGATACACTTTATTTTGACAGCAAGAGAAAAGTAAATCTTCCACCTCAGAAGCGAAAAATAGGGTATATGTTTCAGGAAAACGCTCTCTTCCCGCACATGAATGTACGGCAAAACATCGAATTCGGGCTCAAAGGTCTGAGCTCTATGGATAAAAAGAACAGAGTGGACGAGATGCTGGGCCTTGCAGGAATCGAAGAATTTGAGTTTGCATATCCTGACGAACTTTCAGGCGGCCAGAAGCAAAAAGTGGCTCTTGCACGAGCTCTTGCTCCCAATCCTGAAGTCTTGCTTCTGGACGAGCCATTTTCATCCCTGGATACCATAGTTCGCCTAAAACTGAGAAAAGAACTGCGGACGATCCAGAAAAAGCTCGGGATTCCTGTAATATTTATCACCCATGACCCTGTAGAAGCCTTTACCATGGCAGATCGCATGGTAGTTTTTGACAACGGTAAGGTGCAGCAACTGGGTTCGCCTGAGGACGTGTTTTATCACCCAAAAACTCATTATGTGGCAGAACTGGTGGGATTCTCTAACCTCTTTGACGATGCCGTTGTAGAAGGGCATGGACAGGAAGACGAATGCACCTTCCTCTGGTCCCTGGGTACGGAGATCACAGCGCCTTACATCAGGCGGACGGCAGGAGATAGAGTTAGCTGGGGAGTGAGACCTGAGAATGTCGAACTTGTGGACAACGAAAGTGTTCATACAGTTAGGAAAGAGGAAAGGAAAAACCTGCTCAACGGTGTGATAAGGAACGTTATAAACAAGGGCACCAGCCGGATAATGTCGCTGAAACTGAAAGACAGCGGAGCCCTCCTGAATGTTGAAGTTACAAATCATATCTTCGATTCTTTAAAAATAGGTAACGGAGACGAATGCATGGTGAGGATAAGGACTTCGGATATGATTGTCTTTTGACCCCCGAGTTGCGCCAGTTTCGCTTGCGGGTGCGACGAGGCTGTTTCACTCGCTTCGCTCCCTCAAGCAGACTAGTTTCCGAAGTTTTGAAACCGAATTTTGCTTCGAGTATCAACAAAGATTGCATCTGTTTATAGCTTAGCTTGAATCTTTGCAAGATTCAGACTAGCTTTTGACACTTCACCTCTATAAAGTATTATTTTTCCTGATTTATCCTGTTTTTCTGGCCCTAAGGACGACTGCTCCTTCTAAGTTTTCGGTCTTAACCTGAAAGCCCACATTTTCAAAAAGTTCTTTCCATGCGGCTTCCGAAAGTTGAGGTCCATGGTGATGTTGATGTTCCAGAGGCTCAACTGCGGTTAATAACCCACCCTTTTTAAGAACTCTCTTGATCTCAAAGAGGGCAAATTTGATATCCTCAAGGTGATGAAGCATGAAAAAACAAGTAGCATCATCCATAAAATCACTTTCAAAAGGCAGTGCATAGGCACTTCCTGTCCTGAACTCCAGGTTTGGCACACCAAGGATTTTTGAATTCATTTGTGCCTGGCCTGTAAGGGAATCGTGAAGATCGATACCGTAGACTTTTGAATCAGGATTATTTTTTGCAATTTCTATAGTAAGGCTTCCAAAACCGCTGCCTATATCCAGAATTGTTTCCCCTTTAATTTCTGGAAGCACAGCAGGAAGCACCTGTGCCCGCACGCGTGCCATGCGGTCTTCAGGGAAGTTAGCCTTTTTCGCTTTTTCTGCATCTATTGATATAAAAGGAAGAATCGCATAAACTTTTGACCCGTTAATTGCTATCAGGCCTTTTACATATGCACTGTCTGCTTCTGCTGCAACAAGTTCTACAACTGAAACTCCGACTTCTTTGCAAAAGCGTAGATTCCACTCTTTTCTATTTTCAGGGTATTGGATGTTAAGAGGGGTGTGTACCACCAGGTAATGGGAGTATTCTGGCTTGAAGTATGCAGATGCGGAGTCAGATTTGTTCAGGCAGATCTCACTGATGCTATCCCTGAAAAGTGCAAGGATTTGCAGGGAAGTATCATCAGCCTTGTTTCTTACGCTTCCTATATCTTCGAACATGCCTTCAAATTTGCTTTGAAGGAATAAAAGTCCTCTCTACATGGGAATGTGGAGAAAGTATACCGAATCACTCAGGAATAGAAATTTTGCCTTTTTCAGTTTATTTCCTTTGATTTCTAATAATTTAACTGAGTAAAATTGATGGCTTAATTCGGTAAATGCAAATTTTCAACTTAAATGCTGAGCTTCTTAAATTTTTAAGTTTTTATGTCAAATGACTAAATTTTTTACTTGACAGAAAAGTTTAAATATTATAACTAGGATAAAGGGTACCTACTGGTGGTAGCAATGAAGTATATAATCGCAATGATAAGACCGGAAAAGCTCGATGCTGTCAAAAAAGAGCTTCAGAAGGTTGAGATTAATGGTTTGACAGTTTCATCCGTTTCTGGCTATGGTGCCCAAAAGGGACATCTGGAAGTTGAAAGAGCTAAAGCTAAAAAATACGAAGCAAACCTGCTTGAGAAAATCAAGATTGAAATTGCAGTGAACGATGATTTTCTGCAAACAACAGTTGAAGCAATCCAAAGGGGATCAAGAGATAAAGACGGCTATGTCGGGAGCGGCAAGATATTCGTGCTACCGTTGGAGAATGTAATCAGAATTCGCACTAACGAAACTGGCCATGATGCTATTTAAGTTATTTAAGGAGAAATAAATAATGACTATTAACGGAGCAGATACTGCGTGGGTGCTAATTTCCTCAGCACTTGTACTTTTAATGATTCCTGGGCTTGCGTTATTCTACGGTGGACTTGTCCAGCGTAAGAATGTCCTGAGCAGCATGATGCATTCGTTTGTTGCCATGGGCGTCATAACTCTTGAATGGATACTAATAGGTTACTCACTTGCTTTTGCACCCGGAAACTGGTTCATAGGCGGTCTTGACAACATATTCTTGCGAGGTATTGATCCTAGCTCTGTAACAGGTAACATTCCAACATACGCTTTTATTGCATTCCAGGGAATGTTTGCAATAATTACTCCTGCCCTTATCTCTGGTGCTATTGTTGGCCGTATTAAATTCAAGTCATATATCGCATTCATCTTACTATGGGGCCTTATTGTGTATGCTCCTGTAGCTCACTGGGTCTGGGGCGGCGGTTTTCTAACAGGAAAAGCCCTCGACTTCGCAGGTGGGACCGTTGTCCATATAACTTCAGGTATTTCCTCACTTGCCCTTCTGACTTACCTCGGAAAGAGGAGGGGATATGGGGTCGATTCTCTAAAACCTCATAACGTCACTCTTACCCTTCTTGGAACCGGGCTTCTCTGGTTTGGATGGTTTGGGTTCAACGCTGGCTCTGCCCTTGCTGCAAATGAGATCGCAGCGCTTTCATTCCTTACAACTCTTGTAGCCCCTGCAGCCGCAGGGTTCTTGTGGATGGCCCTTGAGTGGAATCACTTCGGACACCCGACTGCTCTGGGCTTTTCAACGGGAGTTCTGGCAGGATTGGTTGCAATCACGCCAGCTGCCGGTTTTGTCACGCCTGTAGCAGCAATTCCAATTGGTTTGATCGCCAGTCTAATATGTTATACAGCTGTGAGTCTCAAAGGAAGGTTTGGATATGACGATTCACTGGACGTTTTCGGGGTTCATGGAGTCGGCGGAATGACAGGCGCGCTTTTAACTGGCGTATTTGCAAGTGTGGGATACTCAGGTCTCCTTCTTGGGAACTCAAACCAGTTACTGATTCAGCTTGAAGGTGTTGCCGCTTCAGCATTATATGCAGCTGTCTGCACACTGATCATTGGATTTGTGATCAATAAGACGATGGGACTCAAAGTTAGTGAAAGTGAAGAAAACATCGGGCTTGATCAGACACAGCATGGTGAAGCCGCATACAATGTTTGAGTACAGGTAAACCCTTACCTGTACCTTTCTAATATTTATTTTCTGGAATATCGGTCTTGAATTATAGAGATCTTAACTATTACCAAACAGCACGATAAAAGTTAAACAATGTAAAAGGTTTGACTATCGAATTCTCAATCTATAAATTACCCCCGTGAAGCTAACAGGTTTTTTATTTATCAATCATCCCAATTCTCTTTCTGCTTTTTTATATTGGTTTGATCTTTTGCTGAAACTTACCTACTGAAATAGTCGAAAAAACTAAGTAGAATGAAGTAGGAAATAGGCAAGAAATATGAGGCTTCCTAGTTACCAATATAAATAATATGGGATGAATATATGTTTAATACTGGCTCAACAGGTTTTATGCTGCTTGCAACAAGCCTTGTAATGCTTATGACCCCAGGTCTGGCATTCTTTTACGGAGGGCTTGCTTCCAAGCGAAACATTCTAGGCATTATGATGCAGAGTTTTGTTTCTCTCGGATTGACAAGTATCTTATGGTTTTTCATCGGTTATTCCCTGTGCTTCAGTGGGGGTGAAGGCGCAATCATAGGAAATCTGGACAAAATGTTCTTGCATGGGATTACTCCAAATACTGCGTTCGGAAACGGAGATATCCCAGAATTCGTCTTCGTAGCCTACCAGATGATGTTTGCAATCATTACTCCAGCACTGATTACTGGAGCATTTGCGAACCGAATTACGTTTAAGGCTTATGTCATTTTCCTGATCGTCTGGCAGCTCTTTGTTTACTATCCTTTTGTCCATATGGTGTGGGGAGGCGGCCTGCTCGCACAAATGGGAATTCTTGACTTTGCAGGTGGGATCGTGGTCCATGCGACAGCGGGATTTGCAGCCCTTGCTGCAGTCTTTTTTGTAGGCCCAAGGATGTATAAAGATTCAAAGCCAAACAATATCCCCTTAATGGCTATCGGAACTGCACTTCTCTGGTTTGGTTGGTACGGCTTTAATGCTGGCAGCGAACTCAATGTGGACGGAATTACCGCACTTGCATTCCTGAACACCGACACTGCGGCTTCTTTTGCAGCAATTACCTGGATGCTAATTGATTGGTTCAAGGAACGAAAACCAAAATTTGTGGGGCTTATGACAGGAGCAGTTGCAGGTCTTGCTACTGTCACACCTGCAGCAGGCTTCGTTTCCTTGCCTGTAGCTGCGTTAATGGGCATCCTCGGAGCAATTGTCTGCTACGTTGCGGTACACATTAAAAATAAGATGGAATGGGATGATGCTCTGGATGTATGGGGTGTCCATGGAATTGGAGGAGTTACCGGAACAATTCTCCTGGGAGTCTTTGCTTCAACTGCCATGAATCCTGCAGGAACTGACGGACTGCTTTATGGTGGTACTGGATTCTTTATCAAAGAACTCGTGGTTGTTGCGGGTGCTTCGATCTATGCATTTGTATTTACTTACATTATGCTAATATTCATAAATGCAATAACTCCGGTTAAAGTTTCAAATGAAGAACAGCTAATAGGTCTCGATATATCTCTCCACGGTGAAAGTGCTTACGACTCAATTCACCAGTAATATACGTCGAAATTGTTACAATTGGATATTTTTGCCCAAGCATGTACCTTAGAGTGTACTTATGATTGAGGAGTTCTTTGAAAAAATTCCGTGATCATAAGGTCCATAGGATAAAGCTTAGAACCCCTGGGTTTTTAGCTAAGGATATTTAGATGTTGGCTTTGCATTCTCTAGGTGCATAATTTCTTTTTTGTATTCGGAACTTATCGGTAAGTATATGCTCTGATAAAAGTTAATAATAGCATTGTAGCAAGCATATACATTTTAAATATTTGGCATTATAGCTTGATATCTATTATATTATGTGATATTATATTTGAAAATGTAAATTTTTTGCTTTTTATACTTAATTAATCTTATTGAGAAAATTGTAGGACTGGATCCCATTGATACTTAATAACGTGGGATATAAAACATTATCAGGACACCCATAACTGAAATCAGTGCTCCTATTATTCCATATTTGTCAGGTCTCTTCTTATCAACAACTAATCCCAGATCAGGGATGAAATAATAGGTCGTCCACTAATAACTGATTAATGTTTTCATGATATAATCTCAAACATGGCTTTCGGTTGCGTTTATATGCATACACAGCAGGTTGGCTCCAGCAGTGCCAAAATTAAGGGAAAAGAAGAGATGGAAACTGTATTTCGATTATTTTGGAATAATATCAATCAACAAATGATGGACTACCGATAATTTAGAAAATAAGATAATTCTACATTATAGAAGACAATATGTATTCCGAACTTAATCAATTTTATGAGTTGGTCAGTCAATCTTATATGCAATTCGAAGAACTATTTCACAATTAGTAATATTATACACTTCTTTGATGTTGATGTGCCAACAAGAACTCATCTGGAGCATCCGTATCCTCCCTCCAGATGGAGTAGGTTCTGGTTTCCCTGTTCTACTCCCCAGCACTCAAAACAGATTTTCATAACCCCATTCTTCCGGTGCTTTACTCTGATCAGAGAATTTTCTTCTTTTCCGCAAATCGCACACTTTACCATGTTTGAATCCTGTATGTAAGTGATAAAATTGGTTTTATATATGCTGAATAATTATATCTATCATAGTGTAAATTAAGCAAAGTAGCATTGTTTTATTATAGTGGGCTTTGCTTTGCCAAAAAAATAATAATTTAATGCTGAATTAACATTATTAGTATATCTATTCTTAAAGAGTGATATATTGTAATATTGTAAGTATTTGGTATAACTGTTTTTATATTTCTTTGAGTTTTATCTGATTATGCCATTTGCTCACTATTAAACTCCATTAATTTTATTATTAATATTGAATCCTCTAAGAGAACTGCCTTATATACTATAATCTTTTCACCTTCGTAGGGGGCTGTTATTATGGTATTTAAATCTATCGATGCCGGAAAAAACAATTCACGACCTGAATAGTGAAAAAAAGAATAGATTCTTAAATCAAAATTCTGATTTGAGAGCCTCATATAAAAATAGAAAAAAAATCACTATCTTTAAATATGCCTTTGTTATATTTGTAACATGTCGATACCATATCGATGATATTCGTGTATTATTATTTCTTGTAATTTTAATTTATGGATCTTATAAGGGTCTTATAATATTTGCGGGCTATTTAAGTCCATATTCTTATATGTTCAGGAACTACGTAGTTGAATCGAAAAACCGATATCAAGAAGCCTTGAAATCTCTAAAACGTTAAACTAATCACAGCGTCTATAATATGTGATTTTGTGTTCAAATGCGTAAGTCCCCATAGTAATAAATTGGAGGATAAATAAGCAGAATACAAGTTTATTGGAAGATGAACAGACGGAATAGATAGAGATGAAGTAGATCGGAGGATATATCATATGTTGGATACAACCATTATGCTACTAATTATAGCACCTGTAATCTTTTCGCTTTTATTTGTAGCCCTTCCAAAATCGCTATATAAGTTTCTTGCTTGGGCTTTTTTCATAGTTGGAGTAGCTTTATCAGTTAATTTAGTATTAGATGGTACTGGAGTAGTTCCGATTGCTGAACCAAATTTCGCAATGTTGGAATCTATCGTCCTTGTACTCGAAGTACTAGTAATACTATTTATTGTTGCTATGTCAGTAAAATATAAAAACTGGCCTACACTTGGACTAGGATTAATTTCAGCAGCTATATTTGCTTACACTTTTACCAGTGTTCCACATGCTGAAGGTGCTTCTTTTAATATTGATCAATTTTCTCAGATCATGATATTAATTGTGAATATAGTCGGTACTGCGATTATATTATTTGCAACCGGATACATGGATCACTATGAGGAGCACAGACATCTGAATAGGCAAAAGACATTTTACTTTACAATGAGCTTCTTCCTGGCAGCCATGAATGGTCTGGTAATGGCTGACACACTAGGATGGCTGTTTCTTTTCTGGGAACTAACAACTCTGTGTTCATTCGTGTTGATCTCATACAACATGGATGAAGAGGGAATAAACAATGGTTTCAGGGCTCTGGCTTTAAACCTGGTTGGTGGAATTGCTTTATCCATAGGCATAATTCTGCTCGAAACTAATTATGAGATAGGTACCCTTTCTGGAATTGGAACTTACGCTGGAACTAATGCAACAGCGATGGCTGCTGTAGCTCTTCCTGTTGCCTTACTCTGTATTGGAGGCTTTGCAAAGTCTGCCCAGATGCCTTTCCAGAGCTGGCTCTTAGGCGCAATGGTAGCTCCAACCCCGGTTTCTGCCTTACTGCACTCAAGTACAATGGTAAATGCTGGTGTGTTTTTAGTTGTCAAACTTGTACCGGCTTTTGCGGGCACAAATCTTGGAACAGCTATTGCTATTTTCGGAGCCTTTACTTTCGTTATGACCTCAGCTTTAGCCCTATCTCAAAGAAATGCTAAAAGGGTGCTCGCATATTCTACTATTGCTAACCTGGGATTAATTATCGCAAGCGCTGGAATTGGTACACCTCTGGCTGTAGCCGCTGCAATTATGCTTATTCTGTTCCACGCTATCTCAAAAGCTCTTCTGTTCCTCTGCACAGGTGAAATTGAGCACACAATTGGGAGCAGAGATATCGAAGACATGTCAGGATTGATAAAGAAGGCTCCTCTTCTGACTGTGCTTGCATCTCTCGGAATGGTATCCATGCTATTACCTCCTTTTGGAGTATTGCTTACAAAATGGGTATCAATGGAAGCTGCTTCACAAAATCCTATTGTGATAGTATTCCTTATACTTGGCAGTGCACTTACTACTGTTTATTACGCTAAGTGGATGGGGACAATATTATCATCAACTATGGATAAAAATGCAGTTCACCATGCAAAACCGGAAACCTACTTCCCACTATCGTTCCTGGGATTATGCATTGTAGCCACAAGTATTCTTGTGTTCCAAATATATGATTACTTCATTAGACCTCAGGTTGCGATTCTGCTTAACACTGCTCCTACTGTTTCAGGACAAGCTGGACAATTTACCTCTGAAATAGGCGCATTTGCTTACGCAGCAATATTCATAGTGCTTGCTCTGGCCATTCTGATCTATTTCGCTGTCAGAAATATGTTCACTCCCCGTATGTCTAACTATTATATGTGTGGGGAAAACAACCTCGAAAGGGACGGATTAATGTTCAGAAATGGACTTTGCAGCTACGATAAAAGCAGTGCCTCTAACATTTATCTTCAGAATACCTTTGGAGAAAACAAACTTACAACAATTGGAGTCGTAATTTCCATACTGCTTATTGTACTTGCATTGGCAGGAGGAGTATTATGAATACTTTATATGCTATAATTATTTTTATTCTTGCTCCTATCATCGGCTGTATAGCTGCAGGAATTGACAGGAAACTTACTGCAAGATTGCAAGGTAGAGTTGGTCCTCCTCTTTTGCAGCCATACTATGATGTCAGGAAGCTTCTCAGCAAAGACAACATGATTGTAAATAAGTCTCAAAACTTTTATGTAGTCGTGTACTTAGTCTTTATAGCCTTGAGCCTAGTGATGTTACTTCTTGAGCAAGATATTTTGATGATAATATTCGTATACACAATATCTTCACTAGCTCTAATAGTAGGAGGGATGAGCACTGGTTCTCCATACGCCAAAGTAGGAAGCTCAAGGGAAATGATGGCTATACTGGCATATGAACCGATTTTAATTTTATATGCTCTTGCAATCTACCTGCTTACCGGTACCTTTAAAATATCTGCATTAGTAAATGCATCGACCCCTCTCCTGGTGTATGCCCCTCTTATATTCATAGCAATGATATTTGTTCTGAATATAAAGTTGAAAAAATCACCCTTTGACTATTCAACCTCTCACCATGCTCATCAGGAACTGGTTAAAGGTATGCTTACTGAATACTCAGGACCAGGGTTTGCAGTCATTGAGATTGCGCACTTCTACGAATACGTATTTTTAACAGGACTTCTCTTTGTATTCTGGGCAGTAAACCCACTGATAGGTTTCCTTCTCTCAACTGCTGCTTTCTTGCTTGTGATTGTAGTAGACAATATTACTGCAAGGGTATACTGGCAATGGATGCTTAAACTTAGTTGGACATTCCTACTATTAATTTCCCTTGTGAACATAGCATTCCTGTACGCTAGTGGAGTCAAATTAGTTTAAAAGGAGGGATATCATGAGTTTGGCAAAATCCCCATGGATTATACACGTAAACGTGAACAGCTGCAATGGCTGTGATATTGAAGTAGTAGCTTGTCTTACTCCTTTATATGATGCTGAAAGGTTTGGGGTTTTAAACATTGGTACTCCAAAGCAAGCTGATATAATGGTGGTTACAGGCTCGGTAAATTATAAAAATATAAATGTGCTTAAGAACATTTATAACCAGATTCCTGATCCTAAAGTCGTTTTAGCAGTAGGCGCCTGTGCATCCACAGGCGGCATTTTCCATGACTGCTATAATGTAATAGGTGGAGTGGACCAGATCATACCCGTAGATGCATATGTTCCCGGATGCTGCCCAAGGCCTGAAGCCATACTTGATGGAGTAGTAGCAGCACTTTCAGTACTTGAAAATAAGAAGAAAGGGAATATCAAAGGCAAAGAAGTAAAATTCAAAGGAAACGAGGTGCCATCAAATGCTTAATAATGTAATTGAGAATGTGACAGAAATAAAAAGCGGTGCAGAGCTGCTAAAAACTGTTGAGGGTTTAAAAAATGATGGCTATCGATATGCTACTATGATATGCCTGAAAAAGGACGATGGTCACGATTTGTTATATATCTTTGACAAAGATTACAAACTAAAAAATCTAAGGTACTTTGTGAAACCAGGTGAAAAACCCAAGAGTATTTCTGGGATTTTCCTATGTGCACTTTTGATCGAGAATGAGTACCAGGATCTCTTCGGATTAACTTTCGACGGTTTAGCAATAGACTACAAAGGCCACCTTTACCTGACACCAAACAGTCCAAAAGCTCCCTTAGCTTAAAGCAATTTGAGAGGAGAATCATATGACAACCGTAATACCTTTTGGTCCTCAACATCCCGTTTTACCCGAACCAGTATCATTAAAACTTGAAATCGATAATGATGTTGTAGTTGGAGCACTTCCCTCACTGGGCTACGTGCACAGAGGGCTTGAGACATTCATAAACACAAAGGACTTTAATCAAACAACATATATTTGTGAAAGAATATGCGGAATATGCAGTGCTCTTCATGGTATAACTTATACTATGGCAGTCGAAAAACTATTCGATGTCGAAATCCCTGAAAGAGCGAAGTATATAAGAGTGATAATTGGTGAACTCAACAGAGTTCATAGTCACCTCCTTTGGCTTGGCCTGTTTGCCGATGGTTTTGGATTTGAAAGTCTCTTCTATGAATGCTGGAAGTACAGAGAGCCAGTATTGGATGTATTGGAGAGAATCACTGGAAACAGAGTTATACATTCAATATCCAAAGTCGGAGGAGCTTCCAAAGATCTGACTAAAGAACATATTGATATGATTCTGAAAATGCTCGATACAGTGGAGCCTCAGGTCAAAGATCTTGAAAAAGTGTTCGTAAATAATTACACAGTTAAGCAAAGACTTGTGGGATTAGCCACAATGTCAAAACAACTCGCATATGAGGCTGGAACTGTTGGCCCTACCCTTAGAGGAAGTGGGGTCCACAGTGACATCAGAGAAGAAGCTGACTGGGCCATCTATAAAGATCTTGGTTTTAAGGCAGCCGTCGAAAAAGATGGAGATTGTTACGCCAGAACTAAAGTAAGAATCAATGAATTATATGAGTCTATTAAGTTGATAAGGAATGCGATCTCCAAGATGCCTAATGGTGAGTTTGCGATACCTGTAAAGGGCTCCCCTACCGGTGAAGCGATTATGAGAACAGAGCAGCCCAGAGGTGAAGTTGTATATTATGTGAAAGGTAATGGGACTAAAAACCTGGAAAGGCTTAAAATAAGGACCCCTACCTTTGCAAACATACCTTCGCTTTTACTGACTCTACCAGGCGTCAGACTCGCTGATGTCCCTATAGTTGTACTTACTATAGATCCCTGCATTAGCTGTACTGAAAGATAAAAAGAAGGGTGATATTAATGGGTATGTTAAATCTAGTTCTAGCAAATGTTTCTCGTAAACCTGCTACCAGACTTTACCCCTTCGAGATAAGGGCACCTTTTAAAGAGTTCAAGGGAAGGATTATTTTTGATCCTGCAAACTGTATCTACTGTGGGATATGCCAGAAGAAATGTCCCCCTGATGCACTAAAAGTTACTAAAGCTGAAAAAACATGGGAACTCAATGTATTCAGATGTATCATGTGCACTGAATGCGTTAGCGGTTGCCCAAAGGATTGCATAACAATATCCAACGAAAGACCAAAAACCGGTGCTAAAGAATACATTAAAATGGTAACTCCCAAATAAGAATTTTAATTTATTCTTTTTTGGGTGCTACTTATTTTTTAGCACTTGCTTGGAATAGTGTATGACCCTTTTTATTTAAAAGGGCTTTTCACTATTTATGCAAAAAATTAAAATTTAAATTTTCCTATTTTTTGAAAGATTCTAGCAATTGAATTACACACGCTTTTAAGTCTCTTTCATTCTTTTTTGGAACTATACAATAATGTCATTTTTTCCAGAATTCCATTTTCAATAGTGCTATCATCCCTAATTTTCATTAACTCTAGCCCAAAAATTGCCTGGAATCTTTAGTGTTCAAAGCTTTTCAAAAAAGTTCTTTGTAAATATGAACTGATTCTTTAATTATTTGAGTAAAATAATGCTTCTCTGTACTAAATCTCAAATTTTACATTAATCCTCTACAAAATACTAGCAACGTAAAATGTAATGGGAAATTTGCAGGGTTGAATATTAGATAATCAATATGAGGGGTTGCGTGACCAACATGATGGGTAACATAATCAAAAGTTAAAAATAATAACTGTATGCTTTCCCTTAATCGATTCCCGAGTGAGAGAAATTCAGATATGAGATGCTTAGAAAAAATTTCAACTAAAAAGATAAAGTTAAAAATACATTCCAACTGTATGCTTCCCTAAATTCAACTCCCAAGAGGGAGAAATGTCAATAAAATATGTCGGAAAGAAATGGAGCTCAGATCAGTCTAAATTAGAATACGAAGTTAAGGATGCTTACTCCCATCCGGAAGATATGCTTTAAGCTGCTCATAAGGTAATGAATGAAGGTCTGGAAAAAGATAGTTGGCTTTTTTTCAAGTTCCTTACAGGCCCTACACGCTTAAGGATTCTCAAAGTTCAAGTAGTTCAGAGCCTCTGCGTATATGTCCGTAGAGACTATTAATCAGAGCTATCCAGTCAGAGCCATCCACTTCTTTCCTATTCTTAAACTCTTAAAAGAGGGAGGTCTGGTGGACTTATGAAGAGGATCAGGTTTACAAATATACAATCTCATCGTTTTCTGGAGTTTGCTCTAAAGCATAATGAGAAGTATTTTTGAGATCTTAAATAGAAGAAACGAAAGGATTTTTCCTGTTTCTCAGGGTTGACTCTTCAATGATCTGAATTATTGATGCGCGTAATTGAAGAAAGGTTAGATCTGACTGCAGGATCAGATCTTTTCGTTTGAGGCTACAGTTGTGAGTTTTGAGAATTTTACCCCTTTGAGGGCCATTATAGCTTCTGCAAGCCCTTTAATTTCTTCGCCGTCCCCGTCCAGAACGATCACTTCAAAACAGTTGTCATGATCGAGATGGATATGCACGGAGGACTTTATCAGGTGAGTGTAGTGATGCTGGATATCTGCAAGGGCATTTGAAAGGCCTCTTTTAGTGTGGTCGTAAATAACCGCAACGGTTCCGACACGATGGCCTTTAATGTCACCCATCCATTCGTAGTAGGAAATATAACTCCTGATAGCATCCCTTATGCCTTCCGAACGGGAAGAATAACCTCTTTTCTCGATAATCTCATCAAATTTACCCAGAAGGGTATCAGGAAGGGAAACTCCTATCCTCATTAGTTCTGTTTCCATCGTATCACCAGGTAATCTCAAATTTATCTATTAAATAATACTTTAACTTATTGTACGTATTACTATATATGTTTTTTTCACTTAGCGACTAATATAAAAGAGTTGATTATTAGATTAATTGCTCCTCAGTAATATTAATGTTTGGAAATATCAAATCCACTACAGATAAATGAACTAATATGTTAAAGATAAATAATCTGAAAATAATGGCACCCAATGTCAGAAATCGGCTCCGCATTAGTATCGATTTGCCAAATATGCTATAAATGATGGCATTGTAGATGGATCAAGTTTCTAGGTTTAAACTAGCCTAGTGGAAACAAGTTTAGAGCATGATTTGCGTACAGCGCCGGAAAATGAATAACAAAATTTAAAAAAGAAATTGATTTGATTCCGTATTCAATGAAACTCACTAATAAAGGTTAGTATTAATTTCAAGAGCGATTTTATTATCTTCGGTCTACAAGTCTCTTAGGTCTGCCCTTGATCTTGTTCAGCTCAAGCCCCATAGGGCCAGTAAAATTAAATACGATCTTGAAAATACCTTCTCCGTACGCCCGAGAAAGAGGAAGCTTATACCTGAGAAAGGTACGAATAAAGTTTTCTTTTATAAGATCTTTGTCGCAGGTATCCGGGTTTTCACATTCAATGCTGACTCTCAGTATAGTTTCTCCCTCATCTTCCTCACCATAAAGAAAAGCTTCGTATTCTCCGGTTAGGTAATCCATATTTTCACGCTGGAAAATACCCCTTTCCACATCTACGCGGTTAAATGGGGTGCCTTCAACCCATGCCGTTTCTGCCTCTCGTTGCGGAGTCATGATTTTCATATGGGTCCTTCCACAGGGGCATGGTTTACGTGTAAGTACAACAGTGGTGTCTTCGGTATCATAATTCAAAAGAAGGTTTCCTGCTTTTGCCCCGACAGGCAAAAGTGTACTCAGGATCACTCTTCCGCACTCTCCATCAGGTACGAAATTCTCGATATATGGGTCGTAAACATCAAGGTGGACAAAATCTTCTGGTACATGCAGCCCGGAAATCTCATCACACTCTCCACACATTGTCCCTTCTGTGCTCCCATAGGTATTGTACACAGGACAGCCCCATATTTCAGAAAGATAGTTTCTGGACTCCTCAGCAAATGCTTCTCCTCCCACAACCAGCTTATTTACGCTTGAATCCTGAGGATTAATGCCCTCTGCCCTCATCCGTCTGGCAAGGTTAAGGAGTTTAAATACGCTACCTACTATTCCTGTAGGCTGATAAGCTTTGATTACGCGCAGGGGAAAAGTGCATTTGCCCTCCGGAATAATGCTGATTCCAAGCTGTCTGGCTGCAAGGGTCATGGTGTTTGCCCCCACGTTCATCCCATAAGAAGCACAGACAACAACCCTGTCCCCGGGGCCGAAACCCTGCGACCTGAAAATTCTGGCATATTTTTCCGCATATCGCTCCCAGTCTTCCCAGGTAAGGAAAAAGCTCTTCGGGGTCCCACTGGTTCCACTGGTCTCATGAATTGTAAAAACATCTTCCCAGCCTACACTCCTGAACATGAATTCAGCAGTCTCAGGAGGCTGGTTTTCCCGAATAATCTTTCCTGAGATTACAGGAAGGTCAAGAAGGTCCTCATGGGTCTTAATTTCTGCAGGGTTTACATCGTGCCTTTCAAACCACTTTCTGTAAAAAGGGGAGTTTTCTGCTGCATACTTTACCGTGTATCTTACGCGCTCCTCAATGAGGGCATCCAGTTCTCCCCTTTCCATGGTCTCAATTTCCGGGTCGAAATAAGGTTTTAAGCTATCCATCACAAAGCACCGCACTTGAAAGATTTGGCTGCAGGAAGAGCCCTGTTATTTATTTAGGTTTTGAATATGAAATGTTTTTTGGCATGCATCACTCGCCGATTGGGCTGGAAGTAAGATCTCATTCAAGCGGAAAGTATACATCGAGAAACTAAAATCGAATATTACATACAAAAATATCTTAGTGTTTAATTACATCAAGGTGTTAAAAACCACTATGTAGATTAACAAAAGGTTACTTCGTAAAAAACAAAAAAGAAATGGTGCCACCATGCCCAGAAACAGATACTTCCGCCATACACCTGCATTTATACTACTTTTCCTGGCACAAAAACCAGCTTATGGGGCTCTTTTGTTCAGAAGATTTGAGGAAGAGGTGCCTTTTAATCTCATAGATACTCCTGCACTTTACAGGGCACTGAACGACCTGGAAAAAGAAGAGGCGATTGAGGCATACTGGGATACCTCGGAACCAGGGCCAGCAAAAAAATGGTATCGGATAACTCAAAAAGGAATGGGGAAACTGGGTGAACTCAGGCAGGATATTGAAAGGAGAAAGAAGGACCTGGATTTTTTCCTTGAAACTTACGAAAAGTTGTGAGGTCAAAACCTGAATATTCCGATAAGACAATTAATGAGGCGGTTCTCTTGAATAGCATTTACCTCTATTTCCTGGCATTTCTTCTCCTGGTTATTTCTTACTTAAAAGATCAAAAGAAAACAAAAATGGCCCTCCTTAAAGCCTGGAAATCGTTTTCAGGGCTTCTTCCGGAAATACTCTCAGTTATGATGTTTGCAGGAATTACTCTGGCCATCTTAACTCCGGATGCTATCTCAAAGATCATTGGTTCGGAATCCGGTTTCTCAGGAATTATTCTTTCGCTGGTAGCAGGATCTGTCACATTGATTCCTGGTTTTGTTGCTTTTCCATTGGGAGCTGCCCTTCTTGATGCAGGAGCGGGGTACGCACAGATTGCAGCTTTTGTTTCATCACTTATGGCAGTAGGGATTGTAACCCTGCCCTTAGAGATCAAATATTTTAATAAACGCACAGCAATCCTGAGAAATGGATTCGCACTGGCAGTATCTTTTATTTTTACAATGGTAATCTGGAAGTTCATGTAACAATGAATACTGGAGGTATAGATTTGAGCCTCGGAGGTCCAGTTATGAGAACCGTGAATGAAACTCTCAAATCTGAAAAGAAGGTTTTAAAAAACCGGAGAATTGTTGCGCTGGTGAAAAGGTTCGGGTTTGCCATATCCTTTGCTTTTGTTATTATACTCCTGTACTATATTCACATGCCTGCGGGTATAAAAGCCTTCAATTTTTCCTTATCGAATACAAAGGAGATGCTCGGCCTGATACCCCCTATCTTTGTTTTCATGGGCTTGCTGGACACCTGGATCCCTAAAGAGACATTTATCAAATATATGGGGGAAAATTCAGGTTTTAAAGGGATATTTACAGCTTTATTTTTGGGATCCGCTGCAGCCGGCCCCCTTTATATTGCCTTTCCAATTGCGATGCTCCTGTTAAAGAAAAAGGCAAAGCTTGCGTACGTTTTTTTCTTCCTGGGGGTCTGGTCCACTACCAAAATTCCTCTTCTACTTTATGAGATTTCGTATATGGGGCTCAGATTCACGGCAATTCAGGTAGCAGTATGCATTCCACTATTCCTTTTCTTCTCTTTAATACTCGAAAAGATATTGTCAGCAGATGATAGGGAATCCCTTTATAAGAAAGCTGAACTGGACTTCTCATGAAAAACGATTGGGTTAAACACTGCACTCACATCCTCTTTCTTTTAGTAGCCTGATCTGTTCCTCATAAGAATCCACAAGCTCGTCCTGAATAGCTTTTCCTGTCGCGAGGCTAGGGTCGAGAGGGGTGCGATGTTTATAACCGCGTTTTGTCATTTCCTCGACCAGGGCTTCATGCCTCAAGTAAAGAGCCTTTAGCTTTCCTCTCCAGCGCATAGTTTCCGGATGATGGGCAAAGCCTTTCTTGTTATTGATGATTATTGACCATAAAGCATGTAGCTCATGGTGTTCCCCCAGCAGGTGCTGCCTGCATAGCTTTTCAGGAAGTACGTCCCATATTCTCATAAAATTAATCTAAGCGCATTTCAGAAAGAGTTTTCGAAAAAAGGGTTCACTTATCCTGGGAATTCAAATTGGATTCTTGTTTAAATTCTTTGCTTAATTCTTTATTCTGATACATATATACTGACTGCCGGATAAAATATAGTCATGAAACGGTGGGGATTTTGCAATTCTCGTACTATTTTGATTCTATTGACTACATTATGTCTTTTAATCACTCCTGGTCTTGCCCATGTGCCAGCTTTCGCAGAGGGGGGTAAAAGCGTTGAGACGGCAATTCCAGTTGAACAACCTGCAGTATCCAGGGTTCTTTATGGACAACTCGCAGAAGGAGAAATGAGGTATTACGGTTTTGATATGGAGCAGGGGGAAAGAATAGCACTCGGACTCATTGTTCCTGTTGAACCGGAGATGCAGAGTTTTACTCCGGACATTATCGTTATGGGTCCGGGAATCACAGATGAGGGAGAAATACCTGAGAAACTTGAAGTGCCCGCTGGGTATGGAGTAAAAGTGTTTTCCGGCCGCCTCGAGAATCCGGTTTACGAAGGTTTTTCCCCGAGCTCCTTCTATTCTCTTGCCAGTCCAGATCTTAAAGCTCCGAAAAGCGGGACATATTATGCCGTAGCCAGTGCGAGGCGCGGAGAAGGGAATTATGGGGTAATTATAGGGTATGAAGAAGCTTTTACCTTAAAGGAATGGATATCTGTACCTTATAACCAGATCAAGATTTATCTCTGGGAAGGGCAGAGCTTTCTTTTGATCTTTGCTCCTCTGGGTGCAACTCTTGTATTAGGTCTTCTGGTAATTTTTCTCAGGAGGGAAGTTGTAGCCAGCTTTAGTCCAGCACGTATCTCCGGAACCTTCGCAGGTCTTTTCTTCTTAGGCACAGGCCTTTCATTTATTTTTCAGATGTTCTTTTCATTGAGCAAAAGTTCATACTCTCCCGAAGTTTTTGTTACTCTTTTTCTAATTCTGGCGAGTATAGGGCTTGGAGTTTTTGCGCTTATCTTGAGCCTTAAGGATGAGAATTATGGTACGACATCAACAAAAAGACGTCTTTACTTTTTTGTTATTGGAATAGCCGGACTTATGCTCTGGGCCGGATGGTTTGTAGGCCCTCTTCTAGCATTCGAAGCTGCAGTACTTCCGTGGAAACGTAAAGAATATTCATTAAAACAGAACTGAAAAAGTATATTAAACATAACTTAAATCAAGACATGTTGAATATAATTTGAATTTTGAAATAATATCTACTTAGTATATAATTATTCAATGATTCAATAATGATACTTACTAATCAGGGGAAAAAATATGGCAAAAACTTCAATGGAAATGGGGCAGTTTGCTCCTGATTTTTGTTTGCTTGACCAGGACAGAAATCAGACGTGCCTCGAAAACTTCAGAGAAAAATGGGTAGTCCTTTACTTCTACCCTAGAGATAATACCCCCGGGTGCAGCCTTGAGGCAAAGGATTTCAGTTACTTAAAAAAGGACTTTGAAGCTGAAAATGCAGTAATTCTTGGAGTTAGCAGGGATAGTCTGGAGTCCCATAACAGATTTATCGAAAAGGAGGAACTCCAAATAAAGCTGCTCTCCGATGAAAAGGCGGAAATTCACAAAAAATATGATGTTATGCATCTAAAACACTTCAGAGGCACAGAAGTTACAAGTACTGTCAGGACAACTTTTCTTATAGATCCTGAAGGAAAAATAACCAGAGTGTGGGATAATGTTAAGGCTGCTGGACATGCAGAAAAAGTACTTTCGGAACTTAAATTATTGAATGAGAATAAAATGTGAAGACTAAATATAACTCTTTCAGATAGGGAGCTATCTGCAGGTCCGAAAAGTACTAAAAGCACTTAAAAGGTACTTCTAAGATTCTGCGAAATCATCTCCTGGTGAGTATCTGTAAGCCCAAAAGGACATTAATCAAGATAAGATAAAAAAGGAACGGATATATTATATCCGAAATTTTAAATTCAGCATGCTAAATAAATTTACTGGTTGATTATGTTGCCTCAAAAAGCACTTAAACCAGGAAATTCTTCAAACTATCTATTTTTAATTGCTTTGCACTTTGTTTCTTTACTTTGCACTTTAAACATGCCTGGCGGCTGTAGCAGCAGTATCACTCCTAACACCATAATATATCATATAAAGTGCTGCAAGTCCAACAAGTATATATACTATTCTCGAAAGGGCGCTCCCCGCCCCGAAAATAGCAGCTACAAGATCAAAGTCAAAGAGCCCGACAAGCCCCCAGTTTAATCCGCCCACTATAACAAGTAAAAGTGCAATCCAGTCTACAGGATTTCTTACTGCCATAACTACCACTCCCTTTGTGTTTTATTTTCCCATTTTAATAATAGGAAAAAATATAAAAAATACAATATTTAATTGAATATACTTATATTTATAGGTGACTGATATAAAATTAGAGCCTCTTAGAGAAAGAAAATAGAAAATAAGAAACCAAATCGCTGTTTTGGTACAGGAACTTTTCGTTTTTCAGGCACTCTTCGAACCGGATATTTTGAGGCAAATAAAATAATTTGTAGATGTATTACATGAAGAGTGCCACTTATGAAAGCAGCCGAACTAAAAGCGGATCCTCTGATTATTGAGTAGTTAGACACTTTTAACGCAGGACCGAACACCGTAAAGGGTTAGATTATGGCATTACAGGTCTTCACGTAATGGAAGGATAAGATTCCAGATGGGTTACTAGCTAAATCGGAAGAAGAAATCAAGTGAGGGCTTCTAATGCGTCAGAGAAGCATAAAAATTATCTCATTGGCTTCAGGAAGTCTCTGCAAGACAAAAGCCTTGCTTCATTATCAGTAGAGCCCATTTAACCGGAATAAAAATTTCTATAAGAATTTTGATATCGAAATACTCAGTTTACACGATCGGGGACTAAAGCAAAGCCCTTAGGGAAACAAGGATATTACAAGTAAAGAAGACCTGCAGGAAGCCCTTAAGATCTGTGACCCTGTAGAGAAGGCTATCTTATTAGTCGGAGCTTCCAGTGGACTTAGAGCCTATCCGAAAAGAGTTATGATTTACTATTATTAATACTGGAATAAAACAACCGACAATTACTATGTTTTATCTAATGAGAAGTTAACAACGTGCTATTTTACTCTTTGGAAGGCTGTCAACACTCTTAAGTAAACCAAAGAATACTCTATAAATAGAATTAGATATTTTCGAGGAAACAAATATGAGAATTAAGTTAACCAGTGTACTTGTAGATGATCAGGATAAGGCTCTTAAGTTTTATACTGAGATTTTGGGTTTCGTTAAGAAAAACGATATATCAGTGGGCAAATTCAAGTGGTTAACAGTTGTCTCTCCCGAGGAACCTGAAGGTACAGAATTACTTCTTGAGCCAAATGAGAATCCAGCTGCTAGTACATTCCAAGAGGCACTTTATAATCAGGGGATACCATTAACAGTGTTTTTCGTAGACGATATTCAAAAAGAATACGAACGAATGAAAAATATTGGCGTGAAATTTGCTCAAGAACCAACAAAAATGGAAACAACAATCATTGCCGTATTTGATGACACTTGTGGCAACCTCATACAGATGATACAGAATAGTTCTGCTTAAATCCTATTCGAAATGTACTGTGTCCTACACAACAGTTACATTGCTATACCATAAAATAAAAGTATATGCAGTATAACCAGGTTGATATTTACTCCTTGCCATATGACTTTTCGGATAGGCTCTTAGTGCAAATGAAATTATACGGCTTAAGGTAAAGGACTTTAAGAAAGGGCATGATCCGGTAACCGAAGTTACAACCCTTAATTTACTCAGGGGTAAAGTTGGGTTTGATTTCTTAACTTTTCTAAGTCCTGAAGCTTCCACGGCAGTCATTGAATATTCGAGTTTAGAGGCAGGACTGCAAAGATTACGGACAGATAGCTGGCATGTCTTCCACTCACAAAACATACCATACACAAAAATAGAACCACCACGGGCAGGTATCTCCTCCTGCACAGTACCCTCTTTTTTTACAAAAATAAAGTTGTGATAGGCCTATGGAGTAGTAAATAAAAAATTTCTGTGTGATTGAAAGATAAAGGAGATCGACCTGTCATACATCCTTTCCCCTTAAAGAATACAACTTTTTCTTTATATTTATTGTTTATTAATTATAATAACTGTTTTTTTATACGAAGTAATCCTTGCATCTGCACCCTGCCCTGGCAAAATAATCTTTGTTTGTCCGAGTAAATTGACTTCAATTTTTGTTTATCTTAGTGGACATACATCCAGTCTTTGCCTGAGTTCCTGCCTTATCATCTCGATATGTATACAAGCTTATTGAAGCTTAAATTTGCGTTTTTCCCAGATAATTGAAGTGTTTACGCCTGCTTCCAGAAGTAGAACTTAAATTGGATTATTTCTTTAGATAGACTAGCTTACAAACCTACCAATCAGCAGGTAAACAAAATTGGTATTAAAGCATTAAGTTAATATTTATCTTAACTTTTAATATTGCTAAAAATATTATATGGTGTACAATCATGGATTTGCGTTACTTTTCTTTGGATGATTATTATAAATATTTCATAGGTCTTGACGGCATTATACTTACTTACTCACTAATGAATAGCTATCCAGTTGTTGTTAATTTAGCAACAAAAGCTGGCTTTTCTATTATGTTAGTAGGAGCATGTTGTATGTTAATTGATAATTGGAATCGAAAATCAATAGATTACAGATTATATGTTGAGCTATACGATGATGAATATCAAGCTAAATCTGATTATAAAGCTGGTAAAATATTTATAAACTTAATTTTTTATGTACTCTCTATACATTTTGTACATGGTATATTTGGTGCTCTTTAGACACTCCCCTAGGCTTTCACGAAGGGATTGATTAATTAACCTGGGCTCGAAGACATGACTTTTAAATGAGATTTAATTAGATCTCAAAAGTCTTTTACGGTCAGCCGGCAAAAAAGAGCGAGTAAAAACATCAAAATGTAAATAATCCACTCTTTAAATGCACGATACATAATCCCCACTATGAACGTTTTACTGGATATCATGGGCGGGAGAGACAACCCGCTTGGGTTTGATGATGGACAGCAGAATCTATAAGATCTGTCCAGCTTTTCTTCTGAGCAAATTCTATATTAGAGTTAAGTATTTTAGAGTTAAGTATTTTAGAGTTAAGTATTTTAGAGTTAAATATTTGAAATTTATTACAATGCATATTCCTAAAATTAATTTAAACGAAAGTGATATATAAAATCACCTAAAATATTTTTCCAATGTATGAATTAACGTAAAACATCCGTTTACTGCCTTCGTAACTCATATATAGATTTTTTCTAAAAGTTTCCCTTTCCTTCAAGGCTCGGTCATGAACTCCTTCTACTCCAGGAATTCCTGCATATACATTATGGTTCCTTCCGTCAAGCTCATATCTGTAACTCAGGTAGATTGCAATTTTTAAGTGCTTTTTCAGGAGATTCGCTCCATTAGATAATTTTTTTAGCTCAATACATCCGCATGTAATCATACATTTTCCCTATACTGAGAAGTTCTATCTGACTCGCGTTCCAGGGGGGGTCATGTGTCTTCTGCTTCCAATTCCTCCAGTATGTAGACATAATTTCTCTGATCATGCCTGTGAGAATTAAGGGTTTTTCGTGCCCACTCGGGAAAACTATCAAAATTTTCATAAAAGAGATTATAACGGCAGAAGTTATCCTCAAGCTCTTTTCGAACAAGGAGTTCATCAAGAGATGCCTCTTTTGTTTCCAGGTCAGCTTTTGCTTTTTTCACCTCAAGCTCAACCCTTAGAGCTGAAATCTGTCCAAAGTGCAGATAAGGTGAAAGATTGGATACTCCATTCTTTGTGGTGTCGTTTCGCAGGGTAAAATAGGACCCAAGCTTACCAGTAATCCAGTAAGCAATAGGCCCGCTGCTCGATTTCCCAACTTTTAGAGTCCGAATGCGTTTAGAGTTCATAAACAGTTTTAATTCCTCATTAAGACATTGAAGTGTTTGTGGGTACTATAATTCCGATCTAACCTTAAAGTATTGAGAATGGATATGTCCAGACTGTAAAAACAAAACATGATAGGGATATCAATGCTGCTATCAATATTAAAAAATTCGCTCTCATCGATCAAAATCTAATTGGAATCTGACACCTGCAAAAATAAGGGATGCGCGTGGGAACCTGCTTTCAAAGAAAGGGAGGTGAATCAGGAAGTCACTCAGTCTTCAGCTGAGTGGTAGTTCACTTGTTAAATTTAAGAGTAATTTTTAAGCTTACTTTTTTAGTAACTGATA
>CAVRNH010000090.1:0-27001 GCA_963722085.1 uncultured Methanosarcinaceae archaeon | reverse complement strand
ATATCCGGCGTTATGAGTTTGCCTCCTTGCTGGCACCCAACCTGGTAGGGTTTCTGTCATTATCTCCGATTCGGCTAGAAAAATCGATCTTAAAGCACCTCTTTTTAATCTTGCAGTACTTTTCTACTTAATCTTTATTGTTATGCAAATAAAATCTGATTCTTTTGAAAGATGCCTTCTTCTCTGCTTATCCGTTGCAACCCTGGTTTGTATCCAAGACTTCAAATCAACCATTTTTGTGAATTAGCCTTATTTAAGAAGGCTAAAAATTGGATAGTTTTCACTTTCAGATGAAATACCACTATTCTTTAAATCTTCTCACTCCTGGCATCTCATTGTTTTGACTCTGCAAAATCAGCTATTTCTGTTATGGTTTCGTGTATGATACACAATGTACCTGTCAAAAAGGGTAACGTTCAAGGTCAGGAGAAGGACAAAAAAGAGTGTACTAAAAAGGTTGATTGAACCGTCGTATCTGGGCAGCAGGAAATTGAATGCGAGCACAATGCAGAGGTTTACGATGGACATTATTACGAACTCCCGGACAATAGACTTCCAGTGAGTCCCACGTCTGGCAAGCCAATGGCTCAATGCGGTGTTTATTATTATGACGATAGCCATACCTATCGCTAGCTGGAGGTTACTTGACCTCACCTCGGGAAGAACCTGAGCAAAGATAATGCTCAGGAGAGAGATCAGCACAATCTTCTCGATCAGGGCGTTATCGAAGAAACGGTCAGAGGAATTAATTTTCAGAAAACTGGTTTCGGTTCCCGGTCCGGACCTTTCTTTCTGGACAACAGGAACAATATCGGCTGCAATTGAGAAGCCTGATTTCATGGGAGGCAGGTCTCGGATCAGCCACCATGCCATGCCGAGCAGGAACAGAGCATAGCCAATTAGTAGCAATGCGTTTGAGGGATTGGCTTTTATCCAGTCGGTTGTGTCCATTTGAGCGATATGTATCCAGTATTCCTGGGGCAATTTGACAAATATCCATATAAGGGCTGCAGCACTGATCAATTTCTTTTTAGTAAGCACAATCGGATCCCATTTAAGGCGGACAGCTTCGTAGAAGATGACGAAATACTCAAAGGTGTTAGGAAAAACGAAAAGCAATGCCCTAATTTGTGTTAATTCGAAAAGTGTATCACCCACGAGTCTGTAATAGAAAAGAAAACGGCTTATTTTAAAGGCATAGTCGTTAGACCAGTTACGCAGGGTTGAAAGGTATATGATGGCCAGGTAATAAATATCCAGAGCCTTATCATAGCCCTGGTAGCCTTCCAGAGGCAGACTGGTAAACTGCTGGAAGATGGTCTGGTCTATGCCATCAATAGTCAGAGAAACTAATATTGCTGGGAGAGGGTATCTGGGAATGGCGAGCGGTATCAAGAAACGCGTCATAACTACGGTCCAGAATATAACCATATCTGATGTATCTGGCATTGCGAGTTTTCCCTCCGAGATCCCACTCTAACCGATTATCCTTTCATGAATGCATTGAATATCCGGTGGATGTTAAAAGTACAGGTAATTAAATAGCATATTACTGAACAATTAATTGAATATTATAATATACTATTTATTATAACGTTTTTATTTAATAAGGCTTTTACCCAAATCGGCTTTTCTTCTTTTTAGAAGCAATTTAGTATAATTTTAAGTTCCCTGCATAGTTTGTTTCAGATTGAAGGCAATCAAATGAAATACCTCTATGAAAGGATTTTTCTGTTAGCCCAGCTTAAAGGTAAATACTCTATAAAGAAGGAGATAATATGAAAAAGTTTGAATACAAATGCGTGCCTATCCTCAAGCTGGGAAAAGGCACCACAAAAGATCTTAACGTGTACGGTGCAGACGGGTGGGAACTCATCTGCGTATGGGCTTTCTGGCACTACCTGAAAAGAGAAATAAAATAACATACAGGAAATCGGGCTATTCTTTTTTGAATAATATTGTCTTTAGTTTTCTTAGATATTGTCTTTAGTTTTCTTAGATATTGTCTTTAGTTTTCTTAGATATTGTCTTTAGTTCTCTTAGATATTGTCTTTAGTTTTCTTAGATATTGTCTTTAGTTTTCTTAGGTTTAGAGACTTACCAGATTGAAAATTATCAGATTTAAAGGTTATATTTTTCCAACTGAAGGAAGGCAGATAACTCGAAAGTAAAAAGCATTTCCAAGTTTTCCTAATTTTTATGAGGAAAACTTATATATTTTGACTGTATAGTAAGAGCATTAAAAATAAAGAGGCATATAATCTGTTATTAAAAACTAGTTTCTGTTTTTAATCAAAGAGTTATATATAATCTTATTTTTAAACTATTGACTATCCGCTGTAAGCGGAGGTGAAAAGAAAATGGCTTTTAATGACAGAGGAAGCTCTTTCAGGGGAAGAGACAGTAACCGCGGAGGTTTCGGAGGCCCAAAGGAAATGCACAATGCAAAATGCTCTGACTGCGGCGCTGAGACTCAGGTGCCTTTCATGCCTGATCCCGACAGACCAGTTTATTGCAGAGATTGTCTTCCTAACCACAGGAAACCCAGAGAAAACCGCTATTAATACTTAATTAATTCGGAAGATTTCTCACTTTGATGATTATGTCCGTTTTGCTTGCTTGAACAGGTTAAATGGACTACTTCTTTTTATAAAATCATTTTATTAAAAATATAGTACTGTTACGCTTTTACTGAATTCTTAGTTTAGAGTTTTGTAATTTATTCAGTAATTTTAATCAAATAGATTATCTGCTTTTCAGGCAGCTTTGTATTTTTCGACAACTTGGTATAGCTTGATATCTTTGGCTGACTAATGGATCGATAGTGACTGTTATTAGTTTCTCTACTAAATTTTGAATCCCATATTCCGCAGGTGCGACAAGAAGCTATACTACGAATTGCACCATTTGCTACCTCTTCCATTTGAGGTAATCCTACTATGACATGCATAAATGGTAACGTTTGTGTGTGAAGCTCACAGGACAATATCGAGAAATCGAGGAACCTGACTTTGGTAATCGGTTAGGATACGAATACTATGAAGAACATAAAGTGAACCATCGTAAGAATCGTGAAGTGGAATAAGCGAAAACAGGTTGATACGCTTTAACCAAAAGGTACAGAATCAGGCTGTAATGGGTCTGCGGACATTATGGCAAATGGACAAATGATTCTCGGTTTATAGATGGCTTCTAAGGTATTCACATTATTCGTAGTATGGAACTTGGTAAGCCCTAAATGCTCCTATAATGGGTAGGACTCTCGCGAGGGATGACGATGGCATTGAGGGTAGAGGATTCAGTAAAAAGCGAATGCCAATCTGTAATGGATTGGATAGAGGTTCAACCTTTGCTTCGATCCGAAAGGATGCAGACTTACTGATGGTGTTTTCTTGTGTGAATGGAAACAAACCTGCAAATGTAAGATACTCAACGACACCAATAGGTGAGAGGCTTACAGACAATTATGTTAGTGGGCTGTTATCCGGAATCACAAAATCAGTTATGCAAATAACTGGTGCCTGATACAGAAAGGGTTTGAAAACACTCGAGCCGTATGAAGGGAAACTTTCAAGTACGGTTCCTAGGGGAGAAAGGAGGAGTAATCCTCCCTACTTACCCGACAGATACACAGATGTATAATTTATTTACCGATTTGCCCACAATTATTCGTGAGGGGCAGGATGGCTATTTAAGCTACTGCCTTATTGAGAAAATGGGTGGCATTTTTGTGAGCCTCTGCGGATATTGGGTTGAATCAATGTTTTATTTTTTAATTCAATAAATGATACTGTGTGCTCTCTTTTTCATAGGAACATTTATATGATTAGAATACAATTTAGGTGGCAGTCGAAAATAAAGAGATGTATAATCTGTTATTAAAAACTCAGTTTTGTTTTTAATAGATAAATTTATACAATCTTGTTTTTACTCGATTACACCCGCTTAAGGGGAGGTGAAACAAAAATGGGTTTTAATGACAGAGGAAATTCTTACCGTGGTGGCAGTAGAGACAGCAACCGTGGCGGCAGTAGAGACGGCAACCGTGGAGGAGGTTTCAGAGGCGGCAACACCGGCCCCAGGGAAATGCACAAGGTTACCTGTTCTGACTGTGGTGTTGAGACCGAAGTTCCGTTCAAACCAACAGAAGGACGGCCGGTTTACTGCAGAGACTGCCTTCCTAACCACAGGAGATTCTAACGATAATCCAATTGAGTGTAAGTTCAAGACTCAGTTTTGATTACACTCAATTCACTTTCATTATTTGCTTTTATTCTCTTTATTTTTCGCTTGTTGATTCTGCTTCCACGTACGAAATAAAAAACATGAAAATTAAATTTTAGCCGTTATAAATCGGCAAATGACTTTAATAGCTCAATATAATTTAAAAAACTAAATAAAAGACAGTAGCTATCAAAAATAATTGAATTGTAATTATTGAGGTTATATCAGAGGGGGAATTAATTTGGCTAATTACAGAAGCACTGTTAGAAAAAAACAAAGTGGCTCCAATAAACCAGTAGGTTCCGGAGATGCATCGCAAGAAGTAACAAGGGTACGAACTCCCCGCAAAGACAAAAATGAAGTTCTGGCAACAGTAGCAAGTTTACTTGGCTCAAAAAGAGTCACGCTGCAGTGCATGGACGGAGTAGTTCGAATGGGTCGAATTCCCGGTTCCAAGAATAAAAAAATGTGGATTCGCGAAGGCGACGTTGTTATAGCCAATCCCTGGGAAATTCAGGATTCAAAAGCCGATGTTACCTGGAAATATACAAAGCCCCAGATCGAGTGGCTTGAAAGAAAAGGATATCTTCGTTAAATTTCTAAAACACACTTTCGTTTTTCGCATATCACTATCTCAAATGTAACGTCAATTAACCCGTGGTTTTTAATTACACCTATATTAGAACCGCAAACTTAAGAGCTGAAATTAATACAAATTAAACTTAAATTCGATTGACGAGAACGAGACGAGATAAAATTATATAATTATTAATCTCACAATAACCTATCTCGGATAGTGTGGAATAACGTCTTATTATTAACTTTCCGACTGCTTACTTTTCTGTGCCCGTATATTGCTTACTTCCTATACTCAATATTATTGCTTACTTTTCATATCAATATAATGTCTACTTTCCTATGCTCAATATTCTCTTAATTTACCTTTCTGAGCTTATCTATCAAAAGTGTGTCTTGAATTGCGAGAGGATAACGATGTTTTTACATTTGGCACGTCTTCATACTGTCCTTTATCCGCATTTTGCCTTTAAATTAATTATTATACTAAGCAAATTATTTATATTAGTATCACAGTTAAATAATTATGTTAAGTGGATTTCCAAAGGGCATAATTTATCTATTAGTAATTGTCCTCGCATTTCTCTTATCCGGATTTGTGATAAGAGGCGGGATATAATCTAATCAATATTTGGGGCTAATTTTTTGAAAGTCACAGGCATAAGGCCTCTTTAGTCTGTAACTATGCATGAGAGGAGACGATGGCGGTTACAACTGAAATGCTCAAATAATCTATTGAAATTACCATCTTGAAGTACATATAATCAAGAATTCTGATTTACACTATGAATATCTCATAAATTTCTGGGGCCACGCCGATTTGCGGTTTATAGCAATATTCTGACGTTGGAGTGTTCAGAATTAGCGGCGTATATAAAGGTTATTTCTTAATTCGAATTGTGACAATTATGGGTGAGCAGTAAGGATAGGAAGTTCCCGAAGTTCAAAGGTAAGAGTCACAAATTAGCAACTATACAACTTTACTTTTTTGTAAACAACATATAAATTATTTTTAGAAAACTTGAACATAAACTGGCTGAGAAAAGTAGAAAATAAGTCTGGTTGAGAAAAATTGGAAATAAAACTGGTGATAAATGAGAATTATAATTCACCAGTAAATTTCGTAGTTCTTCACGATTCCCAATGGCTTAAGTGCATAATCCGCGTCAAGGTCAATAGGAGTTAATTCGTATGTCTGATCCACATTCAGTATGGCTCTAGCATCCGATGTAGTGCAGTCTATAAATATAATCCCTTTGTCAGTTGTATTAAATGCATTGCATGCATGCCCGGGCCGTTCATCCTTAAAGTCTATGGATACCCAAGCACACTTAATTCCTGCATTTTCAGCAGCGTTTTGTACAAGCTCGGCATAATCTCCACATGTAAAGTTTTCTTTTTGAAATGGTATTCGATCAGTCTGATCTGACATGATAAATTTCCTAACCTCTAAATAGGTCACGTCTTTAGCACTTTCGTTGTGAACTAGCATTATTTTATGACCATCTGCACCTGCAAAATAAACTATTCCACTATGTGGGTGTAAGTTACCTTGATTTAATACATATTCACTATGACCCACTACCATACCCCAAATAACGAGAGCTGCATAAATCCATTTCCATGACATGTACTACCCCAATCCCCACATATATATTACCCGAACTTGTCTATAAATTTACCTATTCTTCCATTCATTCTAACATTTAAACATTTATGAGAAAATTAGTATGTTTATGGGGGTAAATTAAAGGGCTCTGTCATAAAAAAGTAAACTCACCAGCATTTCATCTACTAGAAGAGGTTTTGAAACTAAAGCTGTGAAAATGGTCTAGAAAATCGTCTAATAACTTGTTAGGAAATTCAAGTATATTCTACTTGATAAAAAATCAAAATACTTTTAACACCATTAACTCAATGTAGACCTGATGGTAGTCCAGGTCTCCACCTCATCTCGGGGCAGGTTAAGGTAATTTCCTGTCCCGTTTCTCCAACGTGAACTACCGCTAGGCTAAAGCCCTACCGGCTTCCTGAGTCATCCTTCCGCCTAATGGCGACAAGTCATACAGGCTCTACCCTGCGTCCCGCAGGTGAAAAACATTTTGATGGTGCTACCTGTTAAGTTTTCCGGATTCCTCCGGCTCTACTTCTAGCCCTTAGAGTGGTATGATCGTGATTAATTTGCCCTGTTTCCAACTTGCTTGCTTGGTTTTCGCTTCGCATTGTGGTGACAGCAATATATAATATACATAAAAATACGAATAAGTTTGCAAAATCAATAACAGAAGGCCATTATGAAGTTGACGCTTATGAAGTTGACGCTTATGAAGTTGATGCTTATGAAGTTGACGCTTATGTCCCGCTGGGCTAAAAATCCAGGGGTTTACGCTTCGACATATAAAGGGTGGGACTCTACCTCCCCAAACCTCCTTCAATTCTTTTATGCTAGATACCTAATTTTCTGCCCTAAGCGGGGTTATTGAAACTGCCGTTTAATATTCTCGTATACTCAGCAGCGAAAAGACTCTGTACTCATTTCACTCACTCCTCTTCGATCCATAATTCTGAAGCAGTCTCAAAAATCTCTACCAGGTAGCGGCTGTGATACCATTCTGGATCCAATCTATATCAAAGAGATGAGAACCGTCTCAATAAATCTTTACTTAGCAGTTGTGACACTATCATGGATAAGGGTAAAGTGCTCATGAACTCTTCTCATACCTCGAGCTCCACAGGTGAGATTATCTTACTCTAACCACACAAACTGTCAGCAGCGCGCTTATAGCTGTCCAATGAAACCAATGGATCAAAAAAATGATCGAAACTCATTATTATTCGATGATTCCAAATAGTACTCGGCTAGTTTTATTCTTTATATAGACTTTCCTCAGCTTTTCAAGAACCAGCTCAAAAATATTACATGTTGACTTTTTTAATTCATGTTTTCCTTTATTTCAGCATGTGACTTTGCTGTATTAAAAGTAAAACGGCATAAGTATCTACAAATCATTCATATTTTCTAGAACCAGGCTACAATAAATTTTCAATATTCAATAGTTCATCAGCTTCTTCTTTACTTAAAATTCCTTTCAGCACTAAAACTTCCTTTACAGTCATCTTCTTATCCAGTACCTCTTTTGCAATCTCGGCAGCCTTAAGATATCCTATTTTTGGGGCAAGGAAGGTTACCAGGACAGGATTTAGCTCAAGGTAAGCTCTGCACCTGTCCTCATGCGCTTTAATCCCCTTTATACAGCGTTCCTGAAAAACCGGCAAATAATTTGTTAGCAGGGAAATGGATACAAGAATATTGGAGGTCATTACTGGAGTCATAACATTGAGCTCTAGCTGGCCTGCCTGGGCTGCAAGAGCAACTGCCGTATCGTTTCCAACAATCTGAAAGCCTATCATGTCAAGGCATTCGGCCATTACAGGATTATATTTTCCTGGCATTATTGAGGAGCCAGGCTGAACAGCCGGAAGTTCAATTTCGGAAATTCCAGTGGTAGGGCCGGCATTAAGGAGCCTGAGGTCATTAGCTATCCTTATGAGCTCAAGAGCAAGTTCTCGAAGGGCTCCTGAAAAAGCTGCAAGCTGGGATCGACTTTGCAGGGATTCGAAACTGTCAGCCGCTTTTCGAAAAGACAGTTTGCAAAGCTCGGATAGTATTGAGATTACGCGTCCCCGATAGCCATGATAAGTATTTGCCCCTGTTCCTGTAGCAGTCCCTCCCAGGGGAAGTTCCAGTAGATCGTCTCTTCGCTCTTTTATTCTGTATGAAGCTCTTATGAGCGCAGAGGAATAGGCTCCAAACTCGTCACCAAGCGTCACAGGCACGGCGTCCATAAGATGTGTCCGGCCTGACTTTGGGATTCCCGAAAACTCTTCTGCTTTTGCTTGAAAAGCTCTTGAGAGAGAAGAAAGCACGTCAAGAAGCCTGTCAGCCGCAAAAATGATAGCTATGTAGGAAGCGGTTGGAAAAGTATCATTAGTTGACTGCCCCATATTAACGTGATCGTTAGGGCTCAGGAAATTATAGTCGCCTCGTTTTCGGCCCAGTATCTCGAGAGCACGGTTAGCTAGAACCTCGTTAATGTTCATGTTAAAGGAGGTACCTGCTCCTGCCTGAAACACATCTACGGGAAACTGGCCCGAGAATCGTCCGATGGCATCATCAAGAACTTCCTCGGCTGCTGCCACGATGGCATTCCCTTTCTGTCTGTCAAGAACCCCAAGTTCCATATTAGCAAGAGCTGCTGCCTTTTTTACCACAACATATGCCCTGACGAATCCAGGCATTGCCCTGTGCCCGCTCACAGGGAAATTAAAAAGAGCCCTCTGAGTCTGGATACCATAATAAGCATTTTCCGGGACTTCCATTTCTCCCAGGGAATCCTTCTCAATTCGGGTTTTCAAAATAATAGACTCACCTCAGAGATTCTCCTTTGAAATTCTTTTTCAAAAACTTCAGATTTTCACTCAGGCTTCTTTGCAAGTTCCCTTATTTTCTTTCTGGCCTTTCCAATTCCTTCAATAGGTGGGACCCCTTTTGGACAGACAGCCTTGCAGTTAGCATGGAACTCACAACCCCACCAGCCACGTTTACTGTTCGCAAGCATAAGTCTCGACCCATCATCTGCCTCACGCGGATCAATATGGAATCGATATAATTTTGCAAGAGCAGCCGGGCCTAAAAAATCTTCATCCTTTCCCGAGACTGGGCAGGAACCAACACAGGCAGCACAGAGTATACAATTTGTATATTTTTCAAGCTCCTTTACAACATTAGGCGCCATAAGCCACTCCATTTCAGGGGGTTCGGAAGCCGGTTTAAAGCTCGGCTTGACTGCCCTGTAGAGGTCAAAAAATTTACTCATATCCACAACAAGGTCCTTTATTTTCGGCAGTGTGGGAAGAGGTTCTATAAGTACCTCATTTTTAGGATCCCAGGAAATTGTTTCTTCCATTCCCGGAAAAGGCCTCAGCTTTATTTTTTCTTCACCTTTGAGAAGAGGTTCTACGCGGGTCCGGCAGGCAAGCCTGGGAATTTTATTAATCAACATTGCGCAGGCGCCGCAGACAGCCCCCCTGCAAGAATAGCGGAAAGCAAGAGAATCATCCAGCTCTTCCTGGATTTTGAACAGTGCGGAAAGGACTGTCATCCCTGTAGAAGGCTCAATTTCAAATGTATCGTAGCGTGACTCCCCTGTTTCCCTATCAAAGCGGAATACCTTCAGTTTCATCAATAAACACGCTCCTTTAACGGGAATTTCCCGAGTCTTACAGGCAAGAATTCAAGCACAGGTTTTCCGCCTCTCATTCTGTAGATAGTATGGCAGAGAAACTCTTCATCATCCCTTTCCGGATAGTCAACCCTTGAATGAGATCCCCTGCTCTCTTTTCTGGCAATAGCACCCCTTGCAACAGCTTCTGCAATATCAAATAATCCCTCAAGCTCGAGGGTATAAATAAGTGCATGGTTGAATAGAGTGGACTTGTTGTTGATATAGACTTCAGGGAAACGGGTTTTGAGTTCAAGGAGTTTTTTTCAGCCCTTTTTCCATCTTATTTTCATCTCGAAAAACTCCGAAGTATTCAAACATAACTTTTTTTAGTTCATCCCGGAGGCTGTGCATCTTTACGCCAGAACTTTTAGCAAGCAGGACTTTTATCCGTGCGTCTTCCCTTGATAGGTGATCAAGAACAGCGTCCTCGGCTTTCTTCCTATTCCAGGTTCCAGATGATGGGAAATTCTTTCCGATTTCCTGCCCTGCAAGCTTTCCGAAGACTACAGTCTCAAGCAGGGAATTCCCTCCGAGCCGATTTGCCCCATGCACACTGACGCAAGCGCATTCGCCTGCTGCATACAGCCCGGGCAATTCGGTTGTAAGCTCATTTCCTGTAGCCACACCTCCCATGGAGTAGTGCTGGCCTGGCTGCACAGGAATGGGAGTTTCAACAGGATCAACTCCTGCAAAATCAAGCGAGATCAGCCTTATCCCAGGCAAACGTTCTGCAATCTTTTCCACCTTCAGATGCCTCAGGTCAAGGAGCACATAACCTCCCTCAAAACCCCTACCGTCATCAATCTCCTGCTGGGTGGCTCTAGCAACGATATCCCTTGGGGCAAGTTCCATGGATTTGGGGGCATATTTCTCCATGAAACGTTCTTTCCTGTTGTTCAGGAGGTAGCCTCCTTCTCCTCTTGCACCTTCGGTAATAAGGATATTTGTGCCATAGAGTGTTGTTGGATGAAACTGCACAAACTCCATATCTTTTAAAGGTAAACCTGCCCTAAGTGCGAGGGAAGCTCCGTCTCCAGTATTAATAAGGGAATTTGTTGAGCGGGCAAAAAGTCTCCCAAAACCCCCAGTAGCAAGAAGCAGGGAATAGCAAGTAAATCCATGCAGGCTCATATCGGCGATATTTAATGCAGTGCAGCCTGCACACCTTTTCTCTTTCTCTGATCCTTTTTCAAACGAATTGTCTCCTACCTTTACCAGAGAGCTTACAAAGAATTCTTCGTAGAAGGTAAGCTTACCACCTTTCCAATTTTCATTTTTCTCCCTGCCTACAAGCTGTTCATAGAGCGTGTGCAGGATATTATGCCCTGTCCGGTCTGCAGCATAGCAGGTTCTTGGGAACATTCCTCCCCCAAAAGGCCTCTGGGCGATCCTGCCGTCCGGAAACCGGGTAAAAACAGTTCCGAAATGTTCGAGTTCTATTATCGCAGAAGGCGCGTTTTTGCACATTATTTCCACGGCATCCTGGTCAGCCAGGTAGTCCGAACCTTTAACCGTATCAAATGCATGTTTCTCCCAGGAATCGTCTGCCATAGCATTCCCGAGGGCTGCGTTTATTCCTCCCTGGGCTGATACGGAATGAGAGCGAAGAGGATGCACTTTGGAAATAATGGCTGTGTCAAGCCCCTGATCTACGGTCTCAATTGCTGCCCGAAGCCCGGTCAGTCCTCCTCCCACTATTACCACATCGTGTGAGTGGATAGGATACCCTGATTCTTTTCTTTTATCTCTCAATTCTCATCCCCCAATTCTCTCTCCCCATTTCGATTTCAACAATGTAAAATTTGTGCAGAATTAACCTGAAAATCCAAAAAAACTGGATATTAGAATTTACATAAATTTGGATATTAGAATTTACATAAGATTGGATATTAGAATTTACATGTAAAATTTCCAAGCTCTATCGAAAAAGTCTCGTAATTTACGGAATAATCAATAGGGCATTCAATAACCGTTACTTTATTCAGGGAAAAGGCTTTCTCCAGAACTTCCGCAAGGTCGTCACCTTCTCTGACCATAAGGCCTGTAGCCCCAAAACTCTCAGCAAAGCGGGAAAAATCAGGGTTTCCAAAGTCTAGCCCGAAATCCTTAAAATGCATCTTTTTCTGCTCCCATTTAATAAAGCCAAAGGCATTATCATTGAGAATTAGGACAACTACAGGGATATCATTACGGATTGCAGTCTCAAGCTCCTGGCAGTTAAGCATAAAACCCCCATCCCCACAGATTGCAAGCACACGGCGTTCCGGATAAAGAAGTTTTGCAGTAATTCCTGCAGGGAGGCCTCCGCCCATAGCTGCTAGGGCATTGTCAAGGAGTACGGTATTGGGCGCGTAGGTCTTGTAAAGGCGGGAGAACCAGAGCTTATAAATCCCGTTATCCAGCGCGATTATATCTTCCCTCCCAAGCACTTTCCTGACACTTTGCACTACTGAATGTGGAAGCGGAGGATATCTTTTTGTGGGAGTATCATTTATTTTTTCCTCAATGAAATGTCTCGTTCTTTCAAAGAAAGGAAAATTCCGTTTTACCGGAATGTTTGCAGCAAGTTCCCTGATTGAGGAGGCAACATTTCCAATAACTTCTACTGTTGGGTTAAAGTATCTATCAGGCACGGATTCAACGAAATCTATATTTATAATATTTTTGTCCAGTTTCCCGTTCCACAGGTAGGGTGGATATTCCACGATGTTGTAGCCAACAGTTATAATCAGGTCCGCCCCATCTATTCCACAATTTATGTAATCCCTAGCATGCATTCCTGTAGCAAAAAGGCTGTAAATACAGTCATCCGGAACAACACCTTTTCCCATCTGGGTATGAACCAGGTAGATGCCTGTTTTTTGGGCAAAATCTTCAAGTTCTTCAGTTATCGCTTTCCGGTTCGCTCCTGATGAAACGATCATCAAGGGATTTTTAGCCTTGCTTATCATTCCCGCAGCTTCTTTCACAGCCTCTGGATCAGAGTAAGGAATCTTAATTTCGCTTCGCTTTTGAACTACCGCGCTGGTTTCTTCCTTAGCTACATCCTCAGGAAGTTCTATGTGCACAGCACCTGGCCTTTCAGCCTCTGCAAGTTTGAAGGCGTTTCGAATTACCGTAGGAATCATTCCCGGATCAGTAATGGATACGGCCTTTTTGCAAAGAGGTTCCATCATCCTGACAACATCTACAAGCTGGAAGCGGCCCTGCCAGTTGTCAGTCAGGGCTTTCTGCCCGGATATGGATATCAAAGGAACTCCTATTAGTTGTGCCTGGGCAACGCCAGTGACAAGGTTTGTAGCTCCCGGTCCAAGAGTTGAAAAACAAACCCCGGATTTTCCTGTCAACCTCCCATATGTTGCAGCCATAAAAGCTGCAGCCTGCTCATGCCTTGTTACTATCAGTTTGATTCTGGAAGTCCGCAGGGACTCCAGAAAGTCAAGGTTTTCTTCTCCTGGCAGTCCGAAAATATATTCCACACCTTCTTCTTCAAGCTGGGAAATGAAAAGATCCGAAGCTTTCATAAAAAACCTACATCGTCATTTGATTATTAATAGTTGTTTAATTAAATTGACTATCTAAACCCTAATTATAGCCTTATTTGTTAATCGTTACAGTTTTTATATTCACAAACTCTTTGAGCCCGTAATGAGATAGCTCCCTTCCTACTCCGGACTTCTTGACCCCCCCAAATGGCAGTCTGGGATCAGACTTGACCATACCATTGATGGCTACAAATCCTGACTTAATTCTTTTTGCCAGCTTCAGTGCTCTTTCCAGGTCTCCAGACCAGATTTCGGCCCCAAGTCCGAACTCTGTGGAGTTTGCAATTTCCACTGCTTCATTCTCATCCTTTACGGTAATCACAGGCGCAACAGGCCCGAAAACCTCAGTATTGAATACCTGCATGTCAGTTCTGGCTACAGGGATAATAGTCGGATTGAAGAAAAAACCTTTTTCATGCTCTTCTCCGTAAGTTTGAGGCTCTGCTCCTTTCTTTCTTGCATCTGTCAGAACTTTTTCAAGACTATCAACAAATTCTCTTTTTGCAAGGGGCCCTATATCCGTGTCTTCATCCATCGGATCCCCAATTTTCAGTTCCTGCATGTTTAGTTCAAATGCCTCGATAAAGTCCACCACAACATCTTCTACAACAATGAACCTTTTGGCAGCAATACAGCTCTGTCCTGTATTTAGAAAACGTGACTTTACAGCGACCTGCGCAGCCTTCTCAATATCGGCATCTTCAAGCACTATGAATGGGTCCGATCCTCCCAGTTCCAGTACGAGAGGCTCAATACCCCCTCCTGCAAGTTCCCCAATCTCCGAGCCTGCTCCTATGCTGCCAGTAAGCGAAACCCCATCAACCAGTTCTTCTTTAATGACCTCCATTGCAGTCTTCGAGTCAATTAGCAGGGTCTTGAAAACATGATCCGGAAGCCCAGCCTCTATAAAGACATTTTCAATTTCAAGCGCTGATCTTGGCACATTTGAAGCATGTTTGAGCACACAGACGTTTCCTGCACACATTGCAGGCACTGCAAACCTGAAAGCCTGCCAGAATGGGAAGTTCCAGGGCATGATCCCGAAAATTACCCCAAGAGGCTCAAAGGTAACATAGCTTTTTTCAGATCCAGTGTCCACAACCTCATCTTTCAAAAAATCAGCGGCATCTTTCGCGTAATAGTTACAGAGCCATTCGCATTTCTCAGACCCTGTATCCACAACCTCATCTTCCAAAAATTCAGCCGTGTTCTCCGCGTAATAGTCACAGAGCCAGATACATTTCTGAACCTCGGCTCTTGACTGCCTGATAGGTTTCCCCATTTCCTTCGTAATAATCTCGGCATAAATCTCGGTATTCTGCCGGAGCACTTCTCCAACCTTCGTAAAATATTCTGCTCTTTTCTCTGCAGGCAGTGAACTCCATGCTGAAAAAGCAACCCTTGAATTACCAATCTGAGTTCTACATTCCCCTATAGAAAACGAATCATAAGTCCAGTTAACTTCTTCGGTATAAGGATTAATTGATTTGATTTTCATGCATTCCCCCCCAAAAAGAGTCATTTAGTGATATTGAAATTCCAGGTATTATAGTTTAAGGAGAGACAAAATCTGAAGAATAAGAAATGTCCTGGATTTAATTGTAAATACCTGAATTCAGGAGAAATCTGGCTTTCCAACAAAATAATAACGTAAAAAGAATTTTGTTCAGAATCTAGCAGTAATTGTTATAAAACCTCGATTTCAATTATAAAACATCCGCTATTAAATACATTATTTAAATGGGGGAAGTATGCGTAAAGCAGTAATTATTTTGATAGTGTTGATTGGTGTATTCTTGGCAATTGGATGTGCAAGCAATACAGGCAACAATACTCAAAGGCCTTCAGCTCCAACTGCAAATGGAGGAGAAGCTTCAACTGGGAGACCTACCCCGGTTTACGACTTAACTCCAGTTCAGGAAACACCAGGTCAAAGAGTAACTCCGGTTCAAGCAGTGACTGTAGTTCAAGAGATAACTCCGGTTCAAGAAATAACTCCGGTTCAGGAAGTAACTCCAGCTAAACAGGTGGAAACTGTAACTGAAGTTGTAAAGAGAACTCCAATCACAGCAGTGACTCCAGCTACATCATTAACTGGACCTCAAGCTTGGTGATCAGGAGGGAGCTCCTAATGTAACAGGGACTCCGGAAACAGCTGTTGTAGTAACTCCAGTTCAAGTAGTAACTCCAGTTGCAGCAGTAACTCCAATTGCAGCTATAACTCCTGTTGCAGCTGTAACTCCAGTACAGGCAGTTCAGGAAGTAACTCCAGTAGTGGCACAAACTCCAGTTACAGCTATAACTCCAGTTCAAGAGCCAATTCGAGGTGCGACTCCAGTAGGAGCAGGTACACCGACAGCAGCACGAACTCCAGCTGCAGGAACGGGAGGAGTACGGAGAGTTACACCTGAAAGATAAAGTAGTGTACTTGAAAGCATAATGGGCAGAGTAATCCAGTAACTCTGGGTTAGGCTGATTATCAAGACGATAATCAGAACTCTCCCCTAAACTAATTTAGACTTTTACTTTATGTTTTAGGTACATTGTAGGGTAGACTTAATTATAAAGAATTGTGACGTTTTATTTGGCAATTAGAAGAATAGGGTGTGTAGACTAGTTTTCACCAAAAAGCAAGTATATCCATAAATCTTGTTCTGACAAAAGTCCTTTCAAAACAGTCTCTTTGATTATAATCCACCTTCTTTTAGTGATCTGAAAACTCCGGTTCAAGCAGTGACTGTGGTTCAAGAGATAACTCCGGTTCAAGCAGTTACTCCAGCTAAACAGGTGGTAACTGTAACTGAAGTTGTAAAGAGAACTCCAGATCACAGCAGTGACTCCAGTTACATCATTAACTGGACCTCAAGCGTGACTTCAATTGGGAGAATTACTTCATTTGGAATCGCTATAGGGGGTTATCAGATAACTTGCACAGTGCATTAATCCTTAAACTCGTGATTCAGAACTTTGTATATCAACATATCATAAAGTGCCAGTTTAGGACTATTTGAGAATTCTTAAACGAATAATGTGATAGCATTTAATGCCTTTATCAAAAAAAGAAAGATATCAATTCGCGTTCATCCGAGAAATCTATTTAAATGAAAATTAAATGAAACAAAGCCCAATAAACTATTCAGCTTACTTAAATGATTGAATGGTTTTAATTTTGGTTTCACGGAAATGTAAATATATACATGTAAATGAAAGACATGTTTAACTAAAAATTAAAGAAAGTAAATTCCTAGAGATAAACTAATCTGATTTTATTGAAGTTGACTGCTCATCTTGTTTCATATAACTTAATAGTTATATTATCTTTCTTAATTTAGTAAAAGATAAAACCTAAATAACAGAAGCTGCATTGAATAAACTGAGAATTCCATTTTCAGACACATTAAGGTACCGTACAGTAACAAAAAGAAGAACTAAGTTCAGTAATTAGTAGGAATATAATTATAATTTAAAATATTAATAATAAGCAACATATTATCTAATTGAAATACGCAATATATTATCGGGGGGAAATAATGAGAAAAGCATTGCTTATTTTACTAGTAGTGTTCGGTGTATTTCTAGCAATAGGATGCACTGGTAATAAAGGTGGAGAACAAGCTCCTAATGCAACAGGGACTCCGGTTAAAGCTGTAACTGAAGTTGAAGTAGTAACTGGAGCTGCAGCTGTTACTCCAGTTCAAGAAGTAGTAGCTGAAACTGTAAGAGTAGAGCAGACTCCAGTCACAGCAGTAACTCCAGCTGTAGGAGTAACTGGAGGTAGGACCATTGTATCAGGCCAAAACGCTACTGTAGCTAGGGTTGGTGTACGAAACCAATAATACTACTGCAGGCAGGACCGCTGTAATAACAAACGAGACTGCTGTATCTAGGTCCAAAGTAGAATCCACACGAAGAGCACCGACTCCTACAACTACAACAGCCACAGGAGTAATTAAAGTAACACCTGAAAAATGAAGAAATTTACTTATCAAAAAACTGATGGCAGAGAAATCCAGTAACTCCAAGTTAAGGCTGATTATCGAGGTGATAATCAGACTCTGCCCTAAATAGAATTTAAATTTTTACTTATAGTTGTACATCGTAGTGTAGGCATATTATAAAACGATGGTTGTTGCATTTTACTTGGCAGAAGAATAGATATATAGATGATTTTTACTAAAAAAGCACATCAGAGATGCCCATAAATCTTTACTGTCAAGAAATCCTTTAAAAATTAGTCCTTTTGGATATATGCCTCAACTTCTTTTAATAATTCTAAATGCCATTCTAAGTAAGTATTTACGCTTAAGCAACTCGGTACTCCGTGAGCGGGAAAACAGAAAAGACTCAAAGACATACAATTGTTCATTACTTCTTCTTTTTTCCACTATTCGACGCAAAGTTAAGATTACGAAATAAATTCTGGCACTTAACTCCGTTTCTTAGTCCTCAGTAAAAATATATCCTACTACGGCAGCTCTTTTAGAAAGTTTTTCTAAACAACTTGAAAAAGGCTGTTGAATTATTGGAACATCAATATAAATATTTTGATTTGGCTGCAAACATCCCATTAGAAAAAAATATATTTTCTGATTAAAAAAGCCATAAACTAAACTTTGTTCAGAATCTAGCAGTAATTATTAAAAACCTTGATATCAATTATAAAGTATCTTTAATAAAATACATGTTTAAATGGGGGAAAACAATGAAGAAAAGCATTACTTATTTTGATAGTATTGTTCGGTATATTCCTAGCAATAGGATGTACTGGTAATAAAGGTGGAGAACAAGCTCCTAAAGCGACAGGGACTCCGGTTAAAGCTGTAACTGAAGTCGAAGTAGTAACTGGAGGTCAAGCTGTAACTCCAGTTCAAGCAGTAGTAGCTGAAACTGTAAAGGTAGAGCAGACTCCAGTTACAGCAGTAACGCCAGCTGTAGGAGTAACTGGATAAAACCTTGATATCAATTATAAAGTATCTTTAATAAAATAGATGTTTAAGTGGGGGGAAATAGTGAAAAAAGCATTGCTTATTTTGCTAGTATTGTTCGGTATATTCCTAGCAATAGGATGCACTGGTAATAAAGGTGGGGAACAAGCTCCTAAAGCGACAGGGACTCCGGTACAAGCTGTAACTGAAGTTGAAGTAGTAACTGGAGGTCCAGCTGTAACTCCAGTTCAAGCAGTAGTAGCTGAAACTGTGACTGTAGAGGAAACTCCAGTTACAGCAGTAACGCCAGCTGTAGGAGTAACTGGAAGAGCTACTAGGACCGTTATAGCAAGAAATAACACTACTGCAGCTAGGACCGTTATAGTAGGAAATAACACTACTACAACTAAGACCACAATAGTAGGAAACAAAACTGCTGTATCTAGGACCAAAGTCAGGCCCTCAGGTGCAGTCACAGAGACTCCAACTAGTACGTCAACAGGAGGAGTAATTATAGTTAAACCTGAAAAATGAGGAAATTTATTAAAACGCACAGATGGGCAGAGTAATTCAGTAACTCCAAGTTAAGGCTGATTATCGAGGTGATAATCAGGACTCTGCCTTTAATACAATATTTCTACTCTTTTAGTCATATTTTAGCCTAATTAGCCTAATTTTTAAACATAAATCAAGAAATGCGGCCTTTGGGTCTGGTAAATGGAAAAGAAACACGTCTCATGTTCAACAACTAATTAAGCAGTATCGAATTGCCGAAATTCACTTCAATCGAAAAGCCTTTAAGTAATTTCTCTTTTTGTTTTAATCTATTCTCTTTTCTTGTCAATGAGATTATTACTTTTCTTGATCATAAGCAGTATCCATATGTCTTTTGATTATAAGTTCATAAAAAATTTAGCACTATTTATTTAGTCATTACAAGAGCTATGTTCAGAATCTGGTAAAAAGTATTATAAAATCAAAAATCAATTATAAAGCAGCTTATTTTTCATGGAGGGGAAGAATGAGAAGAGGATTTGTTATTTTCATGGTCTTATTTAGCGTATTCATAGCAATAGGATGTACAGGGAATGGTAATGATCAAGATGAGAGTGAGGCCGTATCGCCTGCAGCAGCTCCGGTCGACACACCTGTAGCTCCAGCTGGAACGCCTCAACCTATAAGTCGAAGGTAAAATCGTTGATGTTGCCATTCAGAACTTTACCTTTAATCCGGCGTCAATAGAAATATCAACAGGCGACACCGTAAGATGGACGAATATGGATTCAGATTACCACACAGTAAGTGGGCCCACTTTCACATCTGGCAGAATATCTAAAGGACAAGATTATAAGAATCTGTTTAACACACCTGGAGTTTATAATTATCAATGTTCGATCCATCCTTCTATGAAAGGGACTGTAACAGTTGTGGAAAAGGAATAAGATATTTACAAAGCGCACAGTTAGATGAGTCAAGATATCAGTATTTCAAACTTCAAATAAAAGCACAGAAGCTTTTAAAAAACGTTTTTATTTTTTGTTAGAAATATACTCTTTTTTATCAATGGGCTATTTTTCTTCTAAGTAATCCATAAGGTATCTGTGTAATTATTAAACTACCTCGAAATAAATTAAATCACCTGATATCAAAAATATTCAACATAATAATATAATTTAAATTACTTTAGCGGGAAGAAATATCGCTCAGCGCATTTGCAATCTGGTACATCTAAAGCTGGGGTTACAATCCTTTTTCTAATCAAGCTTCATCTTGTGAACGATTAATGAAGGTATACTTACAAGTATCATTGTAATTGCGAGACATATAACGTATATTGATAAATCGAATTTTAATGGTGACAATGGATTCTGCTCTAATACATAATAAATAATCGAATATAAAACAAAAGACGCAAGTGCAAGTGTTACTATTAATATTAATGAAGAAAGTACCTTTTTTTCCAGTGTTGCTATAGGATCCACGTAATTCCTCATTTTTTTAAGAAGTATTTATTATTAACATATAAATAATTAATCAATAGTTTTTTTATTGAACCTGAATTTTTATTTTTCTCTAATTGGATTGGAGCCTCGGTTCAGTTTTTGGAATATGTATAAAACAGGTAATAGCATGTGGTAAAGAGGTTCAATTTATTGACCATATTTTCCATAGCTATTTATTTATAGTTATTTATTGTAAGAATAATTTATTCTATTCCGTTTATATATTTTCCAGTAATATTCATGTAAATTATTGGCAAATTAATTTGAGCCTGTAAACAAAAAGTCTGTTAATAATAAGTCTGTAATTAAAATAAAAGGACTTTGATTTTCTGAATTTTGATGTGCTCTCGTGTGTTGAAATGGGTCTGAAATTTACAACTCTAGAAAAATATTATTAAGCATGATAAACATACTTAATAATCTAAATAAGAAACTTGATTTTTTGATTGGGAGTGGTAAAATGTCAAAAACTCGATTTGGAATAACAGTTCTAATGATATACTTGATTTTGGCAACAATTCCAACAGCTTTATGTGCTACGTCTCATGAGACAAGCTATAGTAAGGTAATAACCGAAAACGATAATGGAAAGACAATAACTGTTAAAAAAGGAGATATTCTTTATCTCAGACTTAAGGAAAACCCAGGCACGGGATATTCCTGGAAACTTAGCTTTCGCAGAGGGCTTAGCCTGCTCAAAGCGCAATACTATCCCACTGGATCTTCAAAAATTGGTCAAAGGCTTATCATCGGTGCTGCAGGGTCCCATTCATGGGAGATTAAAGCCGTGGCTAAAGGCATGCAGCAGATAAAAGGTATATACAAGAGATCATGGGAGAATGAAACAGGTAAGGAGCAGACATTTACATTGAATGTTAAAGTGATCTGAACTTCATCATGAGCACTTCTCATACCTTTTTCTATTTATATTCTCTTAGTAAGGGAGCAGGGACACGAATAACCTTAGTCCTTTACAGTTTCAAGTAAGTACTAATCAATTTTTAATATCGGATAATATATAAGATTCAGAACAGGATTCAGAGGCATCCCGGTTTAAACTCACCTTCAAATCAGGATTTATCTCTGCAGGTTATCTCTTGTAAATCTGCAGCTTAGGGGTGTCTTAAAATTCAAATCATTTCTACAATTGGATAATGAGCAATGATAACTTTAAGTTCATATCGTAAATTTTTCAGAAATTCAAGTACACATTGACCTTAAGGATACTATTTATCCCACCGACCATATGCACTTTACATACAAAATCAAGCACATTAGACCTTATAGCTTAAATTAACATTTTAGACATTTAAGGGTTTAATGCTTCTGTTCTTCGGTTCAAGTGCATGAATCCTATCCCAATTGTGGGATCAAGTTTAATTTTAAGACACGCTCTTAGAGTGAAAGTGAATTCGAATTATTTTTTATGCAGATTTTGAAATCCGGTTTATTGCAGAAATACTTACCGCTTTCATCCTCCATTTCAACTTGCTATTAAAAATTTCCTTAACTTCTTTTCGTCGCTGCCTAACTTGCTCTTTATCATACACATCATAATCGTTACGCTTCGGGCAGTAATGCAGATGAACTGCTGCACCCCTTTCACCCTCGAAAATTTTCCCACAACAAGGACATTGAGCCATGTTTTATATTATGCGTTTTATGATATCAACTTTTCTATAAACTTGGTTATGTTGTAGAATATAAGCTGCAAAATATTTTTATAAGATCAATCTTTGAAAGCCAACAATTCCAAGCATTTTGTACACTCCCTTCTACTCACTAAATAGGACAATTTTGTACTTTTACCTCTCCTCCGCAGAGGCTAATAAACTTTAAATTGATGTAACATCTATCAATTTTTGGTTGTTATATTTAGTTAGCTATAACAGTATGGGCATAGAAGTGATTTTCTTAAACAAAGCGACCAGTTAGTAAAACAATAGAGAGTTGTCTTAGAGTTGTGGTGATTGTCGTTAATGGAGCATCGTATGCAGATGACCGAGATGGTGTAGATGTCTGATTAAGGACCAATCCCAGAGAGGGCAGCACCTTTGATTCGCAATTCCGATAAACACTAACGAAAGTTCAGTCTTCCAGAATGAACAGTCCTCAGACTAATTTCAACAAACTTAATATATTATTACTAACATTTTTATTTGCATTCAATTATTTTAGTGCTCCTAAGTTTTTTGGCAGAAACCTGAAGAAGCATTTAGTTTAAAGCTTTTTATGATATGCAATAAATTAGGATTCTTAAGAGCGAAAATTTGATTTATTTTTTGGAAAGCCCCTTAATTGCCTCAATTGATGTAAAAAAAGAAATAATATTCAATTTGATTGTTAATCTAAGAGACTTATATAATTCAATATAAGATTGGGGATTATCATGAATAAAATCGAGAACATCAGAATGAAGCAAATTGAAGCAGATCTTGAACAATCTAAAGCTAATCCAAATCAGGCTTCTGACGCCATAGTGGTTTTTCCTGAAAAAGTAAGAAGAACTCGTAACCGCCCAGCAGATCCTATGAAAATTTGGGATTATTTAGAATTATTGTTTTCTATGTTATATGATTCCTATAATGGGAAATACCCGGTTCCAAAGAAAACGGTAATCGTAGGAATATTTGCTCTCTTGTATCTAATAAATCCAATTGACATTTTTCCTGATTTTATTCCTTTAATGGGATTTGTGGATGATATCGCTGCGCTTGCTTTTGCAGCTAGCCTTATTAAAGATGACCTGAATAGATATAGAGCCTGGAAAATGAGTGCCGATAGCGACTTTCTTAATCTATGATCTCAATTTGCCTGATCCTCCCATCCTGGACCAGGTCGCTGGATAGAAAATTATCTTTTCCATACCTTCAGTATATTGTTTGATACGTTCAATGAATGAGGATATGGCTAAGGTAAACTGGGTCATCCTTTTTCATGTTGAGATCACTTTCGCTTCTTTTTTAATTCATTCAATAAGGTACGGACTTATTGACTCCACGGTAAGCAAATCGAGCTTTGCCCCCAGAAACTCTGACAACTCTCTCTCAATCCTGACCATAGTGAATAGACTTTTATTTCGGAAAACTCCACGAGAACGTCGATATCGCTTCCCGGCTTTTCTTCTCCTCTTGCATAAAATCCAAAAACAGCTACCTTTGTTGCTCCTTCTTTTTTCAGGAAAGAAGAGATTTTTTCGAACAACTCTTTGTGCCTGGAAGCTTTCTACACGCAGTATAATTTCGTTGGTTATCGTTTAAACAATCTTGAATGAAAGAGCAGCCAGTTCAGAAAATAAAAAGTCCAAAACCGAGCAGCCTTATTAGCTGTCCTCATGGGTCATTTCCGCGCTAAAGCGCGGCTTTTCCGGGATACACGAAAGAAAAGGTTTGGTAGCCTTATATCCGCCTGTTAACCTACCCGCAAAACTACTCAAAAACTAACCGAAGAGACAAAAATAATGGAGGAAAAAAATCTTATAATCCTTTAACTCCAAGGCAGACTGTATTGCTTCTCTTATACGTTCCATAGCCTGTTCAACTGTTTTTCCCTGAGTGTAACAACCTGGAATGTCAGGAACTTTTGCAATATATGCCGTCTTCATCCTGCTCGATCAGGACCGTATAATTCAAGCTCCTGCCTTCCATCTTTACCAGAATAACATTTAATCTGTAAGAATTTAAAGCTGTTACCGCCGAAATTGAGACGCTTTTTATTGTTTTCTAAGATCGTTAAAGTTAGTATTGATACCGTCGGCAGTTGACCGCCATTAATCAAAAGCCCGTATAGTAATGAAAAGTTTCCATCGGTCATGAGTATATTGTCTATGCATTGGAGCAATTATTATGATTTTATAGGCGGATCGTACTAAATCCCATTGTCAATGAATAACTACTTATAAATCGGACAATTATTATTGATTTATTTGTATTAAATTGCTTTATATTAAATTGTATTTTGTTTAATTTAGTCTGCATATGCGGTCGACTCGAACGGCCGATTTCGCAATTGGGGGTAAAGAATGAACAGGAAATTGATGGCTTCTCTGCTAGTGTTATGCTTAGCTTTTTCTGTTGGATTAGCACACGCACAGATTGGAGGGAAAGGTTGTGAACCTAAAACTTTTCTTAATGTTACACCTGGTACGTTTGAGTGCATGAAGACAAAGCTTCAGGACTACGGTATCGATGTCCCGCCGGGAGACAGTGGAGAACTTTCTGGCAAAGGGGTTGCTGCGACTTTCTTATGGGATGGTAAGTCTATTCTTACTATCAAAATAACGGAAAAACCTTTTGTTGTCAGCTGTGAGACCGCAGCCAGGGAAATAACGAAATTCGTAGAAGAATGCCAGGGTTCGTGAAGAAAGCTGAATTAAGTGCTTGCGGCGAAATAACTTAGATAATATTTAAAAATGTTTTAAATAACTTTCACTATCAAGGTAACCATTATTAATTTTAGCTAAATCATTCATAACCTAAGTTATTTCGTTACAAGTACTAAGAGTATGGGCGAGCGGAAATTGGATACTTAAAGGATGCCAAGGAATTGAGTTAAGATGCTTTTCAATATTTTCTGAGATAGTCAAAAATTTAGCACTGATTCAGCTGACAGTATGCTGCAATCAGTCAAAAACCATAAAAGGATAAAAAGTCTCAGTTTTTGTGATTTCATCGAATATTTTTTCAGATTTTTTTCGGATTTTTCTATTAAAGTACAAATATGACCACATATCACCACAGTTTTTTTATTTATTACATCCTATAGGTTATAGAGGTGTTTTGATGAAATGTGAAGCATGTGGAATAGAGAGTGAGGAAAAATATTGTAAAACTTGTGGCGCCATAATGGATGAAGTTGTCAGAGTTGTAGGAGAAGCACGCTGGGCGGCAATCGACGACTGTTCGTTTATTTATCCTCTTGTAGAGCGTGTAGGTAAAGGAGAACTTACAGTCCACGATATAATTCAAGCTATGGAAGTGGAAGACTGATTTCCTGCTTTCCTTAATCTTAGGATCTCAGTTTGTGACTCTAAGGAGACGGTTATAAAGACCGTCTCTTACCTGTTAATCGTCTTTTAAACTACTTTTATTATATTTCTCCGTTGTCCCGATATTTGATGCTGTTGCCACCTGAAATTGGATACGAAAATTATCTGAGAATCGTAAAACCGGAGCGATATAACTTTTTTATTCTATTTTCCGCTCCAGACCCCTCAAATCCTCCGATTGCGCCGCCTTTGAAGGCTTTTTAGTTATTGAAAGCATGAGATAACAAATATCATATTTTTAGTAGAACCTTCAAAAGCCGTCTCCTTTTAAGATCTACCCGAAAATAATAGTTTTATTATATTTCCCTGACATTCCGCAGATGTTCGCTAAAATTTCACAATTTTTTCCGCTATCGTTTTTTCTGAAAATCGCCTTGCCTATTCAAGCACATGTTTTCGAAATGTCCCACAATTTTCAGTCTTGTGCCTTAATTGAAAGCTTCTACTTCATTTCTGAAAGCTTCAGTTGAGATAATAACTGGATACTTTTGAGCAATTATCAAAAAACGATAGCAAGAAAAATGTTATTTTCTTGAGGACATGTCGGATAAGAAAAAGCGGTTACCCGCTTTCCCTCTCCTAAGAACCGTACTTGAAAGTTTCCCTTCATACGGCTCAAGCATTCTATAACCTTTTCTGTATCAGGCAGCAGTCTTTTTTTTTTTTTCAAATGGAGTGACCTTTCCGAAAACTTAATTTGTTTTGACGTTCACGGAAGTAATCCGTATCAAGAAATGGATTCATTTGCAGCTTTAAAGGAATGTGTCTATAGATTCTGGTTTTTGATAGAAGCAGTAACCCGTTTATCTCTGTTCTGAAATTCCACCTTCTGGAAGTGCTTCTTTTCCAATATTTGTTGACGATCCAATCTTTGGATTTCTTTGGATGTCTTCTTTTAGCCCATTTCCATAGCAGTTCCCAGATTCTATGGTCAAGTATCTGGAATACATCCGAGGAGACCACTGAATTATGATAGTTAGTCCAACCTCTTATTATGGGATTTAGTTTGGAAATTAAGACTTCCTGAGACCATGCCATTCCTTCCGTTATGGTTTGACTGATTGTTTCAGTGAATCTTTTAATGGACTTTTTGGAAGGTTTGATAAGAAGCTTACCATTGTACTTGCGGAAATTCCAGCCGAGAAAATCAAAGCCTTCATTAATGTTTGTGATAAGGGTTTTATCATCAGATAGCTCAAGACCTCGTTCTTGGAGAAAAGCAACAATCATATCTTTAATTTCTCTGGCAGTTTCTTCTGAATTAGCAGTTACTATGAAATCATCAGCGTATCTAATGAAGTTTACCTTGGTTGAATTTTTACTTCCTTTAGGGTATTTAGCCAGAAGCAACTTTTCGATACCATCCAATGTCATATTAGCCAGAATTGGTGAAACG
>CAVRNH010000089.1:0-88574 GCA_963722085.1 uncultured Methanosarcinaceae archaeon | reverse complement strand
CTTTTTTGCTGTTTCACTGATACTCATAATTTAACCTCTTTTCAATCTTAGCGAGTATTCGGAATCCGTTTCGCTACTTCCTCATAACTGACAATTGCTTGCAAACTGTTTGGTCAAATTATTATTCATTTTATTTTGTCGGTAATCCCGGTCCGGCTTCAAATTCCGCTGACACATCCTTTAAGTACTCTGTTATCTTTAGATGCTGAGGGCATGCCTTTTCACACTGTTTACAGTCTATACAATCGCTAGCCTTGCCATGATTTGAAGTAAGGTTCAGATAGTAAACAAACTGACTTGAAATATTATCAGTTACAGCACGCTTTGCACTATTATACAATGCAAAGTAATCCGGTATTGCAATATTCATAGGACATCCTTCTACACAATATCTGCAGGTTGTGCAAGGAATAGCAGTATTTTCATTTATAATATCAATTACCTGGTTGATTATCCTGTATTCTTCCTCGTTCAGGGGTTTGAAGCCTGCCATATATGAAGTATTATCAAGGATCTGTTCCATAGTATTCATACCGCTAAGTACCATCATGACGCCTTCCTGACTGGCAGCAAATCTGATTGCCCATGAAGCAATGGATGCTTCAGGATTATATGCTTTCATCAGTTCTTCTGCTTTTTCAGGAACTAAGGCAAGATTTCCACCCTTGCAAGGTTCCATTACAACAATTGGCTTGTTATGCTTTCTTGCCACTTCATAGCATTTTCTTGACTGAATGCCGGGATTCTCCCAGTCAACGTAATTGATCTGCAATTGAACAAAATCCAGTTCCGGATGAGCAGTTAGAATTTCATCCAGCAGTTCTGGTGTGTCATGAAAAGATATGCCGAAGTTCTTTATTTTGCCTTCTTCCTTTTTTTTCAAAGCAAAACCAAATGTGTCGTATTTGCATGCCTGCTGATAAGCACTTACACCAATATTGTGAAGCAGGAAATAATCAAAAAATTCAACGCCACAATTTTCCAGTTGCTCGTTGAAGATCCTTTCCTGATCTTCCACTGATTTTAACATTCTGGGTGGAAGTTTTGTTGCCAGAGAAAATTCATCTCGGTTATGCCTTTTTACCAGAGCCTCTCTAACAGTTCCCTCACTCTTGAATCCGTGATATGTATACGCTGTATCGAAATAAGTGAACCCTCTTTCCAGAAACGTATCAACCAGTTTGTTAAACGTCTCTGTGTCAAATGATGTCTGATCATCTTTGTCCAGAAGTGGTAATCTCATACAGCCAAAACCTAATCGTTTTGTCATTTTATCTCCCCTTGCTAAATGATCCACAAATGTCTTGTAGACTCTAACAGTTTATGAAATCATACCTAGTGTCTCAACCATTTAATTATTGGTCATCTATATATATTCTGAATCCCTTTTATATTTCATGTTAGCTATTCACCTTGAGGATGATGAGGTAAATTTCCTTATGGACTTTGTGGGAAAAGGATATAAAAATGCAAGAGAACTAACTCGAGCACGTATCCTTCTCCTTGCAAACCAGCAGAAAGGCGTTACAGAGATAGCTAAAATATTAGGTGTTTCTCGAAATACTACTTTTAATATAAGGAAGAGATACGTTGAAGAAGGTCTTCCAAATTCTCTTTTTGACAAAAAAAGATCTGGTCAACCTATAAAATATACAGAAAAACATGCTGCAGAAATAATTGCTCTAGCATGTACCAGTTCTCCCGATGGAAGCAAGAGATGGTCGCTTACACTCCTTTGTGAGGAACTGAGGAAAAAAGAAGGATTTGAAACAATAAGCAGAGAGAGCATCAGGCTTATTCTGAAAAAAGCAAAACTAAGCCCTGGTTGAAACGGATGTGGTGCATTCAGACTATTGATTCTGAATATAGAGAAAGGATGTACGACATTCTTAATCTGTACGAAGAGGATTACGACCCTAAAAAACCTCTCATCTGTTTTGATGAGAAACCAAAGCAACTGATTAGGGATAAGACAACGACCATTCCTATGAAACCTGGAAGCTCAGAGAAGTATGATTATGAATACGTGAGGAATGGAACAGCAAACATATTCATGGCAGTAGAATTCAAAGCAGGAAAGAGGGTGACCCAGGTAACCGAAAGAAGAACAATGAAGGATTTTGCACAATTCGTTAAAATTCTTGTTACCGAAGAATATTCTGAAGCTGAAGTCATCCGACTGGTTTCGGATAACCTCAATATCCATAAAGAAAAGTCATTTTACGAAACATTCAGCGAAGATGAAGCAAAAAAGATTCTGGAAAAGATAGAATTCCATTTTACGCCAAAACATGCAAGTTGGCTTAATGCCGCGGAAATAGAAATCAATGTAATGGATATCGAATGTACGGATCGAAGGATCGGTGACATGGAGGCACTTACCCATGAAGTGGGTGCATGGACAAAGAGAAGGAATGAACAAAAAAAGAAAATAGAATGGAAATTTACGAAGAAGAATGCGGATGAGAAAATGTCAAAGTATTATGTGAAATAATTAAATTGCCATGACACTAGTACCATGAAAACCCAAATATAGAACATATTATTCTGGTGACTTCCATCAGCTGATATTGTTTTGATCAAATTGATGATCCACAATTAAGTTTTCATGGTACTAGCTTTTTCAACCAATCCGTAACATCTTTTTTTGCAGCGCTTACACGAGAGCCATGGAGGGCCAATCCATTCAAAAGCGTTGCTTTCGGACAAAGTTTTGCAATATCTTTTTCACTGTGGCCTAATCCGCTTCCTTCATGTGTACAAAATGGAACTAATAGTTTTTCCAGAAAAATCATATTCTTCCAGGAATGTAAACACCGGCATCGGCATGGTTCCCCACCAGTTAGGATAACCCAGGAATATCACATTATAAGAATCCATATTTTCTACATGGCTAGAAAGCTCCGGTCTGGCATTGTCATGCAGTTCTTTTTCTGCCACCTCGGTGGTTTCCGTATAATCGTCTGGATAAGAATTTACAGGATCAATACGAAAAAGATCACCTCCAATTATTTCCTGAATCATCTTTGCTACTACTTCTGTGTTACCAATTGGCAAATTCACAATATTTCCACTGACATAGTTATTTCCCGCACGTGAAAAATAGGCTATCAGACATTTTTCTTCTTTTAAATTCATCATTTCTTATTCCTCGCTTTATTTCATTATTCGTTCCGAAATTTTAAATAATAATTAATCCCTTGGAAAAGATACGATATTGATCGAATTATTCCCGAATAAAATTGGTGAAGATGTTTTCTTCCTTCTCAGGGAGAGGAATGCCGGCCTTTGTCCCCAGCCTCCTTGCACTTTAAAAACCATGCCATATTCCGGGCCAGCACACGCATGGTCTGCAATCCTTCCAAGTCTTTTTTAACGTCCTCCGGCTGTGCTCCATGAACCATGTTCCAGTAGCGGGAAGAAATAATAGGCATCTGTGAAATGGTGAAATACTTATTGATCTGGTCAAAAGTGGCTGTTGTTCCTGCTCTCCTCGCGGAAACAACTGCTGCCGCTGGTTTTCAGATAAAAAGACTGTTTGCCTCCCAACAAGTCCGAATAGAAAACCCGATCCATGAAAGACGTAATCGCACCACTTGCCGCGGCATAATGCACCGGCGAACCAAAAATAAATCCATCGGCATCTTTGGCTATGTCCAGAAAATCATTGACCCTGTCATCAAAGGAACACCTACCTATTCCTGCACATTTCATACAGGCAGTGCACCCACCAGAGGCTTTGTTCCCACCCAGAAAATTTCTGTATCAATATCTTCTTTATTCAAAGTCTCTGCCACTTCTGTAAGGGCCGTATAGGTGCAGCCTTTCTTATGCGGACTTCCATTTACCAATAATACTTTCATTCTCATACCTCGTTATTGTCTTAATAATCTTTTTTACTCGATCTACTCTACTTCCTGCAATTTCAATTCTTGATGATGCTATCATAAATTGTTATATTCTTCATCAGTTACGGGTTCCAGCCATTCTGCCGGGCCTGCATTAACATTTGTCTCTACGGAAAGATGTACGAACCAGCTGTCAGGTGCCGCTCCATGCCAGTGTTTTACATTTGGAGCGATTTTTACTACATCACCAGGATTAAGTTCCTGTGCAGGCTTTCCTTCCTCCTGATAGTAACCACGTCCACCTGTTACTAACAGAATCTGTCCACCCGGATGCTTATGCCAGTTATTTCGACAGCCTGGTTCAAATGTTACATTGCCAATCGGACAATTGAATTCATCATCTCTTGGCACTAGCATGTTAAGCCATGCGTTACCTGAAAAATACCTACTGAACTGTTCCGGAAGTTTTTCACCTTTCGGGAAAATTACACTCTCACTTAACTTTGATTTATTCATATTTTGCTCCCCTTAAAGTTTTCATGATATTCTTTCTTAATCATTTACTCGATCAGGGACTATTATTGACTGACCAGTCAGTCAATAAGTTTTAATGTTATATAAAAGTAATCCCTACAAAGAAAGATAGAATGCAAAAAATTGAAAAATAATTTTCCAACATACCTATGACTCTTCTCCTTCGAAACAGCTTTTCTAATTTCATATACCATTTCCATTACTTTGCTTCCTCTGATCCCATATTCCAGGCACAATCTCAATAGCTAATACCCTTTCAAAAATTCCACCATGAAGTTAGAGGCATGTGAAGGTCTGAATCTAATAGAACAGTTTCACCAATTTTTGGGGCAATTATATTTACTTCTCTTTTCTTTGCCTCTTTTAGTGCTCGTTCTATTGGTTCTTTCCAACCATGATTAGCTAATGTAAATGCTCCCCAATGCATTAACATCATAGTCTTACCATTTACATCTAAATTGGCTTGGACAGATTGCTCTGGTGTCATATGAATATCCGCCCATCTCCGGTCATATTGACCTCCTTCAATTAAGGTTATATCAAAAGGTCCGTATTTCTTTCCTACTTCCTTAAAATGGGTGTCATATCCGCCGTCCCCGCTAGTAAATAGACGAGTGTTTTTCCCCAGAATGACCCATCCACCCCATAGTGTAGTATCTAAATTAAATGGTTCTCTTCCAGAGAAATGTCTGGCTGGTGTCAAGGCAACGGTTAAGCCCTGATACTTCGTTTCTTCCCACCAATTTAGTTCCGTAATTCTTTCTTTTGGAATACCCCATCGAATCAAATGAGCACTAACCCCAAGAGGAACAAAGAAATGTGATACTTTACTCTTTAGCTTTACAATAGACTGATAATCTAGGTGGTCATAATGGTCATGCGTAATAAAAACTGCGTCAATAGGCGGCATTTCATCAATAAGATGCAACATAATATCTTTACTATAGTTATATCTCCTAACTCCCGCAAATGAAACCGGTGAGGCTATAGGGCTCAACATAGGGTCTATCAATAACTTTTTATTATCAATGCTAAGCAGAAATGCAGAGTGTCCAAACCAAGTCAAGCTATCATTTTCACTTTTAATTTTATTCCAGTCAATGGCAGAAACAGGAATTGGACCAGCCGGATTGCGGTCTTTAACCTCTGAAGTAGAATCCTTATTCGTTGATGAAGCATCTGAGGAATTCGTGACATCTGTTGGAACCTCATTAACAAATTTCCCATTAACGTAATTATTTAAGTGTTGATACCTTTCTTGTTGTTCTTTCGTTGGATTTCCACCGAAAGCTGGGTCTAAGTTTATAAACAATGTAATACTAACACCCAATAGAAGCAAAATACTGAATAAGTACAACACCATCTTTTTAAGCTTTCTCATGTTTCCACTTCTGTAATTCCGATTTTACGCAACCCCTACGTCATATATGGCAATAATTTCGCAGCCCATTTCTGAGGCAATAACGCGAGCCTCTTCCACAGCTGGCATATCTGCCGTACCTGCTGAAATTATCCCTACAACTCCACCGGTTTTTTGTACAGGAGCCTCATCGTGAATAACTATAGTGAGATCCCTGCTGTTCCACTCAAGTTCTTCTTCACCAAATGCTAGCCTCAGGACTTCAAGATGCTTTGGAGAGACAAGGGTAATAAGGGCTCTTCTGCTCTGAAATACTATTACTCTGGCAAGCTCCACCACATCTTCCGGCTCCTTGCAGTCTGCAAGGATAGCCTCAATAACTCTTGTTCTGCTTTTTCTATGGGAATCAAGTTTTGCAATGCCTGCATAAGAGACAAAACCCAAACCACAAGCCTGCTGTTCAGCAGTCTTAAGGTCCATCTTTCCTTCTTTAACGGCACTTAATATATCAGTAAGATCCATGTGACACCCTTCGCCCAGAAGAATTAGATACTTTAGCAATAAACAGTTTAAATTACAGTTTTTAGTTAACAAATTATTAGTTTAGAGGCTCGTTATAATCTCGCTTTATACTTATACAAGCTTGATTTTTAGAAGAATCTGGTTGTCGCTTTGCATTTTGTGGTAAAAAATTCAAAACTCTAAAGTGGAATTAGTATAATTAACGAAACATGAAGATAAACAATGGAAAAATGGAGATATTGTTTATCTTTCGATAAAATTCAACTTAAACAATTTCTTCATTTTGTTATTCCATCTCTTCAACTTTCTCGCTTTTAATCCTGCTTTTTGAACATCTCCCTTGCCATGGCAACTCTCTGCTCAAAGTCGGGTCCTTCCAGTTCTTCCACAACGGATTTGAGAACCGTAGGTATGTCAATGTGCTGGGGACATTTCTCAGCGCACTGTCCGCACTGGACGCACAGGGATGCAAACTCGGGTTCCCCGAGAGCGACAGCCCCGCCCAGCCGTGCCGCATACATGAACCGTTCCCCGTCGGGATTGTCGACCAAGTACAGGTTGTTATACTCCTCGAAACAGAGTGGAATATTGACACCCGCCGGGCAGGGCATGCAGTACTGGCAGCCGGTACAGCCCACTTTCATCAGTTCACGATACTTGCTCTCCACTCTTTTTATCAGCTGTAGTTCCGCTTCTGTCAGCGAATCCGGGTATGCCTGTTCTGCAATCCTGAGGTTCTCCTGAATGTGCTCCTCCTCATTCATGCCTGAAAGGACGACCGTGACCTCCGGGTGGTTCCATACCCAGCGGAGTGCCCATTCCGCAGGGGATCTCTTTATCGGGGCTTCGTCCCAGATCTCTTTCACGGATTGAGGCACGGTTTTTGTCAGGTTCCCTCCGCGGAGGGGCTCCATAATGATTACTCCAAGGCCTTTTGAAGCTGCATATTCCAAACCTTCAGTACCTGCCTGGTTCTTTTCGTCCAGGAAGTTGTACTGGATCTGACAAAAATCCCAGTCGTAGGCATCTCCTATCCGTTTGAAATCGTCAGCTAATCCGTGGAAGGAGAAACCTGCATTAATTATGCGGCCGTCAGCTTTGGCTTTGTCAAGGAAATCAGCTACACCCAGCTTTTCAACATTGTCCCACAGTTCACCAACGAGAGCGTGGATGAGGTAATAGTCGATGTGGTCTGTTTTGAGTTTCTCCAGCTGAGCATTCAAGAACTTATCCATATCCTCTCGGCTCTCTATAAGCCAGGAAGGAAGCTTTGTGGCAAGTTTAACCTTTTCTCGATATCCGTCAGCAAGAGCACGACCTAAAAAAGGCTCGCTCTGTCCCATGTGATAGGGCCAGGCCGTATCAACATAGTTTACTCCGTGGTCGATTGCATAGCGTACCTGCTTGGTGGTTCTTTCTTCATCTATACTACCGTCTTCTTTCACTGGAAGGCGCATGCACCCAAATCCAAGTATAGAAAGTTCGTCTCCATTCTTAGGCATTTTTCTGTACAACATTTTCCATTCACCTGGTTTCTTCAAACTATTTTTAGTATCTAGGGATGATTTTCTGATTGGCTGCTTATTTTTACGATAAATCATCCGTTAATTTTTGTACCTGATTGACTGGTCACTCACATGTAGAGTGAAAAAAAATTATTTCTTAGCTAAACCATTCCAGATAATCTGAAATCCATCTTCGATAAACTTATTTTTATCTTGTGATGAATCTGAATCAAGGATCAGATTCACTACCGTCCTGCTACCATGATAAAACATTGCAATGACCAGCTCCTCGGAAAAGTCTCTGATCTCTCCTGTTTTTGTTCCTTCATTCACAAGATCATGGAGAAAGACATACTCTTTCATCACTTCTTCTTGTGTAAATTTTGTTATATAAGGAGAATAGCAGAACTGCCCGACAAAAAGAAATTCTTCCTGATTGTCTACTCCCCAGTTGATTAAATTTGACCATATTTTTCTTAATTTATCCTGAAAGGTACTCTGTGCTTCAATTTCTTTCCCCATACTTTGACTTAATTGCCCTTTTACTTCGAAATACAGGCTGTTTATAAGGTCTTCCTTTGTGGGAAAGTAATTGAAAAGGGTGCCTGTGGCTACACCTGCTTCTTTCGAAATCTGAGCAGTGGATGTACCGTGGAAGCCTCTTTCAGTGAAAAGCTTCAGGGCTGCTTCCATAATGGCTGTTTTTTTATCTTTGACCTGTTCTTTCATGCATCATCTCTAAATTGACTGATTAGTCAGTTATACTGCAAATTACTTTGTTAGATAAATACTTTATGGTGCTTTTTTCTTGACCCAAGCTAGTATTGCAATCCCTCCTTCTCACTAACAAAGAAAGCGGCAGTGTACAGAAAGATCTGTAAAATATTGCAGATGCAAAGTCAAGAGTTATGTGATAAAGTTTCTGTTTTTCTGATGTTATTGATGCATAGATTTTCTGGTAAAACCTATGCATTTATTCGGTTTTAGCTTCTAATTTCAGGCTATTTTCTCCTCTATCCCCACTTTCTAAGAGGTTTAAATATAATCTATGTACATTCTTATTGGAAGTAGTTTGCATTGAAAGCATTCACAATCGTTTTTAATTCTCTGTATTTTCAAGAAGCAGCTTTAAAATATTAAGTATTGTAGAAAAGATCTTCATTTTTCATCAGTTAACGAATCTTTGCACAACTTCGAATACTATATTTATCCATTTCCGATTTTAGTATTGGATATTCAACTGAATAATAATAATTGAGGAGTCTGTAACAGACAGAAATTCGATAATAGAATGTTGATGCTCTATCATTCCTATCCATTGAATTTCTGGGCATTGTACGAATCAATTTTGTGAGATCAATATTTTCATGCCATAAAGATCCTTCAGTAAGTTTAGTTATTGTCCAAACAAGACATCTATTCTATCCGGTGACTTCTCTACCTGGGAACCCATTTACCGCGAAATCACAGGCTCAGATCACTGCCATGTGGGTCTTGAACTTGAATTTTAAATTTGACTCCGCTTAAAGACCTTATTCTTTTTGAAAAAGCATAAGTCCGCTTGAACGAGCAAAGCAAACGAAACGGACGGCGCATTGTCGAGCCGCAACTCGACTGGCGAAGATCGAGATTTTAGATTTTATGCGCCATCGCGGATTTAAAACAACATTACTGCTAAAAAATGATGATTCATCATAATTCTTTTATACGTTTAATTACATACATATAATTGGTCCATAGGGCAAGTCCCTGATGTATAGAGAAGACGTACGAAGAAGGTATGTACTTAACTAAAGTAACTTAACTAAAGTAACTTAACTAAAGTAACTTAACTAAAGTAACTTAACTAAAGTAACTTAACTAAAGTAACTTAACTAAAGTAACTTAACTAAAGTAACTTAACTAAAGTAACTTAACTAAAGTAACTTAACTAAAGTAACTTAACTAAAGTAACTTAACTAAAGTAACTTAACTAAAGTAACTTAACTAAAGTAACTTAACTAGTAATAAATTAATAGGTAGTAAATTAATTGAGTAAAGAACTGAATTACGTAAAATTGGACCATGCCCTGTGGATCACTTAAAAGATTCTAAAAGGCTTTCTTACCTACAATTTAATTAACTCTTTTTTAATTATCTCATTCTAATTAACTCATTTCTAATTACTCATTTCTAATTAACTCATTTCTAATTAACTCATTTCTAATTAACTCATTTCTAATTAACTCATTTCTAATTAACTCATTTCTAATTAACTCATTTCTAATTAACTCATTTCTAATTAACTCTCTTCTTTATTTTATTTTTTCAAAATTGGGCAATTAAGAAGTTGCTTTACTCCTTCTTCTGTGAGTCATTTCTTACTATAACCCTGATAGGATAAATCAACATTTGTTTTAAATGTTTTTCATTGAGATTAAAAACCTCTATAAAGGCTTACTTCTTGATTTAGAGAAAAAAAGGCATGAATTATATATTTGGTTAGTGGATGTGTGCTTTTTCACAGGGTTCTGCAAAGTGATTGGTTGATACCACACTACTCTTAGGATTATAAGCTCATCTTAAAGAATAAACGCAGTCAATTGACATTTTAGCTCAATTATAGTACCTTATCTTTCTAGTGTACAGATTCTAAAATATGTAAAAAAATAAACGTTTTAATTTATGCAAGGAGAGATTATTGTACACACATTCCTTAGCTAATCTCTTAGCTAATCTCAAACGAGTAAGTAAACAACAGAAAGCTTGGAAAACAGGGAATTATGAAGATGGGCACAGTTTTTTGCGCGCGTTTCACGTTTTCTGTGATTATAGAGTGTATAGCGAGCTTTTTTGTGCCCCTGTGCTGTCCGTGTTTTTAGGTTCCTAAATGACTTTAAATTCCTGTTTGTGTTTGGAACTGCAATCAAATCCTAAATTATGCTTCTATTTTGAATCGATGCATAGTTTTGTTTTATCACCGATAGCTTTATAGAACCAAAATTTCTAACAGTTCCTACACCTCTATTTATGAACTTGTAGTAATTTCCGTTACTTTTCCATCCTTATCCACTATTTTCATCTTACCTTCTTTCACACTGACTTCGGAAATCCGATTTCCGGATTTATCATAGACAGCCCAAAAGGAAGTGTTTCCATCCTGGGACCAGAGATAGTCTACTTTGGAATAATCATCATCTTTAGCATTCGTTTCACCAACAGCTTTGCACATTGGTACCCCGTCAACAGTTTCTATTCCCGTAACTTTTATTGTAAATACTTCGCCTGTCGTAGGGTCTATCTGTTTCATGGAAGTGCCTACAGGACACCAGTTAGCTGAGTTTTCTGCGTGTTCAACTTCCACATTAGTTTCTTCCTCTGAGTTTTTAGAGATATCTTCGTTATTGTTTTCAACCGCATCTTGAGCGATGTTTTCGTTACTTTTTTCGCTGCACCCGGACGAAACAGTAAAGATAGTGCAGGAAATAACTAGAAGTAATATAAACCATTTTTTCAACAAAACCCTCACTCCTCCTCGATTTATCTTAGAATTATTTCTGTTTATGAACTAATTCCAAAATATAAGCAACCATTTCTGGATTCATCCCTGTTTTCCTTGAAACCTCTTTCTCAATATTTTTGAGGATTTACCTGCATTTTTCATTGCCTTTATCTTATGATTATTGAAGACTGAAACTATAATATTAGTTTAAGTCCTTCCTGTGCCCCAAATACCTCTATCGATGAGCTTAATTATCTGCATCCCAAGGAACATTTTAATGGACTTTGAAATCCCATGTAAGATTGCAGTAACTGGAGTACCTCAACTTTGGGACAGTTTTCGGCTGATCCAAAGATATATTTGTTTGACTGCCTGAAAGGCAGATGGACAACACGCTCGTTTAGATTGAGAGTGACAATCTTCTCTCGGGAACTAACTACTCGAATTTTCATTTTTCCCCCACTGTAAAATTTTTAAGTTTTTACTTTAATATAATTACGTTATACTTACTATAAATATTTATCTCAATGGGGTAATGTTATTTCAATAGTATACTATATTTAATTAATTTATATTACCCAAATTAGCCTTAAAAACCAAGAAGTAATAGTAAGTGCTTTAAAAATAAGCGATTAATCCGAGTCTGTTTTTAGTTTTAAGTCATTTAGCCCTTTTTAGTCTTACTTCTATTTTTGCAATTTTCAGCTCAATTTTTTCAAAAGAAATAAATTATTTTACCAAATGTTATGATATATTTTTAATGTGTGTAATAAAATTTGTAATATTGAACATTGGTATTTTTGTTCAGTTGTTTGAGCCAATCAAAGAATTGGCGGTCCAAGAAAAGTCAACTTAATAGTGCGATTAGCCTACCCATACGAAGTACTACCTTATAGAACAACATTGCCTATGTAATCACTTGCCAATTTAGTTTTCTGTCCGGTTGGAGGGCATGTCGATAAGCTCAATATGAGGGTACTTAATCACACGCAGGACCATATTTATGATCGCAATTCTGATAACTATCTAGTCAAAATCAAAACATCGATGGAATTGGCAGTGATCAAATAGTGTTCACCGAAGGATACAGTTAAACTCATCTTTCAAGATAGTAAAAAAACGATAACCATAGACTGCATAGTTATCATTTTAACTGAAATGGTCTACCTGATAACGATTTCACAAACCTCCATAATTTTTGTTTTTTAAACCAATATGCCTAGAGCCTTCAGATTCATAATATTTTGAGGTTATACTACATATCAGTATAATAGCTATTAATTTTCACCATCAATAAGACCATTTTTGTATTCTCTTGGGGACTATCTATTTTCGTTATCGAATGATGCATTATTCGTACATCTTTGAAAGTCAGTTAAAATAGAGATTATTTTAGAAATTATTTTTCTTTGAAATACTTAAAAAAGATGAAGAAACAAAAAAAGGCCATGTATCCTGCCATTCCGGGATTTCCAGTCAATATTCCTACTACTCCTTGAATTCCTAAAAAGCCTAAAAATCCAAGATAACCCAGGTTTCTATTATTTTCCACAGAGTTACTAATCTTAATAAATATTTATTCTTTTCCAAAATTTAATATTCATAAATTGTTCACATATGAATTTACGTCTATGCCTACCTATAGAGGAATAGCTGAAAATGTAGAATTCATGAAAAATTAAGATTTTATCTAATTTTTTACCTGCATTACCTGTCTCTCAAAAACCTATTCCGGAGGGCGTCTTGTTGACTTTTTTCATGGGAGTCTCAAGTGATCACCTTAATTTCATATGCATATTTTGAACTTCTCTCTTGCTTCGTAGCATATCAACTACTTATGCTAATAGAATTGCAAAATAAGATTGGAGGCAAGAATTCATTTTGGAGATACTTCTAAAAAACAATTGTCAAATTAGATCAGGAATCTTAAGAGCTAGTTTGAGAGTCTCGAAGAATAAAAACAATAAGAAAGAATAGAAAAGAATAAAAAAGTAAATTAAAAAGTAAATTGGTTAAAAGAAGCGATTTTATTTTGGAAGGCAAAATCTTTGCTTTAGCACCTGCAAATGCTCCCAGTAGGGATTTAATCATTAATTCATTTTATCGGTTTTATGCCTTCCTTTAACTTCATTCCACTTCAGTTTATTCCACTTGTATTTTATATGCCCTCTTTTTAGCAGCACGTTTCTTCATAGCATATACTAATGTAGCTCCTGCAAGAGCACCCATAGCAATTTTGGCAATTCTCATCCTTGAAGACCCCCTTTCTTCTGTTTCAATCAATGCAGTTTCTTCTACTGGTTCTACGGTTTCTACTGGTTCAGCTATTTTTACAGGTTCTACTTTTCCTTCAAATTTCTCTGACTTGATGTTCACAAGTTTAAGTTTCTTGAAGAGATATCCTACAAGCATTAGCTTTGCGTATTTACTTATTATTCCTCCACGACTTCGAGATACCCTTGAATTGATTTTCTTCATAAGATATGCACTGAGCAATAGCTTGCCAAAATCCTTCATATCTTTCAGTCTTGCACCCCCTTGAAATTTCCCTGCCAGAGAAACCCTTTATTTGTGAGATCGTCCGGAAAGGAGAGTAATTGAAATAAATACTCCTGTATTTATCCTATATCTCACCTAATATATAACGGCAACTATGTAATATATATAATAATTTCAGACCGATAAAGTTTTCAAACAAAGCAATGAATCCGGTGAAAAAATCAGGATTAACAGAAAAAATTGCGATAATCTTTATTAAGAGATTAGTACAAGCTCTAAAGAGGAAAAACGCCTTAATGAAAGCAGAAATGATAAGTTTTCGAGAAATTTGCCAAATAGACGGGAGTTTTAAAATTTGGCCACAAGATATTTCGAAATCGTAGAAATTCAGGATGATAGATTACGAAATCATTTTGTATTATCAAAAAAGATATATAGCGCTACTGGAAGGCTGTATCAAAATTCAGTCAGCCTTTCAGTCTATTAGTTAGAACAATGAAAAATATGATTTTACTAGTTTTCGGGATAAATTGATCACTTCCTTCTTAGAGCCTCTGGCTCAAAGCCAAGGATTAATTTCTACACATATCCCGAGAGCCCACTGGCGCCACGTAGCGTAACATATGTACACCTTATAACGGGTATCTTAAAGATAGGATCAAAATTGCGTTGTAAGATCAAGGTCGTACTGTAACGTGTGGACACCTTTGTAGGCACAACCTATCCCGAACTCAGGTTTAAATAATTTCAACTGTATTAATATAGGTATGGACTTCTTTTCATACGTCGCTGATGGTGAACTACTAAAAAACAGCATTATAGCTTTATTTTGTCTTGTGGTTAGTAATATAATAATGTATTTCTTTTTACCAGCATATTTAATGAACCTACAAGACACATTTGTGGCATCACTGGGATTGATAGCAATATATAATATTTGTTGGTATTATACCATATATCTTAATCAAGCGAAGGCAGAGACTTAAATCTCGGGCGAAGCCATCGAGGATAAATTATACCTCTCTCTTCTAACAATCGCTTACAACCACGTAGGCTCCTATTAAAAAAGCAGAACAATAGAATTCGTTTTATATTGTTCTTTTCTATAGTACTTATCTAAATATCTCACTTCACTTTTTTGCAGTCTTTATTTCATATTTCTTTACTAAGTGTTGCCATTATTATAATTATTTTAGTTTAAGCCCTATTTCTAAACATCGTTAAAATAGTTGCTACTTTTAAAATTAATCTAGAAACTAATACGGAAAAGCCTTTGTATTATCGAAAAGAAGAATAAATCATGAAACAATCCATCGGAGCAAAGCCACTTGCATTCCCGACACCAACCTGGGTAGTCGGTACCTATGACATGAATGGACAGCCTAATGCCATGACTGTAGCCTGGGCTGGAATCTGCTGTTCGAACCCTCCATGCATCAGCGTATCCTTAAGAAAAGCAACCTACAGCTATGCCGGCATTGTGGAAAACAAGGCATTTACCGTAAATATTCCTTCCGAAGACTACGTAAAAGAAGCCGATTACTTAGGCATCGCAAGCGGCAGGGATGAAAATAAATTCGAGACAGCCTGCCTTACCCCTATTAGGAGTGAGGTTGTACCTGCTCCCTATGTAGGGGAGTTTCCGGTCATCATTGAGTGCAAACTCCTTCACACCCTTGAAATAGGGCTTCACACTCTGTTTGTAGGAGAAATAGTTGATATCAAGGCCGAGGAATCTGTGCTTGACGAAAACGGAAACGCTGATATCGAGAAAATCAGACCTGTCGTTTATGGAACAGGGAACAGAAGCTACTACAGCATAGGGTGTAATCTTGGAAAAGCTTTCTCAATAGGGAAAGAGCGTTGAAGAAAAAAGTAATAGACAGAATTGACTACTCAAATGAGGCTTGAGAAATACAAGCCTCAACAGCATAAATCATAAGAATGCAAACATTGAGCTGAGGCAAATAATATAGATAGCCTCGTTTTTAAGATTTATTGAGAGAAATCTTGTGATTTATCTTGTGATTTTATTTTAATAATTCTATGAATTCATTTTAATTAATCATTATCAACAGGCTATACTTTATTTCCTTGTAAGTAGTTTTAATTACACTTCGTTACGTCAAAAAAGATATTCTCAGGCAGCATTTTTCTTTTTTAAAGCACATTATTTCTCCTTTTTAGGGAGCAATCATTCCTTCAAAATTATCTAGTAGCGTGAACATTAATAGCTTTGATTCTTCAAGAAGTGCGTCTTTATCTAGCATCTCCTCTTCATTGTGGATATACTTTCCCTCAATCAGTTCATTTCTGCAGTTTTCAATTACATTTCGGATTGTCCTGTTAGTCATCTCCAGATGGAACTGCAATCCAATTACCCTGTTTTTATAAATAAACCCCTGGTTTTTGCAGGCTTCACTTTCAAAAAGTTGCTTTGCTCCTTCAGGCAGGCTGAAAGTATCTCCATGCCAGTGAAAAGCAGTAAATTCATCAGGAACATTTTTCACAAAGGAAGTATCGAGTATTTCCTGTTTGATTGTAAGGACTGGAAGCCATCCAATTTCTTTATAATTGTTTTTAAACACCTCAACCTTGAGGACATCGGCAATAAGCTGAGCGCCAAGGCAGATTCCAAGTACCGCTTTTCCTGCAGAGATTGCTTCTTCGATAAACACTTTCTCTTCCCTCAGCCAGGGGTATTTTTCATACTCGTAAATGTTCATTGGCCCACCCATAATTATGAGAAGGTCGAAGTTGTCCAGCCTGGGAAAGCTCTCATTTCTGTATAAAAGGGTGTTTGATAAAGAGTGATTTCTTTTTTCTATCCATTCAACAATAGTTCCCAGAGTTTCAAATTCGACGTGCCGGATGCAGTGGATTTTCATATGTAATTCCTTCCATTTAATAAAATTTAAACCATTTAATAAGAGTTTAAGCAACTATCCCGCTTGGAAAGAACACAATCAAAAGCCTCTTAATCAATATTTAATGAGCAAATAATTAGGAACCCATTCTGTTTAATTGTCGGCCATTAAGTGCATTTTTCCGTTTTTCAAGGTATAACATATGTATTTTTAACTTTAAGCTTGTCCTGAGAGTTTATTTTTTTCCTCTGTCAAGTAGCCTGCTTACAACGAGGAAGAAAATAACAGCAATAGTTCCATAAGTCGCAAGAAGCAAAAAACCGTCTTTATTCGTCAGGAAATAGCTCAAATCGTGTTTCTGTTTGTAGTCAGGATACATAATATCCTCTTTGTCACTGCTGTGCTCCAACCCCAGGGCATGCCCTATCTCATGCTTTGCAAGGAAAAGCACTGTTTCATCTTCATACTGGATCCAATCAGTCCCCTTATAGTCCCCAACACCAAGGACCATTTCTACGTGTACAAATCGCCCATTTTCAATATGTGGAGTTGTATACCCTGCAATTCCTGAAGGAGCACTCTGATTTTTCTCAAGGTTTTCGACCCATGTTATCCTGATATCAGCATTTTCTGAATCAACAATTTTAAAAACCGGAGTGTACCACAGTTTACCATTTCCTCCTTCTTCCCAGTAACTCAGAGCCTTTTCTATCTGCGTGTAATAACTGTGACTATAATGAGGAGGTATATTTTTGTTATCTATATATACAGTAATAGGAAAATGATCCCAGGGATGATCTAAAGTCCTTGGATAATTAAATTCAGAATCTGCCGAAGCAATGGGCAAATAAAGTGCCACCAGCAGCAGTAAAAGGAGTAATCCTATTCCATGCTTCCCATTTTGGTTAATGAAAAACTTCCCCCTAAATTATTCTCATTTATTTGGCCCCTATAGTGATACACTATTATTACTCCCTCGCATAAAATCCTTCCCAGAAGCGCCCTCCGTACTGATACCTAGTCTTAATTTGCAATAGTATATTTATACTACAGTGAAATTTTTATTACAGTGAAATTTTATACTACAGTGAAATTTTATATTACAGTGAAATTTTATACCACAGTGAAATAGCTCGGATTTAACCCCGTAAAAAAGCAGGATGATGAAATGAAGTACTGAGTTTCGTCTCAAAAAACAATAAGAATAAAATATAAACTTAATAGAGTCGGATTTCCACTTCGGTATTCTTCGGATCTTCATTGCTCGGAAATACCAAATAAATATGATTTGCAACTCGATCGACTCTAGCTTCTCTCGCGTGAAGATAGCCCCGTTTTTCTAAACCAGCCATTGCTCGTTGCGCAAGTATAATCTCATTACAGGACAGTCTGGGCTCGGTAACTCGGGTCATCTGTCGATCAGACGGCGTATCCGGTTTCAAAAGCCACTTCCAAAGTGCCGTTAACGGATTAAACATTATATCAGCCCCTATTTAATTGATATAGGCACTTGATTATATTGCTTTTCATAACAATTTTTTCTGTTGGGTAATTACAACGTTAAACACCCAACCAGATTTGTTTTCCCTGGTTCAGCACTATTTAATGAATTTGCCAGATGATATTGATTTTAAGCTCTAAGATCTATCTAACCATCTGCCCTGAAAAATTGAAAATATTACCAACTACGAGGAATTAATAATAGCCAAAAATTAAAAAAATCCGAAAAATTTATCCTATATCTTAATAGATGACTATCGATTTAATTTTTTCACCAGGAGTAATTATGAGCCATTTAGAAGCTTACCCAATCTCCTCTTTAGTTTCCGCTTCATACTTCCTGACATCTGTTCCAGGATGATAGGCGTGGGTGTGTTTTTTCCTGCAGGGGCTACTTTTCCTTCTCGAATTGCCCTGAGCACAGCTTCCAGGGTATTTTCAGAGGCGTCAATTTCGGTATAAGCCTGCCCTACCATTTCGGGAATATGGGAGTCGCTCCCTGCAACGCCTGGGATTCCGAGCCTTTTTGCCTCGGCTTCAGCTTTGTGGTTGGCGTCATTAAAAAGGCAGCGAGAATTGAATACTTCTACAGCATCAATATCAAGCCCTTCAAAACTCCCTATTCCATGAGAGCTTTGCTTGAAAGGGTGAGGAATGATAATTGTGCCTCCAAGTTTTCGGGCCCTGTGGATAGTTTCTTCCGGGCTTAATAAAGGCTCTATATTCTCCCTGACTCCCAGAACCAGGATATGCCCTTTTGAAGAACTCACTTCCACCCCGGGAATAACTGTGATCCCAAGGCCCAGTTCCAGAGCTCTTTTCTCGCAGGCGAGCCCGCCTTCCACAGTATCGTGGTCGCAAATAGCAAAACCATCAATTCCTCTTTTACGGGCAGCATTAAGAATATCATCATGGGTCGATTTGCTATCCTTTGAATGATGGGAATGCACGTGAAGATCGAATTTCATGATAATATAAAAATGGTAAGTGAATTATATAAAGAAACGTAAGCAAAAAAGAAAAAAAAGGACTAAGGGAAAATATAGGAGAAGTAAAATAAAAAGGTAAAATAAAAAGGTAAAATAAAAGGTAAAAAAAAATATTAAGGAGGAATTGCGAACGGGAAGGGCATAGCAAAATCTGGTCTATGGGTATAGTTCATGATATTAGGTAGGAGGGTCTGATGTCATGTCTGTAAGTAGACTCCCGTTCGCATATATACAAACGACTTTTGAATATAAATACCTTTCGTGATTATGCGAACAGTATGCAAGTTCTATAAAAAACTTTCTGACAAAAGGATATTGGAAAACATCTAATAATATTTAGACTGCTTTTATAAAAATAAAAGAAGTTTTTAACTCCTCAGAAGATACTTGCTGTCTCCAAGCATTTTGAGCACATTTCGCATTTTTTATTTTACTTTAATATTTTCCAACTTCCTTACTACATTTTCCAGTTCCGTTAGTATTTCTTCAGCTTCACTTCCTAGTCTTCTTTAGCTCATTTTGGATTTTTCAGTTATTTTTATATTCTCCAGTTCGTTTTAGCATCTTCAGCTTTCTTTAAGGATTGCCTCAATTCCTCAGTATTCTTCAGCTTTCTTCAGAATTTATCAAAGAATGAGCCCTGTTAATTATCTCTGTCCTGGCTTCGTAATCAACCATGATCCGCTCTCCGTACTCAACCCTGTGCACGATTCCCTCTTCGTAAAGCCAGGAGAGAATTGACATGCCTTTCTCCGAATTTGGCAGTGAAAGGGAAGAGGTAGACCAGGGAGGCAGATGCCTAATAATCTCGGCTTTTAGCTCAGTACATACCTTTTCCTTCTTTTGCCGAGACGAAAACAGGATTTGGGGCCATATAGCCTATCTGTTCCATAAGAGTATCAAGTCCGGAGGCATCAAGCTGATCTATCTTGTTAAGCACTGTAATGACAGGTACCCCCTGGATACGATCCCAGAGAGTATCATGAGCTGTAGATAGTTTTTGCAGGATCATATCAGGGTTTTCGCTTACATCTACAACCAGGAGGATAAGATCCGAAAGAAAAATCTCGTTAAGCGTGGATTTAAAGGCGTCAACCAACCAGTGAGGAAGATCCTCAATAAATCCTACAGTATCGGTCAAAAGGGCTTTTCTTCCGCCAAGGTCCAGAGCACGCGTCATGGGTACAAGCGTTGTAAAAAGCATATCTTTTGCTTCAACACTTTCATTCACAATAGCGTTAAAAAGAGTGCTTTTCCCTGCATTTGTATATCCTGCAAGGGAAATTAAGGAGAAGCCTTTCCTGTGCCTGAAAGCCCGCAGGGACTCATTATCCTTTTCTGCAGATTCGAGTTCGCTTTCAATTTTTGCGATCCTTTTCTTCAGATCCAGTTCATAAGATTCCTCATAGTCTCCAAGTCCCATGAATCCAGGCCTTTCCTCCTTTGTTAGCAGAGAAACAACAGCTCTTGCTCTTGGAATTTCGTACCTTAGCCTTGCCAGTTCTACCTGGAGCTTGGAGCGGTGGGTGGTTGCCCTCTTTGCAAAAATCTCAAGGATTAACTGGAATTTATCCATAACCTGGCATTTGCACATTTCCGAAATATTGAAAAGCTGTGTGGTAGAAAGCCTGTTATAGAAAATTACTTTTTCTGCACCTGTTCTTCTTACAAGTTCGGCAAGTTCCTCTATCTTCCCTCTCCCGAGCTGATATCTGGAGTCAGGAAACCGTACCTGGGTAAGTTCACCAACCGGAAGGTAGCCTGCAGCTCTTGAAAGTTCCCTTAGCTCCTGGAGAAGATTCTCCTCACGTTCAGGATCTGAATTAGGAACAGTTCTTTTAACGAGAATTACCCTATTCCCGTTCCCTGATTTTCGTTCTGCTGAAATTTTTACGCCTCAATTTTAAGTTCGTTAATTAGTAGGTTGCGGGCACTCAAAGAAATATGATGCGCAAGTTCGATCGCCTTTCTCTCCGCAATGGATTCCTGATATTTGAAAGCCCTTGAGAACATACTTTCTAGCACCCAGATGGGTTTATTGTACATGTCCCCTTTTTCTGACACAATTGTACCCTCGAAGGAAAGCTGGTCAGCCGTATCTTCAATCATCTGTACGATGTCCAGCAAACTGGGAGCTCTTTTAAGCCACATGGGTAGGATCTTGATCTGCTTGACCTTTTCGATATGGTTAGCTGAGACAGTAAGAGCTGCTGCCGCACAGACCATGTAATAACCTCCTTTAATCCTGTGCCTGCCAGAGATATCCACAGCAATAATATCCCAAATATATACCACCCTCAAGGCTGAATATCTGATTTTAATAAACTGATCTAATAACTGAAGCTAACGATACTGAAACTAATGATACTGAAACAATGAAACTGAAACATGAAACTGAAACATGAAACTGAAACATGAAACTTGAAATTAATAATATTGAAGCTAATAAAACTGAAACTAATTAAACTCAAATGGAACAATTAACAGTTGGAATAATTCCTCAATATATCACATTTTGACTCTGCCTATATCCAGGTAATCAACCTTGTCTTCGTTCTCAATTGCAAAAAGCATTGTCTTGCGCACACTATTTGCAAGTCTGACAGCTCCCGACATAACCGGAAGCCTGAACTCGAAATCCGCAGGAATGACATTTACAAGGTATTCCGAATGCGGAATCTTTTCTATTGACTCGACCTTTTTATATACTCTAAAATGCGTTCCGAACTTAAAACCGGTTTTAACAACATGTCCCGAATCCCTGAGGTTTTTGTATGTACTGTACTTTCTGAGAATAGAGCTCTCAATTTTCAAGGCTTTTTCTATAAACTCATCAAAAGAAAATACCTTGCCATTTCTGTCCCGAATGACTATTATCCCTCCAGAAAGAAGGTAAAGTGATTCTACTAAAGAAAGCTGCAGCCTTTCTGAATCCAGCATTTTCCCATAAAATCCTCTGGAATAGAGAGTTTCTGAGACTTGAGCATCCCAGGCTATTACTCTATCTTCAAGAAAAGTTGCTTCTGTTTTGACAGCAGGATATGGCTCAGGCATTTCTCCTTTAGGGACTGCGGTTTTAGCTTCGTAGAAAGTAAGGTCACTTTCTTCATCCACTATAGCAAGAATAAACTGCTTGTGTACGTTTTCTGCCGAAATAACTGACTCTAGCACAAGTTTTACTGGAAGGAGCTGCCTTTCCGACAGGACATGAACAAAAATTTTAGCTGCACTTTTGCCGGGATAGCTCCCTCTTGGATATACCCTAAAGTCCGCAGCAGAAGGCTGGACATAATACCCCCTCTCTTTGAGGTCTTTATAAACTATGTACTTCAGCTCAAAGTTTGGCTGTCTCAGAGAAGCCTGCTCGAAAAACGCCCTGAAATCAAGCATTTTACCTTCAAGTTCAATCTCGAGCTTTCCTCTTGACAGAAGGAATGCGGCCTCTACAAGCGAGAGTTCGAGTCCGTCACCTTTAGGACGCCCAAAATAGCTGGTTTTATAAAATTCAGCTACCGCTTCCTTTCCGGCAAGGACTCTATCTCCATTAAGTTGTGTTCTCAATAGGTTCACCTGAAAAGAAAATAAAATAAAAATAGGTTATTTTAACATCTGGCTTTACGTAATCTGGCTTGATACTATCTTCTAGCTTGCTATAACCTGCTTGTTATAATCTAGCTTAATATAGTATTTTTTTCTACAAATTCGCTTAATATAATATTCTTTTCTACAAATTCGCTTAATATAATATTGTTTTTTTCTACAAATTCGCTTAATATAATATTGTTTTTTCTACAAATTAGCTTAATATAATATTGTTTTTTCTATAAATTAGCTTAATATTAGCTTAATATAATACATATTTTCTTCACGCAAAGGATTCAGACCTCTGGGAATTTTACATGAACTCATTGTATACAAGCAGATTTTCACTAAACTTTTACTGCATGTTGGGTTTATAGGAAATTTCTGCGTTCTCTGTACATCCTGGCAGCCTCGACAAGTGAACCTGCAAGCTCCCTGTACGCAACCCCATGCAGGTGAGCGTAAGAGCCAAGAGTATTTCCGGAAATAAGCCCGTCCCTGTCACCTTTTATTCCTGTTCCCCTCGAAAGGGTTATTGCAAATTCCGCATCATCCGGAATCGCCTGGATCTCAGAGTGATGGAACTCATGCCCTTTGAAACTATTGCCTCTTTTTCCGATAAGGCAGTCCCGTTCAAGGGTTCCGATATTGTAGCTGACTACCCTTGTCTGTCCCATAATTGTATGCCCAGGAAGCGCCCCGACCATTGAGTAAGTGGACTCTGGCATTGAGGCATCGTGATAAGTGCCTTTTCCGGGGACACCTGTACTGATTTTTTCCGTAAGGTACATTAACCCTCCACATTCGGCGTAAATTGGCATGCCTTCTGCAGAAGCCTTTTTGATGTCCAGGCGCATGGACTCGTTAGCTTCAAGCTCGGCTGCAAAAAGCTCTGGATAGCCGCCTCCGATATAGAGCGCATCAACTTCAGGAAGAGATGGATCTTTAACCGGGCTGAAATAAACGATCTCTGCACCTGCAAGTTTTAGCAGGTCGATATTATCACGATAGTAGAAATTAAAAGCTTCGTCGAGGGCAATACCTATTTTCGGTTTATATTCTGCAGTATTGGGAGTAGAAGTAAAAACGCTCTTTTCAGGGCTTTTCAGAGGTTTTGCACTGCTTGCGATCTTCAGGAAGCGGTCTACATCAATTCCTTTGTTGATAATCTCTTCAATGCCTTTAAGCCGGGCATCAAAACCTCCATCTCCAAGCCTCCTTCTTCCTTCAAGCGCAGGCATAAGTCCGAGATGACGCATGGAAATCTGCATTGATGGGTCCCTTGGAATAATCCCTATAACCGAAACGCCTGTGTAGTACTCTATTGCTTCCTTTGCCTTTTCAGCATGACGGCGGCTTCCTATATTGTTAAGGATAACTCCTGCAATCTCCACATCAGGATCAAAGTTTTTATATCCATTTACAAGAGCAGCACTCGAGCGGGTAATGCTCCGGGCATTAATTACCAGAATTACAGGGCAGTTGAGGATCTTTGCTATCTGCGCAGTACTCCCAAGGTCGCTTAAGCTTTCAAAACCCTCATAAAGCCCGCGAACTCCTTCGATGATAGCAATATCGGCCTGATCTTCGACCTCACAGGCATGAGTGTAAACATCCAGAATTCCGTTTTCATCCATAAGGTAACCGTCAAGATTTCGGCAGAACCTTCCCGTAATTTCAGTATGATAACTTGGGTCGATGTAGTCCAGGGCGACTTTGAAGGGCTGGACCTCATATCCTCTTGAAACAAGGGCAGCCATCAGACCCATTGAAATAGTAGTCTTGCCTGAAGAGGAACGGTCTGCGGAAATAAGGACTCTTGGAATATTCCCTACCCTTGTTTCGGATTCTTTGTTGTGAAACATGTTTTTATTACCTCTGAGTTTACTTTACTCAGTAATTCTTTTGCCCGGCAGTCATCGCAACTATGTGGTCTTAAAGTTTATTTATTACTGTAGCCAATATTCCAGTCCATTTTTTTGCAGTCTATTTTTCATTCAGTTTATTCTGTCAATTTTTCATTCAGTTATTCTGTCATTGCAGCTCATTTTGTCAATTCTCTCAACCGTTCGTCGCTAAGGGAGGCTGCTGTAACTTTTTCCTCGTTTTCAAGGATTGCTTTTCCAAGCTTGCGGTAGATTTCCGCAATATCTGAGTCAGGTGCCTTTTCCATTACCGAGTAACCTTCCCTTTCACAGTCCTGGACTACCTGCCTTTTTGGGATAAAAGCCATGAGCTGGCTGCCAATCTCCTCAGTAAACTTCATGACAATTTCTTCTTCTCTGCTCACGTTTCTCGAATTGCATATTATCCCGCTAAGAGGCATTCCTATTTTGGAAAGACCTTTACAGATATTGTTTGCTGCATAAAGGGGCATGTATTCTCCGGAGGTCAGGACATAAGCTTCGTTTACAAAACCTTTCCTCACAGGAGCTACAAACCCTCCGCAAACAATGTCTCCGGGGACATCGTAAATGATCAGGTCCTGCTCTTTTAAGAGATCTCCTGAGATGCTTTTCAGTTTCTGAATCGCAACAATAATCCCACGCCCTGCACAGCCTATGCCTGGCTCAGGGCCGCCCGCTTCTACGCACTTAACACCTGCATACCCTTCAAAGACCACATCTACTTCCTTCACATTTACACCTTCGCGCAGAAGGTCAAGAATTGTTGGAATTCTCCGGCCTCCAAGCAGGGTAATGGACGAATCGCTTTTAGGGTCGCAGCCTATAATCATAACTTTCTTTCCCGCTTCCGCACAGGCAGCTGCAATATTTGAAGCCGTGCTTGATTTCCCTATACCGCCTTTCCCGTAGATTGCTATAATTTTTTGTTTTTTCAAATGACCTTCCTCCTGATTTAATGAATCTTCTTCGTGATTTTATCCTGGATCTTTTAATTCAGACTTCCTTTGCAACTTCCCTTAATGTGGCCCCAAACTCGGATTCCACTATCTGGCTAACTCCCAGGGTTTTCGGGTGAAGGTCGATTTCAACCAGAACATGATCGTGCCCCATTTCCTTTAGGGGCAGGACCTGCCTTGGCCCGTTAGTGATTGAAATCAACTCCATATGTTGTATATTCTCCATCGGGATTGCATGCGGAACGCCTGTAATAATCGCAAAATCGTAATCGCTATATTTTTCTTTTATCAGTTCACTAACCTTTTCTCCTGCAATCGGATATTCATCCATGCCGCCAATAATTTCATGCACTTCTACCCCGTGAGCCTTCAAGTCTCGCATTATATATTCAGCATGCTGCCTAACTCTTGGAAGCCCGAGTTCAGGGTCAATATTGGCCATATTAATTAGATTTTCCTTTTTCCCGAGAGCTGCTGCAACCTCGTTTACAGCAAGGGTAATATCAGCAAACATGTACCCAGTTTCCTTTTTGGCGTTCATGATGATCAGCCCCTTCTTGTCCTCCTTAAGGAGTTCAATAACTCTCCTTGCAACCTTGTACTTTAGGTCCCCACGTGAAGGTGCAAGATATTCTCTGCTTGCAGCCCCAAACAACTTTTCAACTTCTGTAGCCTTTGTAAGAAGGTATTCCTGGCGCTCAAACTCTTTGTGGTCAATTATCCCGGCATCGAGTGCAGATTCAAGGGCAAAGAGCACACCTCTGGTATTATTGTGGTAGCCTGCATGCACTTCAACTTCGATTACAGGAATATCTGGATTTGCCTCAAGCACGGCTTCATGCATCTCCTCCCCAATGATCATGCTGGCACAGGTTCCGACAATACCAAGGATTTTGGGATCGAAAAGTTCGATAGACTTATTAATTAGCTCTACAAGCCTATCGTGCCCCCCGAAGACAAAACCATTCTCGTCAAGCCCTGTAGTGACGACATGTATTCCGTCTTCCTCGAGCAGTCTCGCATGCTTGAAAGAACAGCCAGGGGGGCCATGCAGGATGGCAACATCGACATTTAAGTCCCTTAGAGTATAAAGAGCCGCAACAATGGGACTCGGACGGGGGTGAATGATTGAAATTTCTTTTCCAGCCATGATAAATCCTCTTAAAGATAATTTTGTTATGAAATTCCTTTTATTCTGATAATAAGGATGCTGATTAAGGATGCTGATACGAATTTCCTTCAACAGGTTACTATGTCCAGCAGGATCTGGACAACAGCCTGTAAGGAAAGAATTATCGGGAAACGAGATAAGTTGAAATTTAATCAAGCAATGAAACGAATACAGATTGGAAGAGCCGGTATAAAATTGTATCATAAAAATTCCGCTAAGTATTCCACTCAGTATTTATCTAATGCCTTCAGTTTTAGATAAACTCATATTAAGTCTCTATTATTCAGCCTCTATTTCGGCTTCTATTTCAGCTTCTATTTCGGCTTCTATTTCAGCTTCTATTTCGGCTTCTATTCTCGGCAGGAAAGGCTCAGAAGACCGCCTCACAAAAGCATCTTAGAGGAGACGTCTAACGGAAGCACTTTACTGAAGAGAGTATTATATCATCTTCCCCTGCAAGCTCAGAGGCTTTCGAGAGTCCCTCAGGAAGGCTATCTGCATATAAAGCATTTGTGGCAATTACTGCCTTCATCCGTTCTCCTACCAGCACAATCTGCCTGCATTTTGCACCGAATTTCTCGACGAAACCCTGTACTGATGCAGGGGGCAATCCCTCACAGACCTGAGAGGCTTCTTCTCCAAGGACAAGAATTATTCCACCTTTTTTCTCATCCTTTTTCATTAGGAGAGCATACTCAAGAGCTTTTTCGGCAGAGAGTATGTCCATGCCTGAATTGGAATTATCTATCAGGACAATACCATTTAGCTCTCTTTCCTGCATCCTACCCGATAGTCCTCTGAATTCTTCAAGTACCGCAACAACAACCTCAGGGTCAATTCCAAGTTCGAGGGCGGCTGTGGATGCCGCGATAAAAGTGGTCTTATAAGCCGAAATATTGTATCCAGAAAGCAGGGAAGCTGAGAGAAGTTCATTTCCTCTGTAAATTAAGTGCAGGATAGAGCCTGAGGACGCTGGCGAAACTGGTAATTCCTGTGACTCTGCTTGAATTGATGAGGCTGCTTGAATTGATGAGGCTGCTTGAATTGATGACTCTGCTTGAATTGATGAGGCTGCTTGAATTGATGAAACTTTAAGTCCTGACGATATTTCTGGTGACTGCACAGCAGGTGACGCAATTCTGCAGCTTGTTTCCAGCGTAAAATCTGCAGTATTATCTGGTTTTTCGAGTAGTTCCGTATTAAAGGGATCCTTGAAAGTTAAAACTTTTGCCGGACTTTTTTTTGCAGCTTTAAGGGCTTTTTCGGCTCCGGAATTGAGAAGAAGAGTACTTCCGGATTTTGCGTTCCTGACAAGCTGGAGTTTTGCGTCGCTTGCATGCGCAGTATTGTTTGCAATCCCATAATCGGGGGAAAGTGTTGTAAGGATGCCCAGGTCCGCAATTCCCGTACCTCCTATAGAAATTTCGAAGACGAAAAAATCCGGCCTGAGGCCGGCCTCAATAACTTTCTCAACGGCAACAAGAATACTTCCAGGCGTTATGCTCAAACCTCTACTGATAAGGGAGGAAGTACCCCCTTTCCATACTTCAAGCCCCCTTGAGGTATGCAGAACAACCTTAAACTTTCTGGAGAGCATATCCGCAAGAAGTGATGCAGTGCTTGTCTTTGCTTTTACGCCTGTAATCTCGACCGTTTTTATGCCGGCAAGTCTTGAATCACTACTAAGGATTTTTCCAACAATTTCATGATGGGAAAAGACTATTTTTCCTTTTGTTCTGGCTTCTGCAAGCATTGGATAGGCAGGGTCCAGATGTACAGGTGCCACGAGAAAATCAAATTCTGATGCAGGAAGAGGGGCTTTTGAGCACTTTATTCCGTGCTTTTCCTCAAGTTCCAGCAGCATGCCAAGCTCTACAGTCCCATAGACGTCAACTCCAGTCACGTCGTTTTCAAGGGCTGCAAGTTTTTTTGCAATAGGAATGCCGCCGTGGGTAAGGTCGAGCACGGCGAGCTTTTTCTGGGACAGGCCCATGAAAACCTGACCTTGATATTGAACTTACAGGACTTCCTGTACCCTCTTGAACACGAGGTCGGCGATCAGTTCATCGGCTCCCAGGGGCCTTGCATAGCAGAGGGGAACTGCCTTTCCGTCGATTTCAAGGGTGCCGCAGCCTTTCTCATCAAGGCTCAGGATCTGAGGAATATCCTTTGTGATATGGACACCCGATGCCAGGAATACAGGCACTGCTGCTATCTTTGTCACCCCAGTTCCTGAAAAGCCTTCTATTGCTTTTTCTAGAGTTGGCTCGCTGTTTTCCATAAAACCTGCTCTCACAACAACATCAGAATGTTTCTGCGCGATGTAATTTGCGATCTTAGTGACTACTTCCTTATTGTAAGGCAGCTTGCTCCCATGGCCTATGGCCAGAATTCCGAGTTTTTCTGTCATTTTTGAAACCTCAAAATTTCAGTTTTAATTAGGGCTTAACACAATTATTCGGATTTGTAACATCAAAGAGTTTAACATAGTTAGGATTTATCTGATATAAATTATAAGGTTGTAAAAAATCTACTTCCATTAGTTAGTTTATACTGTTGCCGTTTTTTTGAATATTGGAGAGAGATCTAGAATAAGTTGTATGATATAAAAAATTATACTAAATTTGCTCATTATTTATTATGAGCTGATCTCAAAACTAGAATTACCCATTGAATTTCGAATTTGAAATAATCAATCGAGCTTCTAATCATGAAAGTAGTTCTGAAACTCTTATCGATGTGGAGAATAAAATTAGTTTTGGATGAGCCTATAAGTAATGAATAGCAGATATTTTACAATAGTGATTAACCCCGCCAGTTCGTTGGTTTTCGTAACCCAAAGGGATGATACAGATACTACCCTATATCGCTTCTATGATGAGGTAAACCATCGGGCTGCTTAATCAGAATCCTAAAAACATATCTAAAGGATCTGGCGATAATTAGGTATTTTATACTTATCTCAAAAAATTAATTTTTTAATATACGAATAAGCTAGCGTGTTTCATCCCAACTGTGCGGATTTCGTTCATAATCTGGGCTATACTTCATGCAAGCCGCAGTGTTCTGCGATGAGGGGACAACGGTACTTTTATTAGGCTCATAGCCTGGTAGCAATGTTAGCAAAGGTGGTCTTGCAGAAGGAGAAGAAAATGCTCGTACCTCATAGTTGATATTGTAGAAAGGTATGGTTGAAAGTACTAATGGGCAGCACTGTAATAAATCATCTTCAAAAAATTCTGTCCACATTATATTCGTCCTTAAGAACTAATAATTAAGAACTAATACTGATTAAAGAAGCATCCGCATTTCACTTTTTTATCTTTTTGTTTATTCATTAAGATAATTTCTTAAGACAGTATATACAATACTTGTTGGAATACAGGTCTGAATAAATTACAGACTCAAGTGCGGCTCTGTCAAGTTTTTGGGAGCTGGGTGGCTATTGAGGTTTTATGTAAGCTGGAAAAAAATTTAAGACTCTGATGAATTTTCAGAAGCTGAAAACCAATAGATTTATATTGTTATCGGTATATTGTTGTATAACGTGAATAAGATCATTAAAACGTATTGAAAAATAAAAGGATCTACTACTTTTGTATTTTTAAATTTCACGAGCAAGATCCCCAAAACCAGGATTGAAACATTAAATGCTACTTTGCAGGCATTAATCGTTTGTTGATGCACATACCTAAAAGCATAGCATTTGATCGAGAAAATGGAGCCACCTGCGTCTCTGATACTAATTTTTGGGTGGTTACATGGAAGCAACAGATTGTATCATGGAAATTGTAGAGGTGATAACATGGACATAGAAAAAAAGAGCTTTCTAAAAGCATTAGGATTTAGGCTAGAAGTTGCGATGGTTGAAGGATGTAGATGTCCATTATGTACGGAAAGAGTAGACGAAGACGAATTCAGAAACGAAGTGTTTATTAAGGAATACGAGAGTTCCGGGCTATGCCAAGAATGTCTGGACATGGTTTTCGGATATAAGGTAGCATGGTGACAGGTCAGTTGCTACTAAATTATGGAGATTTCTGGTTTAATAGAGAGAAGCATGGATTTCAATTTGCCTCTGGCTTTTTTCGTAGGAATTTTTCAAATCTTTTCCGCTAGCCTCTCTATTTAATTCATCTTTTTGGCTTTTTTTATTCATTACTCTTTGATTTGAAAAATAGTTTCCACATCCTTAAAGTTACTTTTTTATTTTTAATGTTCTCAACTGATGGAGATTACAAAAAAAGCCTACACAACATTTTAAAATCACTTTATGAACATTAGTAACAAAGACTTTCCTGCTTTGAATATTCTGGCTCTTCATATTTTTGTGAGTTCAGAATAGTTATTCAGATGAAAGCCTCACTCTGAAAAGATATATATCGATCCAAAATGTGATTGTTCACAACAAACATTTATAAATTTTGGTTATGTTACTAATAGCAAAGAAGGGCACGAATTACCTACTCTGAATCTTGGTATTCCGTGAATGAGAATAGATATTAGTCGACAGCTGTCACTCTCCAAAAGTATCATATCGACCCAGACTGTGATTTTTCACAACAAATGTTTTAAGTTTGAATATTTTCTAATAGTAAAGAAAGGCACAATTATCTGCTGAAATCATGGATTCCGAAGAGAAATAGAGTCCTCACAATTAACACTTTCCTCTTACAACCATAACCGGAACCTTCAAGTGACTGATCAGATTTCCTGCAACACTGCCCAGAAGCATTCTATTGAGTCCCGTCTTTCCTAGAGTGCCAATAATAACAATATCCATTCTTTCCTCTTCGGCATATAGGATCAGCTCTGCTGGGGGGTTTCCTTCAAGCAGGACAGATTCTACATTGACTCCTTTTTTCTCTCCCAAGTCTTTTACATAATGTACAGCCTGATGCCCTTGTTCTTTCAATGCCTCATGCATTCTTTCCCAATAAGGATTCACACCAATTGAAGAAAAGTAATTCCCATCCATAGGATATAAGTAGGCCGTTGACACCACATGGACTGCATAAACCGTCCCTCCACTTAATCGAGCAAGATCTATTGCTTTGTCAATAGCCGGCCTGGAGCATTCCGATCCATCGGTTGCAATCATTATTTTCTTAAAATTAACGATTCCCATGTAAAATCCCCAATTACATCATTTCTTAAAGAGATATAATAGCATCGGGGTTTAATTAATGAAAAAAACATGGAAATTTTTGATCTTCAGCAATATGATAGAAGCAGAATCTATTAAATACCAGAAAAATATCAGGAAAGTTGTGATTAACTAAAAACCATAACTCGTATAGACTTTCACAGTTGAATTGAGAAACTAATAGAATTAAGCCTTTAACTTTTTAATCACAATAATTTTGGCAAGGCTATTCTTGACTTAAAATAAATATTTTTTTAATTAAAGAAAGTTCACGGTCATTAAAACCTTTCAACAGAAACATCAAAAATAGATAAACGAGAAAACCCATTCCTGCCACCTCGAAAAGCCCACGGGTGTTTAAGATCTCGAAATGGGAAATTAGGATGTACATAACCAATGAGGATAGAATACTTTTTGCAATATCATGATAATAGAATTCATGTTTAAAGTATTTTAGAGACAAATGCGTGCAGAGAACAGCCACAAAGAAGTATGCGAATAGAGTTGAGATCGCAGCCCCGACAATACCTATCAAAGGTATTAGGAAGAGGTTGATTAATACATTCAAAATTGCCGCAGCAAAATTAATATAAGTTGGTACTTTCGTTTTTTTGACAATTAATAGTGTATTGACAAAAATTTGAAAGATTCCTGCTAGAAGTCCAGAAAGAGCAATAATGGGAATTACAAGCCAACCCGAAAGGAAATCTGGAGTTGTGAAGATACTAAGCAAAGGCTTTGCAAGAGCTGAAAGCCCAAAGACTGCAGGAAGAGAAATAAGAAGGAAATATCGCAAAGAATAAGACATATAAATAACTATTTCGTCAATTCTATTTTCATCAAACAGTTTTGAGAGTTCTGGAAAAAGAATAAGTTGAAGGGGACTTACTAAAAGCTGTATAAGGTTACCGAATGAACAGGCTGCCGAATATATTCCCACACTGTTGAGACCGAGAAAGTAAGTAACCAGATATCTGTCACTTGATTCCGTAACCCATCTTACAAGAGTATTGGGAGTTAGTGGTAGAGAAAATTGAAGGTATTCTCTTATATAAGTAAACCGAGGAATAACAAATCCTATCTGTGACACAATAGTCAGAAAAGCGATTAAAATAACGATGCTCTGCACAAGCAATGTGGCTGCTATCACGCCAAGAAGCCCGTATCCAATTTTGAGAAGAACAAGAATAAAAACTAGTTTTCCGAACGCTTCAAAAAGAGTAAAGTATGAGAATTTCTTGATCTGCCTGAATACTCTGAAATAAAAAAGAGATATAGGTTCGATTACATTAACAAGAATCAGAAGAGAGCCTGCCTGGAGAAAATAAGCTGCATGAGGATCCTTAAAACCGAATGTTGCAAGAGGTTCGGCAAATATATATAATAAGAAAGAGGCAAGTGAGCCAGTCATAATCACGAAAAAAAGAATCGAATATACAGCCTCCTTTATTATCTTCTTCTCTGTCTCAGAAGATAAAAACCTGACAAGGGCCATTGAGAGACCCATAAGTGCAAGGGGAGAGATTAAAGACACAGTGATATTGATCTGAGCCCAAAGGCCGTAATCATATGTTCCAAGGCTTTTTGTGATTATTGGGAGTATAAGGAAATTGCCCAAGTTTGTGAGTACCTGAACTGTCCCTATAAGCCCAACATCCCTTGCAAACCTTTGATATGACGCCATAAAACCTTGAGGATAAATCTATTTCTAAGATTTTGGTTGAAATAATTGCTAAATAGTTTCACAAAGAATACTCTATCAAATTGATCCAGCTCATTACCAAAACTTAATGTTTTAATATTTTTTAACGCTGGTTTTTCCACTCAGAATCCAGTATTTCCGCAGAAGTTTTACTCTAGCAGGAAGTAGTGATTTTCTTAATAAAAATACCATTAATTTTTATTTAAAAATTCAGAGATATTATACCCATATTCAGCGCTAACTTAAAGTTTATTTCTAGCGCGAGTTCAGCAAAAAGCTGGTTCTAACTCCCCCAATAAGAGATTTCTATATATATGAAGGCCTTTATATTTAAAGTTCTACGAAACATGTTGAGATAAACGGCTAATTAAGGTTTGACCCAATCGTAAAAGACTGTAGTTTCCATAAAACTCACCTAACTATAACGGCGTTAATTAAGCTCTGGAAGCTACGTGCAACTAGAATATAAGATTCCTAGATAAAGGTGAAATTTAGATTCCTCAGGATCGACAGCATTACTTCCAGGATGCCCGGTATTAGCTGAAGGACAGAAGAAGATGGAAAGTGGATAGCTGTAAATAAGTCTGAGAAACCTTCTAGGGACCTGGTCACAAGGTTCGAAGCTGAGTCTTAAGTATTTGATCATCCCTCGGCTCAGGATAATGCGAAAACTAGTAGCATGATAGTTATATTTCTGCGAAAGTAATAGATAAGTAGGAGCTGTAGCTGAGAAATAGACTAATAAGATATCTACAGGAAAGAGAGAAAAAAAGATAATCCTGTATGGGCAGGAAGATTAACAGGATTAATCCAAAAAAGGCTTGATTATAAAAAGCTGTTCCGTTTAATATGAGTGCATTTTATCCTCTTGGTGCAACCTCTTCTGGGAACCACTCCTGAATATCCTTCGGCATATTTGATCTTACATCCCGAAGCTCACCTTCACCCATGTGCCTGTACATAACCCGCAGGACAGCCCGAGTAATCTCGGCTGGGTTCACATTAGAATCGAACTCAAACTGCGCATGCACCCTTCTTGCAAATTCCACTTTATCATATTTCTCTGGCTTATCCCTCAGGGTCCAGCCGTCAAAGTACATTCCTTTTATTACAAGAGGCAATTGTGCCGCAAGCTGAACTGCTTCTTCCATCGGAAGTCTGTCTCTGAGTGCATGCAATGTGCCCCTAAGTGCTTCATACGCGCTGTTTTTGCTCTGCCACTTTAATTGATCCAGAATATCTTTAAGCCATACATTGGTCAAGTCGATGCTGTTGTCAAGATTGGTTACTCCCGTGTTCGCCGTTGAAACTCCCCCTTTATATCTGTAAAATCAGTATCATTCAACAGGATCAAGTTATGGGTTGTATTTATTTAATGGTTTCTAAGAATAAAATTAGAGAGGGAAAGTGAGGAAAGTTCACCAAAGGTTATTCGAGTATACTTTCAGTGAGTTAGTACATTCGAATGCAGATTAAATATATAGCAGTTACCTTACATAATATCATATTGAGATTATCACATTGATATCAAATCTTCTTTTTAATTTGCTGGAGGAGTCTAAAATGGAAGAACAAACCAAAGAATCGAAGCTGGAAGGACAACCTGAAGAATCGAAAACAGAAGAAATAGCCGAAAAATCGAAAATGGAAAAATTAACCGAAGAACTTAAAGAGATGGCTCTGACTCTTGGAGCCTTTAAAGTGGGCATCGCAACAACCGAAACCCTTGCAGGCGGCCCTCCTTCCACAGACCTCACATATGTGTTGCCAGGAGCAAAATCGGCAGTCGTTTTTGCCCTTGCTTTTGACCAGAACCTTATCGAACCTTATTTTAGAAAAGAGGACCATAAAGCCCTCGACACCAATAAGGTGCGAACCACCACCCTTGCCAACGGGATAGCCCTTGAAATGGCAGGATTCTTGCAGCAGTACGGGTACAAAGCTGTCCCTCAGCTTGCAAATTTCGTCTACCGCCAGGATTCGGAAAACTGGCTGCAAGATATGCACCCTCCAATTTCTCACAGATACCTGGCTGTCCGCTCCGGGGTAGGGCATTTCGGGTATTCAGGGAACATCATTACAAAGGAATACGGGTCAGCAATTGTACTGGCATCGGTAGTTACGGATGCGGAGCTTATCCCAACAGAGCCCCTGCCGGAAGAAGAGAACTATTGTGATGAATGCAAGATCTGCCTTGCAGTATGTTCCTCCGGATACGTGGAGCCACTTGAAAAGGTCACAGTAATTCTTGGAGGAAAGCAATTCAGCTACGGGAAAAGAAGAAGCAACAGCCGCTGCTTCCTTGTATGCGGAGGGCTTACAGGTCTGAATGCCTCGGGAAAATGGTCCACCTGGTCTCCGGCGCGCTTTGAAATCCCCAAAAAGGATGAAGATTGTATTGCTGCACTGCCCGGCACCATAGAAGCGTACCTTGAAAGGCCGAAGATCAAAGGTGGATTTTTCATATGCCTGATTCCAGGGAACAGAATGGAATATACCTGTTCGAACTGCCATTTTGTCTGCCATCCTGACAAAGAAGTCCGGAAAGCACGTTACAGGATGCTCACGGAAAGCGGCGTAATCATACAGGAACCCGACGGAACCCTTAGAGCCGTATCTCCTGAAGAAGCAAAAGAATATATAAAGTCCATGCCGCCAGAGAGGAGAAAACTATACGAGGCAGTCTCAGAAGAGCAACTCACTGAAAAATAAATAAAATGGTTCGAAGAAAGAGAGAACCGAAGAATATAGTTAAAGGATAAACAGAAGGATAGAGACAAAGGACAAACAGAAGGATAGACACAAAGGATAAACTAAAGATAGGGAGATTTAAAAAAATTGGATTTCCTCTTTTTCAGAATTAATTGCACTGAATAGAGCTTAATCCATGTACACTGTATGCAGTGTTTCGTAGATTGGACCTTCTGGGGTCAATGTGCTTTTCTTTAAAAGCACTTTATTTACCCACATGCTACCGAGTTCTACATCTTTTAACTCTTTCAGAGTATTTATGAAAGCGTCTTTCTTATCCTTCTTGAGGAATTTCACCCTGGCAAGAGTAGCATGGGCAGTAAATTCTCTCTCATCTTTTTCGATTTTGAAAGGTTTCAGTAAATTCTCGACATTTTCATGCAAAGCCTTGAAATTTCCGGTTGCCCCCAACCAGAGAACTCTGGGATTTGCAGGTTTAGGAAAAGCCCCAAGTCCTCCTACTTTCGCTTCGAAAGGCTCACATAAAATTGAATCAAGAGCTGCAGAAATGGATGGAATCCTTGATTCGTCCACATCTCCAAGGAATTTTAAAGTTATGTGAACGAGTTCGGGTTTAACAAACTTCAGATCAAAATCAGAGAATTTGTCTTGCAGTTCTCGGATTTTTTCACTGAAGCCTGGATCTAACTCCACTGCTATGAATGTCCTGATCAAAGCTTTCACCAATCTAAATAATAAAAATAACCAGAAAAACCTTCCTATATGCATCTGTTTAGAAAAGTTAGGTTGGATACTATTCCGAAGAAATTGTAAACCCGGGTGAATACGCTTTCAAAAATTGAGATGAGAGTGAAGTTACAAAAGTATGGAAAAAAAGAGACTAATTTAAAGTAACTACAGATCAATTATAATATATAAGATATAACTCTATTTGAAACAAATAGCTTAACTATTTATAAAGTTACCACTAATGTAAACCTAAGTAAGATTATGTCAACCGAGAATAAAACCCTCATACGAGAAAAAATAATAATAGAAGATTCAAAAAGTTCAAAGATAAATGGGTTGCTTACTAGATATATAAGATATAACTCTATTTGAACAAATAGCTTACTATTTATAAATTACATATGAAACTAAGTGATATGTCAGAGAATAAAATGTCGTATAAAATCAATTACAAGATTCAAATTCATTGATATTGCGCGCACTAGATTATATAATAATTTATAAAATCAAAGATAATTTAGATTTCCAATACAAGCTAAGGAAATATTAGCTTAAATAAATAATATTAATCTCAAGGATAAAAAGCAGAACTGCAAATAGATTGCGACAAAAATAATAAAGCAGTGGATTAAATGGATAAAGCACGTATAATTGCAGAAACGGCAGCTCGGATTTCCAGGGAACTCAATGCTGCCTCAATCATGGTCTCCGGGGAGCTGAGTTTTGAGGGAATCGAAACTGGAGGAATTCCTGTCTACTATATCCCCCTGCGTCCTAAAAGCATAATAGATCATCTGGTTTCTGCGGGAAGAGATGGTCAATGCGCTTTAAGGGATCTTGGCGACCAGATTAACCGGGAAGCTTCAGGCAATTCTGATTACCTGCAGCAGGCTGTAGCAATAGAGTACGCGCTTGGGGAATTGAAAGGTGGGACTGTCGTAGGGGTGATCGAGACTCGCAGCTCAAGTTCGATAATTGTGCACAACCTCGATGAAAACCCTTTTGTAAAAGCTATTAAGGAATGTCAAGAACGGGTAAAGCCGGAAGTAATGAGCGCAGTCATGAATATATCTTTTGACATTGCTCTGGCAGGCAGGGAAGGAAAGAGAGTAGGAGCTGCTTTTATTTTGGGCGATTCCGAAGAAGTCATGAAGCGCTCTCACCAGATAATTCTTAATCCTTACGCAGGCCATGATGAAGCTCACCGGAATATCCTCGACAAAAAAAATTGGGAGTCAATAAAGGAATTTGCTCAGCTTGATGGAGTCTTTGTAGTAGATGAGAACGGCTTTATCCATGCAGCAGGGCGTTATCTTGATGTTGACGGGAAAAATATAGACATAGAAAAGGGGTTAGGGGGAAGACACGTTTCAGCAGCCGCAATTAGCAGAGATACGGTTGCGATCGCAATCACGGTATCCGAGTCCGGGGGAACTATCAGGATCTACAAAGATGCAAAAGAAACAATCTGCATGGAATCCTTAAAACCTGCAATTAAAAACATCTGAGTGCAAAAATTAATAAAGTTTGGCTGCATATCTGCGAAAGAAGACTTTCAATAAAAAGAGAGAAAAAATCGCAGATATTATATAAAGAAAATTATGTTTTTAATGCGGGTAAATTAAGAAAAAGGGGGATTTTATGACCAGACAGCTTCTTTATATTCCTTTTAGTATTACGTTCTTTTTTCTTCTAATCCTTATTCTGATCTTCGGACTTGGTGCTCTCTTTCTCGGAGTTCTCATCTCCGCCTTTATGAAAATTGGCTTTTCTGCGGGAGACGCCCTCTTAATCTTGTTGCTGTCACTTGTCGGAAGCAGCATTAATATCCCTCTGGCAAAACTCAAATCCAAAACTCCGGTAGTTACAGATAGTTATGTCCGTTTTTTTGGTGTATCTTATAGAGTTCCAATTCGGAGACTGACAAGAAATGAAACAATACTGGCCGTCAATGTAGGCGGAGCTGTAATTCCTATCCTGATTTCAACTTATCTTCTCATTCAATTCCCTTCTTCTGCCCTCATGGCAGGTGCAGGCATCTTAATAGTTACAATAATAACCTATTCCGTAGCAAGGCCAATTCGCGGGATAGGAATTGCAACTCCTGCCCTGATCCCACCCATAACGGCTGCAGTTGCTGCGATCCTCTTGTCTTATTTCATGCATATCCCTGGCTGCCCAATTGAACAATGTCGTTTCGTTACTGCCTATGCAGGAGGAGTGCTCGGAACACTTTTAGGAGCTGATCTTCTTAATCTCGGAAAAATTAAAGATCTGGGAGCTCCAGTCGCAAGTATAGGAGGAGCAGGAACCTTTGATGGAATATTTTTAAGCGGGTTTATTGCCCTTCTCCTGGTTTAATAAAAGGATTCGGCTATATGTAAAAAACAGATAGATAAATCAGATAAACAGAAGAGATGGATAAATTGGCGGATAATCAAGACTGGATAAAATCTCAAATAAAAATAAAAGATGGGTAAATTGCCAAAAATGAAAATTGAAGATAAATGAGATGGATAAATAGAAAAAACGATAAATGGCTAAGAAAGCAGCTTATCCCTTTACCTTAAAACGGAGGAGAGCCGCAATTCCTCCCAGTTTATGAAGCTTTTCTCCGGGCTCAAAGTCAGTGCTGAAGACAACAACTTTTCCTTGGGCCTGTTCGACTTCCATAAGGAGTTTGTCAATATCCTCTCCTTTTTCCCGCCCTTCTCTAAGGGTTTCGTCAGCAACGAGCAGGGTCTCCACAGCTCCGTAACTAAGAGCGTTTTTAACATCTGCAAAACCATAAGCTGCCTTGCCGTCAATTGAGATTTCCCGAATAAGGTCTTCCATAAGCGCTGATTCCCGGGCTATCCTGGATTCTTGCATTATTCTATCGACTGCTCCTCTGCGGAGTACTTCCTGAAAACCGGACATTCCGATCATTGATGTATCTTCTATCAGTGCCTTTGAAGCCATTGCAGGCTCAGTTTCATGGAAATATTTCAGGAAATCATCTTTGGTAAAGCCTGGTCCTGCAAGAACTATAGAGGCATCCTCAGGAACAGCGTGCCTGAGCTGTTCAACTACCTGCCTGAAAAATTCATTCCTTAGACCTGTCTCTCGTTTTCCAGAAGACTGCCGAATATGGGAGTATATCTCGATTCCGTAGTGGTGTACAAAACCAATATCTGCATCTCCTTCTTCTATTGCAACCATAACGACTTTCGGGCGCTTAGAAGCCTCTTCAGCATCCTGAATTCGCTGGAACTGGTCATTCTTCCAGCGTTCCTTGATGATAGAAATGTTAGTCCCGATTTCAACGTTGAGGGTGTGATATGAGCCAGTATCCATCCCATGTTCTATGGGCCCATGTATTCGCAGCCTGTTAGCGAACTTATGAAACTCCATTTCCTCTACCCTGATTCCGAGCCTCACCTTCACTTTCTCAACCTTTTCAGGCCGGATTTTATCACTTGAAGTATCGGCTTTACGCTTTGTAAGCGCAAAAACGAGATCTCCTTTTTCAATAATATATTTTAGATGCCAGAGGTCGTCGAGGGTTTCTACTGTTACTGAAATTTCCCCTTCTCTTCCTTTAAGGGAGCGGTTTGTAACTCTCATACCTTTTCACTCCACGGACTTCAATACCCTCTTTACTTCTCCCTCTGGACTTTTCTCAATTTCCCTTTCGATATCTTCTACTTGTCCTTTAATTTTTTCTTCGATTTTTTCTCTAACTTCTTTTTCGGTTTTTCTTACTTCACTTTCTGATTTTCTTACTTCACTTTCTGATTTTTCTCCTAATTCTCCGGCTTCTTCTCCAAACTCCTCTTCAATTTCCTCTTCGGTATCCTCATTTTCAAATTTTGCTTCTGGAGTTTCATATTCCTCTTCTTCAGGTTCAGCCTTTCGACTTTTCCTTTCGGGTTTTTGAATCTTTAAATCCGATTCTCCAGGAGGAATCATCATGGCAACCTGGTCAGGGGATGCAATCTGTTTTACAAAACGAGGGTCGCCGAGTTCATCTGCGTAGATCCTGTAGATCTTTTTTGAGATATCGTTCTGGTTAAAAGTTCCAGGAGTCAATTCCAGAATATAATCCCCATGCTTCCAAACAGCGGAAGCAGGCCCGCCTATTACCCTGGTTTCACCTTTGAGTTCGAGCCCGACCACAACACCCAGAGGCACATCTTTAAAGTAATTGCGCTCCCCTCGAATGATAAAAGCTCCTTTTCTAACATATTCTCCAGATTCCGGAGTCTTTGTAACCTGTTCGGATTTAACCCAATAGCAGTCTCCGCTTGAGTGACCAGCTTTCCAGAGGCTGGAATAGGAAACTGCAAACTGCGCAGCTTCCTTCAATGTAGATTCAGGGACTTCTTTTCCCCCGGTCTTGACAACAGTCAGGGGAGCTCCAGGCGTCTGAGTGTGGAAGACAATATCTCTTTTTTCCATGTATTTTTTGAAAACTTCCTCATTGGTATCGGCATCCCTGCCTCCTACAATCAGGAAACCATCCGAAGACACAAACCACCTGAAACGATCGTACCAGTGCTTTTTCCGGGAAGCCTGCAGTTTTTTCCCTGCCTTTGAAGCCTTTGCTGCAGCCTTTTTCACCATAGCTTTCTTGGTATCCTCAATAGCTTTGAGAGCCCCTTCCCTCTTTTTGCTAAACTTTTTGACCTTTTCATAGTAATCCTGAGCGTTCTGCGGCACTGTCTTCCGGATATCAAGGTTGACGTTCCTGCCATCAAGCTCTACTGTTACAGTTCCGGTCTTCTGGTCAATATTAGTGATCTTTTGCGCAACAGGTACTGCCTTTTTTGCCTGTTTCAGGATAGAACGAATCTCATTCCAGGAGTAACCCTTTGCCCTTGCCCCATTGAGCACGGAGAAAAGCTCTTCTATAAGCTGGTAATTGGCATAGACTATTTCTGCAAGTATATTATTTTTCTCAATTTCTTTTTCAAATTTCGCAAGGCTATCTTCCTGCTGGAGAAGCCGCCTTTCGTAAACACCAAGATTTTTCTCTTTTTTCTCAGCTTCCTTTACCTCTGCAACCTGTTCAAGTGCTTTTTTCCCGAAGAACTCATCAAGCGCCGTATTAAAAGAATCGAAATATTCTTTTTCGTATTCGGAATAGCGAATAAGATCAAAAGGCAGCACATCGAAGATTTCCATTTTTCCGTTAATTTCTTTTTTCACGTGCTGAGGTTTCAGTTTAGGAGCTTCGGCCTCAATTCCGGTTTCAGTCCCGGTTTCAGTTCCGGTTTTGGTCTTAACTCCAGCTTCAGGCTTAAGTTCAATTTCAACTTCGGTCTCGGTTTCGATTTTGAAATCAGGTTCAATTCCAGCTTCGGCTTCGATTCCTGGCCCTACTTCGATCTTGCACTTTCCCGCAGCCCTGGCTATGAAGAGTGGTGCAAAGAGATCCTGCATAGCATTGCGTAGCTTAGTGGCATCTTCTTCAGATGCTTCCTTTGAAGGCTTGGATTTATCAATTTCTGCCCTGGCACAGACTTCTTCTGCCAGAACTCCTCCGAGATTGAACCTTGTGGCAATTGTCCGGACAATATCAGCCGTAGACCTGGAAAACGCGTCCATAAGGTTCCCAACCTTAGCATCTATTGGGCTCATCTGTGCCTCGGGAAGTTCGTAAATTTCTCCACTCCTGAGCCTGCGGTCCTTCAGGGTTACAGGATTCATAGGCAGAATAATTTTGTTTTCCGAATCAACAATAAGCACGTTCCCCCGCGCAAACAGCTCCACAATAAGGATACTTCTTACTTTGGCCCTCTCGACTACGATCTTCACAATTCTGTCAAAATCATGCTGCTCCACAGATACAATCCTGCCCCCCATCAGATATTTTCTAAGCAGCATTGGAAAAGACTGCGGAAGCTCAGGACTTGCTCTGAAGTGTTTACTTAGATGGATGCGCTTCCCAGCTTCAATAATCAGGTTGTCTCTGCCCTGATGAAAAACGTAAAGATTGATGCGAATCTCCTCACTTGTGGTCTGGTAGATCTTCCCGATTTTCGCATCTATAATTGACTTCGGACCTGCTGACAGTTCGGCAACCACTGCAGCAACGTCGGCACTTGACATATCCTGTTTCATGAGAGTCACTATATATACGACTACTGTATAAGGTTTCCTGTCCCGGTCGAGTTGTGGCTCGACGATGCGCAGTCTGTTTCCCTCCCCGAATTGCGCCTCGGGAGTACGCTGCCCTTTTCGCTTCGCTCAAGAGGGCTAATTTATCAAACTAACACTAATATTCGCTCAAGAGGGCTTAAAACAAGTGTGGGCATAAGTATTTAGAATGAAAGACAGGGCAATCAGAATACTATACCTAACGTTCTTGTCACTTTTGGGAGCAAATGGTTCTTTCCGCTATGCAGAATAAAGGTACGAAGCAACAAGAAGAATGTAAACAAAAAAGCAGCTTTTTGTCCAAATCTGACAATTCTGTTAATCTTCATTTCGACTTAATATTATTTAGAAACACGTGGCAAGTGACTTCAAACTGTAGAAGTAGCAATATTTAAGGCAGTGTTTATGATCAAAGTTAGGAAGTGACCTAAATTACACACTCAAAATGCTGAAGAGCCATAAGAAATTTAATTCGTATAATAGTTTACATCAATATCAGACGTGGACACTACATTTCTCGTCTCCTCATGTTCATATCCGCAATGTTTACATTTATAATAGCTAGTAATTGTCACTATCTTGGAGTATCTATTGATTATTGAAGGTTCGCGAGTCTCTTTATATGCAAACTCTTTTCCACATTTTTTGCACACCCTTGAAACATAGTAGTTTTTTGTGTCATAGAAAAAAGTTGAGAATAGCAGGAAAAAAATCCCAATCAAAAAGAATATTCTTGATTGTAGCCAGGCAGCTACAATTAGAAGTACAGCACCAGTCCCTGAAAATACTATATAAAAAATATTATTTGGCTCTCCATATCTAGAAATCAAATACATCGATAATTTTTCTGCAAAAGATAATTTTTCCACATATGGCTTGAGACCATTCGGGATTGAATCCTTAATATTACTGTCTTTTGAAGAAGTAGACTCGTTACCCAACAACCAGCCTCCTTTTGCAGATAAATTAAATCATCTATTCATCTTTCAATATATCATCAAATGAAATAATAATTATCGTAAAAAATAATTATTAATAGTAAATATTAGTTACTAGCATTGCTTAATTTATTTATATTAAAGAAATGATTCTAAAATTGTATTGACCAACTAAAGGAATAAATAAAGTATTGATAAAGTATTCGAATTATATTTTTAACGAGGTTGAGTAATACTTTCACTCCGCTTCCACTAATTTTTTTATATCTACAAAGAATGATAAATGTTTGTCATTTGCATGGTCTCGGGAACAAACGAGATATGTGTCTTTAAAATAGCTCCGAAAAAACCTGCAAGAATTATCTCATGATATTATATGTAGCATGGATAATTGATAATAACGATTTTCCTTTGTAAATCGCATAATACAAGAGATATACTGACTTTTCTAGGCAAGTATAGCAAGACTAAACTATAAGATACGGTGTAAGGCAGGTTAATCCTGCTACTCACCTGAAGATGTACCTAAGTTTAAAATAATGTATACTGCTTTTATTACTCCCTTTATTCTATAGTTGAATCCAAACCTGTTAAAGAAGTTATTCCCTACTAAACAACTATGTTTAGTTACCTATTTTTATGGATTTGAGGATTAAGCCAGGCTAAATATGTGCTCTGAGTAGTAGGGGTATATCTTTACTATAGGCGAACATATTATATCTAGACTAAAGCTTAAAGTTGTGAGAACCTGAAAATAATTAGAATAATTAAATCTGTTTCCTGAAAAAATATTTAACAGAAATAAGAGCAATTTGAAGATAAAAGATGGCTGAATATTGTGTAAAGACAAGCTTACAGTCCCTTATTGTGGTTTATTAAGTCCTATTTTTGAGATGTGGTAGGGACAGAAATACCCATTATACTAATAGAATAATGTTAGTCTAATGAGATAAATATATATAGTAAGTATAACGTATTATATATCAAGGTAAAAACGCAAAAAAATAAAAAAGAACTTTACAGTGGGGGAAAAATGAAAATCCGAGTAGTTAGTTCCAGAGAGGAAATCTTTACATTAAATCCTAATGAACGCATTGTACACCTGGCTTTCAGGCCGTCGAACAAGGATATCTTCGGATTGGTTGAGACCTGCCCGAAAATTGAGGTAATTCAGTTACCTAAATCTTACATGGCTACAGTTTCAAAGTCCATAGAGATGTTCCTTGAGATGCAAAGAATCAAGCTTATCGAAGGAGATGTCTGGGGTCACAGGAAGGATATAAATGAATATTATACCGTTCCGTCTTCAGTGTTCGAAAAAATAAAAGAAATGAAACTTGAAGGTAAAACTACTGAGGACATTGAGGCAAAAATTTCAAGGGAGAGTAAACTTAACCCTGAAATGGTCGCTTATATCCTGACCAAGGAAGCTCCTGCCTGAACAAGTGCAGGATGATAAGTGTAAGATGATATATGTCAGTAGCACTTTACTGGGGATTAGGTATTAGAAAGAGGTCAAACCTTTCGAATACAAATCTTTCGAAAAATCTGATCTCCAGTTTAAACTTTCTGTTTTTACTTATTTTGATAATTGATTTACATACAGGATATAGTTAACGCGGCGCCGTCTACGTGGTAAATAAGGAAGCTACTTTCAATCAAGTGTAGAGGCTCTGTGTGAGTTTAAGGAAGCTACTTTCAATCAAGTGTAGGGGCTCTGTGTGAGTTTTGGTATGCTCTGAGGGCTTTGCCCCTTATTTAATCAAAATGCTCCGCAGCTTGCAGTGGGTATTCTTGCACAATTATCATTTAGAGCCTATCAGAAAGGTCGTAATGATATGTTGTAACTTTTACAACCAGTCTATAATATCTTGGTATCCCTTCCGGTTGTGCATAGTGCCAAATGTAAAAGTTACAGTGATCGCAACATTTCTAGGATAGGGTCCAATTTTCTGATATCAGGAAAATCATATCCCTAATTCATATGCCTTATCCATACCGATATTCTAAATTACTTCACCTGGAAAAGGTCTTTGAATAATTATGGCATCAAGAGTCTCTTTTACAAGCATTTTATCGTGACGATTATCTCCATCCACAGAAACTGAAAGTGGTATGCCTTTACCGTCAGTTAAAACACTCCTTTTTGTACCTTTTTTGCCACGATCAGTAGGATTGGTTCCTGTTCCAACTCCACTTAATAGTGCTTTTGTCATAGCTCCATCAATTGATCGTAAATCCCACTCTAATCCTTTTTTCAGATCATTTCCAGAAGACCAGCTTTCAACATTTTCTCAAATACCATCATTTGAGCCAAGAATTATTTTATTAAGCTAATTTGAAAAGTTAAGCTTAAACATTCACTCCCTAAAAAATAGCTATACTGTATTAAAGGTTTAAGCCAGTAGTTATTGTTTGCTATAATTTATTTTAGACTTAAGAAGGCATAAAGCTTTGCTAACTTCTTGCATTCATGAAGCTTAGGGTGATATATGGTCACACATACACGTTATGTATCTATGTAGTATATAAACACACATCTAATTTTTTAGTGCTTCTAATACGCATAGTGTCCTATATCGGCATAATCATCAGCGAGAGCCAAACCTATTAGAGAGTCCTAGCTAATCGAAAAAGCAATCCTTAATATTGTATACATTACTGTGCAAAGCAATTAGAGAAAAGATCCTTTCATAGTCTTTCTGAGCCTTTTTTAGCATTTCTGAGCCTTTCTTTTGCTAAAACTCGCAGGTTTTCCTAACCGTTTGTTACCATAACAAGCAAAAGTAAAGCCTTAATGAGACATGTTGTAACTCATATCTTCATATGTATTTTTTTAATTTATTTGATTTCAACAGTGACAAAAATAATGGAAAGTTTAATATAATTATTATGCCTAAGTACCTTTATTGTTGTATTATATTCAAATACTTAATAATGTCAATAATGTACTCGAAATTTTATATTCCACTTAAAAATATAATGCAGACTGCCTCAAAACTCTACCCATTTGTACAATTGGTTAAACTAGGAGACTTTTTAATATGTTCTGGGATCATCAAAATTCACCTTCATTTTCACTAGCTTTCGACTCCATCCAATCAAAAATCAAGAAAATAAAAAAACTCTCCAAATTATAGATCCGACCCAAAGGTGATATGATGCTAGAAAAAAAACTAGGAATTCTGTTCTTGACAATATGTCTGATTTTAATAACAATATCCAATGCATTAGGCGCACAGATAACCGTAAGTCCGACATCTGAAACAGATGCACAGACTGCAATTAATAGTGCAATAGAATCTGTAGCGTCAAGCGCAACATCAAGTAATCAGGGATTTGTCCTCTTAACTGCTGGCACTTACAATATAAGTGGACCCATAGTTTTAAAATCTAATGTAGTATTGAGAGGTGCAGACGACAGTACAATAATACGTGGTAATGGTTCATCAGTTTGTAACTCTGATGAAGAACCTGCGTATATATTCGGGTCTGGTGTTTCTCACGTTGAAATAAGCAATCTTCAATTCAAAAGTACAGCAAGTCAACCTCGTGACGGTGGTCACGGTGCATATCGGAATTGTATTCAACTGAGTTCATCTAATAATAGTACAGTACATGACATTTTATTTACTCGCTACCTGTACAATGACGGTGTAACGGTCATAGAGGGTAATAATATCACCGTATATAATTGTAGAATTTATTCGGCAGCACATGACGGTGTAGCTTTTTTATCCGATTCGAGTAATTGTCGAATGTGTAACTGTGATGTGCAGGTTCAAACTAATACAGGTGTTAGGGTAGACTACGGCATAAATTGTGAAGTGGACCATAATACATTCACCTCAGGAACCGCTGGCTCAGGCTGGTGTTGTGTGGAACTGGAGAATACACTCACTAATGTGAATGTACATCACAACATTATGCATGACTTTAGAGGGTCTGATGGTAGTGCCGGGATAGGCAGGGTACGTACGAGAGGATCGTTCAACGTTTACGAGAATGTAATGTGGAACGTTTCGCCTTACATGCAAATAGGTTCTGAGGATAATAATACATTAGGACCAGATGATCAAAATGTTTCTAATTGGGTAGAGAAAGGGTATGGATACGATTCTATTAATATAACCCCAAAAAGTGATCCAATTAATACAGTTGTTGCAGGTTTTAACTGCAGTGTTACATCTGGATCTACACCATTTAGAGTTGATTTTACTGACATAAGTACAGGGGCACCTACTTCATGGTTCTGGGACTTTGGAGATGGAAGTACATCAACTCATCAAAATCCAACGCATACCTACTATACTGCAGGAACCTATACAGTTAATCTGACAGTAAGCAATGGATACAAAACTGACTCAAAGAACGCTATAATTACGGTACAGGAAGGCGGCAGTTCCGGTGGAGGTGGAAGCGGTGGTGGAGGCGGTGGTTCCCCTGAGCCTCAAAGTAATGTAGAGGCTAAAGAGATTTCACAGGCATTTATTACTAGTGGAAAGTCTGTCAAGTTCGAGTTCCCAAGGAACGCAACTCCTATAGTGTGTGTTAGCTTCGATTCAAAGAAGACTGCTGGAAAGACATCGACCATAATCGAGATGCTGAAAGGAAAATCCACCCTGGTTTCAGAATTGCCTTCTGCCGAAATCTACAAATCTCTTAATATTTGGGTTGGAAACGGCGGGTTTGGGGATTCAAATAATATCGAAAACGCAACTGTATATTTCAAGGTTGAAAAAGCCTGGATACAGGACAAAAAGATCGATAAATCTTCTATCACTCTGAACAGGTACAGTGACAAGAAATGGAGCCAGCTTCCAGCAAGCCTGTCAGGTGAAGATAATAAGTACCTGTATTTCATATCAAAGACACCTGGATTCTCTCCCTTTGCAATAACAGGTAAGACTACAGCAACAGGGACTGCAATACAGCCTGCAGCCGGCAATAAAACACAGAATAACACTGGAAATACAGTAGCTAATGCCGAACAGACGCCTGAGCAGAAAGAAAATACAAACAATTCTGAGAAAGGAGACACGAAAACGCCTGGCTTTGAAATCTTTTCTGGTATCGTTTGTCTGCTTGGCGTATTCCTGTATAAAAGAAGAAAAATTGAGTAAATTATTGTAGGCAGTATGGGGTTTGATCACATCTAACAAATCGACAAATTCACCGTATTAGTCCGATTGAGATCTGCCCCCCTCTTCTTATATTTTCAGTAGCCCTTCCTAAAACTTTTTTGAATACTCATATCCCGAAGATTAAGCCAAACGGATGGGTACTTTTCAGACCCTAGAACCTGCTTTCGGCAGGTCGACATAAAAATCCATTCAATTTTTCTATTGATATCGTTTTTTTCAGAACTTTTGAAATTCAATTTAAATCAAAAATTACTAAATGTTAACCATAACATAATAAATATATATTTTGGGTAAATGAGATAAATGACAAATCGTGTTAAATATATAGCCCGTATGATACTGTTTTTTAAGTGAACATGCAAAAAATAACAATTAAGGATATTTAGATGTTAGGATGTGCTTGCTGCCGAATGTAGGCTAGAAGATCAGCACACGCTCGTAGCGGGCCTTAAGTCATAACATAGGGTAAAAGGATAGGCAAGTTGCACCAAGAATTTGTAAGGGGAAGCCTTTTTGCTGTGAAACATTTTCTGAATTAACTGAGGTTTTGCCATTTCCCACCAAATTACTTTATTTTCGATAATATTTGATAAGACTGTCCATTTTGCAAAAAAATTTGTTTAGGATAATTTAAAATCAATTTGATGCAATTATGTGCCAGTTACTCTTATTAAAGAGATTATTAAGCATAAAATAGAGGAAAAAACCCGATTTTAATTTTCAATACATAATTAATATTTATAATTTTGTACAATTTACGGGAAAAAATCATACCAAATGTGATTTTCCTACATATATATGATATTATTTAGGTCTCGTCACTGGATTCCGTATTCAGCTCTTTTTAACGGTGATATTTTAAAGGCATTAGATGTAATTTTTTAGCTAAATGAGAAATTATAGGCTGTTTTTCTGCTTTTAAAGCATTTTCGCCAATTTTGGCAAGACCTCAACTAATTATTTAATAAATTTTTATAGTATTTTGTCATTTAAAGAAATATCTTCCTAGGATTTCTATGATGGATCATTTACATATCAATGACCCTAGTTCGATCTTATTCGCGGGATTTGTTATCTAAGGCAATGTGTGACTCAGGTAGTAGCTGTAGCTTTGTTATTTCAGGAATTATAAAAGAAAGAGAATTGAGGTTTTGCCATTTTCCGTAGAATTCCTTTATTTCCAATAATATTCAGCAGGGTAGCCTATTTCGCAAAAAATTTATCTGGCAACAACTTAATATCAATTTAATGTTCTATTATCCCCATAATCAGTATTGAAGAGATTAATATTCCTTCAATTGAGAAAGAAACCTTATTTTAATTTTAAAAACATAGTAAATATTTATATTTTTATGCGACCTATGATAATAAATCCTAATCTTCATGTCCACAGACCTCCTGCAGTAACACTCAATGAAACTCCCGAGGAATTCCATATTTCCACTGGACTTCGATAGTTGAATGATGAATGCTCACGTAAATTGTATCTATTTTTCGCAATCACAAGAAAGTTCTGAAAATCATTAAAAGTTGCATCATTTAGCCTCTTGACTATAGATGTTGATTTGTGTTTACAAATATATCAGAAGATTTAAATCAAATTTACTGCGGAAGGTCTCTGGACATGAACCCTAATAAATGCTATTTTTTTAAGCAGATTTAATATTATATCAGTTTTCAAAGTGAAATTCCGTATTCAAAGGCATTTTGCAATATTGTTTTAGAGGTTCTAAAAGTAATTTTTTAATAAAATAAGGTATTTTAAGCGATTTTTTTGCTTTTAAAGCATTATTATCAATTTTGGCAAAACCTCAATTGTATCGTAAATCTATATCACAGTTTTATCCCGCTTTGGAAAGAGATAAGTTGACAAGGATTAAGAGTGGAAAACTCATGAAGAGAAACATTTCCTCCTCATGTGTTTATAACTTTAAAAAATATAAAGTAGCGAAATCGTTACTTTACTTCACTGTATTATAGTTCTTTTTCGTTACTGTAGTGCTCTCAGCTGCATTTGTTACAGTCGAGCTTACAGTGAAACGCCTGGTTTCTTAAGGGTATGAACCGCTGTGACTGCGTGATGACTATTCCAGTCATTTGAAGTGCTTGGTTAAATACCCAGTAGTAATCTGTTGGGTTACCGGTAGTTTGGCTAGTAAATTGTACAGATAATGGTGCTTTGCCAGAGACCCTGTTTACACCGAGATCTGCGGTTAGTTAGACTTAAGCTTGCACACATAGATGCCAGTATCGCTAGTGCCCGTATTATATGCGTCCATTCCCCATACGACGGTATTGCCATATATCTCAGGTGTTGTATGTACACCCTGTGGATAATTTAACAACTGGGTACTTTTTGCTGAAGGAATGTCATAAACATACAAACCAGCCTTACCCAAACAATCATTAGTAGTTTTTCCGTATACTATTTTGTCGCCGTATATATCAGTGTGGAAGCCAGTGTCACAGCCACAATCTGGATTATTGGGATCACCACTATCAGTATTGTCACTGGTGACAGCTATTGTCTTTTTAGTAACAAGATCATACATGGAAATGTATCCCTCTCTGGTGTTGAAGTCTGACCAAATAACCTTTTTACCATAAATATGAGGGATATAACAATCGCCATATAAGCTCACATTTGTTGTTCTCTTAGTTGCAACATCATACACATATACTTGTGGCCTATCACCACTATCGTAAACATATGTTATCTTGGTGCGATATATGTCAGGAAAGTCACCGTCTGCTATTTTTGTTTGTGTAGATTTCACGCCTTTAATAGGTGACATATACCTTAGATATACGCCATTATTGGCACTCCAGACGAGATAATTGCCATAAATATGCGGAACACTCCGATCATCAACATCTTTTGTCACAAAACTCTTACTCCCCGAAGGGATGTCATAGATAGTTATTCTTGGTACTCCACTTCCTTTATCAAACCAAACCATTTTGTTACGATATATATCAGGATGCGACGCTGCTGATGAGCTTAATTTAAAGTCATTCTTAGTTGATAAATCGTACAAATGGGTAACACCAGACAAATCTGCCCACGCAACCTTAGTACCATAGACAGCAGGGTCACGACCGTCACCAATTTTTGTAATCTGTGCAGCTGAAGTCATTGATATTGAGCCAATCAGGCATATCAAAGCGAGTAATGTAAGTATTACTTTAATTTTCACTTTTCTTCCCCCTGTTTCCGTTTAAAAACCCCAAATGTTTCCGAACTTAATATGAAAATATAGAGGCAAATTAATTTACATTTACCTGCAAATAATTTAGCCTAAAAGATAAATTATTGATAATTAATTAAATCAATAGAATACGGTACCAATATATAGTTATATAAGTACAATATTTCCTATCCTTAATTACTTATCAGTATTAATTTTGAGACCTTATAGATTTAAAAATTGTTTAAGAGATATATATTAAGTACGAAGTTTTGGTCCCTTCTTATGTGATTCTAGCTACCTATAGCTACTTTTTCGAGTTTTAAAGGAACTTTATTATTATAGGACCTAAGGAAAAAAAATAGATGCTTGACAGCAGCATTGTGATTAAAATAGATATAACACTGGATAATCCTAAATAACCTGACAGAATATCATTTTAAAAGCTAATCTCTTTTAAGTACTTTTTTATTCCAATGAATAGAATTCCAGCCTTAATCTTATTAAAAGGTAAAATTTCAATCTTATTCATGCGTTTTTCAATTTGATTTAAGCTGAAGCCATCTTTTACAAGCAGGGGGCTATAATGTTGAGTGTAGATGGCCCTTATAGGACAACCGTAAACACAACGGAGGCAAATTATACACCTGTCTCCAAATAAAGGCCGTCCATTCAGCATTTTTATATTTTTTCTTGGGCATTTGCTGGAACACCATCCGCAGCCGGTACAATTCTCATACGTCTTCAAATCTCTGCCGAATTTCTGTGCTTTTCTCTTTTCCAGCTTTGAAATTGGAGCTAATATTTTTGCAGCTAAAGGTCTTTTTCTCCTTCTTCTAATACCTTCAAGGATTTCATCAATACTGCTTTCAACTTTCAATGGCAGTATTTTCAACAACTGAACAGCCATTTGCTCATTTGTCGCAATAAATATATTTGACGGCATGACCAGCATGCGTTCATAAAACACATTATGACCTTTATTTTCCAAGCACTCAATACAACCAGCCCTGCAACCAGTATTCGGCCACATTTCTCCGCCACCCGAAACTGATATTACAGCACAATGAAGGCCTTTTCCTTTCGGGATTCCTTCAATCCATTCATATACAGGTGTAGGTGCGTCAAATGCATGGACCGGAAAAATAAGTATAAGCAAGCCCACTGTGTTTTCTATTGCAGGTGTCTCCTGATACCCTGCTTCCTGCATATCCAGAGGAACTTTTATGACTTGAATCCCTTTTTCAGAAAATATTTTTTCAAAGTTAAGGGCGACGCGGGCAGTTCCTCCTGTTCCGGAAAAGTATACTATCTGCACCTTGTCTTCGTTTTTAAAGAAAGTATCTGAAAAGTAAGTATTTTCTGTCATAAGATAAATCTCTCCTTAAAATAGGATATAGTATACAGAGATTAATTTTTAGATTTATAGCGAATTAGTGAGACTGCCTAAGTTTAATTTATACATGGAAGAGTGAACTTCGTAAGAAATAATAACTCTACATATTTATTAGTATATGGATACAAATGGTCCAGTTTTAACCAAGTTTAATAATATGATTAAAAAATCTAACTTCCTGATGCAGAATCTGGATGACTTGTGCAGGCAAATAAATTGAAAAATTAAAAAATTAAAAGAAACTAAGGAATGGTTAAAAAATAACTTCGAGTTTTCACTTTGGAAATGGCTCTATAGTACTATTCCCTCAAATAACCATCAAAGACAATATCGGCAACAGAAATATTGAAGTTATATTTTCGTCATTCCTAAACGTAATTTAAAAATAAAAAGAAAATAAAAAGAAAGTAAAGAGAAAGCAAAAAGAAAGCAAAAAGAAAGCAAAAAGAAAGTAAAAAGTAATTGAAAAATAAATTAATCCTGCAGGTCTGTACATCTGCAGAATTTGGGCGTTACGAAATATTTTCGATAACCTATTTGAGCTTTAGTATCCTTTTCAATGATTCATAGAGATTATGTAATCTTTTCAATGATCTCTTCCAGTGTCAGAAGCTCCTGTTCTCCTGAAACCATGTCCCTGAGGGTAAGTTTTCCTGCTTCAAGTTCTCTTTCCCCGACTATGACCGCGTAGTCGGCATTGATAGTATTTGCAAAGGAGAGCTGGGCTTTGAAGTTGCGTTCCATAAGGTCCACATGGACTGGCAGGTATTTTCTTAATTCTGTTGCAACTTTTACGGCTTCCAGGTGAGTTTCAGGCTTTGAGATTATCACAACATTTTTAGGTGCCGGAGGTACCAGGGGGCAGATCTCCATTATTCTGTCAAAGCCTATCCCGAAACCGGTTGAAGGCACATCTCCACCTCCGAAAAGCTGGATAAGCTGGTAAGAACCTCCTCCGCATACCTGTTTTTGAGCGCCGAGGCCTTCTGCATAGACTTCAAAGACCATGCCTGTGTAATAATCGAGCCCGCGTGCAATTCCGAAGTCAAGAGAGTAATCGACCCCGTATGCGTCGAGAAGTTTAAGGGTCTTTTCAAAGCTTACGATTTCAGGGATATTTCCGACAATTTCCCTTACTTCCGGGAGGATATATCTGCCTTCAAGTTTAATCAGCCGGAAAATGTCCGATTTCAACTGCTCTTCTGCTCCTATCTCTTCGAGCAGGGCTTCCAAACCTGCGTACTCTTTCTTATCGACAACCCTCATGACCTTGCTTACTATTTCGGGTTCAAGTCCTCTCAAAAGCGTACGTATCACAGCAAGGTTTCCGAGTTTCATATCGCCCTTAACTCCGACTGCTTTTAATAGGGCATCGGCAAGAGCGATAACCTCGGCATCGGAATCGTGCTTTCCGCTTCCTATAAGTTCAATCCCGAACTGCCAGAACTCTCTGAAACGGCCTTTTTGGGGGCGTTCATAGCGGAAACAGTTTTCAAAATAAAATAGCTTTAAGGGTTTTGGGAAGGATTGAAGTTCGTTTACATACAGGCGCATGACAGGAGCAGTTAATTCAGGCCTGAGGGTCATATCTCTGCCTCCTTTGTCCGTGAAGTTATAGAGCTCTCCTACAATTCCTTCCCCGGATTTCAGGGTAAAAAGGTCGAGATGTTCAAACGTGGGTGTAATAATCTCGCTGTAGCCCCAGTTGCGGGCAACATTTCGCATAACACTTTCCACGTATCTTCTCCGGGCAGTGTCGGCAGGTAGAAAGTCCCGGGTCCCTCTTGGTCTATTAACTGTCATTTTTAATTACACCTGATATCTATCGAATTTGAGCAATTATTTTTAGGCAATTTTTAGTAATTTGTAAGTAATCTTTAGGCAATTCTCAGATATATACGCCAGTTAGTATATAACTCATATTTCACTTATTTGTTGATATGCAAGCTTCAGGATGTTTTAGATCTAAATGTTTTTAGTTTTGAGAACTCTAATTAGTTTTCAAGATTATAAAGATCATTAGATCATTTTTCAAGGTTATAAGATACTTGTAATTTATAATTAAGTTTTATTCGGACGTCGTATCTTCTCATGTATTAGATTTAGGCCTTTCGCGGTTGTATCGTTTTTCTGCAAATTGTAGTTTTTGACGTAAATATTTACACTTTACTCCAATGTGGAGAAAATACCTGAAGGCGACAGAGAATTTAAGTTTCCAAACTGTCTAGAGTACAGTAAAGTCTGCTTTTGGTTCTGTAAACGAGGAAAAACCAGAAACGCTGAAGGAAACTCTGGTCCATTAATTAGCCCTCTTGAGCGTAGCGAAAAGGTCCTCGTGCTCCCGAAGCGAAACTCGGGAAGCGAAACCCGGGAGATTATTAATTTAAGTGGAATTAATTCCTATTGAGCTACACGTAATAATAATTCAATATCTTGAGCGCACTTCGTTCTTTTTCAACTCTTCGGATGGTAGTAGTAAAAAACATGATATTTTACTTTTTCGATACTATCTGAAATCAATGAAGACGTCATATAGAAGAGAATTCATACTGAATTAATATAATTATTTTGTAAAATAAAGTAGAATGGAGTCCAAAAACAGAAGTTTTCGCAATCAAACAATCATAAAGCAAATAAAGGTAAGTTTGCACTGTATAATATAATAAGCAACTTAATATACATGATTTACACTAATATTTTCGATCATCGTGTCAGAAAAAAGAAGTGTACCTTTGAAGGAGCACCTGTTAGCCCTGAAGTCCTGCAGGCATGGTGGGCTAATTCAGGAAACATCTGAGACTTACGGGATTCCTGAAAGTGAAATTCTTGATTTCAGTGCTAACTTTAATCCTCTGGGAAATCCTTTTGAGTATCCGGATAATGGATTGAACTTTGATAGTATTCTCAAAAAAAGCCTTGGGAAACTTATGGAGTATCCTGACAACAGGTATCTGGAATTTAGGGAAGCTGCTGCAAGGTTCGTGGGACTCGGCGTAGCTCCGCAAAATATTATTCCGGGTAATGGTTCAACCGAAATTGTCCGGCTTGTAGTCGAATGCGTGGCTGAAAAAGGAGATATGGTACTTCTTCCTTGGCCCACGTTCGGGGAATATGAGATGCAATGTCGGATCATGGGAGCAAAACCCGAATATCCCAGGCAGGATGAAGTAGAAACACTCCCTGATGAAGCTCTGGAAAAAGCAAAAATCCTTTTTATTTGTAATCCGAACAACCCGACAGGACAACTCCGTACCAGAGAAGAAATCAAAGCTCTTGCCGAGCGTTGCAAAAAACATAAAACTCTTCTTTTCGTAGATGAAGCTTTCATAGAACTATCTGACCCTGCGCAAAGTGTTGCAGATCTTGCAGTAAGCAACAACTATGTTTTTGTTATGCGTTCCCTTACAAAGGCCTTTGCAATTCCCGGAATCAGGATGGGTTTCGGAATAGCTTCTCTTGAAATGGCTGAAATCCTGAATACAGCCAGGCTCTCCTGGAACCTTGGAGCCATAGCAAATGCTACAGGTATTGCACTTTTTGACATCGAAGGCGGTATTGACAGCCCATATCTGGAAAAGGCAAGAGCCGTAATCCACGAAGAAGGAGAAAAGTTCAGAGCAAAACTGGATCGGATCAGGGGATTTAAAGCAGGCGAAGTGAATGTAAACTTTATCTTTGTCGATGTCAGCAAATTTATCCTTGATTCAAGCGAACTGAGTGCTCGTCTAGCAGCTCGTGGAATCCTTATTCGGGACTGCATCTCCTTCCACGGCCTTGGAAAAGACTACATAAGAGTTGCAGTCAGGACTGCAGAAGAAAACGATAGGCTCATTGCTGCAATCGGAGATATCATTACCGAGTGGGGCAAGGAGCAGGCAAGAAGCGAACTGCAGCACGTGATCGAAAAGGCTTCTGAAGAAGGCATCGGAGGCAGGAAGACCTGCGAATACTATCCCTGTCATTTTGAAGGTCAGAACTGTACCTTCTGTTTCTGCCCATTTTATCCCTGTGAGAATGAAAAAGCAGGAGGGAAATGGATCCAGAGCTCAAGAGGCGGAAAGGTATGGAGCTGCGTTGACTGTCATCTTGTCCATAAAAAGGAAACAGCCCAGAAAATCCTTGACTGCCTAATGCAGGAAGGAGATACTGACGAACTTGTAAAAGTAGCCTGGAAAAAAGTGATGGAGTCTATTTTATGATTGTGCCGGACAGTGGGCACCTCGCTCTGGTACTTCTGCTTGCAGCAGGAATAGACCTAATTTTTGGGGAGCCTCCAGCTGCCGTGCATCCTGTCGTCTGGATAGGAAAATTAATTACCTTTTTGAGAAATGCAGCTCCAAAAACCCACAGGAAGTTATATGGAGTTGTAATGGCTCTATGCTGTGTTTTTTTTGCAGCTTTACTGGGTTATTCCGTGCTCTACATTGCAGCTCTTCCTGGAATTCCAAAGATTCTTGCACTCCTGATTGAGGCTTATTTCCTGAAGGCTACCTTTGCTATTAACTGCCTGCTGAGTCCGGCCAGGGAAATCTACAGGCACCTTGAAGAAAACAGGCTTGAGAAAGTTAGGGAACTGCTCCCAATATATGTAAGCAGGAATACCTCCAAATTGACCAGGACCCAGATGTCATCTGCAGTTATCGAATCCGTATCCGAGAATTACGTAGACGGCATTCTGAGCCCCATTTTCTATTATGCACTCTTCGGGGAATTCGGGCTTGTGGCTGCATATGCCTTTAAAGCTATAAGCACCCTGGATTCTATGGTTGGATATAAAACCGAACCTTATAAAGACCTGGGATACTTCTCAGCAAAATCAGATGATGTATTAAACTGGATCCCTGCCCGGATTTCTGTTATATTTATTCTTGCCGCAGCTTTTATAGTGGCTCTGCTCCCCAAAAAACAGGGAAAAATTAATCCCTTTAGTAGTATAAGGAGCGCTCTGGAAGACGGCATGAAAACTCCCTCCCCCAATTCCGGCTATCCTATGGCAGCGACTGCTGGAGCTCTCGGAGTCAAACTCGAAAAACCCGATTATTATGTGCTGGGAGCCTCATACCCTCCAACCGAAATAACTGATATAAAAAGGGTATCGCAATTAATAGCAATTGCTTCTGGATTCTCGCTTGCTGCCTTTGCGGCAGTCATTCAGATAGCAGGGATTTACCTGTATCCGTGAGAAGACAGGAATTTACCTGTATCCGTGTGAAAGCAGGGATTTACCCGTATCCGTATGAATTCACTTGTATTGTGATAATCCTTATTTGCGCATTCCGGATTTATCCTTCCCAATTTATTCGGCAGGGGGTTTTGAAAAGGCCGGAAAGCCAGAAAATAATAATCTAAATTAATATTTGTCTGGAACATTTAAATTCATTTATTAATTTGTATAAAGATTTAAACCCGCTTTAAGATTTAATGGTTTTCAAAAGCTAACATAATCGTTTTGACCATGATAATCAGTTGAAATGATAACCGTTCGAAATAATAACTGTTCGAAAAGATTACCATTTGAAATAATAACCGTTTGACAATGATAACTATTGAAATGATTACCAATCCCGAAGTGATCTTATGAAGTTATCCGATATTGAGGAAAGGGACCTGAAAAAAGGGCAGCCTGATAAAACAGAAGGAAGAGCTACAATTGACATTCTTGATGTCCTTGCTGAAGAAGGCATTACCATCCAGGATCTTGCAGATACGGCTCTTGAAATGTATGTCCCGCATCCTGGGCTTGAGACCAGGGAGAAAGCAGACTCATTATTTAAAAGGGAGCTCAAGTATGCCCTTTCGGACCCAAACCTTTGCCTTCTGATTTATTCGGGGGTTCTGCTCGAGAGGGAAGGCAGAGCAGGCACACTTCCGAACCTCAGCAAAAGTTCCTATGAAAAAGACCTGAGTTTCATAATTGCCGATGAGGTGCTTGGCACAAGCATTGCAACATATATCAGTGGTTCTAAAGGCGCATTCGAATTTGTCAGGTTTGACAAACAAAAGCCAGGAATTCTTGTTAATCTGGGTCCCTTTATGGATGATGTAATCGGGGGGCTCATAGGAGGAGTGTCCTCCAATATGTATTCCAGAGGTATGGCAGAGTTTCAAGAAAAACATTGAAAAACAGGCGGTATACCATGAATTCATTTTTGCTTGCTTTTAAATCGGGTTTTGGCTTCCTATCTACGATCCCTGTGGGTATAAGCATGGAAGGGATCGATGAGCTTATGAGTAAAATCTATTTTTACCCCATTGTAGGAGCCGTACTCGGACTTCTCATAGGGGCAGTTGCGTACATAGGACAGGTTATATTTCCAGGGCCTATCCTTGCAGCCCTTATCATGGGATTCATATATTATATTACGGGTTTTAACCATCTTGACGGGGTCACTGATATGGGTGACGGTTTTATGGCCCATGGGTCCCTGGATAAAAAGCTCAGGGCCCTGAAAGACACAAACCTCGGGACAGGCGGGGTTTCCTTCTGCATTCTGGTGCTACTTGCTCTGTACGGTTCTATAAGGGCAGTTCAGGAAGAGGGCCTGGGTGCTGGATTTAACCTGCCAGTATTGATGTTTTCTTCAATGTTTATCGCTGAGGTTAGTGCAAAGCAGTCCATGCTGACCATTGCTGCATTTGGGAAACCCATACCTCCTCAGGGAGACCAGACTTATCCAGGTCTGGGAGCAATGACCATAAACGGAGCAACCCCAAAGAATTTCCTAATAGGATTCATATTCGGGGCTATTGTATGTTCTCTGCCTTTTGGGCCGATAGGGCTATTACCTTATCTGGGAGCCTGTGTCTCGGCTCTGGTACTTCTTAATAGAAGTTATGCCCATTTTAGCGGTTTAAATGGCGATGGAATTGGTACTGCTAACGAAATAGGCAGGGTGACTGCCCTGATTATTATTGCAGTTATCCTGAAATTTTCATTAAACAGATACATGGGAGGTTTATAATGGACGCTATTGTAATGGCAGGGGGTTTCGGACAAAGGCTTGGAATGGGAGAAAAGCCATGTGTTGAACTGCTAGGAAAACCACTCATAAGTTATGTGATAGATACCCTTCGAGCCACAGAGAATATAGATAGGGTCTTTGTGGCTGTCTCACCTGTAACTCCTAAGACTGAAATTATGCTTCAGGAACGTTATGGAGGAGAAGTCCAGGTAATCAGGACCTTTGGAGGTAACTACGTAGGGGATATGATTTATGCTGTAGAGACTGCACAAACGACTGGCCCTGTAATGATTATTATGTCAGATCTTCCCGTCCTGGACCCCGAGCTTATAGATTTTATAATCGAGAAGTACAGGGAAGCAGGGAAACCGGCACTTTCGGTATATGTCCCGATCAATATCTGCAAAGGAATCGGGATCAGACCGGACACTGTCTTCAACAAGGATGGAAAACTTATCGTGCCTGTTGGAATCAATATTCTTGACAGTTCGCAGATTCGAAACGAACAGGAAGACTTTAATCTGATACTTGAGAATCCAAAGCTAGCAATTAACGTAAATACTGTAGAGGACTTGCAGCGCTGCAGAGATCTGCTGCAGTACACAAACTAAAATTACTAGAGGTGTCATCGATTCTATCTTTAAAAAACCTGATACTGAGCCGTGATGGAAAAAAGATTCTGCGTGGGGTTAACCTTGAGGTAGGAGACCGGGAAATCCACAGCATTATCGGTGCAAACGGCGCAGGAAAAAGTACACTTGCCTACACCCTTATGGGGCTTCAGGGCTATGAACACGATGAAGGAAGCCTTACTTTTGATGAGGAAGATATCACAAAGCTTTCGATAACCGAACGTGCAAGAAAAGGCATTACCCTTGCCTGGCAGGAGCCTGCTCGCTTTGAAGGGTTGAAGGTTAGAGATTATCTGGCAATCGGCGCAAAAGGGAATGGCGGCATCACGGAAGAAGAACTAAGAGAAGCTCTGATAAAAGTCGACCTTAAACCCGAGAAATACCTGAACAGGGAAGTTGGTGAGTCCCTTAGCGGAGGCGAAAGGAAGCGTATAGAACTTGCCTCCATAATTACGATGAAACCGAAACTTGCAATTCTTGATGAACCTGATTCAGGAATTGATGTTGTTTCGTTAAAAGAAATCGTAAATTTGATCCAAACGTTTAAGGAAAATGGGTCGTCAGTACTCGTAATTACACACAGAGAGGAAATTGCAGCTGCTTCCGATAAAGCATCTTTGATGTGTGAGGGGACTATTCTCAGGAGCGGAGACCCAATAGAAATTAGCGAATTTTTCAAAAACAGATGTATACCCTGTGACAGCAGGGTATCCCCACCAAAGGCGGTCTGACAATGAGCCAGGTTACTCTAAAAACGCTTTCATCAGAAATGGCAGAAATATCCGCAGCCTATACGGCAGCAGGAGGAGATGCCTCAGTCCTTCATAAACATGAGCTTGCAAGCCTCGTGGTAAGCGGAAACAAAGTGCTCAATGCATATGGGACAGAAGGCATTGTTCTCGAAAAACTTGAGACAGAGTATGGAGTGGATATTAAAATGACCATCAAGAAAGGATACAAAATTCCACTTCCTGTCCACCTGTGTTTTGGATTGGTGCCGAAAGATGGTCTCCAGGAAATTAAAATGAATTTCGTTGCTGAAGAAGACTCAGCTGTTGAACTCATAGCTCACTGTACTTTCCCTAATGCAGTAAATGTAATCCATAAAATGGACGCTCAAATGCTGATCGGGAAAAATGCCTCATTAAAATATACGGAAACCCATTTCCACGGCCCCCATGGAGGAATTCGGGTTATTCCGAAGGCCCATATAAAAATTGAAGAGGGGGGCAGTTACTACACTAATTTTTCCCTTGTTTCAGGAAGGGTAGGGTATCTTGAATTTGATTATAGTGTTGATGCCGAAAAAGATTCAATCTGTGAAATGGTCACGAAGGTCTACGGAAAGAAAAATGACAAAATAAAAATACTGGAAAAAATATCCCTTAATGGGGAAAATGCCCGTAGCGTAATCAAAAGCCGATTAGCTATTACCGATAACGCAGAGTCGGAATTCAGGGGAATAACTGAGGGTCACGCCCCGAAAGCCAGGGGACATGTGGACTGTCTGGAAGTTATCCAGGGAAACGCAAAAGCTGAGGCTATCCCTATTGTGCGTGTCGATAATCCACTGGCTAAAGTAACCCATGAAGCTGCGATCGGCTGTGTTGATAAAAAAGAAGTCGAAACCCTTATGGCCCGCGGCCTTGATGAAGACGACGCTATTGATATTATTGTAAAGGGAATGCTGGCCTGAAGCCTTCCCATTCCTTTTTATCCGGAGTAATGTCACTCAGGTGATTAGTCCGAGAATACGGGAAGTTCATCTGAAGAGATAAATTCATTCGGGAACCTGAAATTCACTCTGTACATGAGGTGGAAGTATAGTTGGCGAGATTACTATCCTGGAAAAAAAGTATTCTGAAAGAAACTTGCAACTTATTACAGGCAAGAAGGACATTTCTGCATATCATCATGATATACCTGAAGAAATGCTGCTTTTAAGTGAAGTTATAGAAGATCCTCTCAAACTACCTTACATGCTGGATACCTTCTATACTGCACCTATCAGAAATGAAAAAGCTTTTCATTTTGCTCTTCTGCGAGTCCAGGTAGACTCCGACCTCAGAATGCATGAAGATATCCAGAAATATCAGCAAAGGAAGTATGTAGCTGAAACACTGGAAAAACTTCTCTATGGAGAACTTATGCTTTCTGTTGGAGAAACCGTAACCATGGATGCTGATTGATTAGGCTGGCCCCTGTAAAATGATTTTACCTAACAGTCTTCTCATCAGGCTACTTGATTGCTCTCGTTGCTTGATTACTTTCGTTACTTGATTACTTTCGTTATTACTGTCTTTCATTTTTATTAATTTCAAGCAATTTAGTAATTTTTTTCAAGCATTTATTAATCTAAAAGTTAAGACTGTAATTTCATTCTTCGGTTATAACTTTTCAGTTTTCTTGCTCAGTTATTTTTTCCATCGTGCGTACCAAGTTATCTTATAAAGTAATCCTACTCAGTCATCTTATTATAGGCTCTAACAAGTTAAGACTGTAAGGCTCTAACAAGTAGTACTTTTTCAATATATTTATACTCCTTCCGTTATCATTTGTACTCCTGCTAGAACATAATTACGCTGCTATCACTACTAGTGCCTTATTTAGTGATTCTTATTTTTAGTACTTTTTATTAAAGGCGCAGCCTTTATTATTCCTCTGGAGAGTTTTAATTTCATTTTATTGAAATTAAAAACATAAATGGGAAAATAAAATTGTAAATATATAAGTACAATGATTAATTGATATCCATTAGGGAATATAGCCAATTGATATCCATTAGGGAATATAGCCAATTGATATCCATTGGGAATAAGCCCTGTGCAGTAAGACTTCCAAGACAAGAGTACTTGGACAAATCGGAAGAAAGAAAAATCTGAAGATCCAGGTAAATAACGAAGAAATATCTCAAAAGATCACCAGATTTTGAAGAGAAGAGAAAGTAAGAATACTGTGCCTGTTTAAGCAGTAAGAGAATATATTTTTAATTATATTTTTAATTAAACTATAAGTACTGTTGATTGGGATTCGGTTTTGCGGTGGAAATTGTCAGTATAAGATCATAAATCAAGGCGGGAAAATTGTTTGATGGACAAATCTGCCAGATCAGAACATAATAAAACAGCCTACTCATTACATAAAAGGAAGGATATACACCTGAAGATATGAAGGAAGGCCTCGGAATAAATCAAGAACTGGAAAATAGGAACCTTGAGAAGGCAGTAAAAAGCAAAAAATTGTGATGAAAATTAAGTCCTTTACCTGGACTAAAATCTTTATTGGGGGGTTAACTATTAATGACCAAAAGAAAGCAGGAGAAACAGGGGAGGCTACAGATGAAGGTATTGATTGGAGCCACGGCCAACAATGTGCCAAGGTAATCTGTGAGCCCAGCACACTTGAAAGAGCAATCGACTGGAAACAGGGGCTGGCAATTGCCATAGGCGTACCATTGTTGATACTGCCATCTATCGGGTACTTTGCTAACTGGGTCTGGTCATTTGCAATTATAGTTTGGGGATTATCTGTACTTCAGGGTTTCATGCAGAATCTAGCTTATGGAGAACTTGCAACAGCATTTCCTGAAGCTTCGGGTCTCCCGGGTTTCGCACAGAATGTATTCAAAAGTAGAGAGAGAAAAAAATATGACAAAGGGAAATTAATAGGAGGTTTCAGTGCCTGGAGCTACTGGTTTGCATGGAATCCCGTACTTGCTATTTTTTCCATCCTTATAGGAAGCTATCTTTACGGTCTGATCCCTTCACTTGCTGCAACATTCACTGAATTTCAGCTATCCCTGATATCAGGTGCTGTGATATTTTCAGCGCTTATTCTTGTTAGTTATCGCGGACTTTCCAGCGGAGCATTTATTGGGTATATACTGGCAGTTATTTCCCTGATTCCACTTGCTGTAATTACACTGGCTCCATTCATTACCGGGGATTTTAAGGTTACCAATATCACAAGCACCTGGCTCCCAGCTGATTGGGCGTGGGATCTGGAACATATCCTTATTCTGCTGGGACTTTTCGCAATGGCCCAATGGAGTGCATGTGCATGGGAAACAGCAGCTATCTATGGCCCGGAGTATAGAAAACCTGGATCTGACGTGCCAAAAGCCCTGTTTTCATGTGGTATTATATGTTTTTTCTCATACGGCCTGGTACAGGCAGCAGTTACCGGGACTCTGGGAGTTGAAGGGATCCTTGCAGAGCCGATTTCTCCAATGCTTCCTGTGGCTCGAGCAACCTTTGGTCCGATAGGTACGCTGGCAGCTATTATTATGCTGGTTGCGGCTATGATATTGATTATACAAACTGCATTCCTTGGATCGGCCAGGGCAATGCACTCAATGGCCATAGAAGGGAACCTGCCAAAAATCTTCGGAAAATTGAACTCCTACGGCACTCCGGTTTTCGCAATGGTGGTCATTTCGATATTTAACATGGCACTGATTTTCTTTAGGACTCCTACAGCGATTCTGGCTGCATCAGCTATAGGATACGTCTTTGCCAACGGTATCAGCCTTTTTGCGTATGTGAAAACAAAGCTGGATCCAAACCTTGTGGGACTTGAAAGACCTTTTAAAGCCCCGAGAGGCTGGAAGTTCGTTGCACTGGCATTTGGGCTTTTCAATCTGCCCCTTTGTTTTATAGGAATCGTATATCTGAACAGTCTTGAAATCGGATGGACATCCACACTTGTTGGATTCATTGTACTGGCACTGTACATTCCTCTCTGGTTCTATTCACAGCAGGAAGCCCACAGAGAAGAGGAAGCAAAAACTGGAATATCGACCTAAGACTGATCGACCTAAGACTGGAATATCGACCTGAAATGTTATGGTATCGGGAGAACAGAACTTAATATCCCTTTTCAGAAATGTGACAGAAAAATCTCATGAGATACAAAAACAAAGGTACTTGTTGTCTGTAAGAAGCTGAAAACTGTCTTTATAGCGAATAAGGAAACCGATAGAATACTTGGAGCTTACATAATCCAGACCACCTACAAATAAACAGATATACATCCGGATCCAAGGAAGCATTGTAAACTAGGGAACCATTATGACCAGACCACCTACAAATAAACATATATACATCCAGATAGGTTGGGGAAGGACTTTTATTAATATCATGAAAGAAGTCTCCCGAGATATAAATATATAATTTAAAATAATATATTGGAAGGCTCTTGAGAATATTTATTTTATCAAAATCATCCTGGGAGTTCAAAACCGACTTAAGATAGGATGGTTTGCTTGGACATCTCAAAAGCTGAATCTTCCAGTAGAAGAGAAGTATTTGCAAACATAATGATCTGGTTAGAAAGGGGGGTGAAAACCAGACGTAGAGCTTGTACAAGCAGCAAGGGGTTATGGGAGTATAGTTCAGTAAGTGATTCGTTGGAAATATTCGATTATTATTGCATATATCAATTTGCTGAACTTGAAAGTCCTCGCTCTCTAACCATATTCTACGGTTCATGTTTTCGATTCATAGCGGGGAGTGGAAAGGCTACACCTTCTATGACATTAAAGTGAAGAAATTCATGAAGGTTTTGGAGAATAAAACACAAACTTGGAAAATGAATAATAAAAAAAGATTTGGAAAATGGGGTTGAAATGGCAAGCAAAGAAGAGTTAATTCAGGAACTTTCGGAAGCAATCATTTCCTGTAAGAAGGACAGAGTAATTGAAGCAGTAAATAAAGCAAAAGAAGTAATGGAACCTTCGGAGATAATTGAAAAGGGGCTAGCAGCAGGGATGAACCAGGTAGGAGCTCTTTTTGAGAGGGGTAAGCTTTTCCTACCTCATGTGATGATGGCTGCAGATGCAATGGCTGCAGGAGTCAGAATCCTTGAGGCTGAAATGCCTGCAGAAGCCCAGACTAAGAAACTGGGGATTATCGTAAACGGGACTGTTGAGGGAGATGTGCACGATATAGGCAAGTCCATTGTCTCAACAATGTTACAGTCAGCAGGGTTTGAAGTATACGACATCGGTCGTGATGTCCCGATCAAGAACTTTATCGAAAAGGCAAAGGAAGTAAATGCTGATATGATTGGAATTTCCGCCCTTATGACCACAACCCTTCAGGGGCAGAGGGATGTAATTGAGCTCCTCAAGGAAGAAGGTCTCAGGGACAAGGTAAAAGTCATGGTAGGCGGGGCACCTGCTACCCAGGCTTGGGCTGACAAGATCGGTGCAGACTGCTATGCTGAAAACGCAAGCGAGGCCGTGGCAAAGGCAAAGGAACTGCTGGTCAGGAAGTGAAAATAAATGGCAACTGAATATTCTTTGCGTATGGGAGACGGAAAACGTGTCTTCCTGACAAAAGAAAAAATCATGGACGATCTTGAGGCAGGTATCGCAAATGCTGCCGATTTTGGTGAAATCCCTGTTCTGAGCGCCGATGAAATCGACAAGCTTGCAGAAATCCTTATGATGCCCGGAAAAGCTGTCAGTGTCGAGCAGGGTATGGAAATTCCTGTGACGCACGATATTGGCACAATCAGGCTCGATGGTGATCAGGGCAACAGTGGCGTTGGGATTCCTTCAAGCCGTTTAGTTGGCTGCATGATGCATGAGAGGGCATTTGGTGCAGACACAATGGAGCTTGGGCACATCGATTACAGTTTCAAGCCAGTGAAGCCTGTTGTTTCAAATGAGTGCCAGGCAATGGAAGTTTGCCAGCAGAATATGATTATCCCGCTTTTTTACGGTGCAATGCCCAACATGGGGCTTTATTACACCCCTGACGGGCCATTCGAAAATCCGGGCGATCTTATGAAGGCTTTTAAGATTCAGGAAGCCTGGGAATCCATGGAACATGCAGCAGAACACCTGACAAGAGACACTGTATGGGTCATGCAGAAGCTTTTTGCTTCAGGAGCAGACGGCATCAACTTTGATACAACTGCTGCAGCCGGAGACGCAGACATGTATGGGACTCTGCACGCAATTGAAGCGCTGAGAAAAGAATTCCCTGAAATGTATATTGAAGCAGGAATGGCCGGCGAAATGGTGCTCGGGATGCATGGAGGGCTTCAGTATGATGGGGTTACTCTTGCCGGACTCTGGCCGCACCAGCAGGCTCCGCTTGTTGCAAAGGCAGGGGCAAACGTCTTCGGGCCAGTTGTAAACACAAATACAAGCAAGACCTCAGCCTGGAACCTGGCCAGGGCAGTTACCTTCATAAAGGCAGCTGTTGCAGCTTCTCCAATTCCATGCCATGTGAATATGGGCATGGGTGTCGGCGGAATCCCAATGCTTGAGACTCCTCCAGTGGATGCGGTTACCAGAGCCAGTAAAGCGATGGTCGAGATTGCAGGCGTAGACGGCATATAGGTCGGGGTCGGCGACCCGCTGGGTATGCCGATCTCCCACATAATGGCTTCAGGAATGACTGGTATGAGAGCTGCAGGCGACCTTGTCGCAAGAATGGAGTTCTCAAAGAACATGAGAATTAAAGAGGCGAAAGAATACGTAGCTAAGAAACTTGGAGTAGATACCTTATCCCTTGTAGACGAGCATGCTATGCGTGAACTCCGAGAGGAACTTGATATCGGTGTCATAACCTCAGTTCCTAGAGCTGCAAAAGGAATTGCCGCAAAGATGAATATTGAGAAGTTGCTCGATATAAGGATCAACTCCTGCGAGCTTTTCAGAAAACAGATAGGAAGGTAAGCCTGAGAGAGGAGTTTTTATCAAACGAATCAGATAAAAATATCAGTATATTGGTCTATAAGATATACATAGTATTATAAAAAATCCGGAAAAAATTAAAGCATGGGGGCTTAAATCCGGAAAAGAAGTGGGACTTTACCGAAAAGAGGGGGGCTTTTTCCCTGTAACCACAAGGGGAAGAGATGGCTGTCTTTTAGAAAAGTTATGGGAAAGTTATGGGAAAGTTGTGGGGAAGCAGCTAGCGTAGACTATATATGGGGTCTCTACGGGAGCAGGGAGACACTATGTTTTCCTTCTTTTTGAAACCTGTAGTTGGAAGCAAACATATTTTATCAAAAGGACATTTGAAGCAGGTTTTCTACGCATCCATATAAAGTTATTTCCTATTCACATGTCCGTAAATCCAACCCTCCGAAAAAACGAAGATTTTCCCCTATGCAAATGAAAAGTGAATGAAATCTAATTGGAGAAATTCGAGAATAAGGAGAGAGAGACAATGGCACAAAATAATGCAATTGCAGGATTTGATTCCCTCCAGGGCGTGAAGCTGGGCCTTTTCACCTTGGATGAACTCAAGGCGATACACTACGCCACCATGGAGGTCCTGATGAACCCAGGCATCCAGGTTTCGGATGCAGAGGCAAGAAAGATCTTTAAGGAAAACGGCTGTGATGTGGACGATAATACAAAGGTAGTGAAAATCCCCGAATATCTTGTAAGGAAAGCCCTTCAGCTCGCACCTTCCAGATTTATCCTCTGGGGCCGGGATAAGAAGTACAATACTGTACAGGAATGCGGCGGTAAAGTACACTGGACCTGTTTCGGTACTGGTGTCAAGATATGCAAGTACCAGGATGGTAAGTACGTAACTGTTGATTCCGTAGAACAGGACATTGCAGACATTGCAAGGCTCTGTGACTGGGCCGAAAATATTGACTACTTCTCCTTACCTGTGTCTGCCAGGGACTGGGCCGGAAAAGGGGCACAGGATGTCCACGAGACCATTACTCCTATTGCAAACACTGCCAAGCACTACCACCACATCGACCCGGTGGGCGAGAATGTCGAGTATTACTGGGATATCGTAAAAGCCTACTATGGCGGCAACGAAGAAGAAGCCCGGAAAAAACCGATTTTCTCCATGCTCCTCTGCCCAACCAGCCCTCTTGAGCTCAGCGTCAACGCATGCCAGGTCATCATTAAGGGCGCTCGCCTTGGAATTCCGGTTAATGTCCTGAGTATGGCAATGTCCGGAGGATCTTCCCCGGTCTATCTTGCAGGAACCCTTGTTACTCACAATGCTGAAGTTCTCTCTGGTATCACCCTTGCCCAGCTAGCAATGCCTGGGGCCAAGGTATGGTACGGAAGTTCAACAACCACTTTTGACCTGAAGAAAGGGACTGCACCTGTAGGGTCTCCCGAACTTGGCCTTATTAGCGCTGCTGTCGCAAAGCTTGCCCAGTTCTATGGCCTCCCTTCCTATGTGGCAGGTTCCTAGTCTGATGCCAAGATCCCGGATAACCAGGCAGGACATGAAAAGACTATTACAACTCTCCTGCCTGCCCTTGCTGGTGCTAACACCATCTATGGGGCCGGGATGCTTGAGCTCGGAATGACATTTTCAATGGAACAGCTTGTCATTGACAATGATATCTTTGGCATGGTCAAGAAAGCTATGCAGGGAATCCCTGTCTCTGAGGAAACTCTTGCAGTTGAATCTATCCAGAAAGTAGGTATCGGAAACAACTTCCTCGCCCTTAAGCAGACCAGGCAGCTTGTGAACTATCCTTCCAGCCCAATGCTCTTCGATAGGCTCATGTATGGAGATTGGGCAAAAGCTGGCTCAAAGGATATTGTTGCAGTTGCACATGAAAAAGTTGTAGACGTCCTTAAGAATCACGAAGTTAAACCAATCGATGCAGACATTCTCAAGGAAATGCAGGCGATTGTGGATAAGGCTGACAGGGCCTTCAGAGAGGGGTAATCTGGAGGGATAAAAATGGCAAGCAAAGAAGCGATCATTGCAAAAGCAAAAGAAGCAATCACAGAATTTGATGAAGAACTTGCAGCAGAAGCCGCGGGTGAAGCTCTTGCCGCAGGGGTCGACCCTGTGGAGCTCATTGAGAAAGGTTTTACTGCAGGTATGAAGGAAGTCGGAGAACTGTTCGACCAGGGCACTCTTTTTCTGCCACATATGCTTGCAGCTGCCGAGGCAATGACTGCAGGTATAAACGTAATTAAACCGGAAATGGAGAGGCGTAAGTCCCAGGTCAAGAACCTCGGTACTATTATTATCGGAACAATAGAAGGCGATATCCACTCCATAGGAAAGGACATTGTGGCTTCCATGCTCAGCATTGCCGGTTTCAGTGTTGTTGATCTTGGAAGAGACGTCCCGATTAAGAACTTTGTCGAAAAAGCAAAGGAAATCAAACCCCAGATAATCGCATCCTCTGCCCTTATGACTACTACTATGGTACACCAGATCCAGATAGAGGAACAATTGAAAGAAGCAGGGATCCGTGACAAAGTTAAGACAATGGTCGGAGGAGCTCCTGTTACTCAGGACTGGGCTGACAAAATCGGTGCAGATCTCTACGGTGAAAACGCAAATGATGCAGTTACCAAGATAAAATCAGCCCTGAAGGTATGATTATCTGAAAAGCAGGCAATTACGGGAGTTTCAGGCAGGTTATAAAATCTGGCTCCCGGCACACCTGCCCAATAACTCTAACAATACGAGGGGTGGGCATGGATCTGAAAGCTTTGAAAGCTCAGGAAAGCAAACGAAAAATAAGTAAAGGGTACATGTGGGCCCTTTTTTGTGCTGTGTTCTGGGGCATCTGGTATCTACCGGGCACTGTTATATGGGTACTTAATCCGTTCGATCAAATGTCTACGGTTATTGCCGAAACAAGAGGTGCTGGTGTATCCCTTGTTGTAACTGCTATCCTCATCACTGCCTTTAATGCACTAACCGTCATGCTGGCTCTTATGCTCTGGAACGGCGTGCTTGGGAAATTCGGAGAACTAGGTAGGACACTAAAGGAATTCCATCCATGTTCCAAATGGTTCTTCCTTGCCTCTATCTTTGGTGGCCCGATAGCAATCCTTGGTTCTTTTATTGCTATGGGCTATATTGGTGGAGCATTTGCAGCTGTTGCCGCGCTTCTTTATCCAGTAGTAGGCTCTATTCTTGCTTATTATTGGTACGGGGAAAAGATCTCAAAAAGAGCAGCAATAGGTATAGGAGTTATCATCATTGGAGGAGTTACGATCTATGGAGGAGGGCTTCTAACTGAAATTTCTTCAGGCAATGTCCCCTGGATCGGATATATAGGGGGATTAATGGCAGCTGCTGGCTGGGGCATTGAAGGTGCAATCGCAGGCAAAGGGCTTGATATTTCTGAACCTGATGTTGGACTGACTCTTCGCTTCCTTGGAGAGAATATTATATGGTGGATTATTATTGTGCCAATTCTTGCACTCAGTCGGGTTTCCAATGTATTCTTTTGCAATTCAGGTATTTGAACCTCTGACCATGCTTGTTCTAATCTTTGCAGGAATTACTTTTGGTTTCTGTTATGTTTCGTGGTACAAATCTTTCCCACTTATTGGGGTTGGAAGAGGGCAGGGTATTGGAAACCTATATGGGTTCTGTGCAATTATCTTCATTTTTCTCTTCTTTGGAAAAGTCCCGGACTGGACCATACTCATAGGCGGAATTCTTTGTATTCTAGGAAGTTTCGTCATGTTTACAGAAGAAACAAGTGCACTTGAAACTCTGAGAGGCGAATAAAGTGAGCGGAAACCGTCCTATCAAGTTCAGGATCCTGGAGCTGTTCCTGGATGGAAGCGAACACTGGAACTATGAAATAGTTTCAAAAATTCAGGAAGAGTACAATATGCAGGGAAATTATGGCAGAGACAGCATTAACTTTGACATCATCGAACTGGCGTCAGGAGGGATGCTGAAGGACGTGGAACAGGAAGTTGATGAGGAGGGAATCTACAAAAAAGGGTTTCTTCTGCACAAGTACGTAATCACCGACTTTGGAAGGCGCCGTGGCTCAGATGCCTGTATCAGGTATGTATAATGCCTGTATCAGGTATGTATAAGAAAGGAGGAAATCAGATGGTACAAACGGCAGCTGCTATGGAGGCTTACAATGCATACTGGGCAGATTCCTTTATCCCGAAAGCAGACATTATGTGGATAATTCTTATCCTCGTTCTTGCAGTTATTGCGTTGTGGCAGGCAAGGACCTTCGTCTCTAAGTTCTAAACTTCAGTATCAGAGTAAAGAAATGTAAAACTAAATGAAAATCCACTAACAGGCTATGGAAGTAAAAAAGCGATTAAAACGTTTCCGACAACCTTGAGTGCATGAAAAATACCTGCAAAAAGTCAGAATTTCCTTTGCTCTTGCGAGGATAAGACATATCCTTTAAGGAAGTAACTTTAAAAGACCTCTTGCAGTTATAAGGTCCTGAAGACCTGCATGTGACGTTAAAGGACGTACCAATCGGTATCATCTACCGATTGATCTTCCTTGAGACCGACTATTTTCCTTGGAAGCTTGAGGGCTTCAGTGATTGCATCGGAAAGGTCCTGAAGGTATTCTTTTGTGGATAAACTGTTATAAATAAAGGATTTCTCGGGCTGGAGCATACTCTGAATCGTAGATTCTCTTGGGACTATGTCTACTTTTATATCGACCATTTCCGCGGCTTTTTCCATAGCTGTTCGGAAATCTCCAATACAGTAAGCTATCCTGTGCTTGTAATTATTCCTGGTTTTTTCAAGATAAGCTGCAAGCCTTTCGCTTTCCATTTTTATGAAATCCCGTTTGACCTTTGTCACATTACATTTTCCCATCATGAAAGTATAATTCATGAAAGGATATTGTGTGTCAAGTTCCCTGGGGGTAATTCCACAGGTTCCAAAGGTCACTATGTGTACATCCTCAGGCTTTAGGATCCCGAAAATTATTCTATCAAACTTTTTATGGGAAGGGCTTTCATGATATGGCTTTCTTTTGGAGCAGGGAACGAATATACAGAACTCCCGGAAAGGCGCTTCATATTCATTCAGAATCCACTCATTGGCCCTTATCATATCAGGGTGATAAATTATCCTATCAGTATCAAGAGGTTCTTGAGAACGTTCATCTTCAGGAATAATAGGCTTCATAATATCCGTCAAAGCAATTGAGTCTGGAGATCATATATATAATTAACTTCAGCTAGCTTTAGCTTTGGTAGCATCAAGATTTATAAAGTTACTCAGAATATTTAACAAGAAATAAAAAAGATGTAATATTTTAGAATAGTATAAATAAGAGAAATAAGAATGATATTAAATATTATTAGATAGTCGAGGTTTACGAGTACTAAAAATTCAGGTGGAACTTCCTTCATCCAGTAAACCTAACTCTTCTTCATAGTAAAAATATTTTAATATGTAATTAAATTCTCAAAAACTGAATAAAAACTATCTCAATGTGCAGTTGTATTCTCAAAAACTGAATGAATATAGATAATGAAGCAAACAGCCTCAAACAGTGGTCTTATGTCAAATTCTATTCACGAGATGATGAGAACAAGCTTCAGATGCGAAGACATGGTAAAATGTGTACTCGGTTTGAAGTCTCTTGATATCGATGCATACAATGCTCTACTCTTAAATGGGCCACTAACGGCCGAAAAATTAGGAGAGATTCTTAACAGGGAAAGGAGTACAGCATACCGTTCTCTGCAGAATCTTCTAACATGTGGAATTGCATATAGGAAAATGAGGTCCATAGAGAGCGGCGGATACTACTATGATTATGTAGCTGTCGAACCCCAGGAAACAAAGCAGATGATAAAAAAAATTGTTGATGAGTGGTACAATAGGATGAACGAGCTAGTTGAAAATATGGAATCTAAAGGAAGTGTCCTTCATCCTGAGAATGACCAATGAGAAACGTTATAATTAAAACAACATGGATGAAAACAAGCTAAAGGAATAAACAGGCTAAGAAGAGATTAACAGGCAAACAGGCTAAGAATAGATTAACAGGCCAAAAGGAATAAAAATTGGCCAAAATAGAGATAAACAGATCAAAAAGGGATTAACAGGCCAAAAGGAATAAAAATTGGCCAAAATAGAGATAAACAGATCAAAAAGGGATTAACAGGTCAAAAAGGAATTAACAGGTCAAAAAAGGAATTAACAGGTCAAAAAAGGATTAACAGGCCAAAAAGGAATGAAAACAAACCAGAAAAAATACGGCTGAATTCACTGTTTTAGTCCGTCTACAAAATCTCCCATTCTATCTATTGCTTTTCTAAGATCATCCATGGACGCTGCATACGCGCATCGAAGGAAACCTTCACCTGCTTCTCCAAAAACATCTCCTGGGATTGTGACAACCTTCTTTTCGTCCAGGAGACGCTCTGCAAACTCGGAAGAGGAAAGTCCGGTGCTTCCTACATAGGGGAAGGCGTAGAATGCGCCTTTAGGATTCCCACACTCAAGCCCTATATTGTTGAAACCCCTGACGATAAAGTGCCTGCGCCTGTCGTATTCTCGAACCATTCTTTCCATTTCTTCTTTGCCGTTGCGAAGGGCTTCGATAGCTCCTACCTGAGCAGTTATGGGAGCGCAGAGCATGCTGTACTGGTGAATCATCATCATTGAATGTATTATCTCAGAGGAACCCATTGCAAAACCTAACCTGAGACCTGTCATTGCGTAAGCCTTGGAAAAACCGTTCAGCATCACAGTCCGGTCTTTCATCCCCTCCAGAGAAGAGACCGGGACGTGTTTGCTTCCATAGGTAAGGCACTCGTAAACTTCGTCCGAGATAACAAATAGATCATTCTCCACAACAAGGTCGGCAATGTCTTCAAGCCCTTCCTGTGTCATGATTGCACCTGTAGGGTTATTAGGGAAGTTGAGAATTATTGCCTTGGTTTTATTTGTGATTGCAGATTTAAGGGCTTCTGCAGTCAGGCTAAAATCATCGTCTCTGTAAGTGGGAACGATAACAGGCTTACCTCCTGCCAGGATAACCGACGGGACGTATGCTACATAAGAGGGCTGAACAACAATAACTTCGTCTCCCGGATTTACCACTGCCCTGACTGCTATGTCCAGAGCTTCGCTTACGCCTGTGGTAATCAGGATCTCGGACCCGGGATCATAGTCCAGACCATAGCGCCTGTAATAGGTTCTGGTAAGTTCGTTTCTGAGTTCCGGAAGCCCGTAGTTTGAGGTATATGAAGTCTGCCCTTTTTCCAGAGAGTGGATGCACATTTCACGGATGTGCCAGGGGGTAATAAAATCAGGTTCTCCTACACCAAGGGAGATTACGTCTTCAAGTCCGGAAACCAGATCGAAAAAACGACGTATTCCTGAAGGCGGGATATTCTTCACAGCTTCAGCAACAAATTTAGAAGGATCGCATGGAGGTCTCAAGCAAACACCCCTGTAAAGATTATATTAGCAGGATGAAGTGTAAAACTGAACAGGTGATCAGGCTTTAAGCAATCTCGTTTTAAAACGAGATCGGCAGCCTTTTAATCGCCTCTGGTTCGTGGAGAATAACCCCATCTTCTTTATAGGTCTTCAGTACAAAGTGAGTTGACGTGCTCTGTACCTGATCAAGGGTTGCAATTTTCTCTGCCACGAAAAAAGCCACATCCTTCATCGACTTTCCCCGAATGGTAAGGGATAAGTCATAGTCACCGGATAAGAGCCTGACAGACCTGACTTCAGGAAACTTAAAAATCCTTTCTGCAATTGCCTGATAGCCCTGGTTGCGCTCGAGAGTAACCTTAAGCTCAATAATTGCATAAACATAGTTTTCCCCAACCAGGTCCCAATCAATGATGGTCTTATAGTGCCGGATAACTCCTGTTTCTTCAAGTTTTGCGATCGTATGGGAAACTTCTTGTGCAGACATATTTGTAAGGGCTGCAATTTCTTCCGGACTTGCTCGAGCGTCATTTTCAAGAATTTCCAATATATGTCGAATCTGTTCGTCCATGGTGATCACCGGCACAAAGTTGAGGAAATTTGGAAAAGAATTCCTACCTCCGAGTTTATCTATTAACTATTTAATTCTCCGAGGTTGAGTTCTAAAAATTATTCAATTCATTCAATTTATTCAATTAATACAGCGTTTACAACTCCGTCCTGTCCTGGTCTGCTAGTAACTTTAGCAGTTCCGATAGAAGTTCTTATGACGGAGCCTTTTGTCAGAATATTACGCCTGATATAGTGTTTGTTTGCGAGATTGCCACTAACTGTCTCAATGGCGGCAGAAACGGTCTTTCCGTCTTTGGGGTTTGTTACGTTTGCAATATTGCACTGAAGCAACCTTACCTTCCTGTTGCCCCCCATTGTCTGCACGTTTTTCCTCTTTATGTCACTTATACGGGTTTCCGTAGATTCACGGCCCATTTCATACTTACGCTTCCCGCGGGCAGCATTAAGTTTCCCACCGGTCACCTTTCTTTTAGAGTTACCTTGCCATCTCATTTTAAAACCTCATACTTGTATTGAAATTGTAATCAATATTTCTCGATTTACCTGTACTTTCCGATTGTTAATATACCTGTAATTCTGATGATCCTGATGTGGTGATCTTATCAGGGCAAAATCATACTTAGCAGTAGCTGAATTGCTCTGATTATATATTAATTATATTAACAGGAATACTTAATTAGCATATTTGCTATTGGACTTATCAATACAAATAGAATCGTATAAGAACTTTACGATCAGACAGTCCGAATGGTCTCAATTTTTATTTGTTTTTGAACATTAGCCTGTACATGAGAAAGAAGCCCAGGAGAGTCCAAAATAAAGATACAATCTGAAGTGATTCATAAAAGTAGGGAAAAATAATATATTAAATTTATATAAAATAAATCAAATAAGTTACTTTACAGCTTAAATTAAAGGCAACGGGTTCGGACTAAAGTTTTTCAGATACAATTATAGTTTCAGTAAAACTTTCATAAATTCAGTAATACTTTCATAATTTCAGTAAAGCTTTCATAATTTCAGTAAAGCTTTCATAATTTCAGTAAAGCTTTCAGAGTTTTGTTTCAGTAAAACATTTATAATTTCAGTAAAACACTTATAATTTCAGTAAAAATTTATTACATTTTAGTTTCGATAAATCTGACACTTTTTAATTTATTCTGGGGCAACCAAAATTTAGACTAACTTTATAAAATTACGTTAAAAAGTTCTTCATATTATAGTTGAACTTGTTCCCCTTTATAGAACTTCATAAATTTTTCCGTGAGTTTTATGAATTTCGTCAGAATTTCTTGATAGCTATCGCTGTCAGATTTCAGTTTTTGGTTGCAAGTTTCCTTTACTTCATCCAAAACCATATAGGAATTTTGCCCTCATTAAGGGTGAAAATCCTCTCCATTTTCCAGTAGCAAAATACCTATTATTGAAATAAGTAAATAAGTTGTAACAAAAATGGGCTAAACCACTTTCGGTTTTGAAAGACCTTACGTTCTCTATAATATCACGTATCAAAGAGAAAGTTTGTTCCATTGTGTTGTTCGTTACTGGTGTGAATCCTTTCATCATGTGGTCTACATTTCTCTTGAAAATATCTTTTGCATAAGAGATTGCCTTAAGAGATGCTTTTGAAAGTTCCAGATCGGACTCTGAATTCAGCATATTTTGATAACGTACAACAGCTTCGACGACTGTATCAGATGTTATCAATTGGCAGATCTCATTGTACACAATTTCATCCTCAATGGGAATTTCATCACCAGGTTTATACTCTTCAGAATATTTCTTGTTTACATTTTTCAACTGATGATATACACAAAAAGAATGACTCACTTCAGGGAAGACGGTCTTTACAGCTTCAATTATCGCATTATCTTCATCAGAAACTATTCTTTTTATTTTGCCTTCAGGAAATCGCTTCTTTATCCGTTCCATAAGAGGAATTAAGGCTCTAGCATCCGGTAGACTATCAGTTATCTCAAAATCTAAAATTATTTTTTCTTTTGTGGCAACAACACACACCGATTTATATCTCAACTTTTTCCATTCTTTTTTTGTAAGTTTTTTTCCAATAAAATCTTCATGTCTTTTTTTCCATCCTACTTTGGTCCAATCCCCATCAACATACAAAGTTTCATCAAAATCAAATTTTTGATCTAAAAGCTCTTGCTTTGAAAGTTCTGCTTGTTTCTGTTCATATAACCACAATGAAGTTGGACAAGGAGCTCTTCCACATACATTTATTACTCCTTCTGTAAATGTTTCCCCAATTCGTCGAGAATTGTTCAGACTGCATCGTCCATCATATCTAACATTCATTTGTTTCTCATAATATTCATAACTGTAATTAGCAGAACCAGGAACTCCAATAATCTGATCATGAAAATGTTTCTTACAATCAGGACAAAACCAGTATGTAACATCGCGAGCTATAGTGCCGTAACTAGATAAAATAGAGCGAGTGTAGTGAGAGTTCACATGTAATTTACTGCCACAATCATCACAATGAGTAGGAGAACATATAGAGAACATAGGATAGTATCGATTTTCAACCAAAACTTTTGGTAAAGGAATTATTATTTTCCCGTCAACCACCGTTTTTATCATTGACTTATCTATTGAGACGTTTCCTTTTCCCATAAATAGGGAGTTTATTTCAATATAATTAAAATTTTATTGTTTTGCATGGTGAGAGACGAAAATATGAAGACCAGAAAATAATAAAAAGTCTCGAAATTGAACTTAAAAAAGACACATTGTGGAATTAAACTTGAAAGAGATACTTTCTGGAGTTAGATGTAAATGGAATCTCTTGCTTACGGTCAATGTTAGTATATTATTGATAACGAGAACAGATTCTGAACCAAATAACCCATATCGAAACTCAAGTAAGATTTAGATATGACGATCGAGGCAAAACCTGATTGCTTTTTTCCTTTTGTTCGGGTTATTTATAGTTTCATTGCAATATAAAACACTACAAAATTTCTCTTTATCGTTAACAGGGGGATATTAAATGATACATTTATGGGAGTATGATTCTCGCAGGATTGATGGTGTGAACACTCCACAGCAAATGAGCGACCTTGAAAGAATAGGAAACGAAGGCTGGGAGCTGGTTTTGATAAAGAACGATATTGATGAGGAAGGACAAGTAACTGCTATTTTTAAACGACAAAAGATGGAGACAATATCTGTATAATTACTTTATTTTATTTTTTACGTTCTTTTTATAACCTTCATAGGACTTAGGCAGTCGTAGGCTCTAGACATCGTTTTTCTATTACATATATAATATCGCTATTACAGTATCTTGGAATCACTGCTTCAATATTTTTATTAATTAGTTGTTGACTAAAATTTTATATCTTTTTTTCTTGTGGCTTACTCCATGCCCTATATCCTTCCATTTTCCTCGGGTTGGTACCTGTTCTCCCTTCTTTTTCTAATTCCATAATCGACAATCTTTATTCCAGCAAAAGAATTTTGAAGAATCGACTTCAAAAGTGGTTCTAATACCCCTAAATAATAATAGATTCAAAAATATAATAAAAACTGACATTGAATTATTTTGATAACAGGCACAAATAAATGAAGTATTTACAGGTTAACAGGAATTCCATGCTAAATATGTCAATAACTCAGGGACACGACCATAATTCTCAAGACAGAATAATTCTCAAGATGGAGTAATTCCCAAGATAATTTTTCGTGCATCTCCAAAAATGAGCTAGAAGCGTAATAAGAGTTTCCTTGGTGAAAACCTTGGGAAAGCTATGCAGAACATTTTACTGATGGGAACTTCGCCGGTCAAACCCTATTTAGATTCGGAGGTAATTATTTACCCAATAAGGACAGTTTTTTTAAATGGTAAGGGAGTAAAAATAAAAGCGGGGACTGGGAGTTATTATTTAAATATCGAGGGTCATATGTAATATCAAGATGATAGACGAAGCGCTAAGGGTTTTTAAGGATCTTGACTCAAAGGACTTCAGGGTCCTGACTGGCATCGAAGCCGGAATGAAGCATTTTGAATGGGTCCCAATAGAGGAACTGAATAAATACACCAAACTGCCCTTTGATAAACTGGATTATAGGCTAAAAAAACTTGTCCGGAATAAGCTTGTGGTCAGGACCACCCAGCCTTATGAAGGTCTTCAGATTTACTTCGAAGGATACGATGCCCTTGCTCTCAATGCCTTTGTCAAGAGAAAAAGTATCAGTGCAATTGGGGATCAAATAGGAGTAGGGAAGGAATCAGTTATCTTTGAGGCAATCCGACAGCCTGAGCTTGCAATTGGGGGACCTATTCCTGTAATTATTAAGTTCCATAGAGAAGGCAGGACCAGCTTCAAGCAAATAAAGAGAGTACGTGAGCATATAGGGGAAAGAGAACATTTTTCGTGGATTTATGCTTCCCGTCTTGCCGCTGAGCGGGAATATGAGATCATGAAGAAGCTATACCCGAAAGTATCAATCCCGAAGCCCTTTGACCAGAACAGGCATGCAATACTTATGGAGCTTGCAAAAGGTAGCCTTCTTTCAAAAACTAAACTTCTTGAGCCAGAATGGTACCTTGATGAGATTCTCAGACAGGCAAAAATTACCTATTCAATGGGGATCATCCATGCCGATTTAAGTGAGTACAACATATTTGTTTCAGAAGATAGCGTTCAGCTCATTGACTGGCCTCAGTATATTACTCCGGAACATCCTCAGGCTGATGAAATTCTCGAAAGGGATATTTCGAATGTACTGACCCACTTTTACCGGAAATATGGAATTAAAAGGGAGCTTAATGAAACTATCGATGAGGTTAAATATGGGGCAGAAACAAGTGCTGCAGATAGAAAAGAAGATGCAGAGATTAGGAGCAGCGGAGATACTATAGAGAAATTAAATTTCGAAAAAGAAGATTCTGAAGAGGGGGACTTTGAAAAAGAGGACTTTGAGGAAGAGGACTTTGAGGTAGAAAATTTTGAAGCAGATAGTTTTGAGACAGAAGAATTTGAGGCAGGAAAGAATGAGACAGAAGATTTTGAAGTAGAGAATTCCAAAAAAGATACTTCCAAATAAGAATCTTCCTAAAAGGATTAAGCTCACTCTGTAGCGTATTAAGAAAATAGCATTCTTAGCCGTAAACATTTTATTAAAAAATTTATTCTGTTTATCAATTATTATATATTGTAAGACTCTTACAAATAAATTGATTTTAAAGCCTTTATATATTAGAAGTAAAGATTTACATTTGAAAGTAAATCTTTACACTTAAACTACTAGACTTTTTATTTTCACGGAAACACAGACGAGCAGGAAATACTTAATCAAGACTCCATATTTTCTATATATTTGCGAAAAGCATGGAAAAGCACAGAATCTCTGTGATCGTGCTTCCTTATTCAGTGTTTTCCGCGTTTTCCGTGTTTAACCTTCTCTTTTAACTCACATTTCGACCCTCCTTTGATTTTCCACCGAATTATGGTTCAATAACCATAATTTCTTGTTATCTGATCATATCACATATAAAAAATAGTTCTTAATTCTTATTTCATTAACCGAGTTTTCAGAAGAAATCTTATAGCTACCGCTATACATCTACTAAAATGTAAAATTTTATTCCTGTTTATTTAGCAAGATCACCCAGATTCAAGACTTAAACCCAGTAGTTGTAGTAACTTGCGTAAGTGATCAACTTTGCCATTTTTTGTGCAAACAATTTGCTTTCCGTCCATGGTGATAATACTATGGAAGGAAAGTAATCTCAATAATTTTTCTGCGGTAGGGTTTTTCAGGATAGATCTGCCAAAATCAATACGAAGAGGCTCTTTTTCCTTTTTCAGATTATCTCTTGCAATAACCCTCATAAGTACCCTTACTAACAAGGAAACATGCAACAGCATCAGCATTGCTTCAATACGCTCTGGTTTTTCCAGGAAAATGCTATAAAACATAGAAGGTTTCTTCAATTCTTCAAAGTTCGTTTCAACAACTTGTTGATTTTTATATAATTGAAAGATTTCTTTATCGCTTTTTATATTAGAGGGAACATTTGTAATCAGTACTACAGTTTCGAGCGATCGACTGCGTTTTTCCACTTTTTCCTTGTTTTGCTCAAGGTTTTTGAGTTTAACGTAGAATTCATTTATGATTTCGAATTTTTCTTGACCCTTTGAAGGCCTTCCTCTTGGTTTTTTTTCAATTGATTCTTCATGGATTTTAAATTCGCATATTGAATAATGAGTTTTTGTATTTTTTAGTGAATTCATTTATAGCTTTCTCTGCATCTGCTTTACAGGCAAATGGTTTTTTAAACTCTTTCTTTACTCCTTCTTCAATTGTTTCCTTTTCTTTTTTAATTTCATGAACTAACCTTTCATCACCATCGATGTTTCTAAAAACAACCACTCGGCACTCATTTCCATGAACAATCTTTTCAAAACCTTGTACTTCATACTTTGTTGCCCTTTTAGATTCTTCATCCTTACAACAAGGTCCTACATATTCCCATTTATTCCTAGAATAAGCCTCATCTACTGTCTTTTCTGCAATTCTGGAACAGAATTTCTCTGGGCACCTGGAGATGAAACTGAGAGGATTTGTTTTATCGAAAAGAATCCCAAAATTTTTTTTACTTACTAATTTCGAATCTGCTATGAATATTGAATCACTGTACATTTCACCAAATAAATTTCTGAAATGGCATATAGCATCTGGGAGCCAAACAGTATCAGAAGTGTTTCCATCAAGTATTTCTGTGTAAAGTGGAATTCCTAATTCGTTTGTGATCATTCCACTCATTACTTGTTTCTTTTCAGGATGCTTATCTTTGCTATAGCCGTAAGTGACTTTCAAGCCTTCATAGTTTTCCTCTTCACAAATCTTAGAATCTCCATAATAGACGTGAGATGTAGTATCCACCTGGAATATGCGACCGAATGGGATTTTGAGTTTTGCAAAAACCTGTAGTATTATCATACTGAAAAGACCTATGCAACCTGCTTCATGAACTCGGTCCAGCAACAGGCCTAAACAATCATCATTGAAGTAAGAATGGGGATATTCCTTACCAAAAACGAGCTTAGTATCCATGAATTCAACTATTTCTTCAACAGAGCACAAAGGATATCGTTTATCTGCTCGGAAAAAAGAGGTTAATACCAGGCTAAGTGCAAGCGTTCCTGGGGGAACTCTCCACTGATCTCGATCCCATCGGATATTGTTATTGATGATGGCTTCAAAATCAATTTGATCTAAATAATGTTTAGGAGCCAAAACTGTGAATGGGGTCGTCTTTGTCTGTGGAAATTCATTTGTATTTAAGTGTTTGGAAAAGTTATCACAGTTAGAAATGCTTTTCATATATGGCGACTCTTTGTATTTAGTTATTAATTTAATAAAAATATTTGATTAATCATATTTTATATACATGGCGTTATAAAAGCACTTCCTTAAAAATAAAGTAAAAAAGAATATTCATAACAAAACTTGCACAAAAAAGAAATTAGGTCATATTAGGAAGAAGGGGTCGAAATGTGAGTTAGTGGCAAAGAAATAAAGTTAATAGTTGCAAGAAACCGATATTGACACCAACAGCACATTTAATTAATGAAAACAAAAACAAATGGCTTTAACAAGAGGTAAATGCATGATGACAGCGGCGAAAGAACACTTCATATAAGCAAGTGACTTAGGAATGGTTAAAAAATAACTTCAAGTTTTCACTTTGGGAATGGCTCTATAATCCCATATCTCTAAATAACCATCAAAGAAATTTAGGTAATAGAAATACTTTAAATTAAATTTTCTTCATTCCTAAAAGCAACGAGCATGAGAATCTCTCTACATATTTTCGAAAATGAGAGTTATACTCGTTTTCAGATTTGACAATGACTCACGGATACGACAGGTGAACTCAATAGAAATATATGCAACTCATTTTTAGCTGGATAGCTCTTATCTATAATGTAAGCCCTATTGTTTATCGGAGTTGATTATTTTGGCATTTACGGCTGAAGAAGCAAAAGCAATTGGAGAAAAATTGGGACTGAAATGGGACAAATTCGATGTTGACCAGTTCAAGAAAGGCATGGAAGTGGAACTTGAACATGGATCGAGGGACAGTTTGACGAATGTCACAAACGGTGACCCTCTAATAACTGGAAAAATTGCTCTTGCTCACCTGAACGAATTCCCGGATTACTACGACAGGCTGGAAAAGATGGAAAAAGAAGCCGAGGAATTTTGGGAAAAAGATTAAGCAATTTACATTCAGAGCATATCTAATGCTTCTACATTGAGGATACAAATCGGATAGAAAAGATACTCTGGATATTTTTGCAGAAAATGATTCATATGGACAGTATAAAGTAGCTATCAATAATAAGTTGATATTTATTCAGAAAATTTTCATAATAATGCTCTGTATCTAATTTTCCAATATGTGATTCTTCGATTAATCGAGTCCTTTGAGCAGAAATAGAAAGAACAAGAGGAACAAAATAATGGTTGAAGATATTGCAAATATAAAAAGGGTGAGCCGTGTCGAGTCTCTTGTGGAGCAGATAAACAATTGGAATCCAGAAACAAATTCAGCACTTGATTTGTCGATGATGTGCGAAGACCTCAACGACAAGTTAATTAGACTTGAGAACAGCGGGCATGACATTCCTGAATCAAAAGTTTGGGACCCGGAATTTGGAGTTCGTTTTGTTAACGAGATCATAGATTTCGACAACATGAAATCGGCTGTTGCATACAGCGAGCGCGTTGAAGCTCTTCAAAAGAAATTGTTCATTTGTGTTTGTGATGCTTCTGGCAACTGTTTCATATGCAACATCGATCCAAACAAGGCTTATGTGAGGCACCACAGCATATATCAGGGAAAATGCGATGACCCAGATCCCAAATATTTTGATTTCCAGGTCATGCCGATAGATAAGTTGGAAAGCTGGAAGCTGGAATAAAGGACTTTCATTGAACTTTCAAATGGATCGTTTAAGTAGGATTGAATTTGAATTCATGCGCTTCGTTTAAGTGAGTAATCGTGACAAATTGCCTCCATTCCCACAACAGTTTCTATAAATTTCAACACATGGTGGACTGGAACAGGATATCAATTTCATATAAAAAAACATCAATCAAGTATTAATGGATGACCTGTAACTTTACAACATGCAATTCTTGACTTTTCGGATAGGCTCTTAGAGTAAAGAAAACCGCCTTACGGTCATAGGAAAGGGCTTAGCGTATATTCTCGTTAAAATGTTTGCGGAATCCTAAAAATGAATTTGCCAGTATTTTCACCTTTTTTATTTCCTTTGGGCTCAATAAATCAGGCCTGCAGCAGAGTGGACTCGTGGGATATCCGGGGGCAAACAAAGCAAAATAAGAATGTGAAGACATGTCCTGATAAGGTTAATTTAGAGTCTTTCTCTCATTATTCTCTTGGCTTCCCCTCTACTTCTTTAATTTCCACCTCTCACTCTGGAAAATCACTCCTTAAAAATCCCTCTTCAACAAGACTTGCTATATGTCGTCGCAATTCGGGTATATTTTCTATTGCAGTTGTTTGAGCAGTTAATTCAATTTTAATAATTTTATCAGTTCCTTCTATCAATCATATTTATTCTCCACTCTATACCAAAACTTCTACCATGAGTTAAATAACATAAACCTCTAATTATTGTGCGAATTTAATTATTTGGAGGGATATGTTTGGAAGAAAATAGTGGAGATATGTTTAAGTATAAACTTGGTAAGTGGGTTCTAGCATAGATGAATGTGCTTTGAAAGGAATAGTTTAGGTGAAGGTATATTTGAATCATTGAGTCTTTTGAACTGTGGAATGATAAGTGCACAGGAGTGCAGACAGGGCAAAGATGACTTTCCTTAGAGCGTGTCTTAAAATTCAACTTTATCCCACAATGGGATAGGGCTCATAGACTTGAGCCGAAAAGTGGTAGCATTAAAACATCAGATATTTAATATGTTAATTTAGCCATAATGTCTAATGTACGTAATTTTAGGTATCACGTGCATATAGTCTTGTGGGATCAAGTGAAATCCTTAAGGTCAATATGTACCTGAGTTTCTGAAAAATTTACGATCTTAACTTAAAATTATTACTACATATTATCCAATCGTAGAAATAATTCGAATTTTAAGACACCCTCTTAAGTGTGATGTCTCTTTCGTATTCTTTTGCTCTCTTGAGTAAAGGGAAGGATTTACGCAGTTGAACGGAGAAATCAACAACATCAAACCTTCTACTGTATAAAAAGCAAATTTGACATCAACATCTATTGCGCTAGATTTTGTACTTTAAGTGCGTAAGTCCATATCTACAATTTGTATTTATATTTATGGGAAAAATTTCCGAAAAATAGAGAATAAAGGAAGAACTTAACATAAAGTATTCTCTAGAGCAACAAGAAAAGGGCTTCTTACTATGTATGAGGAAAATGTATTATTAGGTGATGTTAAATCTGACAGAGGAAAAATTAATTGTTATTATATATGTAAATGTCAAAGCTCACTTGAAGATGAAAATGGTAAGCATCCTATTGACGGAGAGTTTAATTTCATTTTAGCTGTAGATGATGATTTAGAAATCGGATGTTATAAGCGTACCATCTTGCAAGAACTAGGCAGACTCGAAGATGAAGAATTGATTCGATCGATTGCAAAAGTTGTATGTCAGAATAAACTAAGCTCAGATGCTGCAATAACTTACATAAGGCAATTCAGGACTAAGCAAAGACCTGCAGAAGATGAGGCACAGCTCGCGGAAGCAATTGGAAAAGCCATAGATGAGTACAAATTGAAAAATTCCTATGTAGATGACGAGATGATCAGAGCTTCGCTAAATTTTATATTGAGCGTATTTCCGGAAAATATTTCCAAAAACGTTGAAAACATTGACAAACTGTAATTTACAAGAATTTCACCAGGGTTTTTTAGCTCATAGTCGTCAATGGATTTTTAATTGAAAAAAGAAAAGGAATTACGAGAACTCATAACCCTAAAAGTTTCTTTTTCGACGCTTGAAACTCCTCTTCAGTTAAGATACTTCGTTTTTTTAAATTTACTAATTTTTTCGATCTGGTCCCAGGAGGATTTACCAAGCAGTCTTATAGGGACTCATGGAGACATCGGATTAGATATAGAATGAAGAAGTTGAAGAATTAGGAGAGGTGTAATGCTTCCAAATTTTAAAGAGAGGAAACAATGGTAGATCTAACTTTTAAAGACTTGGAAGACTGGCAGGCCAGAGCTCTACTAAAACTTGTTGATATGATGAAAGCAGCGGATGAAAGGAATGAAAAAGTTATTAAGGAAAATGGAGATGTAATCAACTTGGGGAAAATTCCGATGTATCCCGAAACTGTTAGAAATGTTGGAGGATCAAGGAAATTATCAATAATGACCCAATGTGCTGAG
>CAVRNH010000088.1:0-10468 GCA_963722085.1 uncultured Methanosarcinaceae archaeon | reverse complement strand
TATTTTTAAAAAAGTCAAATAAACCCATTTTGTGAACACCAAAAACATGTATTTCTTAATCAAGGACTACTCGTCGTGTATAAGTATCCAATTCTTTATAATGTTTTGGAAGCTGCATTGGCATCTATTGCCTTGTTTTTTATTTCCTTGATTTTTTGAAAGCACTTTATAACCTTGTCTAGCTCACTAAGTCCTACACAAGCTACACCTTTCTTATTCAATGCGTCTACTTCATCCATTGGGGCATGAGAAAGTTCTTTGAGAGCAGCATGCAATATTCGCTTTTTAACAGTTGTTCGTAAATATTAACAAATTCCTGATGTTGTGCCCGGCATCGACAGGAATAAGGAATACAGTCACGGCTATTGCTACGAGACCGTTCTGGGAATGTTTTTCTAATTTGCTCTTGACTGATCTTTGCGACTAAACTTGTAGTATCGTCAGATTTATCGACACATCACGTTATATTTACGAGTAAAAGATTTTTATAGGAAAAATATTTGGGATTAAGTCACCAGCAAGCTTGAGGAACGGCAAGAATGATTAAAAGAAGTAAGAAAGAGGAGGATAAGGATTTTTCATAAGTTTTTAGTTCATCTCTATTACATAATTGATACTTTACATGATAACGTTTTAATGACAAATGTTTAAAAGACCCAAATGTTAGTAGATCTTTTAAAATGAAAAAAGAATTTAAAAGCCTCTGAAATTTCAGTAGCTTTAAGAGTTTATCTCAGAATATTATCTGTTCAGAATATTATCTGTTCAGAATATTATCTGCTCACGATATTATTTTATCCAGCTGATTTGTTTGAGCTGCGACTTTGATTTCCTGAGCTATTCTCCGCCCGGTTGAGAGATTTTCCTGCATGAGGTCTGCATAAGGAGAGCCTGAGATGTAAAGGTTTGTTCCTGCGACAATTCTGGCCGAGATCTCAAATACTTTAATCTCGAGTTCATCCGTAAATACCGTTTCAAGGCAGAAGGCCCCTATCATTCCGCCAAAAATATTTAGAGATCCTTCCACTACCCTTTCTCCAAGAGAAAAGATAAGCGGCAGGAGAGACTCTCTTGCAACCAGGGGCACATTTCCGGTGACCACATATGTAGGGCGGATGCCTGCTTCTATGAGTTCTCGGGGGGACCCGAGCCTACAGATTTCATCGGCATTAGACTCTACCCTGCGGTCCATACTCAGGAGTTCAAGGCTGCCTTTGCTTAGAGTGTATCCCTCATTTCGGATAGGGGAATAGAAGTAATGCAGGTAATAACGGGTTCCTGTGATAAATTCCTGGATTGTGTACTTCTGGGTTCGGTCCACAAGTTCATCAAATTCTTCGTGGTTTTTGCAACGAAGAAACCTTTTCCTCCTTTTGCGCCGTCGTACTTAACCATTACAGGGCCTTTGATATCATGAGGATCGTCGATTTTTCCAGGCATGTGAATACCTGCTCCAAGCAGCCACTCACGCTCTTTATCTCTATCCGATTCCCATTCGAGCACAGCCCGGTTTCCAAAAGTTGGAACTGCCAGTTTTGCAAAATTCTCAGTGCCCAGGTATGCAACAAATGAACCATGAGCAATGATGATAGTGTTTTTCTTTCTAAGCTCTTCAGCCTTGTTCATTATATCTTCGTAACTTTCGACAACTAGATATTCATCGGGTTTTGCCTTGGGAAATGCCTCATAAAATTTAGGCGGTTTGCCAACGCAGATTCCCAGAGTTCTGAAGCCTTCCTTTCGCGCTCCGTCAAAAATCTGAAGGCTTGAGTGAGAGCAGACTGTTGCAATAGTAATGTTTTCTAAATCATAATTTCTCAGAAATTCAAGAACCTGCTGTTTTGTGATCATGATTGCTACCAGCGAAAATTTAGGTTAGAATATACAATGTTATATTTAAGTTTAAGGTCTGGATTCTATATATAATATAGTAGTGCATGTATACAAATCCATAAAACTAAAATTTTATATTAGGATCATTGCAAACTAAGGTGTTAAGTAAATAACAATAAGCAGGTTTATAACTCAGGAAGTAAGCATGAGTAGGCTTGAATAAGCAGGATTTAATTCAGGAAGTAAGCATGAGTAGGCTTGAATAAGCAGGATTTAATTCAGGAAGTAAGCTGAAAGGGCTTGAAGATAGAGACGGTTTATCGGAAACCAGTGAGCCTCCCCAGGCGCCTGAAAAAACTGAAAAGGGCAGCAAAGTCCTTGTTCTCCCAGTAAATGGGGAATCAAGAAAGATTACCCAGATCCTCTCCAACGAAACATCATTGAAGATTCTTGAGCTGCTCGGGGAAAAAAGCATGTCTGCAACCAATATTGCAGAGGAGCTGAATTTACCTCTGACAACTGTTAAGTACAATCTTGATTCTCTGGTTGAATCCGACCTTATAAAGGTCAAACAAATTAAATGGAGCCAGAAAGGCAGGCAGGTAAAAATCTATGAATCAATGGAAAAACTGATTGTTCTTGTTCCTTCAAAGAACGCAATAGACAAACTCTCCATTATAAGTATAATGCAGAAGTACATTGGAGTAATAGGAGCAGCCTGCTTTGCAGCTGCAGGAATAGAATATTTTTCAGCCTATATGCAAGCAAAAAGGATCTTTGATGCCACCGCCCCTTTGAGAATGGGAGTCCCAGAAGCAGCAAATAATTCTTCGACGAAAGCAGTAATACTGGAAACAGACGAAAGTGACAGCGTGAGTCCTAAATTAGCTCTTGACCAGCAGGCGCCTGAAAATAGGACTATGAATACCAACTCTGAGGCCCTGGTAAGCGGTACAGAAAATGCCTCATCAGGATTGGAGGCTGGTCAGAATCAGGGAGCTGTTGAAGTTCATGCTGCTACTTCTAACGTGACAAGTTCAGTACAAAATCTGTCTTCTATCCAGCCCGAAGGTCTAGCTCATACAGGAGGAAGTCACGGGCTTTATGATGCACTTTCTCTTCACCCTGGACTCTGGTTCCTTTTTGGGTGTATTTTTATAGTATCCCTTATGATTGTAAGAGAAATCTATTATAAGAAAAAATTCAAGTAATCGGAGATTAGCATGAGAGTGGCTTTAAAGCTTGCATACATAGGCACTGAATTTCACGGTTCCCAGATCCAGCCCAATGTCTTGACCGTGGAAGGAGAACTCTTCAAGGCTCTTCGGAACCTCGATATCATAGAAAGCCCCAAGTCTGCTAACTATACCTGTGCCGGCAGGACCGATGCTGGGGTTCATGCTCTTGGACAGGTTATCGCCTTAGATACGGACAAACCGAACCTTGCAATTCCCAGGGTCATAAATTCCGAACTTCCCCCGGGTATCTGGGTCTGGGCTCACGCGGAGGTCCCTCGCCACTTTGACGCAAGGAGAGACGCGGTTTCAAGACACTACCGCTATATTATGAGTGGAGAAGGATACGATATCTCCAAGATCAGAGAAGCTTCGAGACTGATGATTGGAACTCATGATTTCGAAAACTTTGCGCGGACCAATGGAGAAAAAAGTACAATTCGAACCATAGAAATGATCAATTCTCGTGTCGATGGAGAGCTTACCAAAATCGATGTTGTGGGAAACAGTTTCCTCTGGAACATGGTCAGGAAAATGGTAACCGCACTTTCGATGATCGGAAAAGGGGTACGTGATAAAGACTGGTTGCTCCAGATGCTGAATCCCGATATCTATGAAGAAGGAATCGAACTTGCTCCGGCCTATGGGCTGACTCTTCTGAAAGTAAATTATGAAAATGAAATACAATGGATCGAAGATAATTATTCTATAAGGAGAGCAACCGAACAGAACCAGAAACACATCCTCAGACATAGGGTTATGGCCGAAGTGCTTGAGGAACTTATTACCCATGAACGAAAGTAAAGTTAAAAGACATTTTTCGATTTCTTATTATTCATCACTGTTTATTACTCATTTTCTGAAAATTCATTACTCATTTCTGAAAGCCCACTGCTTATTTTATGAAATCCATTAATAATTTATGAAAATTTATTACTAAATTTTCTGGAAAATGGTTATCGTCCTGGTAAGGCTTCTATGTACCCTCTGCACATAGATCCCAAGAACCTTAAGTCCTGCTTTTTTTCCGTATTCCAATGCTTCTTTGTCCGAAACTACAACAGCAATACCTCCAGGCTTCAGGACGCGCTGGATTTCCTCAAGAGAGCAGGAATAGAGTTTCTCTAAAGATTCTGCAAGGATTGCTGCCGATCTGCCGTAGGGAGGGTCAGTTACGATTGCATCTATTGTGGCCTGTTTAAACGGCATCCTGCAGGCATCTCCTTCCATTAAGGCATAATCCAGCTCAAAGGCTTCAAGGTTCATGCGAGCACCCACAACAAGTTTTTCCTGGGCGTCGATTCCTATAACTTTGGCGCCTACAAGTCCGGCTTCAACAAGTATACCTGCAGTGCCGCAGAAAGGATCCATAAAGAGCTCTCCTGGCTTTATCCCTGAAAGATTTACAAGGGCACGTGCGACTCTAGGCATAAGAACGCCGGGATGGAAAAAGGGCTTACTCTGGGGATTTCTGGTTTCGTACGCACTTCTGTCTATGGAAGACAAAATAGTTCCCAATACGGCTTTTTCACTGAGTATAAGCCGGAATTCCACATCAGGGTTTTTCAGATTTGCTCGAAAGCCTTTTCTGTAGATGCATCCGCCTATTTTTTGTTCAAGGAGTTCGCCTGGAAAATCCACATGATGCTTGATTCTTTTTGCCCTGACTACAAAACATTGCCCTTCTCTGAGATAGCCCGAGGATTCAAAGGAATCCGCAAGTTTAATGACGGCATCCGGGGTATTTTCAGTAATCCCGACAACTTTGAGAATATGATGGGTCATTGCCAGCCTTTCGGTAATCGAACCCTTAAGCACTTGTTCTACATCCTCTTCTTTACCTGCTATCTCTACCACCAGACACTGGTCAATGCTGGTATAAAGTTGAAAATCAAGCCCCTCTATTCTGAGGCAAGCAAGGATTTCGGCAACAGGCAGTTCTTCATGTTCTCCAGAGAGCTCAAAAGCGTATAACATTGATAATCCGCGATGACTTGTTGTTTTATAGTTCGGAGTAATATTCAAATCACACAATTATTCAAACTGTACAATTATTCAAACCGTACAATTATTCAAACCGTACAATTATTCAAACCGTACAATTCGGAATAAATATAGATCTTGTATATAAAACGTGAAGGTAATTTCTAGACCAAAAGTAAATTGTTCAGCGGAAAGGAAACGGTAAGTGAAAAGAAAATCGTTAAACGGAAAGGAAATTGTTAAACGGAAAGATAACAAGAAATGAGATAAGGAAACCTGTAGACGTTGCTGACCATTTTTCAGTTATTAGTCAGAATCACCTTTAAGTTGTTTGTATTAAAACATTCTTTCCAGGGCTTCTCTGCCAGTCATGCCGGGCTCAATTCCAAGTTTTCCAGCCATCTGAGTTACTTCGACTACCTTAGCGTTGAGCATATCTTCAAAACTCTGTACGCCTTTTACTTTCGCTGCCGTATCCCCAAGCGATTCTGCAGCATTTACGTTCAGGTACCCGCACATAATGAATCCCTTCTCTGCCCTTATAACCAGAAGGGGATATTTTTGCATCTCAAACCTGAGCCCAAGAGCGCATCCTTTCTCAAGCTGAATTTGTTCAATGAGCATGTTTTTCTAATAAGCTTTAAGCCAGATTAACTTTTTGGACTATGTACCCACCGCGAAATAACTTAAGCACATTTTTACACTGTCCGTAATCATTTTCGTAATCTTCTACACCGATTTTGTTCCACAATAATATGTTACTTAAGTTATTTCGTTACAAGCCCTATGCAGAATTCCAAGTTGCTACAGTTCCAAATGAATAATCAGGTACGTTACTAACTTTTATTTGGTAGTAATGAGAAGCCTCTATATTATTCCGAGTATTTTTAAACATTATCTGAGTATCTTTTACTTTACTCTGCGTATTTTATACAGAGATTTTTGCAAAGTCTTTTTAACTCTTCTGTTTTTTGCTATAATACAACTGTGATTTTATAAGTTGGCATCTAGCAAACAATAAATACCAGTTCTCTGTATTTCTCTCTATGAATGAACAGAGTTATCCTGATTTTACAGGCCTTGAACTCTCTCCGAGAAAGGTAGATTACCTTAAGTTCATTCTTGAAAAAGGAGGAACTGTAAAAACTACTGAAATTTCCTCCAGCATGAAAGTAGATCCTTCGACGACAAGCAAAACTTTAAATGAACTTGCATCAGCTGGCTATCTGAGTCACGTTCCATACAGGGGTGTGGATTTAACGGAACTGGGGAAATCATACGCTGAGTTTCTTATTCGAAGGCACAGGATTCTTAGCCTTCTCTTAACTCACTACGGCATTTCGTCGGAAGGAGCATGTGACGAGGTTTCGCGTTTTGAAGCTTTTGTTTCCAAGGATGCTGTGGATAGGATTTGCAGCTCAATGGGTCATCCTATGTTCGGAGTTTGCGGGGAAATAAGTCACGAAAGATGCTTTGAAGAGCACCATCATTGAGTATCAGAATAAATGAAGCATTTAATTTGTCTTTAATTAAATTAGTTTTGACATATAATCTAGAGCAATTTTGTTAGAGCTAATTTTGGGCTGATACCAAGAAAATGAGTTAATTAATCCAAATTATTGGACATATGCCGAACTTATTCGTTCTAATCTCTACCTTACCTCATTACTCTTCAATAATGAAATTATTTATGGGGCACTGGAAAAAATTTAACTGTAATAATATTTACAGAGTTTTATTAAGACATAATTTTATATCTGGGGGACGAAGAGTTAAAGTAAATTTAAAGTGTTCACATTAAGGAGTTAGTCTAAATAACTTAAATTGGCAGATTAAGACCAGTTTAAGTAGAATTTGTATATTTAGGGTCCAAAAAATTATAATATGATTGAACCGAATATAATCAGATCTGTTTAATTATGGAATATACTTATTAATTGCGAGCACAGTGTTCAGACGGTATGTAACAATCGATTGATACTATTCAAGGACAACTTGAGTTTTATCTCACAGCTCTTGCCCCTAACCCCGGCTAGACTGGAACAAACCGTCTTCAACTAAATAAAAGTGTAGATTTAGATACATATAAGTCGAGTTTCAAGAATATCAGCAATTTAAAGTACGAGCAATTTATAATATGAGCAATTTAAAGTGTCACTAACTTAGTGTTATACAACCGTAATTATAACTTTAGATTTGAAAGTTTAGACTGCTTTCTCAAAGGAAAAACAAAGTTGAAAGCATCGTAATTGTGGGGGTAAAATCGCTTCAAGGGGGAAAGCGATACAATGTAAAAACAACACCAAAAAGGATGCAACTAGAGCCACCTAATCCAGGAAAAATAAGTTTGTCCTTAAGCCCACCTCAAAACTGTGAATGACAAAGCCGTCAATAAAATCAAAACAATCAGCAAAACTAATAAAAAATAAACACCATTACAAAGGTGATAAGATGAATAGTGATACAACCCGGGATCAAAAAGTAGAAGAAAACGGAACTTTCGATGGCGAAAGTCTCGATCTTCCAAACATATCTCTTCCGGAAACAGGAAATGTACTGCATTCAATCCTAAACTCCTTAAACCAGAATATTGCAGATTTTTACACATTTATAAAATTCAATAGCTATTTGTCAGAGGGCCACCTGAATATCGAACTGCTTAAAAGGAGCATGGGCATCAACAGGGACTTTACAGCACTGTTCCTGCATACTAAAGAAGACCTGGTATTCACCTACCCCGAATTTATAGAAAAAACCGAAAAACTGTTGTTTAAAGGGGAAGTTGGTACAGACTGCATAAAATATACCCGGAGAATCTGCAGAGCGATAAGCGACTATAAGATAGCTTTACATAGAGAAGGTTATTTGCCGGATCTGAGGAGGCAGTTACCTCTAACTGACATGTAATTCTCCGGTAAACGCACTTTTATTTTATGAAACTCCCTTTTTTGCTAAGCTATAGGTCCACGGGGGTATCAGTAAATTCTAAGGTTTCATTTTTAACCGATAGAAAAACGAGTTCTTATTTTAAATTTTAACTCTATTTATTATTTAGAGTACTTCCGAATTAGATATTTAGTTATCAGTACATCCGTAATCTTATATTTAAGAGAATATATTTTCGTGCAAGGCATCTGTAAAAAACGGCACCTAAAAACGATGCTAAAAAACGATACTTAAAAAACGATACTTAAAAAACGGTATTAAAAACGGCTCATAGAAACAATCATTCCTAAAAACAATAAACAAAAACGGCAATCTTAAAACAGATGCCTATTTAAAATTAAGATAAGCTTCTGATTATAATGATTTGTTTCAACAATTCTTTTGTTTCTTTCTTCCAGGTTTATCCTTTGGAATAGTTTAATATTATATTTCACAGATATTATAAAAACCGTCTAGTATCTGCATTTTTCAATACTTATCGCCTTACCCAAAAGTTTTAAACATCTGAAAAATCATTAACAGTGCGGTTAACAAAGCAATATGAGACAGGATGCAATGACGGATAGAGAAAAAAATAACAAGACCATGCACCCGCTTTTTATAGGTGCTTTAAGTATTTTTTTCTCAGTTTATCTTGCAGTAAACTATTATGTAGGTTTACATTTTTTTAGATCAGTACAAAGTCTTATTGGACCTTACTCATTATTTTATTGGGCTGGTTATGCATTTCTAGCAATATCGCTTTTTGTAGCCAGGTTAGGTAAGAGATTTTTTCCCGGATATGTTAACGATCTGGTCGCCATAGCAGGGAATTATTGGCTGGCTGCTATTTATTACTCATTCCTTATTTGGGCAGTTGCGGATATTCTTCTTTTCCTGATTGATTTAATCTATCCTGCACAGGCTTTTGGATATCCGTCATTTTATTGGGGTTTTGGAGTTTTGTCTCTGGTAGCCATTCTTTTAATATACGGAACTTGGAATGCTCGAAATCCACGTATTGTGCACTACGATATCGCCATCAAAAAAACAGTATATAATTTTCCAAAGCTCCATGCCGTTATGGTATCCGACATACACCTGGGCCTGGTGGTTGATAATGATCGTCTCGATGCAATGGTTAACAGGATTAACGAACTTGACCCGGATATTGTATTCCTTGTTGGGGATACAATAGATGAGGATGTAAAGCTTTTTTTTAATCAGAAAATGCCAGAAGTAATTGGGAAATTAAGATCTAAACATGGTGTATATGCAGTACTTGGAAATCATGAGTATATTGGCGGCAATAGTGAGCTTGCCATAGATTATCTGCGACAGTCAGGGGTTATTGTACTGGTTGACGAGTATATAAAAGTAAATAATCATTTCTATATCGTTGGGCGAGACGACCGTATGGCTGGCAATATGACCGGAAAATGGCGCCTGGAATTATCCAGAGTAATGGATGGCATCGACCATTCTTTACCTATTATTCTACTGGATCACCAGCCCCATAATCTGGAGGAAGGACAACGCAACGGAATTGACTTACAGTTATCAGGACATACGCATAACGGACAGTTTTTCCCTAACAACTTACTTGCTAGGCGTGTATTCGAACATAGCTGGGGTTATTTGAGAAGAGGGGAATACCAGGTGATAGTTTCCTCCGGTTACGGCACCTGGGGCCCACCGATACGAATCGGCAACTATTCTGAAATTATAGACTTGAATATTTCCTTTGAAAATTAGAGATGAACAGTATTACGTTTTCTATAAATGACTGCAAGAGAAAAGGAAATTACTGTAGCAGAAGGACAAAAAACTGCGAAAAATCTTCTGAAAAGCTGTGAAAAACCTTATTATATACTGGACCTTTGAGTGACAAATTTGACGGATTCAGTTTTGCACCTGTGCACAGGATAATTAGCCAGCAAGCTCAGTAGAAGAACAAAAATGTCAATAACTATGACCCTAGAATTAAAAAGTTAAAATTTATGGTACCTGTTCAGGGTGATAGAAGATTGGTTGATTCTATTATTTTTTATCCAACATTTTTCCACCTTAAAGCAGATTACCGGATTCTTAATACTCTTTGCGGTTTCAAACCCGCGATTTCTAACCCAGACGTAAAGAACTTATAAATTTCATCCAAAGCAACCCGGATACCAGAGGGTTTTCTTTTTGATACTTAGACAATAGCTGTAGTCTTTCCAGTTGTATTTTTTGCATCGAAACTGACATATAAAACGCAGGTTGCATTCTTTGTGAAATCAAACTTTGCAGCCTTTCCGTTTATAATGAACGCTTGTGAAATTTCTTTCGTTTTAACATTTTTAGCAGGCTTAGAGAACCGCCAACACCACTACTTCCACTACGTCCACCACTTCCGCTGCTTCCACCGCTTAAGTTTTGAAAGTATAGTCATAAAATTTAGTTACAGTTATTAATATTTAGCATATAAAGAAGCAGGCATTAAAATGAAAATA
>CAVRNH010000087.1:0-14148 GCA_963722085.1 uncultured Methanosarcinaceae archaeon | reverse complement strand
ATTCTGCCTTATAATGCGTAAATACTACCCCCTAAAATCTTAAGCTCCCATTTTTTCCCTTGAATGTTCCCCGTTTATAGTTAAAACTATTCAAGGGAATCCTTAAGAATATCTGGATGTATAAAAAGTACCTGAAAGTGGGAAAAGAACCTGAAAGTGAGAAAATGACCTGAAAGTGGAGGTTTGCTCATTTAAAGCTTGCCTTTGGAGAAATGAATTCTCTGAAGGTTAAAAATAAAAAAATTGTTTTCAGGATAGAGAGGTCCGCACATCGTCAAGGATTTGCGCGGCTAAGTTATCACTAAGACCGAGATCTTCTAGGAAGTTCATTAAATCTTCCTTACATGCGTTCATATACCGTTCAAGATCATTGTTGTCGAGTTGAGATAGAAGTGGATGAAGTTCCATTGTACCACCTGATATTCATTCATTGAAGTGTCCAGAAAGTGCTTCAGGGGTTTATGAGAGGCAGGCGAATCTCACTAATTTATTACTTTAATATACAGTATCTGTGTATATTTAGATTTTAAGTTGAGTATTCTAATTCTATGATTTAACATATTATATAGTTTCCTCTAGTTCCATATTCCATAATAAAAACAAGCAGTGTAGAGCTTTTCACTAGTGGTAGAATTAATTAACCTCTAAAGACTTCATAAATTTTTAAAACAAATATTTTAAAGCAAGTAAATATTTTAATGCTTTTCGAAAATTGGTTGGTATTACTCCAAGGTTGGTTGGTATTACTCAAAGGTTGATATCAGTACAATGGAACCTGAATTTTATCTATCGGGCATTTGTGTTTTTTTGTTAATGAGAATCCTTGGTGGAATGAATCCACACTCCCACAGACACGAGCTTCATCCACTCCAGCAAGGGAAATTCATTTTACTTTCAGGAAAGATGGAAATAGTAAACGTGGACTTGTTATGGTCTATGGTGACTCCCCCTGCATGCACTACTGGACTCCATTTATAAAACAAAAAGAGCACCTGAAAGCAGAGCTAAACCTCGATCAACGTCTTGTTGAAGGCTACCTTCAGTACTTACGATCAAATCCAGATAGTACAGACCTTAAGGAAATAGAAGCAGAAGCTCAATCAATTAGCTGCTTCGGGATTAGGGATTGGAGTCGGGAGCCTTTTGAAGCTGGTTGTCACATCTGGAAAGCTGGCGTCCGGGTTGAAGAAACAATAAAAGAGTTAACTTCATTCTCATTATCTGGTGCATCACTGTCAAATAAAAATGTTCATATATGTTGTGAAGCTTATTCGGACTTCCAGGGTTTTATCGAAGGCAGTTTACGCATAGCCTTGCAAGTTATAAAGCACATTAATTGAAAATTGCTAATCATTAAGGTAGTGGCGGCAAATCTAACTGAATGTAGAACAAAATGAATCTTTGAATTAACTTTTTTCATCATAACCGATTTAAGCCAAATCTCTATAAGTCAAATCAATTCAATATAATTTCTATGAACTGTCAATTATACTGTCTTCTAGTAAAGCCGGTCGCATAGCGACCGGTGAGACCCTTGGATTAAGAAAAACAATAACTACCCAGTCCGAGGGTAAGAAAGAAACAAATAAAAAATTTTGGAAAACAGTTCATCAAATTGTATCAACATTTAAAGGTTACACTTTATTGTGAATTATCTCGTAGCTTACCTTTCCTCTGTCAATACACTCCCTAACAAGCTTTTCTCTTTTGGAAAGCGCACCATTTTTTCCCGATTTGACCTCAACGAAAGATCACCTTATTCATTTCCCCCTCGGAAAGGCCGTCAAAGACGATGAAATCCACAGGGGTGCCTAGGAAACGTGCATCTTTTGGATTGTACTCGAAATCGGGGAAATAAGGGATAAGGTGCTCAGTGACCTTGCCCCGGGTAACAGCTTCGCTTTTCTTTACTGCGTCCTGGCGGATTTTTTTCTCCTCGTCAAGTTTCCAGGCTCGAAAGAGGGTATCGGCTTTTTCTGAGACCTGGCAGCCCATCTCTCTCTTGCCAGGCTTCGTACATCTCTCGGGCACGGGACTCGACTCTGCCTTTTAGCTGGACATACCTCAGGAGCAGGTAAACTGCAAGCAGGGCAAGAAAAAGAACAAGGGTTGAAATCATCCAGTCGTCCACTGTTATTTCTCCTGAAAGGGTTGGTTTTACGTTTTTTATGCAGTACAGTAAAGTGAGTAAAGTATAGTAAAGTAAATCGAGTAAGAAATATGAGAATCTAAGAAATAAATTTCAAAGAATAAATCCAGACTCTATAAATGGCTAGATATATTTAAAAGTTCCAGCAAAGTTCCGTTTCTATAGCAAGTCTACGCCAGTTCACTGGTGAGATTTCTTTTTATTGGCAAATGGGCCTAGAATTTTGCTTCTTAACTTGCTTCTAAACTTAAATCTACGCCGGCAAAAGATATATACAATAAACATGATTTTTGTTTTTCATTTTTCAACAGGATCACAACAGGAATTACGACAAGAGAAGTAGAAGAGAAATAAGTAGAAGAGAGATAGAATGGCCGCGAAAGAGGTTGAAGAACGGGAGACTGGTAAGCATAATATAGATCTCTTCATGATCGCCCTCAAGACTACAATTCCTGTTTTTCTCGGATATATACCTCTCGGAATGGCTTTTGGATTTTTGTTTGATGGGGCAGGATATCACTGGATCTATGCTTTCCTGATGAGCCTTTTTGTTTATGCCGGTTCAGCCCAGTTTCTGGCGGTGGCTTTACTTGCTGCTGGGGCAGGACTTACGGAGTTTGTTGTAGCCACCCTGCTTCTGAACCTCAGGCATTCGTTTTACGGGTTGTCTATGCTGGAAAAATTTTCGGATGTTGGGAGGGTCAAGCCTTATCTCATCTTTGCGCTAACTGACGAGACGTATGCTCTTTTGACCACAACCGAAGTTCCTCAAGGCGGCTCAAAGTCAAGGTTTTACTTTTATATTGCAGCTCTGGACCATCTATACTGGGTAGTAGGTTCATTGCTTGGGGCAGTACTTGGTTCCATGCTTGAACTCAACCTTGAGGGCATGAGCTTTGTACTGACCGCACTCTTTACAGTGTTAACAATTGAGCAGTATTTCAGTTCCAACGTACGTTTCCCTTTCATAGCTGCAATTGGAGCAGGAATATTTTCCCTAATATTTTTCAGGCCTGAGAATATGCTTCTCGCTTCGATCGTTCTTGGGACCTTAATCTTGATAACCAGGGAAAAACTCGTGAAAGAAAACCTGCGCGGGAAACAGAATATGTAGTAGGCAAATTACATAGGCCAATCTGGCAATATTCACTAAGAAAAAGTCGGAAAATTCAGAAGGACCAAATGAGGAATAATTCGGAAGGAACGTGAAAGAAATTAATGACTGATACACTGCAAATGCTCATTATTATTGCGGCCATAGCCCTTGCAACTTTTGCAACAAGAGTTCTTCCTTTTATATGTTTTGGCTCAAAAGAACCCCCAGTGATGCTCTCAACTATTGAAAAAAATCTGCCTCCTATGATACTCCTGCTCCTGGTCATTTACTGCCTTAAGGATGTGCAGTGGTTTTCAGCTCCATATGGGATCCCCGAACTGTTTTCAATTGGAATTGTTGCAGGGCTGCACTTCTGGAAAAGAAATGCCATGCTCAGTATCTTCACAGGGACCGTGCTTTATATGGTGCTGGTTCAGTTCAATTTATTTTCTTTCTTGTAAGTTGAGTTAGTTTTCAGATATTTTCATTTTCATTTTTTCTTCATTTTTCCTTACTTTTTCTCCATTTTTTTGCACTTTTCATTATTTCTAATATTTTCTGACCCAATTTGAAAATTCGAATAAATCATAATTTTTATAGAGAATAATTATAATGCCTTTGCTGTTAAGTGATCTTATATGGCTGAAAAAAAGATTGACCAGTCCTCACTCAAAAGCAAAGGATTTCTGCCGCAGAGGCAGGAGAATATGTTTTCAATGCGGCTTAAAGTTGTGGGCGGCAGAGTGGATGCCGAAAAGCTGCGCGCAATTGCGGATGCTGCGGAGAAATACGGCTACGGATACGTCCATCTAACTTCAAGGCAGCAGATTGAGATTCCTTTTGTCAAACTCAAAGATACGGCAGAAGCGAGTTCAGAGCTTGAAAAGCAGGGAATTTTCGAAGGCTCTGCAGGAAAGCGGGTAAGGGGAATAGTTGCCTGTCATGGGAATAGTGTCTGTAGATATGGGTTAATTGACTGCCAGAAGTTGGCTGGCAAGATCGATGAGCAGTATTTCGGGGAAGCTGTTCCTAAGAAGCTTAAGATCGCAATAACAGGGTGTCCGTCTGCGTGTGTAAAGCCTCAAGATAACGATTTTGGAATTATGGGTACTACAAAACCCGAAATACTCGAAGAAAACTGTGTCAGCTGCGGGCGCTGTGAAAAGGCTTGTAAAATGGGGGCAATAACAGTCCAGGAAGAAAAAGCCTGGATAGACAGGGAAAAGTGTGTTCTCTGCGGAGCCTGCATTGCAGCCTGTAAGAAAGATGCTTTGAGAACGGAAAAAACCGGATGTACAATCTTTGTTGGAGGCAGTATGGGCCGCAAACCAAGGCACGGGATAAAGCTTATTGAGCTTGCGGATGAGAAACAGCTATTTTCAATTCTGGAAAAAACTATTGACTATTATAGAAAAGAGGGCCTTGATGGAGAAAGATTAGGAGAACTTCTAGATAGGCTTGGAATTGAGAAGTACAGGGAAGAAGTTCTTCCCTAAAATTGCCGGATAAGTCATGTATCAAGAAATACATGACTGAAATACTAAAACTGATATCCCAATTGATGAATCTCAATTGGTGATATAATAAATCAATTATCAATTTAATGATAAATCAATTATATTAAATTCCCTGTCCTTCGATTTGATTAAACTCCGTGTCTCGCATGCTCTCCAAGCCAGACTACTATTGCTCCTAGTCCAATTAAAAGTGTGATGAAATGAATAATTCCTCCAAGGAAGGGGATTTCATATACGATTGCAAATAGAACTGCTCCGATAAGATAATAAACCATTTTTCCAGCATCTTTTTTCATTAGCTTGTTGTAGATTATCTGACCTGCAAGCAATTTTACAGGTACTGTGGCAATAAGAAGCCCAAGTGCGAAGAGCAGGATCAACAAAACAGATATTCCCCACCCGAAGACAGTAATAAGCAGGATTATTGCGAGTATCGGAAGAAAGATCAGAATTAATAGGCCCAGAAGCCCAGTTTTCAACGGCGAGTCTCTTACTATTTCCGCAAGTCTGCTTACAAAATAAGGGTAAAGATAGATCAAGATAAAACCCAGAGCAAGAGAAGCAAGCAACCAGATAATAAACCAGAAAACGCTAAACCCTTCAGCAACTGCTGCATACTGTTCTTCGGTCTCATCTCTTGCTGTAATGCTCAGGTTTCCCCCGACATCCTCTTTCAGATTAGAGGGATAATCCTCGGCATTAACTTCAAGATCTCCATTAAGCTTGAAATTATCTCCGGTTTTAAGAGTGCCTGCTGATACTTTTCCATTGCCGTTAACGACCCCATCAAGGGTTACATCCCCTGCTCCTAGCAGGATGTCTCCATTAACCACACTGCCCCGGGAAAGGAAAACCTGGCCTCCGGCAGCTGCCACATCTTCGCCTACATTGCCGTTAACTCTTATAGTACCTCCGGCTGCAATAACACTTCCCGAAACATTTCCATTAACAATCAGCTCTCCACCAGCACCAATGAAATCGTCTACAACGTTTCCATTTATCTCAAGCCTGGAGCCTGCAAGCACTATATTCCCTGGAACATCCTGATTAATCTGAAGGTTATCTCCCGCACCAAATACATTTCCTGAGCTTGTGTTTTGAAGGAAGTTATCCTCATTTGCAGCTCCTGCTGAATAAGGTAAGACCGAAAATAGCATTATAAGGAAAATGAGACATGATATCAATTTCTTTTTCATAAATTCGCCCTCTTTTATAATACTGTTTAATTTTAGCGTTTAATTACACTGTCTTGTATAAGAAAATTCCTGAAAATGAATTTGTAGTTAATCTGATAAATAAGATTCAGAAAAAGAAAAGAAAAATAGATTTAGAACTGAGTTATTGAATATAATGAACATGAAATACTATTTAATGGTAAATAATAGCATAATACATTGATAATTAAAGCCCAGATCCTATATTACCAAGTTTTGTTAAGAGAAATATTTAACTAAGGATAGTTTTACTTTTCTTATCAGCTCTTTTTAAGGCTTAATTGCCATGAAACACCATATTTATCTTCAATCCAACCAAATTTTTCACTAAATGGATAAGCTGATAACGGCATATACACTTTGCCATCCTGGGATAGCTTACCAAACAATCGTTCAATCTCATCTTGAGTATCACATGTTACATACAATGATATTGCAGGAGTAAATGTAAATTCATGCTCAACGCTACTATCTATACACATAAACTCTTGCCCGTTTAATGAAAACTTAGCATGTAACACTGTTCCCTCTTTACCAGTCTCGTTCGCTCCATAACGAGTAATACTTCTTATTTCAGATTTGTCAAATAGAGAAGTATAGAAATTCATTGCCTCTTCAGCATTGCCAGAAAACATTAAAAATGTATAAATTTTTTGTTTATAATTCTTCACTTCAATTCTCTCCTTTCGTTTAGTTTTCTTCTTTCATTTAGTTTTCTTCTTTCACTCGATCCTCTTCTTTCATTTAATTTTCTTCTTTCTTTCAATCCTCTCCTTTACTGTATTAATCCGTTAATTATAATTTGGTCGTGTCCCCGAGTTACTGAAAACGCAAGAATGATACTTAATCTCGGATTGGTCACAATATAGAACAATGCTTGAATTTACAGATATGATCAATAAAAGACAGACTATAATTTCGAACTCAAAAAATTATACTTAAATCCTCGGATTGTCAGCAATAAAACCAACGGCATGAAAAACTAACAGTATGAAATAGCAAGCACATAAAAAAGCTAAAAGCTAGCAGCATCAAAAACTAAAGAATGAAAAGCTAACAGAATAATAACTAGCAGAGTGAAAAACTAATAGCATGAGAAAGTTTATGCAAGATTCGATAACTATAGAGTCCACTGGGAAGACTCACTCAAAACTTTATAACCAAATAAAATGCGGAAAGCACTGAAAAGGTTATCTTTTAAATTTTTAGGAGAATCCAGCAGGATTCCCCTCATTTCTATAATTCATAATGCGTCAATTACCCTGCATTTTTTATTTTCGATAACTATTGACTTAATATCTTTTAAGACCTCTACTTAATGTCTAGCCTTTAATACAAGAAGCAGAATAGGCTTAATTAGGTTAACTTGACTTTACTCTGAACTCTAAGTATAAGGTAGTGTGAGGGAGTCTCATACGTAAAACTTCAAGCATTGTTTTCGATAGCAGAATAACATTCTCTATAGTGCTCTATAGGGCGGTATGGAATTAGTTGAAATCCATACTTGCTTGCAATCTATTTGCGGGGTCTGTTACAAGTTCACACATTGACACCCTGCTTAAACCAATCTCTTACGTCTATAAAATATTCTTTTGAAGTTGGTGTATGCTGCTTTTGAGCGTATCCATTTTCTCTTTGTGCCTTTTTTTCTCTTTATCCATCTCGGTTATTATCTTCGATTTATCAGAAGCTAATTTTTGTTTATAATCTAGCTTCTTCATTGACTTCAAGAAGATTTCTTCTTCATTTCGCATCTCGTTCAATATATATTGTGCTTCTTTTACAATGTCTTTTTCCACTTTATTACCCCTTATATTACCCGCTGAAAGAATGTAAAGATCTCAACACATAAATAAATTTCCTAATGTATAAAAAGACGAAATTGTTGCCAATTGAAATAAGGGGTTAAAGGGTTCCAGCTACCTGAAGTCTATAACTACCCGATGAACGGAGAACTATTAGTTGTAAAATCCTTCGAAAAATAGATTACTCTAAGATCCCAAAAACCTCACGAACCATTTATCGAAGCCACTTTAAATTAATACTTACTAAATTTTTAAATATTACAAATTGAGTAAAACACATGATCAAATTTATTTTTCAAATTTGATTTGCTATGAAAAACTTAAAACATTCAGAATTTTTCATGCTTCTGCATGTGCCAAAGGCTCATGAGCGTTTCTTATGTAGTAATGCATTTAATGCATTTCACTCTTTTTTCCTGTTTTTACACTAAATTTTGAACTTTTACACATGATTTATTTTTTGCACAAAGCCGGATTACCGGTATGTTTTTATAGAAGTATTATCAGTAATTTCCTGATAAAATACTCTCAGATAACTTACATTTAAATCACATTTTCAGGTTGATATCGGGCTAAAAGTAACCGCATGCCAAAAACAACTCAAATTCTCAAATAGAAGTTCTTCAATACATAGATTATATTTTAAGGAGGTTTTGGTTCAGATGGAACAAAGTGGCCAGCCAATCATAATTATAGATCCCAGAAAAGAGCAGACTAAGGGAAGAGACGCGCTTAGTATGAATATTGCGGCTGCAAAGGCAGTGGCCAGCATAGTTAAGAGTACGCTTGGGCCGAGAGGTATGGACAAGATGCTCGTCAACCCTATTGGGGATATCACCATCACAAACGATGGTGCTACGATTTTACATGATATGTCCATTGAGCATCCGGCAGCTAAGATGGTTGTTGAAGTTGCCCAATCCCTTGAAGATTCTGCAGGTGATGGGACTACAAGTGCTGTTGTATTCACAGGTGCTCTGCTTGAAAAGGCAGAAAATCTCATTGAGATTGGAGTTCACCCGACAATTGTTGTAAAAGGATACAAGCTTGCAGCCGAAAAGGCTGTTGAAATTCTTGAGAACCTGGCAATCCCAGCTGGCGAGAATGATAAGGAATTGCTTGAAAAGGTTGCCAGAACATCTATTACTGGGAAAGCCTCCGAGAAGTATAATAAATTAATTTCGAAACTCTGTGTTGAAGCCGTTCTTGCTATATTTGAGAGGGGAACAGCCGACCTTAAAAACGTTATCCTTACAAAAGATATCGGCCGCACCATTGAAGAGACAGAATTCGTGGAAGGCATTGTAATTGATAAAGTCGCCATGGAGAAGAACATTCCTCTCAAGATAGAGAATCCCAATATCGCTTTGATAGACACCCCTATGGAAACAGGCAAGACTGCAAATAAAGCAAAACTTCAGATTCACGCTGTAGCTGATATTGAGAATTTCTTGAAGCAAGAAGATGCAGCCCTTTTCGAAATGGCTGACCATATCATCAGGGCAGGTGCAAGTGCTGTCTTCTGTTCCAAAGGCATGGATGACAAGATAGCAGCCTACCTGCAGAAAAGAGGAATTTATGCCACCCGCCGGGTTAAGAGTGAAGACATGCAGCATCTGGTTGACGCCACAGGTGGCAGACCTGTCCGGAATATCAAGGAACTCACTAAAAAAGAACTGGGACATGCAGGGCTTCTAGAACAGGTCCGTGACGGCGACCAGGGTAAAACTTATCTCAGAGACTGCAAGGGTGCTAAATCCGTATCAATTGTCATCCGCGGTGAAACCGAACATGTAGTTGACAATGTAGAACGTGCAATTGATGATGCCCTTAGAGTAGTTAAGTGTGTGGTAGAAGATGGCAAAATCGTTGCAGGCGGCGGAGCCTCAGAAATAGAAGTTGCACTTGGCCTTCGTTCATACGCCTCCAGCATAGGCGGACGCGAGCAGATGGCAATCCGAGCTTTTGCAGATGCCCTTGACGAAATCCCAAGGACAATTGCCAAAAATGCAGGCCTTGATACTATTAACTCTATAGTAGCCCTCAGAGCCAAGCACGCAGAGAACAAAAATGCCGGCCTAAATGTTAATACAGGCGCTGCAGAAGATATGCTTGAAAAAGGTGTGGTTGACCCGCTCAGGGTTAAAATCAACTCCGTCAAATCCGGTACCGAAGCTGCGGAAATGATCCTTCGTGTAGACAGTATGCTCCGCGCCCAGAGTTCCTCCATGCCGGATGTCAAGCCCGAGCATATGGCAAGTACCTACGACGGCATGGCAGCTCCTCAGCTTAACATGCGCAGGTAAACTCCCCGAGTTGCGCCAGTCGAGTTGCGGCTCGACGATGCGCAGTCCGTTTCGCTTCACTCAAGCGGACTAACTTATGGCATTAAATCGTTGAGTTATGTTAAAGTACTGAAGATGAGCAAGCGATGCTTTCGCTTTGCTAGCGGATTAATTTTAAAAATGATTTTGTGATTTACTGACGACATGTAAAGAAATATAGGCAAAATTTTTGCGTGTCGTCGGTATTAATGCTTTATATAAATTCTTGATAAGCTTTTCATACTTTTTTTAGATTCTATACTCTTGAATATGTATATCCAATTTCATTCTTAATTAATTCAAGACTCCAGTTTACTTGATTGTTTAATTATTTCATTATTAGTATATTTTACGATTGGACTATTATTAAACTAACTCACTTATATATGGATTAAACTGAGCTTTATATTCAAGTGAAAATGTTTCAACAAAATTGGACCTTAATTTTAGTCGCATTTAAATTCAACTGTTAATTAGGAATTAAATTCATCAACCATTCTTCTTTCATAAAGCCAATTATGTCAATCTTTAAGGATTGATATCTTGATTTTTCCGTAATAGTTTGAGTACTCCGGGGGTGGTGGGAGATATACTGCAGCAACTGCGGACTAAAAGTAGATCCAGATGACTCTTTTTGTTCACTGTGCGGGGTAAAGGTTAAAATTAGACCCGAGACTGAGGAAAATGGACTTGATTCTGGGGAACGTGGATCCTGTATATCTGACCTTGAAGAGTCCAATTGTACAAAAACAGTAGAGTGTGTGGATGGACAGAAAAAGACGGTCCGAGATTTCCTTCCAAAAGACACCTGGGCTCTAATTTTAATGTGCTTTTTTGGATGCTTGTTCATTGTTAGTTCTACTTATGTTGTTATTTCTGATCAACATCTTTATGGAAATGGTTCAGATGCGCAGGTCCAGATCCAGAAGGAAAGAAATATTCAGATTTGTGAACAGATAGCAGCTGAGTATTACGAAAGCCATACTTATACTCAGGATGATATTTACGACTGCGATAATATGGCTCAGGACATCTGGAATATGTTAAAAGCAAAAGGGATTAACGCAAGAATAGCAGTTGGAGACTTTGAGCCTGAAGATGCAAACAGAACAGAAGATGGAAAACCTGTCAATGGAACTCTGGGTTCAGGAAGTTCCGGGTTGATCAATACTTACAATTACACTTGTGAAGATACCGGACTATTGAACTCCAGTATGATTGACAATTTAACTCATGCATGGGTCCTTGCTGAAGTTTCTCCCGGGTACTGGTTAGCTATCGAATGTACAGGTGGGTATGTTGTCGCAAGTGAAGAAGATGGGAATTACTACTGCGGCCTGACTTTCAGTAATCCAAAGAATTACAGAAGTTTCCTTGATCTTTATGTTAATTGGAAGAAACAAATTAAAGACTATGACAACGAGCGGTTATTCTGTAACAGACTTCTAAATGCATATAATAATGCGAATTATTCCGAACAGATTACTATGAAAAGAAGTATGAAAGCTGAGGAAGACAGACTGCGAGAAAAAGAAGAGGCATTCCTGAAAATCGATGCCGAAATTCAGGCTTTACTACGATACGGATAAAAGATCAAAAAAGTTACATTAAAATACAAATCAGTTAGCCACATTGAAATACAAATCAGGTTTTCTATTAAAAATCTCATTTTCTGTAAAGAATTAGATTTTCCTCTAAACAGTTATATTTCCCCGTAAAAACGCCGGTAATCATCAATAGCTTTTTTAGCCTGCACAGGAAATTCCTTTTTCATATATTCAATGAACTCATCCCTTGATCGAGTTTCCTTGAGAGTATCAAGCATAAAGGCGGCAAATTTTCTTGATCTTATATTTCCCTTCTGTATTTCAAAAGATAGACAGAGAGCCTCTTTAGGAAAGTACTTTTTTCGAATCCATGGGGAAACCGAACCAAGAAGTACTCCTTCCTTCAGAATACTATATGCAGGAACTCCTATCCTGTCGAGCCTGTCCTTTCCGGCAAGTTTTTCAAGGTTTTCCCTGGCATAGGAATGTAGTTCGACATAGATTTCAGGTTTTAACTTTTCAATAGCTCTGAGAATCTTTTTTCCGGTTTCAGGATAGTAGTCCGCTTCAAGGGTTGAGACGTACTTTTCACTGCTGACTAGAGGGATTAAGGCCAGAGTGCCAGTCTTCGGGGACCTGATGTCCTTCAGAATCTCTGTAGTATCTTTCCATTCCTGCCCGTGCAGACCTGCAACAAACAGGCGTATGGGCTTTCCGTGGCCGTAAACATTTATCACGGAATCTACTTGCTCATTAATATTTCCAGACTCATATCCGGACTCATTGGAAAATGAAGTCTTATTGGAGAATGGATCTTTTACTTCATCAGCCTTCATTTTTCTCAATACCTGTTTGATCTTTCTCCTCGGCTATAGGCTTTCTTGCAACCACATAAATCTCCTGTTTTTCCGAACCAATGACCTGCTGGATTTGAAGTCCAAGGTTTTCAATTTTGCTAAGTATGGGTTTAGGGTTTTTCTTTCTCAGAATTTTTATTACCTGTAGAACCTTTCCGCCTTCTTTCAACAGGGGCAGCACTCTCGAGAGAGCCTTAATAGAGTCTTCAGGCTCTAGGGTTATATCCAAAAGAATAACATCTACTTGTTCTTCAGAAAGTGAGTTTAAAGGTACAGTAAAGACATCCCCAAACATTACCTCAACATTTTCCCTTTCATATGCGATTTTTCCAAGCTCGCTCCTGAAGTCCCGGCTGAACTCGATTCCCTTTACATGGCCTGCAATCTCCGAAGCAAATAGAAGAAACCCTCCTGCACTGGATCCAAGGTCAAGAACTTTGTCTCCGGGCTTAAGAAGGCCGCTTTCCTCCTGAACAAGCTTGAGCTTGAAATAACCCTGGGGCTGGTCCAGGCCCTCAGTGACCTCAATTAAGTCATCAGTAGATACATCTCTGGAGACTTTCGTTACAGGCGTGCCGTTGACTTTTACGTTTCCGGCAAGAATTGCACTCTTGGCTCTCCCCCTGGACTTGAAATATCCCATATCTACAAGGTATGCATCCAGTCTCATGGGGCATTGTATCTGCAGAGCCTCTATATATAGGTAGTAAGTCGGTTGCTTTCAAGAAAAAAGAAGAAGTCAGTTATGAGTATAAAATCAACGCCATAATCCGGCGACTCTTTTTATGCTGACAAAATGAGTTGTTGCGAAAGCAGAAAGTATAGTTTTTAGCACCTTAATCCAGCATAGGCTTGTTGAGAAACTCAGTAATCATCGGGATGAGCCAATCGGAGCGGTCTACAAGTGTCACATGTGTCGTGCCCGGAAGTACCGCAAGCTGTGACTTCGGCGGCGCAGTGAGATCGCCATCTCCGTCACCCCCAAGCAGTCGAAATATCTCTACAGCATGCTCGGGACGAATAATATCCGAATCTCCAATTATGATCAGGGTAGGCGCCTTGATTGACTGAATTGCCTCGGCAGGCAAGTCCGGAAGATGAAGATTTAGTTGTTTGATTTTGGTGACCAGCGTGGGCCAATCTTCCGGATTTGGCGCTATCCTGGCGTATTCCTCCTGCCACGGAGTTCCAGCTAAATTTTCGGGCTTCAAGTTCTCCATTCCTGCGAGAAGCCCGGGTTGGAATCCGCTATTGTTGTAGGTGACCGAAGCGACAACGAGCTTGTGAACCAGATCCGGATACTGGATAGCAATATGCAGGGCGATACCAGCTCCCATACTATAGCCGAAAATGTCGGGATCCTTGATATTGAGCTGCCGGAGAAGAGCAACCGTATCGTCCGCCATCTGATTAATGGTCAACGGACGATCGATGTCGGCCGTGTGCCCATGGGCCTGCTGCTCGATGGCTATAACCTGCCGTGTCCTGGCAAGGGTCGGCAGAAGCTTTCCAAAAGAGGTACCAATTGCCGACAAAGCACCGTGAAGGAGAACTAGGGGCCGGCCAGTGCCGTGAATCTCATAATACATATTGAGACCGTTTACGTTCGCGTATTTGCCCTCTGTCATCTTAATCCTCA
>CAVRNH010000086.1:0-11206 GCA_963722085.1 uncultured Methanosarcinaceae archaeon | reverse complement strand
TATATCAGAACCTATATAACCCCCGAAAAAACTAGGCAAGTACTTGGAGGCAAAAAGGGACTGCAATATTATCTATTGGCTTCACTGATAGGAGCAGTTACCCCTTTTTGCTCGTGTTCGTCCGTTCCAATCTTCATAGGGTTTGTAGAGGCAGGAATCCCTCTAGGAGTGACTTTCTCTTTTCTTATTACTTCCCCGCTAGTAAACGAAGCTGCTGTTGCAGCGCTGTGGGCTACAATTGGTCTTAAGGCAACTTTGTATTATGCGGTCTCAGGCATTTTGCTTGGGGTCTTTGGTGGATATATTATAAGCCTCCTAAAAATGGAAAAATATGTAGCTGATTTTGTTTACAAGATTAAAATTGGTGATCAGACCAAAAAGCCTGAAGAGCTCAGTATAAAGGAACGGGCTGCTGTCGCCTATGACAGTGTTAAAGATATCGTGGGAAAAGTCTGGATCTATGTGATTATTGGAGTCACTCTTGGCGGGATCTTCCACGGATACGCACCCGGAGATTTCCTGGCAAAATATGCAGGTGAGGACAACCCGCTTGCTGTCCCAATTGCAGTTCTCATAGGAGTGCCTCTCTATTCGAATGTTATGGCTATGATTCCTACCGTAGAAAGTCTGATTGGCAAAGGGCTACCAGTAGGGACTGCTCTAGCCTTCCTTATGGCCGTTAATGCAATTTCTCTTCCCGAAATTATAATTCTAAAAAAGGTGCTTAAAAACGAGCTGCTTGCAGCTTTTGTACTAATCGTTACCATATCAATCATCTTTACGGGATATCTGTTCAACATAATTCTATAAAAGAGTAAATACCAAGATATTCTTAGTTTGAAAAAGGTGAGAAAATACTAGAATATCAAAAGATAGAGAAAGGACAAGAGGTTAAAACATGAAAATCGAAATTCTTGGAACCGGCTGTTCAAAATGCAATAAAACAAAGGAAGTTGTAGAAAAAGTATTGAAGAATACTGGTGTTGAAGCCGAAGTCGTTAAAGTAGAGGACATTGAGACGATACTAAAATATGGCGTTATGATCACCCCTGCCGTTGTGATTGATGGCGACGTGAAAACTGTGGGTAAGGTTCCTGATGAAAAAGAAATTAAAAAATGGATCACCCAATAAAATGGTAGAACAATTACTTTTAAACGGACAAACATTAACAAAGATAAACAGATTCAAAAAGGAGTGAATAATAATGTCAGAAGAGGCAAAATGTGACTGCTGCAGTGCAAACATCGCAATTTTTCCATGTGTTGGAGGTTCGAATGTAGGACAGCTTTCAAATAAAATTGCAATCGAGCTCGAAAAAAAGGGATTCGGAAACCTGATGTGTACTGCAGGGATTGGAGCAAGGGCTTCAGGAATCATGAAGTCTGCAGAAGCTTCCGATAAGATAATTGTTATTGACGGCTGCCCGGTAAACTGCGCGAGCAAAACTCTTGAACTGGCAGGCTTTAAAGCAGACAGTCACGTAATTATATCAGAGTTGGGAATCAAAAAGAACAAAGACAAAGATCTTAAGGAAAATGAAGTTTCAGAAGCTCTTGAGAAAACGCTTGAGATCTTGCAATCCAATTAAGCTGAATTTAATCACTTTTAACGTATTCACAATTACTGCTCAGTGATTTAAATTTATTATCAAGCTTAACAGTGACAGACTTTTGAGAAATATTAGATTCTGTCTAGAATTCTCAATAATTGACTTAATAACTGAAAATAAAAAAGAAAAGGTCATGACATAAGAAAAAAGTAGAACACAGGATACACCGTGTTAGATTTTACATTTTAAAGTGTAAGCCATGACTTAAAAACGCAGAAATCTCCCCTATTTCCATTACTTCCAGGCTTTAAGCTTCAAACTCTCGGCAGGCAGCCCACTATACTGTCTTTTGCTTATATCCAGGTCTTCATTCAAAATTTCAACTGAAAATCCGGCTTTATTTAAAAGCCTGAGATAATCTTCTTTAAGCAAGGCACCTGCAAGGCAGCTTATCAACAGGTCTTGGTCATTCTTCAAGTCTTCAGGAAGTTCTGCCAGAAGAACCATATCAGAAATATACATTGTGCCGCCTGGCTTCAAGGCCCTGAATGATTCGTTGAAGACTTTTTCTTTGTCTGGAGCCAGGTTAATTACGCAATTACTTATAATGACGTCCACTGAGTTACTCTCAACAGGAAGAGCTTCGATATCTCCCAGACGAAATTCAACGTTTGAATAACCGTATTTCAAAGCGTTTGCCTGTGCCTTTTCAATCATAGCCTGGGTCATATCAACTCCTATAACCTTCCCCGAGTTTCCTACCTGTTTTGCTGCAAGGAAACAGTCAAATCCAGCACCCAGAACCAAGATCGAGCACAATATTGCCTGGCTTTAACCCGGCAAATGCTGTTGGGTTCCCACAGCCAAGTCCCAGATTTGCATCCGGAACAGCCTTGATGTCATTCTCAGAATAGCCAATAGATTTTGATAGATCAACCAGAACTTGAATCTCCGCAGCATCCACTAGAACAACATGAACCACCTAATATTGCAATTTTACCGTATTTCTCTTTAATTACATCCTTTTTCTCATTTGCATCCAATGTTTCACCCTTCCTTATACTCACTAGATCTTCACTAGCCTTTAATGCCCCATTCTGATTCAAATAATGTAATTAACCGGAGATAGCGGCATGTAAATGTTAGAGTTAATTTGCTACAAAATTAAGCTGTACAACATTGACAGCTCATATTATTGTATTAAATCTAATAATTTTTCACCTTTGATTTCATCTGCTTTCCACTCTATAACCGCAAAATTACCATTTGAGTGCTTGTCAACCTTGTTTATCCATTCAATCTCGTTGCTAGCCTTTGCCTTGAGCATTTTATTCGTTGTTTCAGTTGCATATAAGCTGGCATTGATTATCCACCATTTGCTATTGATTCCGGCACGTTTCAGGTCAGACTCAAGCCGCATTGCTTCGTAGACAGGTGTAGTTTCTGCTAATGTAATGATTAGAACTTCTGTTTCGTCAGCATTTCTCAACATCGGTAACAAGTTTTTAACTGACTCTGGGATGTCACTTTGCAAACGACTGACTTCTCTATGATAACTTTGGGTTGAATCAAGAAGTAAAAGAGTATGTCCTGTGGGTGCTGTATCAATAACAACAACCTCACTTTTAGCTTTCTCTACAATTTGAGCAAAAGCTCTAAAAACAGCAATCTCCTGCGTACAGGGTGACCTTAAATCTTCTTCAATATAGGCGAGATCATCGTCACCCATTGTTTCCCTTGCTTTGCTGAGTACTTCTTCCTTGTATTTAGCAAGCTCCGCCTCTTCGTCAATTCTACTTATTGTTATATCATTAGCTTTCTTCTATAACGAACTTAACGTGTGCTGCAGGATCTGTTGTTGTAAGGTGAACTTTAGCACCCTTTTGGGCCAGACCTAATGCAATTGCTGCTGCAATCGTTGTTTTTCCAACGCCGCCTTTACCCATGGTGAATACTACTTTTTTGCCAGAGGTATATAGGTCATCTATAACATTTTTGAGTTTAGGAATTCGTTTAGAATTGATCTTCTCACTGCTAATTTTATCATTATCTTCGTACAAAAATGCTCTTACGTTATCTGTACCGGTAATATTGTACGCTCTGAGAGGAATTTCATAGGTCACGAAATTTTTTAAGTCAATAGGCATGTCTCTAAAAGCCTCTCGTTGCTTATCATAAAGGCTTTTAGATACAGTGTCATCATAGCTTTGCAGCACACCATTGATTATAAGGATTTGATTTTTAACGCCTAAATCCTTAAGCTCTTTTGAAGCCCTTTCAGCCTCTTTAAGAGGTTCTTTTTCCGGGCGGGAAACAAGAATAAGAGTGGTCATATCTTTATTAGACAATGTTTCTACTGCTTGCTTATAAATCTCTTTTTTACTCTCAAGCCCGGAAAGCTGGCCTAAACAAGAGGCCCCATGTGTATTTTCGCTTATAAAATTACTCCAGGCTGAAGGCAGTTGCATCAATCTAAGAGTGTGCCCAGTAGGGGCTGTATCAAAAATTATATAGTCATATTCTTGCGCTGTCTTTTCATCAGTTATAAATGCTGAAAACTCATTAAAGGCAACTATTTCAACAGTACAGGAACCTGAAAGCTGTTCCTCCATATTTTTAATTACTACCTCAGGCAGCTTTCCTCTATAGGGTGCTACAACACTTTCTTTATATTCTTGAGCAGCTTCTTCAGGATCAATGTTAGCTACAATCAAATTGGGCACATTTTTTAAAGGGACTCCTTTATTGTTTAACTCGGTGTTAAATACATCTTGTAGATTTGAGGCAGGATCAGTACTGATTAGCAGAACCCTTTTCCCTTCATCCGCCAGAATCACAGCAGTAGCACAGGCAGTTGATGTTTTTCCAACGCCCCCTTTTCCTGTAAAAAACAAATATTTAGTAAGTTTTATTTGTTTAGGATTGAATATTTCAAACAATGTACTCACCTGGTGGACTTAATATTAACAGCATTCATCGTCACAGCAGGAGCACTTAGTCGCAGGCTTGTCTTTTGCTTTTAAATAACTTTCAGGCACATATAAAAATTTAAGCAACTCATCGTTTGTAGGATATTTCTTAGTCTTGACTACTTTACCGTCAACAATAGTTACGGGTAACACATCAACCCCATCACGGTTCAGTATTTCGCTTATAACTACATTATCTACAAAGGCCTGCGGATTACTGTTAAGGTTATATCTTTCAACTTTTACACCATTTTTTTCTAGATTACTTAGAACTGTTGATATCCTTAAAAGCTCCATGTCAATTACAGGCCCACATAAGCCAGTAGAACAGCACATTGCAGGGTCAAAAATTATCATATTTACCATAAATCTCTCTCCTTATATTCTGATATTGTTTACACCGTTTATTTCCTCAGTTTAAAATTTTCATTCAGTTTATCTACATAATTTGTTATATAATTCTAATTTCTCAGATTATTATATCCCAGTCTATCAAATCATTTATTCGTACTTATACATCGAACAATATGCCCATTGAACATATTACGACCCTTAATTTGGATTCACCTAAGCAGATCTTTCCCTCACTCCCACTCCCATAATTAAAAGATTGGTTTCCATAGGAGGATGGGTCCAGCCGTCAGGAGAGATAGTCTTTTTCTCATTTGAGATCTCAACCTGATTTCCGCTAAGGCCGCAATCTTTCATGTAATCCTCAACAAGCTTTTTCCCAAATTTGATTGCTTCTTCCAGAGCCTCCGCATAAGCATCAAATCTTAGCCTGGTTCCTGGTGCAAAAACCAGAAAATCCGTGTCAGGGGACATGAGACTCGCTGGTCTTATCAAGATTTCCACTCTTTTAATTCCTCTTCCAACTAGGGCTCCTACAGCATTTCCTACTTCAGCATGTTCGGGGACCAGGATTTCAGCATCAATAAAGTTCTCCAATTCTTTCCTGTGCGCTCGGACAGGACCTCCAAGTAAAACAACCGGAATTTCCAATTTGAATTTCGCTGGATAATCTCCGTCAAGGATCTTTGCAATTGATGCTTCCGGAACTCCTGCCAGGATATAAGAAAGCAGATGAAGTGTCATGTTTCTGGCAACTCTCTTTTTTACAGCCGTGCAGAATTCCACCGGTGTCATATGCAGGAGTCTAGAAAGTTTTTCTGCGCCGATACGGGAAGCTTCTTCGTTCCAGGCTGTGTATTCTCCTAATACATGCAGAGCATCGGTAGGTGTAAAACCAATTGCCTGAACAAGACGTTTTTTGATAAGAGAATCAAGAGTTTGAGATTGGCAGTCTTTTCGGATCAGTGTTGTAATCTCGGGCACTGAAATAGGTTCGTCCCCTATTACTTCCAGCACTTCAGCCTCTGCCTTACTCAATTCCCCTGCCGGATAGCCTGACCGGATAAAAAATTTTGTTGGCTGAACGTTTTCGCAAAGATCTTCTCTCATAGGTGTGGGAGTTCTTTTAAAGTTATTCAAAAAGCCTGGGTATTGAACTGCAGCTACAGCAAGGGGCATAACCCTTCGTGGCCCAAGAAAAAGTTCCTTGTTCATAGTCCAGATATGGCTGTCCCCGCCTGTAGCTGTTGTTTTCATCCGAATAGCCTTGACCCTGGTCTTCCAGCCCCCCACAACTGCCCCTTCTTCGCTTAGGTCAGGTACGCCCATACAGATAGAAGAAATATCCGTGCTCGTCCCGCCAACATCGATTACTGCACAGGTCTCAAGTCCAGAGAGATACGAGGCTCCGACAAGACTTGCTGCAGGGCCCGAAAAGATTGTTTCAATGGGCTTTTTAAGAGCGTCTTTAATTCCAACCACAGAGCCATCGCATTTGAGCATAAGAAGCCGGGCGTTAATTTCGCGCTCGTTGATATCTGTGATAATGGACTGCACGAACTGCCTTGTTATGGGGATAAGCTGGGCATTGAGGAAAGCTGTGACTGCCCTTTCGTAAGCTCCTAGTTCCTGGGAGAGTTCGTGTCCGCAAACAGTAGGAAGGCCTGTAAGTTCAAGGATTCGGTCCTTTACTCTCAGTTCATGTTCCGGGTTCCTGGTGCTAAAATAAGAAGAAATGGCAAAAGCAGAAACCTTGTCCTTTACGCGCAGGGCAAACGTCTCAACAGCTTCCAGGTCAAGAGGAGCTTCTTCGTCCCCATTGTGATCATGTCCCCCGGATACAAAAAGCACTTGATTTGTGGGCAATTGCTTTTCAAAAGGGTGATCCCCAATAAGGATCAAAGCTACTGGAAACCCGGTTCCTTCAAGGATTGTGTTGGTGGAAAGAGTTGTGGAAACCGAAACTAGCTTTATGTTTTTCAGATATTCAGGGTTTAGGCCGTCTATTACGTTTTTGATGCCAAGGTGGAGGTCGGGGTAGGTGGTAACTGCTTTATTTGAGTCAACAATAGCGCCGTCCGTATCTCTAATAAGCACCGCATCAGTGTATGTGCCTCCCGCATCAATCCCAAGGCTGTATTGCATGCTAAAAATACTCCTTTTTGCTACTTTGTGTAAAAATGTATTGATATTCCGCTTAGGTTTTATTTAACTCTGGAGTCGTTAACGATCGAATGCTTTTAATCAGGATAGGCAACAAAAAGAATGGAGATAAATCCCTTAAATATGAGGGTGTAGCTCCATGTAAATGCAGCTTTAATTGACTGTAAAAACTAAGCTGCACATACTTTTTGTTGCTGTTCTTCAAGGTACCTTGTAGCCTTCGAAAAATATTTAGTATTCTTTTCAAATTCAATAGTTATTTTTCCAACTTTATAATATGCAACAATTTTAGTACTTATTTATAAAGTTGAATGTATCTCAAGATTTTGTTTTTCAGATTTGGCTAAACTTTTAATTTTCAGTAAGACGTGAGATTTTTATTCCCCACACATTTTGAAGGATATACAATATTTCTTTCTCCAGTAAAGTGCTACATTAACAAGTCCAATCATTACGGGCACTTCAATCAGAGGACCTACTACTGCTGCAAACGCCTGCCCGGAGTCGATGCCGAAAACTGCTATCGCGACTGCAATTGCCAGTTCGAAATTATTACTTGCTGCACTAAAAGAAAGGGATGTTGTCTGTCCATAATTTACCCCCATTTTCATGGCGATAAAGAAGGAGACAGTGAACATAATTATGAAATATATTAAGAGAGGGATTGCAATTCTTATTACATCTAAAGGCAGGGTAACAATATATTCTCCTTTTAAAGAGAACATTACAATAATCGTGAATAGTAGAGCATAAAGTGAAATCGGACCTATTGTGGGAATGAATTTACGATCATACCATTCAGCTCCTTTTGAAGGACGTAAGATGTAACGAGTTAAAAAGCCAGCGGCAAAAGGAATTCCCAGGTAGATAGCAACACTTTGAGCAACCTCTCCTATTGACACATCTATTACCATACCACTCAATCCCAGCCATTCAGGCAGTACAGTTATGAAGAAGTAAGCAAAAATGGAGAAAAAGACTAACTGAAAGATTGAATTGAAAGCAACAAGAGCCGCAGCATATTCGTTATCCCCATCTGCCAGAGTGTTCCAAACAATTACCATAGCTATGCATCTGGCCAGACCGATTAGAATAACGCCTACCATGTATTCAGGATAGTCTCTCAAAAATACAATCGCAAGTATAAACATCAAAATAGGACCAATGATCCAGTTTTGCAATAAGGACAGACCTAATACTTTGTGATTCCTGAATACCTTGCCTAATTCCTCATATTTTACCCGTGCCAGAGGAGGATACATCATAACTATCAAACCGATAGCTATAGGGATCGAAGTAGTAGTACCTATGGTTAAACTCTTCAAGAAGTCTGCAAAGCCAGGATAGACAAAGCCGAGGCCCACACCTACAAACATAGCCAGAAAAATCCATAGGGTCAAATAACGATTCAGGAACGATAATTTTGATACAACCGAGTCTTCCAAATCAAGCACCTTCCATTTTTAGTAAGTCCAATTATTTCTTAGTCAATCGCAGGATCTGCCACTTGCTTTGATTTTCTCCAGTAGCTCTAAGTCTTCTTTGCAAACACTGATTTTCCCTACTTCATCGTTAATAATCATCGAGAGAAAGGGAAACTTCACAAATGTTTCATCCTTTAGTCGATAGTAGACCCACTGGGATTTTTTGTCGGAAATGATTATTCCTGCTATTTTCAGTCTATTTAAGTGTCTAGAAGCGTTGGATTGTTTAATACCTAGAACAGCCTCAATATCACAGACACATAGTTCATCATTTCTTAAAAGATTCAGTATCCGTATTCTGTTCTCATCAGCCAACGCCTTAAGTATGTAGATAAGGTCCGCACAGATCACCACTAATATATGATTATATGCAATTATACTCATATACTATTTAAAACTGCTTTTTTATTTTTCATGGTTAATTATACTATACGAATTATCTCCAAATAAAAAACGAAAATGAGTTATCTCAAATTGATAGAAAGCTAATAGTTGAATTATACTGTAGACAAAACGGTAAAAGAGAAAGATTCAAAAAATAGAAGCAAGAAAGGAAAATCCGTAGGTTAGCTCATTAATTTCGAATCGGACTTCAGTATCTTTTCAATTCCCGCAACAACATCCTTTTCCATTTTCCGGCTCTTCAGACTTTTTCTCCTCAAAGATAAGCCCATAAACATTTTCAGTGTAAACATTTGTCCAGCCGAGCTGGGAACCTCCGGCTATAGAACATGGCAACAGCAATAGCTTCGGCAATTTCCTTTTTGCTTGCTCCTTGGGCAAGAGCTCTATGAGAATGTGCATCAACACAGAACTGGCAACGCATGAGGATCGAAGAGGCGATTGCTATAAGATCCTTGGTCTTGCGGTCAAGTTCTCCACTCTCAAAAATAGAATCCCTTAATTTTTCAAATGTTTCAGCAGTATCAGGAAGTATTTCGTTAAGGAATGACATTCTTGTTCCTCCGGTTTATTCAATGATTTTAGTTTATAAAATACATGAAGTCAAATATCACCGAAATTTGATACGAATAAAAGACTTGATATAACCCCCATATAGACAATTAACTTGGAAAGTAACTATTCAGCCTACATAAAATAAGTTGATTGATGCCTATTTTGGCATATTAAATACGCCTAATTGCCAAAGAAATAAATAAGAAAAACCAGATCAATAGACTTTTTTTGCCGAGGCTGAATAGTTACAAATATTTTTTTATTAACGAAAGTTCGTGGTCGCTGAAAGCTCCCAACAGAAACATCATTAACAAATAAATTAGCACACCCATCCCTGTCGCCTCAAAAAGCTCAAGGATGCTTAAAATCTCGAAATAGGAAATAAAGAGGTACATCGCCACTGAGGACAGAATGCTTTTTGCGATATCATGAAAATAGAATTCATATTTAAAGTATTTTAGAGATATATGTATACAGAGAATAGCCATAAAGAAGTATGAGATTAAGGTTGAAAGAGCAGCACCTACAATGCCTATCGACGGTATGAGGAACAGGTTGATCAATACATTTGAAACTGCAGCAGCAAAATTGAGATAGGTTTGTGTTTTCGTTTTTTTGACAATTAATAGTGTATTGGCAAAAATTTGATAAATTCCTGCCAGAAGGCCGGAAAAAGCGATAACAGGGATCACAAACCAGCCCGAAAGAAAATCTTCAGTAGTAAAGATTCCAAGCAAAGGCTTTGCAAGAGCTGAAAGCCCAAAGACTGCAGGAATGGAAATAAAGAGGAAATATCGCAAAGAAGAAGACACATAAATTATTACTTTGTCGATTTTATTTTCATCAAACAGTTTTGATAATTCTGGGAGAAGAATAAGCTGAAGAGGACTTACTAAAAGCTGTATAAGGCTACCAATGGAACAGGCTGCCGAATATATGCCCACGCTTTTGAGACCAAGAAAGTAGGTAACCAGATATCTGTCACTTGATTCCGTAACCCATCTTATAAGAGAATTGGGGGTTAACGGCAGAGAAAATTGCAGGTATTCCTTTATATAAGTAAATCGAGGAACAATAAATCCTATCTGTGATACAATAGTCATAAAAGCAATTAAAATAATGACGCCCTGTACCAATAATGTGGCAGCTATCACGCCAAGAAGCCCGTATCCCATTTTGAGAAGGACAAGAATAAAAAGTAGTTTTCCGAATGCCTCAAAAAGGGTAAAGTAAGAGAATTTCTTGATCTGCCTGAATACTCTGAAATAAAAAAGAGATACTGGCTCGATTACATTAACTAGAATCAAAAGGGAGCCTGCCTGGATGAAATAGGTTGCTCCAGAGTCCTTGAAGCCGAATGTTGCAAGAGGTTCGGCAAATATATACAATAAGGAAGAGGCCAGTAAGCCAGTCATAGTTACGAAAAAAAAGATAGAGTAGACAGCTTCCCTTATTATTTTCTTATCAGTTTCAGAAGATAAAAATCTGACAAGACCCATTGAAAGACCCATAAGTGCAAAGGGAGTAATGAGGGATACAGTGATATTGATCTGGGCCCAGAGACCGTAGTAATATGTTCCAAGGCTTTTTGTGATAATAGGAAGTAGAAAAAAAGTGCCCAGGCTTGTAAGTACCTGAACTGCCCCAATAAAGCCAACATCTCTTGCAAACCTTTGGTATGACATCAAATAACCTTGAAAAAACTCTGTTTTTAAGATTTATAACTGAAAAA
>CAVRNH010000085.1:0-16003 GCA_963722085.1 uncultured Methanosarcinaceae archaeon | reverse complement strand
TTAATGAATAACCTGACTCTGAATAAAAAGCTATATACAAAAGTTCGAGGTTATCTTTTCTTCTTTAGCGGCTTGCACAGCACCCGTAATTTGCCAGATCCGTTTTGACAATTCGGAATACTGGGCTTTTGGGTTTCCTGTTTTCTGAATGAAAGAATGTGCACCATTTTCTATTGCACGGTGAACGACTTCTTTTTCTTCTACTCCCGTAAAAAGAATAAAAGGGATATTGATTCTCTTATCACGGATAGTCCTCAGGAACGTTATACCATCCATAAAAGGCATATCATAATCCGAAACAACCACATCGTAGGAATCTTCCTCTAACTTCTCGAGAGCTTTTCCTGCAGATTCTACTGTATCGGAGTTTATGTCGTGAAATACCTCCAGGAATGTCTTTGACAGTTCCAGAAATAAAGGGTCATCGTCTACAAGCAGTATTTTCATGCGGGCATCTCCAAGCTATTGTTAGTTTATAGCTTTCCTCGGGACCTTTTGGGTTCCTTTTCTTTGTGGTGAGAGGGTCCAATTTAGGTATTTTTTTGTAGTACCCAAACGAGGCCAGATATATTATATCATACTCAATAATGTTTGACAATATTTAATAAGATAAGATAAGTTATTTTAAACTAATTCTGTAAAAAATTCTTTTTGATTAAAAAATAGTATGACATAAAACTTTTTAAAATCAGCTTAAAACTTTATGTGCGATTTTGGACGTGCCTGTAGGATAAATCAGGGAGACCGCCCCCCTTTTATCTGCAATAAACTAGATGTGACAGCTTTCCGTCATCCCGTCAAGCACCCTATAACCAGTTCTACATCAGGCAGTAATTTAACTGGCAAAACCTTTTTGAGTTTTAATTTATAGTACCCGAGTTTCGCTTCGGAGCACGAGTCCGTTTCACTCGCTTCGCTCGCTCAAGTGGATTCGCTTCCCGAGTGTTATGAACTGCTCGCGGCTCGAAAACGTGGGAGCACGGAATTACAGGTCACGTTTCACTTCCGTGCTTTCCGCTCGTTACATAGTTATGATCGGACTAGTCTATACCGCAGAAATAGTGTTATAAATTAGAACTGCTGACGGCTCGAAAACACGGAATAAAGGAATTACAGGCACGTTTATTTCCGTGTCTTTCAGTGTCTTTCCAGTGGTTACATAGTTATTATTGGATTTTTCCGTGACTGGCTATGTTTTCCATGGTTATAGTGCTTGAAAGTGTACTTAATTTATGTGTTGACTATACTTTGACGCTCATCGGAATAATTATAGGACGTTGAAAATTGTCGGATGTAGGAAATTGTAGGACATATGAAATTGTAGGATAATGCAGTTAACTGATGAATTGTAGCAGCAAACCTTCAATTTAAAAAATAACTTTAATCATGAGCTCACTTAAAATCAATTTATTTTCACTTCAATAAGAGCCTTAGAACCATTTTAATGATCGAAAACTTGGTTGGTCCTTTGGAATTCGAAATTTGGAATTAAGAGAGACAATTTGGTTTTGGAATCAATTATGGGTCGATTATGGATCAATTTGGATCAATTATGGATCAATTATATTACAAATTTGGAGGAAAGCTCAACAGTAAAATAATTTTAATTACGAGCGAGATGCGGAGTGTCGCAAATACCCTTTCCTTGATGTCATGGAAGAAGCGGAGTATTGCCGGTTTTTCTTTTTGCTCCTTTTACATATCGATCCGTTGAAAATGTACAATATTTGATAAACTACGAGAACTCCGATGCAGAGTTTCACCTATGCAGATTTAAATAACGTAAATTAAAAGATCTGCTAAAATATGCTTGACAATTTTTGAAAAAGTGGGCATATGGCTCGAAGCAAATCTATCCTATATAATGAGGTGATCTCAAGCAATTTGATTTATTTCTTTTAGTTTGGTCCCCGGGACCTTGCCATTCTTAAAAACTCATAATGAAAAGGTTCCATTTTACACGTAACCAATTTCTAATTTTTTGAATTGAGTATCCCAGCGCAAAGAAGCTTGCAGCCAGTAAGCAACCTGTCCAATTATCCACATTATCCCCTACTAGATATACTCTATTGTAAAATTTTGGATATTTTTTTATTAATTTATTCTATTAATTAAATATCTTATCAGTATTTAGCTAACTAGTAATTTTTATTTCTGATTTTGATTCACGAACATATAGGTGTAAACTTCATAACAGGGTAAATGAAAGCTATTATTCGAATGCAAAGAAGACGCAGAGGGAGTGCGAGATTTATGAGTATCCCGGCATGAAGTCTGAATAAAGTGAATTCTCACGTTATTTTGTTTTCATTTAAACAAGGTAATCATGGCTTCTTTGTAAAATGAGTTTGTTTTTCTCACCATGCCAAGAGCGATTACATATATACTCAGGCCGGGATGTTAAATGTTGGATTTTAGAGTTTTGGACATGGCCATTGCCAAATTCAGGATATATAGGAAACCGAAAGCTGTCTAATGCTGCTAATTAAGGAAATCTATCAAAGGAGACTTGAGGTCTCTGAGAAAATTAGCATGCAGCCCGAAACATATCACATATTTAGAGTGGAGGACGCATATAATTTGATTTGGTTTTGAATATTCGGACGTAAGCCAATTGATATTGTAAATATAAAATTAAAGACCCTGCATAATCTTTTCTGCTTGTAGCTTTTGCTTCATCGCGAAATATTTGGAATGGTTAATCTCAATAATAGAAGAAAAACTAGTAATAATATAAACTTAATTAACAAATCAAAAACGACATCAGAAAACACAGCTATCGCCCAATAAAATATACCAGACGATCAAAAAAACTACAACAAACAGGTAATAAATAGTCACATAAACAAATGCCCACAAATATCGAGCATAAAAGTACAAGCAGACCCAAACTAATAACCCCGCACATATAAAAAAATATCACTTGAAACTATAAAAAAATATCTGCAAAAACAAAGTATGATAGCAAATAAACCCTGGTTAACGAGACTTAGCAACTACTAAATACTAAATAAATGTTAAAAGTCGTCAAATTCTTTTGTTCTTAATATTTTTAATTCCCAATCAGAAGCCTTATTATTCGACCATGTATGTCAAAGTTTAGGCGAGAATGAGTATTTTCGGCCCAACATCTTCATGTCTCTGGTGTTCGACTATGAGATCTGCCAATCAGAGCCTTGTTGTCGTATGCTGATTTGTGTGTGAAGGCCTCAATGGACATTTTATCAGTGGCATTAGGCGTATAGATTTGCGAGAAGATAAAATAACACTTGTGAGATCACAGCACTTTTATGTTTGGGATAGTGTAGAGAGCAAGCTAGTTTTGTGCTTACGGTTTTCAAATTTCATCCCTGCAAATATCTTTTTCCCTCCCTCTAAACCTACAAACATTTTTCTCCTTCCCTCTAAGCCTACAAATATGCTTTTCCCTCCCTTCAGGCAAGGTACTCTCTTGAGAACATTTCTACAGTCAGGACAAAGTAAGAAACGAGAAGAGGGCCTACTACAATTCCTATCAGTCCGAAAAGAGATACCCCTACGATAATCCCGATTAAGGATAAAAAAGGATGGATTTCTCCAACTTTTTTCTGGATAAGGGGCCTGAGAAAACTGTCCATGACACTTGCAACGAGCCCTGCAGCAAGGATAGCAACTCCTGCAACATAATTCCCCTCGAAGAGCTGGATGATGGTTGCAGGAACCCAGATTAAAGTTGATCCGAAAACGGGCACAAAAGCAAGTATTGTTGCCAGGGCACCCCAGAGAAAAGCTCCCTGGATATCAAAAATGAGGAAGGTGATTGTCAAAATTGCACCCTGAACAAGGACTACAGCCCCGCTGGAAGTGATAGTTGTTCGGACAATTCTTCTAAACTCATCGATGAGAGTAGCTGTGTTTTCCTCATTGAATGGAATCGCTGCATAGATTTTGTGTACAAAAATCGAATCCTCTTGTGTTAACAGATAGTAAAGCAAAAAATACATAATCAAGAGGCTTATTGACTGATGGCTAAGACTCTGGATCGAACCCAGTATGAACATGCTTGTGTAATTGATGGCTTCAGAACTAATATCCATAACTCTTTCCTGTATCTTCATTTGGAGAGTACCATTAGGAATATCAAATTTTGAAAGAGGAATATCAAGTTTTGAGAGATAATAAGTGACAGATTGGCCTCCAGACTGAATATATTCAAAAATAGATACCTCTCCAAATAAAAGCAGCCAGATCTCACCAATAATTATATTCAGAAGATAATATAATGGAACGAGTAAAACAAATATTGAAATAGTTATTACCAGGGCTGCTGAAAGTTGTTTAGGTAGCCTGGCTTTCTTTACGAAAAATTGGTACAGAGGTCTGAATATGATATAAAGGATAAAAGCTCCGAAAAAATAATTTAGATACGGAAGTGTAGCATAAACAATAACTGCAGTCAGGACAATTATAATTAGAAGGGCCAGAGTCAATTTTACAATTTTTTCCATCAAATCAAATGGGTATTATTTTACAAATTATATAAGTTTAATAGTCCGCCCTTTCTGCTTTTATCTGCTTAAAACTGATAATAATTACCAGAAAAAGAAAAGTAGTCGTAATCATTATGTCAAAATTACTTTTTCATATCAGTTCCTTAAATTTTTAGTTTATATCTTACCTTTAAACTTTAATTTTTATTTTATACTAGTTCTAATTTATATTTACTGTAATTTTTTATTTTATTCTTGTATGCTTATCTGTATCCCTACATCGGTTCTGGTTTATTAACTTAAAATCAGAGATTGTAATCGATGAGAGTATATAGAAGATTTAAAAGTTTAAAAGATTAAACTTTTACTCAGATTTGTACTTTGCTCCGGCTCTTTGCTTTTTTAACCACTTTTACTGCTTTTACTTGCTTTTTCAATCACTTTTTCATATACTTCAAGAGTTTTTTCAGCGATTGTCTTCCAGTTGTATCTCTTTTTTAGAAGGTCATACCCCTTTTCTCCCATTCTGTTACGGCCAAGCCCTTCAAGAACATAATTAAGGCCCCAGGCTATGGAAGAGGGTTCTTTATGAGCAATAATGCCTGTCCTGAAGTTCTCTACAAGGGCGACTGCATCGCTTGCGACTACCGGTTTCATTGCATCCCAGGCTTCAAGTACAACTATTCCGAAGGGCTCATTTCGGCTAGGTACGCACACAAGGTCACAGGCATTAAACCAATCTATTACAGTGTTATCCGGGGCATACCCAAGGAAATTACAGGAATTCCCAATCCCAAGTTTTTGAGCCTGAGATTCACACTGAGCACGCATTTCCCCTTCTCCGATAAGTACAAACTGTGCATTCCTTTTTCTCAGGACTTTTGCCGCGGCTTCAACCAGCAGGTCAGGTCCTTTCTGATATGCCATCCTCCCAGTGAAAAGCACAACTGGAAGACATGGATGGATGCCATAGTGCCTTTTTATATCTCCTGGATTTAATTCTCTTTTAATCTTCCCCACATTTATGCCATTAGGAATTTCCCAGAGTTTGTAATCCGGAACTTTGTAAATTTGCTGAATTTCTTCCTTCAATATTGTCGAGGTGGTTATCAAGTCAGAGGATTCATATCCTCCGAGCCATTCCCTGTGCGAGATTTCCTTTGCTTCCCACCATTCTGCGTGACGATTTCCATTACGCCCCCATTCAGTACTGTGAAAAGTCAGCACAAATGGCAGCCCGAACTGAGCTTTTATTTTACAGAGAACATTCACAGGATGCCAGTCATGCCCATGCAGGACGTCAAACTCCCCTACTTTTTCTCTTACATCCAGGAACCGGATATACATATTGTCGCACATCCTGTTCATCTGTTCCACTATTCCCCCATTTTGATCACATGCGACCTTGTGGTAGTGGACACCACTGATAATTTCATCCGTGTCTTCACGGCTTCGTGTAAAGAGATGGACCTCATGCCCCTCTGCCGCAAGAGCCTCAGCGAGTTCCGATACATGGGGTGAAATTCCCCCTACACGTATGGAATACAAACTTTCCCAGGTAAACATTCCTATTCGAATCTTTTTCATAGCTCACTTACTCCTTTTTACCAAAGTGGGAGTTAAGAGAAGAGTAACAAATAATTCAGGCTTTCCTTTGCCTGTTATAATATTAACACCCTCCAGTTTGCTGAACTCAGTTTATAATTTGATGCTGAATTCAGTTATTTAATGCTTAACTCAGATCACAACTGTCCTGCGATAGTCCATCTGTTTGCCCCCTACCTTAAATTGACTATTTGCAGGTAAAAGAGATCGTCCCTTAATTTCAAGCCTTTTAAAGCTGTTTTTATATGAAGGGTATGGTCTCATAACTTCTTAATCTATTTCTTATTAATAATAGATAAATATATCTGCGAATTATTTAGCATGTTTTTATATCGCATACTTTATCTTACCTTTAATGCTTGCGATTTTATACAATGTTTTAGAGTGGAAAAATGAAGATTTTCTCCGATTTTTGTGTGAAACTTATTTATCTAAAAGCTTCATTCTCCAGGCATGAGGTTTCCTCTCAGATATGAGGCTGCCCTTTCCGGGGAAACTGTATTGATATAAGTCCCTGTATTCAGTTCAAATCCTGCAGTGATAGAAAGCCTCGGGAGCAACCGAATATTTAGATGATATTCAGGAGTCTGGGAAACCTGGTAAAACATATAGTTGAAAGGCAAATTTTCGAAAATTTTTCGATAACTTTTTAGAACATATCTTAAGACGTCGCCAAGAGCAAAAAGAAGTTTCTCACTGCAATCTCCAAGAAAGCTGACATGTCTTCTGGGAAGTACCCAGACCTCAAATGGCCCCACGGAAAAATAAGGGGCAAAAGCTATGCATTCACTGTTTTCAAAGATGACTCTAGAAGAGACTTTTTCCCTATCAAAGATTGCGCAATAGGGACATTTTTCTCTTTCCTTTATAACTTTTATTTCTCTTTCGAGTGAAGGAGGATAGAATGGAAGGGCAATGAGCTGGCTGTGAGAGTGATTTATGGAAGCTCCTGAAGCCTTTCCTGAATTTTTGAACAGGGATACATAACGTATTTTTTCATGGGTTATATGGTTGCATGTACGGTCTCTATAAACATGCATGAGCCCCGAAAGCTCAAGGTCGGAAAAATTTTCTAGCTTTCTCTCATGCAAAGGCGATTCTATAATAACTTCGTGAAAGCCATACCCAGGTTCAGCTTGCAGACCAATTTCTTGATGCTTAAGAGGAGCAGGAACAGCAGAAAGAGCAGGGTAGAGGTTTGGAAAGCAGCGGAAATCCCAGTCACGTATCCTTTTCTCGGGGGTATCTGCAAAGATTTCCCCATTTTTATATACTGCAGTAGCCAGAGGAGTATTTTCCTCAGCTCCTCCACAAAAAATGCAACTCGTAGGGTTACCTTTTCCGGAATATTCAGCTTCACCTGTAAAATCCGAAGGTCTTTTAGCTCTTTCCTCGGAAATTATGCAGTATTCGGAAAGGAAATAGTGCTTTCTGATTTCTGACATCTCAGAAGGACCTCTTTTGTTTTTCTTTGCTTCACCTTATCTTTTCCGCTCTATTTTGTGTTTCAATGTTTTCCTCTTTCCTTCTGCCTGACTTTCGATTTTATTCTAAACTTCTGCCCTATTCTTATCCTTTAGAAACTTCTGCCCTACTTCCTATTCTTTAGAAACTTTTGTCCCACTTCCTATTCTTAGAAACTTCTGCCTTACGTCCTATTTTTTCTAAATAGTTCTTTTTGTATTTCTCGAAAGCAAGTTCACCCTTTGCTGGCAGTATATTCTTACTTGCAGAAACGTGTTCCACTAATTAGTTCATAATACTGTTGAGTCGGCTCTTCCCAGCTCATATCTTTTGCAAGGAGGAAGGCTTCCCTGCAAAGGAGTCTATACTTCACCCTGTCATCTATAAAATTCCGTGTAAAGTAGCTGACTGCAAGAGCATAATCAAGGACCGTTTCATAATAGGAAAGATCAATATTGTCTACAATTATTACCCCGCCAAGGCCTTCTACCAGGGGCTCGATAGCCTTTACGGCATCACTAAAACCACATACCTTGCTGACCACACTTGGTGTTCCTTCTTTTCCGGCTTCAAGTCCAGTAAGCAGGAAGGGGTCATATCGCGAGGGAAAAATACCTGCACAGCAGCCGGCCATAAAATCCCCTACTTCCATACCGAGCCCTCCATCGAATATTGAGAGAATCTGGGGATAGAGGAGTGCTGCAACTGAACATTTACCCCGTACCATTTTCGGAAAATCCAGCCCTTTTTCCTCGATCATCTGCTGAAGCCTCAGCTCGTTTCCTACAAGCATTTCTTTTGGCAGGTTAACAGGAAATCCATCGGGAAGGTTCGTCTTGGGACCTTCTGCAGTAACAAGGAAACAGACAACTCTAATTCCTTCTTCCATATGCCCTTCAAGAATACTGTTCCTTATTATATGATTAAGATCTACAAGAGAATCAAGAAGTTCAGGATATCCCTTATTTTCCACTTCTATGCGTGAGATTGTAAAAATCGGGATTATTTTTTCGGGTTCTATCCTTTCCCCCCCATGATATTTGTACAAATTTTCGGAAAGGAATTTTCGGATCCTTCCAAGGCAGCTTTCTTTTAGATTCCAATCAATTTTGTCTGATTCTATAGTCATCCCATTTCTGATTACAATTCCGTTAATTCCGTAAAAAAGCTTGGCCTCCTGCCGGGTAGACTCCCCTACTGCAGTGACCGTATCTGCGTATAAAGCAAGGGCTTCGAGAGAACCCAGATTCTCTGGCACCCCAGGAGGCCATGTACTGTCGTTATTCCTTCTTTTTTGAATTGAATTGTATCCTGCAGTCCTTCCTGGAAGGGTAGCGTGCAGGGTTGCGACCGTATTTACCGGAATTCCAAGTTTCTTAAGCCTGGCTGCCGCATAGAATACCCCAAATTCGTGACAGTGCAGGGAGACACCCGGACATGGAACAAAACCCTGAGCTGAGGCTTTATCTCCCATTCCCGTTTTAGAAGTTTCCAAAGTCGAGCCTATTAGAAGCCTGGCAAGCTCGGAAATTGCATAAGAGAGGGAAAGGTAATGGGTATATTCCGGGCCATTTGACATGCTCTCGTATCTCAGAGAATCAAGCCCAAAGTGTTCATAGGCTTCAGCTTTTATTCTGCTTTCGAGTGTCATCTCCTTTCCCATGTATGTTGAGCGTATTCTCCCGAAATCAGATGTTTGAAATTGCAGGTAACCTATTCTCGTATTCCCTACAAATTTTTCTCCTGTAAACACTTTGATACCTGAGTTTTCAAGGAATTCAAGGGTTCTTTGGAGTTCACCGTCAATATTAAGGGTTTTAAATTCCTCCATACTCGTAATCCGGTTCAGGCCTCGGTTCCAGTCAGCTCCCATGTGCCCGTAGTAAGGACCAGCAACAAGAATTTCTATTTCTTCTTTTTTCTCCAATCTGCCGGAATTGAAGAGAGCTGCAAGGGTATGCGCCTCCCCATCAATTACATTCCAAATCCCACCCATTTTGTTTGATTTCGGGCCTGCTTCTTCTCCGGCGATTATGAAGAAATGATTTGTCAAGTCTGAATCCCCCAATATCTGTTACAACTCGGTTCTGTATTTTATTTTAATTGGCTTGTATATTAATACTTATCACTCAAAGCCACGTATTGTAGTATTAACGAAAAAAAGAATTACTGTCCTTTTTAGAGTGAACAAAAAAGTCAAACATTACTACTTTTTGAGGACTTTCGACTTAGCATGGTGTACCTCTAGAATACAGCGTATTTTTTAGTATTTTTCATATGCCAACTACTAAAAAAATTAATCTTGTATCGCAAAATTTTTATAGAAACTTTTTTTGATGAAATATTTCGTGAAAATATTTATCAGAATGGTAGACATTATTTTTATAATTAGTATATTTGATAGAAAAAAGCACTCATTAGACAAACATGTAAATACAACTTAACAAAAAGATTCAATATAGGTATTCTGGATTGTGAGGTTTTTAGTTGATATTTAAAAAAATACCCATGCATATTTTTGAAAGCTTTCATAAAATGTTTAGTGGAATAAATGAAAATACTTTCAACACCTGCAGGAAATGTGGGGGAGCATGCGAACACAATAAAATAGGAACCTTGCTGCCCGGAGAAAAGGAGTATATGGCAAAAAAATTGGGTATAAGTACTCCTGAATTCGAATTTCGCTATCTGGATATCCTGAAACTGGATGATGGAACTCTATTACATTTATTAAAACTAGGAAAGTTGTGCCCTTTTTTAAATAAAGCAAATAAAGTGTGTGAATGCCGAAATTTTAAGCCAATATTTTGTAAAGTATACCCAGTTGTATTTACGATTGAAGCTGAGAAAATAAATTTTACAATAGATAACTGGTGTAAATTATCGCAGAAAAAAGCCTTCAGGATTTATTTTGAATCGTCTATACCTCTTTTATCAAGCCTTCCAATTCCTTTTGAATGGTTCAGGTTTGCAGTTAGCTATGACAATCTTAATTTTGACTATGATAAGCTACAAAAATACAGGACTGAAAAACACAGCTTTGAGATTTTTTCGCTGGAAGAACTCTTAAGTTTTAAGAAAAATGAAGTAAATACTGCCAGCTTCTATATTGATTATTGCAGGAAACTGAAGAATCCGCGTTTTAACTTAATTGGAAACGATCTTATTATAAAATTAAAGGAATCAGAGTATCCAGCCGATGAAATTAAAAATAATTTATTGCAGGAAAAACTTTAGGAAGATCTCCTGCAGGAGCCTGTTTTTATTATCTGGGCTTTTGATTCTACCCCATTTTGCCTGTAGTATTTTACTCTTTTCGTTATATTTTTTGATCTAACTTGGTACCTCAGAGCTTTCTTTATTGCCATTTATAGGAATTGTGAAAGCAAAGGTACTTCCCTTTCCTGGACTGCTCCTGAACCAGACATATCCGCCGTGCAGATGAACAATCTGCTTAACCAATGACAGACCGAGTCCAGTTCCCTGGGATCTTTTGGAAGAGAAAGAATCAACCTGGCTAAAGGGCTTGAAAAGTTTGTTCTGGTCCTCAGCTTTAATACCAATTCCAGTGTCCTGAACCGTTATTTCGACCAGGTCTCCTTTTTTTCTTGCTCCTACTTTTACAAGGCTATTTTCGTAAGAAAACTTTATAGCATTGTCTACGAGGTTATACATAACCTGGATAAATTTATCTTCGTCAGCACAGATGCTTGTAAGTTCGCTATCAATATCGATTTCAATTTTAATGTTTTTTCGGTCACCAATTGGAGACAGGAGATTTTTTATCATATTAAACTTAGTGGCAAGCTCAAAGTTTTTATAATCAAGCTCCATTTTTCCGGCTTCTATTTTAGAAAGGTCCAGAATGTCATTTATCAGGTTTAGAAGATGCTTTCCACTGTTAGAGATGTTTCCAATAGATCTTAATTGTCTTTCATTCAATTCTCCATATGCCTGCTCATGAAGCAGGTCAGAGAAGCCTATTATTGAGTTAAGTGGAGTTCTAAGTTCGTGGCTCATATTTGCCAGAAACTCGCTTTTGGTACGGTTTGCGACTTCAGCTATTTGTTTTTCTCGAAGAAGTTTTTCTGCAGTTTTCCGCTCTGTAATCTCCCTGCAAGTTTCCAGAATCCCTATAATTTTTCCATTCTCTTCAGTTACCGGGATTGCCTGAACAAGCCAGACCCTGCCGTCCTTTGAAGTGAATTCCCATGATTTTTTATTACCCTTTACAAAGATCTGCTCGAGCTGCAAGTAATCAGATAAAGGACCGCTTACGCCAGGAGCAGATTTAAGGCATACTCCCACTGCTTCTTGAAGACCCATTTTCATATGCTCAAGTGCAGCCTTATTTGCCCAGATAATGTTAAGGTTAGGATTTATGAAGACGGCAAGTTCATCCAGGGAATCAAGAAGGACTTTCTTTTCTCTTTCTTCTGCCTTTAGTTCCTGCTCTGTCAGATAGATTTCATTTAACATCCCATTTATTTCCCTTGACAAACGATAAAGTTCATCATTGTCTCTGAGAATTAATCTCTTGGAAAGATCTTTTTCCGACCTGACCTTCATAACGAAATCATCCACTTCGACCAATCTTGAAATGAATAACCTGTCAAGTGCAAACTTAACTCCTGCCCCTATCATAAGGCCGGTCAGCAAAAGGAGAAAATACATCTGATTCAGGGTTTTTTTTCCACTTAAATAAAGATCTCTGGGGAAATCCGCTCTTAAGATAAAGGCAGGATTGCCTGAAATATCCTTAAATCCGAGATAGCCTGCTATTTTTTCTTCACTGAGGGGTTCGACGATGGGCTTGTAAGGAGACTCTGAGAAATTATTAAGTTTTGCTTTAACATCGGAAGGCATAGGCTTATCTACTCTATACATGAAAAGGGAGGATCGAGTAGTATTTTCAAAGGTTTTGAGAAGGGAACTGTCAAAGCTTCTACCGAAAATCAAGGTGCCCCTTGAAGGGCCATGATACTTTGTCGTAAGGATGGGATGGCAAGAGATAAACATAGGGTCTTCATCAAGCAAAACAAAGCCGCTCATTTTGTCATTTTCAGCTTTTGTGAGAAGAGTACCGTTTTTTATCATTTTAAGAAGATCATCAGGAACAGGCTTTTCCTCTGCTGTGTCAATATCTACAGCTTTTGAGTAGACTACAGATCCAGAATCATTTACATAAAGCATCACATTAAGTTTAAGTTCGGCAAGAGTCTCATTCTTGATTGTATCATCTATAAACCGCTGATTCCTGTCTTCGACAAATCTGTAAGACTCATTCCAGCAGGCCCAATCCGCAACTAAGTAATTAAGATCCTCCTGTTGAACCGAGATGGCGTTTTGTACCCTGTCCACATTCTTCAACGTGTCATTCTGTTCAAGCTTCAAAAAGTTGGAGAGCTGCATACTGTGAGTTATAGTAAATGCAGCAGTAAGAACGGCAAAAATAAAAAGGGTAATTATAAGAACCTTCTTACTAATGTCTATTTTAACACCTCTAAGTATATAAAAAATTAAGAGAGAGCTTGAACTTAATGTGTTATTTAATTAAAAAGGAAAGAAAGTATATAAGATTAAGTAGACATTGTAAATAAATTAGAAAGCGCGTAGTACTTTTTTATTTTTTCCTTTACACGAATATTATGGAAAAAATTAGTATGAGTTTAAATCCTTATTACTAAGAATTTTGAAAATCCTGATTAAACAATTTCCTGATTAAACGACTTATAATTAAACCACTCATAATTAAACCACTCATAATTAAACCACTCATAATTATCTAGTTATACAATCTCTGGCAGCAAGATAAGACTGCTCTGCAATTTCCATACTTCCCTTAAGGTTGGTGATCTTCATATCAAATTTGCGGGCAAATTCCTGAACATTTTCATTAAATTCGGAATTATTTGCAAGTCCGTTATCTATCTTTGCAGCCAGGCAATATAGAGAATTTTTCAGGTATTTGTTGTTAAACTCCCGACCCTCAGCCTTATTTTCCAGTTGCTTCCAGCTCGAAGCCCACATAGGAGTCAGATAAATCGTTCCCATGCCTCTGAATTCGATCATGGATCTGGCATAAGTCTCATTTCCTCCGAGAGCTAAACTGATGCAGTCTTCTATCATCTGCCCATCTTTATCCTTCAGAAAAGAAAGTGGGCATTCAAGATCTGAGAAGTCTTCTTCTAGTTTTCCGAATGTATTCCCACATGTACCATAAAAGATCAGTATATTATCCGAAAAGGGAGCCATTTCTCGAATACTTTCGTACACTTTTGCCTTCAGTTGCTCAAGATCCGAGTGCAAGCCCAGTCTTAACAAGTTTACGACAACGTTTACTTTTTCTTTTTCCATTATTATTCTTTTTTCACATATTTTTTTAAAAAGGGGAAACAAAGAAAGAAATTTCATGAATGCTCTTGAATCGAGACGACCACCATCTTTAAGAAGCATTGGGACTCTATCCAGAAAAGCTGTTCTGGGAGTACAGTTTTTTGACTTAAGCTTACGAAGGAACTCTAAATTGCCCCTGTCTTCTACAACTATTAGCTGCTTTAGTCCGGAGTCTTTTGATAAGACATGTACAAGCTCGTCTTCAAGCATTCCGCAGGCAATAATGCTCATTACTGGCATATTTTAAAACTTCTCCGTAAAATATTCAATTTTAAATTTCGACCCCTAAAGTAAAAATAAAACATAATTTATTTTTTTAACATAATATTTGTTTTCCCATCGTTTCCAACTTTTATATTATGATGTAGTTATATCCTACATTCGGCAGCAAACACATCCTAACATCTAAATATCTTTAATTGTCATTTTTTGCATGTTCACTTAAAAAACAGTATCATACGGACTATATATTTAACACGATTTATCATTTATCTCATTTATACTAAATATATATTAATTATGTCATGGTTAACATTTAGTGATTTTTGATTTAAATTGAATTTCAAAAGTTCTGAAAAAACGATATCAATAGAAAAATTGAATGGATTTTTATGTCGACCTGCCGAAAGCAGGTTATATGACAATTACTAAATAATAATCTACTATGATGAAAACCAAATCTAAAATGAAAATTAACACACTGTCTCCTTCAGTTGAAGGTAGTATGAATTTTAAAAAAATCTCACTACTTTTGGATGCAAAAAACATTTCACAGAAAACTGAAACTCCTTTTGCCTTAATTGTTTGTAAATTTCGGCTCTTCGCTGTTTTGGCGTGGGTTAAAAATAATTTGTCAGTTAAGAAGCTATCTCACCAAATAAATAAACATCGAACATGAACTTGATTTTCCAAAAATAATCTTATCAAGATTACTCATGCTGCATCTACATTTAGAAAGTAAATGTATAATTACCCACTCGAAATAGCGAAGAGCCCATATTTCTAGATATACTTGGTTTTGATACACTCATCAACGAAAATATCAGGTGGGATCAAAATCAGTGGAAAGTTCCACCCTGCAAACTTGCTAGAAGTATTATATTGACTCCTTTTTTAAGAGTAGACAAGAGATGTCCTCTATATAGAATTGAAGACGATTTTGAAGGCATGGATTTAAACCTTCTTTTTGAAGGTAACTATATCCTGAGTGATTTCAGATAGAGTCGTAAAAGTAGCAAATGGTTAGCCATCGTAAGAATTTCAGCGCAAATTTTTGCACTTCATAAATATACTCCAATTTTTGGAGGCATTTTCATCAAAAATATTCATTCTTTTTATCCTTTTCTTTCATTTTTCCATTCATTTTACATATTTTTATGATCTACATTGATAGCCACAGCTATTCATCTTTACAAATCTTTTTACGTTTACAACAATTGCACTTATTGTTGCCTGTATATTCATTTTCAGAAGTCCCCAATATTTTGCTCTTTGCAATCCATGATGTCTTTTCATTTCTCCTTGCTTTGGTTCAATATGGGCTCTTAGTTTCATATCTTCCTTGAAAGCGTCAGTTTTATTGTATTCTCTTGCTCTTTTTAGTAGCTCATGGTGTTCACTGATGGTGATTGTCCTTCTTTTCTGAACAGTACATTTTTGTTTCAATTTACAGCATCCACAATCCTTTTTATTAAAGAAGAATGTGATTTTTTCACTTTTTTTATTGTGGTTCCATACCATCGTCCTGCATCCTGCAGGACATACTACTGCATGTTTCTCGATGCTAAATTTACTTTGTGGAAAAAGATCATTTTTGTTAGTTTCCTTTTTGAAGGGAGCTATTACAGTTATCCCTTTCAACATCAGTTTATTCCTGTTGTCAACTCCTCCATAAGCAGTATCCCCGACCACTTCACTTGCAGTAAATCCCTGTGCTATCATTTCGCCAATTAGAGGAATGAGTATATCTCCATCGTAAGAATTACCTGGAGTAGCATTGATGTTTTTTATGAATCCATCTTCCGACATAATTGAGTTTACTTTATATCCAGTAAACCTTTTTTCATCTG
>CAVRNH010000084.1:0-45216 GCA_963722085.1 uncultured Methanosarcinaceae archaeon | reverse complement strand
TGCGTCTGGCACGAGCATGAGCCAGAGAAACAAGATAAAAATCCTGAAAGACATAATTAAAAAGGTGAGTGAGAGGCATTCGGGAGCGAAAGCCCCTCTGGAAGAAGTCTATGCTGAAGCTGAAAAAGAGCACGGGATAGATAGGACTCATGCCGAAGAGAATATCAAGAAAATGAAGCAAAGAGGAGACTTGCTATCTCCGGATCAAAAACATATAAGGCTAGTCAATTAATTTAATACTGAGTAAAGCTCTGAGGATTGCGTACAAAAGAATCCCTTCCAAATCAGAGCAGTAAGTAACACATGGCAACTATGTGAACACAGTCAAGCTGTAAATACTAAAAAGGAAAAATACTACGTGGAAGGGAGAATATGTATCTAAAAATTTATAAAAACAAAGATAATGTTCTTGTTGCAGCCTGCGATAAGGAGATGCTCGGGAAAAAATTAAAACACGGCAACACCGTAGTAGAGATAAGTAAGGCCTTTTATGAGGGTGAAGATGTCTCCGAGGAAGAACTCCAAAAAGCCCTTCAACAAGCTACGACTGCGAACCTCTTTGGAGAAAAAACGGTTAAGTGTGCCATAAAATGCGGGCTTATCGACCCGGATTCGGTGATAATGATTGATTGCGTGCCTCATGCCCAGATATTCATACTTTAATCTGAAATTGCCTTAAAATCTTCGAAGGCTAAAATTCGGCAAAAATTAGTTAATTTAGATTTCTGGACTGGCTGTGGGCCGGATAGATAATATATTTATAAAATGCAAATAAAGATTGTGATACAGTGAGCGGAAACATGAAAGACTTAGGGATCAACATGCTAACAGAAGAGGAACTGATCTCAGCGGTTGTGGAAAAGCACAGACGGTTTCTGGAAGAAGACCGAAAGGAATTCGAAGAACTGAGCAGCAGATTGAGCCAGATCGAAGAGGACGCTAAAAATTTAAAAGATTCCAGAATCCGGATGGCGGAAAGAAAAGAAGTCCTCAAAGAGAAGAGGCAACAGTTTTACCATCAGGCTGAGGCACTGCTCGAAAAGGAGCTATTTCCGAAACTGGACCCGATAATTGCCAATAGATTCAAAGAGGATATTAAAAAACTTAAAGGCCAGATAGAACCTGAAGAGGAGCAGAAACTTAAAGACTCGTTTATGGAAAACTTGCACGGAATTGTTCAGGCAGTCGGGCATGAAGAAAACCTTCTCCTGCAAACTCAAGCCAGAATAGATGAAGCCATGAATTCAAACTTGGAATTAAAAGGAATAATAGAGTCTGAAAAAAAGTTTGAAGGCGATGATGGTAGTAAGAATGAAGAGATTTCTAAAAGCAAATCCCAGCACAAGTGGCTCAGTAGTAAGATACAAAACCATGAAGAAGCCCTGGTTTACTGGGATAAATTAAAGGTATAACTCTTTTTAGAATACACACGGGTGGTAGTACATGAACAACGACGTTTCAACTACAGGAATTGCAACGGCCGACCTTTCAAACCTTAGCGAACGGGAGCTGAAGGGCAAGGTAAACGAGCTCAGGAGCAGGATAGAGAAAAGCGAAAGGCAGTTGGCTTCGATTTTTAAGGACCTGAAAATAAACAGGACCGATATCGACGAACTGAAAGAAAAGAGAGACTCTCTGAACCAGCAGGTTAAGGAAAAGGTTGCAAAAGCGCAGGAACTGAGAAGTAAACGGGATGAGATTAACAATGAGATTTCCGCGTACAAAGGAAAAAGAAGCGATATAAACTCGAAGACACAAGAACTGTTTTCAGGAATAGCGGGCCTTAAGGAAAAGCGGGATGAATGCAATAAACTTTCCCATGGAAGCGTAGATTCTCTCACAAAAGCATATGAAGTCGAACTCGAAGCCTTCCTTAATAAAGAACTTTCTCTTGCAGTCGAAATTAAAATATTCCAAAAACTAAATGACCTCAGAAAACGCCTTGAAGCTGCAAAAAAGGCAAATGAACTGCACTCAGAAATCCAGGATAGGTATAAAGAGTCAAAAGGAATCCATAAAGAGGGCGATGAATTCCATGAAACAATTCAAAAACTTTCGGATGAATCCCAAGCCTGTCACCTGGAAATGCTCGAAAATTTCAAGTCAGCTGACGAAATTAGAAAAGAAGCAAATATGTACCACGCCCAGCTTACAGATAAAATCACAAATGTGAATTCAATCAAGGAAAAAATTGACCCCCTTAAGACCAGTATTACCAGCAGCAGGAAAGAACTTTCCCTATACCTTGATAGATTAAAAGACCTGCAACTTACCAAAGACGAGGACAAAGTAAGCCAGAAACACAGCGATGCGCGCGAAAAACTCCAGAAAAACGCTCGTTTGAGCCTTGAAGATCTCAAACTCCTCATCGAAAAAGGGGATGTAAAGTTCTCCAATCAGTAAACATCAAAATCCTAAAAGAAGCCGGAGATAAAAATCTGTTTTGAAAGGTCATTTCCGGCTCATTCCTTTCATCTTAATTTTGCTTTAATAGTCTGTACTGTAACTTTTAGAGCATTAGTTTCCAGTATTGGTCATAGATTTAATTTTCAGCATTATTTTTCGGCATTAGTTTTCAGCTAATCAAGTAAACTCATGAACTAATCACATTTTAAAAAACCAATAAATTTCTAGACATAATTAAAATTTACATTTGAAACAATCGAGTTTTACAGCTAAGAAAACACAGACGGGCAGGAAAAATTAACTTCTGAATATATAAACAAGGAAAACACGAGAAGACACGAAAAATCTTTTCGCCATAAATTAGTCCGCTTGAGCGAAGCGAAACGGACCGCGCATCGTCGAGCCGCAACTCGACTGGCGCAACTCGACTGGCGCAACTCGGGAATCAGTCATCTGTATCTAACTATCGATGTCCTTTTCCCGCAAAAAAACCAGTAACCAGAAGCACAGTTCCCAGGCAGAGGAGGAATAGGGGCATATTAAAACCGCCTGCTTGAGTCCCTGAATCCTGTGATTGGAAATTTGCATTGTCCGAAGAGGAATTGGGAACAGATCCGTTTGATGTTTGAGGCTTAGGGAGCTTAGGATCCAGGTATTGATATACAGGTGAGAATCTGACCAGCACTCCGTCTGCTCCTGCGTATATCGTACTCACGGTTAAATTAAGAATCTCGGTAGAGTTACGCGAATATACAAACTGAGAGCCCTCAGTGACAATATCATCTTTAAGCGGAGTTCCTTCTCTACGAAGCTCAAGCCAGATTCTGTTTCCGTCAGTGTCCGCACCTTTCACATAAAGCTGATAATCCTGTGAAAAATTGTGGTAAGATCCTGATCGCACATAAACTTCACCTCCATCGATCAAGATAATTGAAAGCTTTTTTTCTTCGTCTGCTGAGGCAGGTGACATGGAGTAAAACAGGGCTGAAAAAAATAAAGATGCAATTAGGAATAAGGAAAATACAGGGAGTAAGCTTTGGTCCTTATCTTGTTTTCTTTTGGGTTTATTTAGGGCGCGCATAAATGCATCTGCCTGCTATAATTTCTTCTCTGGTATCGTCTGCTTTTCTGATTATAAGGGCTCCGTCCGGGGTCACTCCCACAGCTTTTCCTTCTATAATTCGTGAAGGCGTTGTAACTTTTACCTCTCTTCCGATGGTATCTGAAAGGGCAAGCCAGTCATTCAAGATATGTGAGAAAGGCTGGGTCTTGAACCTTATATACTGTTGCTCAAGCTCAAAGAGGAAATCCTGCAGGAAAGAGACTCTTTTTATATGCCTTCCAAGCTCTACTTTTAAAGTTGTGGAGCCTGCACGGAAAGATTCGGGAATATCTTTTAAGTCCATATTTACGTTAATTCCTATCCCCAGTACAACATATTCTACTCTATCCACTTCAGCCTTTGCTTCCGTAAGGATTCCACATACCTTTTTCCCGTTGATACGGACGTCATTTGGCCATTTGATATGGGCGTCAAGTCCCATATCGCGAATAGCATTTGCGACCGCAAGCCCGGCAACTAATGTAAGTCTAGAGGCGTGCCTGAGAGGGATTCCCGGTTTAAGGATTACGGACATCCATACACCACCGTGTGGAGATACCCATTCCCTGCCCATACGGCCTCTGCCGCCCTTCTGTATTTCAGAAATCACAAGCGCTCCTTCTTCTTCGGATGCTGCAATTTCCTTTGCAATAATGTTTGTAGAAATTACCTCTTCAAAATAATGGATCTTCTGCCCCAGAAGAGTTGTTTTGAGACCCATCTGGATTTCCTCAGGATACAGAAGTTGAGGTACGGATTTCAGGACGTAACCTCTCTTTGGAGATGATTCTATCTCATAACCATCAGCCTGGAGGGATTTGATGTATTTCCAGACCATTGTCCTGGAGATCCCTAGCTTGAGGCCCAGTTCCTCACCAGAAACAGGGCTTTTCTGTGCATCTTTAAGTGCCTTGATAATTCGAGATCTTTTATCTCCCATCCGTGCACCCCTTATAAATGTATACGTTCCACCGTATATATTTCTTTAGTTTATTTATCCATACTAAACTGATCAAAGTATCTGATTCTTACTTATCGAAAACTGTACCTGTCACCGCTGCGTCTTCTGGGCCATGCTCACATAGGCATACACAGCAGCTGTAATGGCTGCAACTTTTTTATCTTTTGCTTCAAGAGCCGAGGCCAGCGTAGCCCCTTTCTCAGCATCTGCTTTAACAACTTCTTCAACAGATTCCAAAATATTTTGTTCCTCAATAAAGGAAGTTGTAAAATAACCCCTGCGAAAAGCCGGGTTTCGCATTACAGCTTTATGGAAGGGTATATTGGTCTTTACTCCTACAACCACATATTCGTACAGCGCTCTTTCCATTCTGGCAATCGCCACATCCCTTGTCTTTGCCCAGACGCAAAGCTTCGAGATCATGGAATCGTAGTATGGAGAAATCGTATAACCAGTATGCACACCACTATCCACCCTGACACCAGGGCCTCCTGCAGACCGGTATCCCCGGATCTTTCCAGGAGAAGGGGCAAAGTCATTCAAAGGATCTTCTGCATTGATCCTGCACTCAATAGAGTGTCCGTCAATAACAATGTCTTCTTGCTTAATCTCAAGCTCTTCTCCCCAGGCAATCATCAGCTGCTCCCTTACAATATCGATGCCTGTGACCATCTCGGTGATCCCATGTTCGACCTGCAAACGAGTATTGACCTCAAGGAAATAAAAATTGCCTTTTGAATAAAGAAACTCTACTGTTCCTGCATTTACATAGCCAATTGCCTTTGCTACTCTTACAGCTGCCTCTCCCATCTGTGCCCTGAGTTCTGTGGTCATAATAGGAGAAGGAGCTTCTTCAATGAGTTTCTGATGCCTTCTTTGAATGGAGCATTCTCTATCAGATAGATAAACTATATTTCCATATGCATCAGCCAGGATTTGAATCTCTATATGTCTGGGCTCTTCTACATATTTTTCAATAAAAACCGACGAATCTCCAAAAGCAGAACCTGCCATTTGTCTGGTAGTGGTAAATGCAGTGATAAATTCTTCCCTGCAGTGGACTACTTTCATCCCGATTCCGCCGCCTCCTGCAGATGCTTTGATAATAACCGGGTACCCCATCTCTTCCGCTATTTTTAGAGCCTCATTTGCGTCTTCAACAGCATCCTTTGTGCCTGGCACAACAGGTACACCAGCTTTCATCATAAGGTTTCTGGCTCTGATTTTGCTTCCCATCTCGGAAATTACATTGCTGGGAGGGCCTATAAAGATGATTCCTTCTTCTTCACAGCGCTTTGCAAAGACAGGATTTTCTGAAAGAAAACCATAACCAGGGTGAATTGCTTCAGACCCGGTCTTTTTTGCAACTTCAAGAATAGCATCCATATTCAGGTAGCTCTGGCTAGAAGGAGCCGGACCAATCAGGTAGGCCTCATCTGCATATTTAGCAAAAAGGGCATTTTTGTCGGCCTCCGAGCAGACTGCTACAGTGGAAATTCCAAGCTCTCGACAGGCACGCATTACCCGGATTGCAATTTCACCACGGTTTGCAATGAGTACTTTTTTAAACATAATACCTTCCACCGGCTATTCACTCGATTGCCATTATTATGTCACCTGGAGCTACGGTATCTCCTTCGGAAACGAAGATTTCCTTAACAATTCCTGCATGGGAAGCATGCACAGAGTTCTCCATTTTCATGGCTTCGATGACAGCAACTGTATCTCCCTCTGCCACAATATCCTCGACCTTGACCTTAAGAGAAAGAACCATACCTTGCATCGAGCTGCAAACAGCTCCTTTAATGGATTCGGAACTAGGTTTTTTGGAAGATAACTCGGTTATGGAAACTCCACCGCCTAGAGGCTCGACCTTGACCTCGTAGATATCGCCGTCCACCTCAACCTTGAAATGAGTCGGGATTGTGTTTTCCTTCTGGACTGCAGGTGCAGGGGAAACTACTGCGAGCTCTTCTTCTTCAACTTCACCTTTCAGGAATTTGGGGGCGATGGCTGGATAGAGAATATATGTAAGGATATCTTCTTCGGATTTTGCAATACCCATATCCTCTGCTTCCTTTTTCCTTTTCTCATATTCAGGCTTCAGGAGGTCAGCAGGGCGGCAGTGAATGGGTTCTTCGTCTCCGATGATCTTGCCTATTATTTCCGGGCTTAAAGGGGCAGGAGATCTCCCGTAAAGCCCTCGAACGTAATCTTTTACCTCTTTTGGAATAACCTTGTAGCGTTCACCCATGAGCACATTAAGCACTGCCTGAGTACCCACTATCTGGCTTGTGGGGGTAACAAGAGGCGGATATCCGAGTTCCTTTCTAACCCTGGGCATTTCCTCAAGAACAGCCCCATATTTATCAAGAGCATTTTGCTCTTTTAGTTGAGATACCAGGTTTGAGAGCATTCCTCCAGGTATCTGGTAGATAAGGACATTAGTATCGATCCGTTCGGTAATAGGGTCAAGAATTCCCCTGTATTTCTCCTTTAAATCTTTGAAATAACCAACAACCTCCTCAAAAGCTGCCAGGTTCAGGCCCGTATCATAAGGAGTGCCTTTTAAGGCTGCAATAACAGTCTCGGTTGGAGGCTGAGAAGTCCCCCAGGCAAGAGGAGAGAGTGCCGTATCCAGAATATCCACTCCAGCGCTACAGGCTGCCATATAGGTCATAGGAGCCATTCCCGAGGTACAGTGGCAGTGCAGAGAAATGGGGATGGATATTTCTTTTTTCATGGCACTGATTATATGAATGACGTCGTTAGGGGAGAGCAGGCCTGCCATATCTTTGATGCAAAGAGAGTCGCACTCAAGCTCTTCAAGCTGTTTTGCAAGTTCTACATACATTTCAACAGTATGCACGGGACTTATGGTGTAGCAGACTGTTCCCTGTACATGAGCCCCAAGGCTTTTTGCCACTTTGATCGAAAGTTCCATATTCCGGATGTCGTTGACCGCATCAAAAATCCTGAAAATGTCAATTCCGTTCTCATAGGATTTGGTAACGAATTTCTCGACTACGTCATCCGAATAGTGCCTGTATCCTACAAGGTTTTGGCCCCTGAGTAACATCTGAGCATAGGTATTGTCCATCTTTTTCTTAATGTCCCTGAGGCGCTGCCAGGGGTCTTCGTTTAGATAACGGATGCAGCTGTCAAAGGTGGCGCCTCCCCACATTTCGAGGGAGAAATACCCGATCTGGTCTAACTGTTCAACCACTTCGAGCATATCCCGAGTTCGCATTCTGGTTGCCAGAAGGGACTGGTGTGCATCCCGGAGGACGGTTTCAGTAATTTTTACACTCATGGATGAACCTCTTAAAATCGAATCAAAATAAGTTATTTTATTATGCCACCACAAATTTGATAGATATCTTTCTAAGAGATTGATGAGATATTTCTGGCATCTATCGGGGCTGATATTTTGATTCGATATGAGTAAAGTATATTAGTCCTCTTATTGCAATCCTGCTGCAGTTTCCTGCGGTCTTTTCGGAACAGGGGTTTCTTTGGGTTAGATCTATCCGAGTCTTTGGAGTTGCAATCAGAGTAAGATCATTTTAAAGACTAAAACGCAATACTCAACTGATATTGCGCTGAAGGAAATTCTTTAATATACTATTGTTAACAAGTATATACTTTTCGCCTGTTAACATTAAATTAGCATATTTTTTGACAAAGTTCTAAAATTAGATTAACTCAAATACTGAGCCTATCCTACAACCCTAGTATTCTTAGTATTTAAGAGTTTTCAGCATTGTTTTCGTGAACAGAAGTTCAATTATGTACTTAAAAAAGGAATTCAAAGAAGTAAAGCTTGGGTTATGGTGAAGTTATTTTTTGGTAGAGCGACAACTCCTGAATTCAAAGAAGTAAGTCCTGAGTTATGGATAAGCTCAATATCATTAAAAGAAACAATTTGTGAGTATGGATAAGCTCAATATGGTTATAATAACTTCATTTTTGTTGTTGAAAAAATCGAGATTTAAAATATGAGAGAAGAAACATGTCCTTTAAAAGTTTCCGTTGAAAAGATTAATTGCATTGGATAGAATCCCCTGCCACTTGAGATGGAAAAAGTCCGTAAGTCAACTTCTCACGCTAAAGCGATGAGCTTGTAATAGGGCTCTGGTTGACCAGTCTAAGTATTAATTTACTACGTTGGATTTGTCATAACACCTACAAATGCTTCTTCAGTTTGTAGCTCTGTTGTCCCGACTAAATGAACTATTGAGATGTGTTCTGGGAGAGGATATTAACAAGCATTTCCAACATTGACGAGAAGAGATACGAAAGTACGTTACCGGATACTTGTATTCGAGATAGGAGAAATTCTATGATATTTGTACTAAATAAGGATAAGAAACCACTAAGTCCTTGTCATGAATCAGTAGCAAGAAAATTACTGAAAGATGGAAAAGCAGTTATCCACAAAAAATATCCTTTTACTATTAGGTTGAAGGAGTTGAAAACTACTGAAAATGACAGTAACTTCCGATTGAAAATAGATTATGGGAGTAGACATACGGGTTTAGCTATACTTAATGAATCTAAAGTTATCTGGCTTGCTCAAATCCATCATAAAACAAATATAAAAAAGAATATGGATAGCAGGAGAGCAATGAGGAGAACCAGAAGAAATAGAAAAACGAGGTATAGACAAGCTAGATTTAATAATAGGAAAAGAAAAGAAGGTTGGATACCTCCATCATTGCAAAGTAGGGTAGATAATATTAAAACTTGGGTTATTAAATTACAGAAATTATGTCCTTTAACTCATATTTCATATGAAAACGTTAAATTTGATACTCAATTAATACATAATCCTGAAATTTCTGGAATAGAGTATCAACAGGGAGAATTACAGGGATATGAGATTAGAGAATATCTACTTGAAAAATGGCATAGAAAATGTGCATATTGTGGAACAGAAAATGTTCCATTAGAGATAGAACATATAATCCCTAAGATTAGAGGGGGATCAAATAGAGTTTCTAACTTAACCCTCGCTTGCAATACCTGCAATCAAACTAAAGGTACTCTAACAGCAGAAGAATTTGGTTATCCGGATATTCAAAATCAAGCTAAGAACTCTCTAAAAGATGCTGCGCTTGTAACAGCTACAAGATGGAAAGTTTATAATGTCCTTGTGAATATCGGATTGGAAGTAGAATGCGGTACAGGTGCAAGAACTAAAATGAATAGAATTAAATTAAATCTTCCAAAAGCACATCATCTGGATGCAGTTAGTGTAGGTGCATCTACACCAGATAAATTAGTATTTAAAACAAACAATGTTCTTCACATTAAAGCTAAAGGTAGAGGATCACATTGCAGAACTAATCTTGATAAATACGGATTTCCTAGAGGTTATTTAGCAAGACAAAAAAGTTTCTTTGGATTCCAAACCGGAGATATAGTTAAAGCAATTGTACCTAGAGGAAAATTTAAAGGCATATGGTTTGGTGCGGTTGCTTGTAGAAAAAGAGGAAGTTTTGATATTAAAAATAAAGAAGGTGTTAGAGTAGCAGAAGGAGTTAATCATAATTATTGTAAAGTATTGAGTAGAGCAGATGGATACGAATATGCCATAGAACATGCTTTCGGCAGGTCGACGTGAATTCCCTTCACGCTATAGCTATTGAGCCCCCTTCCTTATTGTCCGTGGCTATTGGGATTCAATTTAAGTCGAACACTCAAATGTTGACCATAATGCAGGATTAAGCTATATGTGAGGTAAATGATGATAAATGACAAATCGTGTTAAATGTATAGTCACGTATGATACTTGGCCTTGAGTGAACATGCAACCGAGATAACAATTAAGTATATTTAGATGTTAGAGTCTTGCTGCCGAATGTAGGATAGAACATATCGGAAGTTGACGGAATCTACCTCACGCTAAAGCAGTAAGCCCCCTTCCTTATTGTCCATGGTATTGGGACAATATATGTGAACACTCTGGACATGATGCAGGAAAGATATGGAAAAGATGGTGTAAACAATTTAAATGAAGTCATGTATAATATCGGCCTTGGTCAATCAACCGAGATCCTAGAGATGCTAGATTTGAAAAGAGATCTGGAAGGATGTGCCTATGTGCTGCTGGCAATGCATCGGATTTTCGGGATCAAAAGCAAAATAATACAAAAAGACAACAACAACAAAATAGTAATTCATTCCAGGAAATGCTGCTGGGAAGGACACTTGAAAAAGTGGAATGCCAGGACCTGTTTATCCATAGACAATTATGAAGCTGGGTTGATTGAAGGCATACTACCATATTCTGAACATGCATATACTAAAAGAAGAAGTTGTGGGGATAATGTTTGTGAACTCGTTATAAGTTTTAATGGTCGGAATTGATTTTTTGGCCGTGCTCGAATAACTAGTTGAGATTCATCCTTGAATATATTCTGTTCACCTGCACCTGTTCGTTCTGGTTTTCTTCGGGCCGGCTTTAGAAACATGGTTTTGTACCCGTTTATTATAAGAGCCAGAGTCGGGAAAAGTATCCAAAAAGACTAAAGAACTTTTTTCCTTGAGATAAAGCTAATAGTCCTGTAACTATAACCTGTAAGTTAAATCCGTCACTTTCTTCCGATAAAGAGCCATTGATCATAGGTTCCCTCTGAGTCCGTATTGTCAATAATCTCTCCTTTCACCCCTGCTCCGCGCAAAGCTTCGGCAAGAATTTCAATTTCCGGTTTGCTACTGACTGTAAAGAGCAACAGGGCGCCTTCACTTGCAACTGAGACCGTCTCCCTCATAATACCTACCCAGAGCTCTTTATTGAATTCATAGACAAGCCCCAGCATAAATCCCATTACTGCATCAAAGCTCCCTGGCTCGAAATATCTGGAGAGCGAAGTTGCATCCATCACAAGGACCCTTTGAGGATTCAAAACTCCCTGTTCAAGTCCCTGACAGACCATACATTTATTAATCTCTACTGCCAGCGGGTCCAGTCCAAGTCTGTAGAGAGCAAGCGTTGACATTCCATTCCCAGAACATACTTCAAGGAGCCGTCCTTCAGGGTACAAACCCTTTTTTTGAAGTAAATTAAAAATATCTGCTACTCTCAGCACACGATTTTCAGAAAAAACATTCCTGTAAGACTCAGGCCTGACAGCACACCCCGGACAAAGGTTCCTGTTTACGAGCATAAGGGAATAATACTCATTGACGGCATTTCTCCAGTTTTCGGAAGAAATCTCGATATCTTTTTCAGGAAGATTAATACTCAGAAGGGAATCCGCAATAGCCTCAAATTCCTTCTTCAATGGAGGTACTGCAAGAGCTCCCGTAAAAACCGACCAGAAATCCACAGGAACTTCCTCATCTGCTGGATTAAAGATAAACAACCCAAGCGTATGCTCTCCATCCCTGATCCTCAAGAGCCGCATCCTCTGCCCCTCCGAAAATCTCCTAACTCCATCAAGATAGTGTAGCGTACTCTCAATTTTTCTCTGGGCAAGATAACTCTCTTCTACAAAGTAAATCTCTTCCTCGATGCCAAGGAGTTCCTTTAAAAGCATATTTGTTTAGATTCCGATAATCTCATATCAAGATTTCGAAAAAGGAAATTTTACACCTAATCCAATCCTGGTTCTCTAACCATCGAAAAAATAGCCCCACCGAAAGAAATCACTCCAGAATTATAACGACAACGCACGAGAAAAGAGGCTGTAACTTCCCAAACCAGTCCGCTTGAACTAAAAGAAAACAAACCTGCTTCCCATAAAAAGTCCGCTTGAGAGAGCGAAACTCTGGGGATAAAACGGACCGCGCATCGTCGAGCCGCAACTCACCGAAACATACCTTATGCACCCGAAGCGCAATTCAGGTGGTTGTGACGGTTTATTAGAGGGAGCAACCCATCAAGAATTGAATAAGTTATGAATCTTCTCCAAAGCTTAGCCCTCTTGAGCGAAGCAAAGCGAAGCGAAAAAGGCCGCGTACTCCCGAGGCTCAACTCGGGACGTATTCCCTGTATGCAATTTGGGAAAGTAAATAGAGGGGGAAAATAGCATTAAAAGCTGAATAAGAAGTAAAAAAGCCTTAATATAAGCAAAGGTATTTATAGGATCTAATTACAAAATCAGGGGTTAGAAGGAATTAATATTATTAAAAAAAGTAGCTTGGAGGATAATATGGCAAAAGTAATACCATTCGCACCAATAGAGCGTTTAATAAGGACGGCAGGTGCTCACAGAGTAAGTGAAAGTGCTGGAATGGCTCTTACAGAAATTCTAGAAGAGTACGGACTTGCTATTTCAAAAGAAGCAATAAAACTTGCAGAGCACGCTGGCAGGAAAACCGTAAAAGCTGAAGATATTAAGTTAGCAAAAGAGATGCTCTAATTTTAGAGCAAAGCCCCTAAAAGCCTTCAGCAGTAAGCTCTGCGGAAGGGATAAAATAAAAGGAAATGCTGAAAAACAACATTTCCTCTTTTTGCTAAACATTTATGCAGTTGCGGATTCAAGCTCTACTATTTTAAGGGATTCGATAGGGCAAATCTTAGAGCAGGCTCCGCATCGAACACAGATCTCATCATCGATTACCGCCATCCCGTTAATGATCTTAATTGCAAGCTCAGCGGTATCAGGATCAAAATCGTCACTTTTCACTATTTTTACATTCACAGGGCAAACGGAATAACAGATCCCGCACCCAATACATATTTTGGACTGAACTATTTTTTTGTTTTTCTTATCTGCCTTTGCCATTAAAAGTCACCTCAGAAATTCCATAGGACTGCCAGACAACTGGAGTAAGCGCAAGAAGCTGAAAAGCAGGAACTGGGATAAACATAAAGAGAAATTGATATTTTTGCTGCTAATGATAGCATTTGATATTTTAAAGATATATGAAGATTTCGAAGAACCTTATAAGAGGTTAGTTCTTGAAAATCGTATCATCGAGTGACAGTTATATTATGCAGATGAAGATCACACATGTAAATGAAGATCACACATGTAAATGAAGATCACATCACGCAGATGATAACATCATGCAGATGAAGATCACATCACGCAGATGATAACATCATGCAGATGAAGATCACATCATGCAGATGAAGATCATATCATGCAGATGAAAATCATATCATACAGATGAAAATCATATCATACAGATGAAGATCATAACACAGATGAAAATTATGTCATCCAGGTTACACATGTAGCCTTTATTTAATCTGCATTAGAAAGTGAAAAATGTGCGAGTAAAGCCTCAAGCTGGATTTTCTCGCTAGCTCCTTCTGTGAGCCTGAAGTCGATCTCTCCGACTATATCTATTAGTTCAACAATTCGCCTTTCAGAAAGCCCGAGATCCAGGACAGTACGGTTATCCATTTCGGATATAACCCTGTAAATTTGTCCAACTATATCCTCGCCAGAGAGCCCTTCCTCGTAAAGCAACCTATTAAGTTCTTTTCTCGCAGCCCTGAAGTTTCCAAGCAGGGCAGTTTCTATCAAATGTTTAATATCTTCAGGGTTTGCGGTTGCAGTAGTCCTGTAAATGGTTTCCCTCGAAATCGGTTTTTCCAGATCTATAAAGGCAGCAGCCTGAAGAGAATTTACCGCTTTTCGCATATCTCCCTGGGCCACATAAATGAGAGCTTCATATCCATCTTCAGTGATTGTTAGATTCTGGTCTTTAGCAATATATTCAAGGCGCTTTCTGATAGCATCCTCGGAAAGGCGTCTGAACCTGTAAACCGCACATCTGGACTGGATAGGCTCAATAATCTTTGAAGAGTAATTGCAGGAGAGGATAAAACGGCAGTTGCTGCTGAATCGTTCCATAGTTCGCCGAAGGGCAGACTGGGCATCTGTAGTCAGGGCATCAGCTTCATCAAGAAAGATAATCTTGAATCCAGCTCCGCCTATCGGGGCAGTTTTTGCAAAATTTTTTATTTTTGATCGAACAACATCAATACCTCTCTCATCGGATGCATTGAGTTCGGTAAAGTTTTCACGCCATAGGTCTTCCCCGAAAATCTCCCTTGCAATAGAAACTGCAGAAGCAGTTTTTCCAACACCTGGAGGTCCGGAAAAGAGGAGATGAGGAAGGTTTTTCGTTGCAACGTAGGATTTCAGGCGTTCTATTGTATCCTCCTGTCCTGCCACCTGATCCAGTCGGACAGGTCTATATTTTTCGATCCAGATCTCTTCTTTAATTTTATAGTCCTCCATGATTGCTTGCACCTTAATTAGGGAGGATGATATTTAAACTTTCGAATATTTGCGATTTTTATGGCACATAGACTGGATTTCGAAGAGTATGGGTTCAGAAGAAAACAGCTAGTGTAAGAACCTGGAGACAGCAAGATTTAATATTTCACAGGGCTAAAAACAGGGATTTTTTAATTATTTACATCAAAAAACGGAAGTGAAGCGTAAAATATATGGCTGTAAGGAAATGAATTAATAGCTTTTATTATCATTTCATTTGACTGTATTTGTTCAACCAAACCCTCTATTTACTCGGGACATACTTATATTTTTAATCTTCCCAATAAAAGCCGTATAAAATTTCAATGAGTTTTATTTTCTTTCTGCTTTATTTCCTTTTCTGCTTTATTTTCTTTTCAGCTGTTCGATTTCCTGAGGCTATCTGAGTCTGGAGGACGAGGAAATTATATATAAGCTTGAAGAAGGACTATAAGGCTTAAAAGTATACAAAAAATCGATATATTGAAGCAGGTATCAGAAATCAGTTTAATCTATATAACAAATGAACTTCAGGTATTGCAGGAGTTTATATATATCCCTTTTATATTTATGTATGCATATTAGTACCGAGTATCTTAATATATGTAAGAGGCTAAAAGAACCTTTTAAATGGATATTATAATCTTTGATATTGTGAGTTGTCCTATAAGGGTGGATTTACGAAAAGACATTTCTTTTCCTGATTTTCCCGTTTTCAGGTTTACAAAAGAAATAAAACCCTTACAGGATTCAATTATTTCCTGAGATTTACTAAATGATGGATAGAATCACAAAACACTTAATTGAAGTTTGGTTAACAAAGTAAATGACCTGCAATCAATAAACTTGCAAGCCAATTGATCTTTTAAATCAACTAATCCAAAATCAGTAACCAAAGTCAGTAATCCAAAATCAATGATTCAAAAGTGAATTTACCCTCAACCAGTGGTATGATATCAATATTATACAATAAAAAAGGTGTTTTTAAATGTCAGAAGACGGTGCAATGAGATCTTCTCTGGAGGATATTAGATCCAAGGTAGAATTCCAGCTTGAGTGCGGGGAAATCAGTGGTGAAGATGTAAAGTCCCTCTTAACTGAAATAGAGATCATGAGGATCCAGAATGAAAACATGAAGGCCCGGCTCCTTGAAGCAAGTGTAGCAACAGGAAGACACCTTCAGGAAATAAATAAGTTAAAAGCTCATCTGGAGCAGCTTACCGAACCTCCTCTCTTTATTGCAACTATTCTTGAGGTGACTGGGGAAATAGCCCTTATCAGACAGCATGGTAACAACCAGGAAGTGCTCACCAAGATTCCGGAAGAATACATTGGAAAGATCGAACCCGGAATGAGGGTTGCAGTAAATGGGGCTTACTCTATAATCTCCATAGTTAGCAGGGCTGCCGATGTCAGGGCTCAGGTTATGGAACTCATTAACTCTCCTGGTGTGGACTACAGCATGATTGGCGGGCTGAGTGAGGTCCTCCTGGAAGTCCGGGAAAGTGTTGAATTGCCCCTTACCGAGCCCCAACTTTTCGAAGAACTGGGAATCGAACCTCCTTCCGGCGTCCTGCTCCATGGTGCCCCGGGAACGGGCAAAACCTTAATTGCAAAGGCTATAGCCTCTCAGGCAAAAGCAACCTTTATACGAATGTCAGGTTCTGACCTGGTTCAGAAATTCGTAGGTGAAGGCTCAAGGCTTGTCAAGGACATTTTCCAGCTTGCAAGGGATAAGTCCCCAAGCATTCTCTTTATAGACGAAATCGATGCTGTAGGCAGCATGAGAACTTATGATGGGACCAGCGGCTCTGCAGAGGTAAACAGGACAATGCTTCAGCTCCTCGCTGAGATGGACGGCTTTGATCCAAAAGGCAATGTAAAAGTTGTTGCTGCAACCAACAGGATTGACCTTCTTGATCCTGCTCTCATGAGACCTGGCAGGTTTGACCGATCAATTGAAATTCCGCTTCCCGATGAAAGAGGCAGGGTTGAGATTCTTAAGATCCATACCCGCAAGATGAACCTTTCTGATGATGTGGATTTTGAGAAACTCGCAAAAGTCATGAACGGCATGAGCGGGGCAGAAATTAGTGTCATCACCAAAGAAGCTGGGATCTTCGTGCTGCGCAGGCGCGGCAAACAGATCACCATGGCGGATTTCATAAAAGCCTACCAAAAGGTCGTAAACGTTCAGGAGCCCTCAATCCCTCACCCCATGTTCGTATAACTTGCTTTAGAAGCTGAACCGGATCTTCTCCACTCAAGGAGAACTGTCCTTCAATCGTGCCGGAGGGATAAAACCCAACCCGGCAATTTTTATATTTTCGGAACTCAGACGAAAAGTTTATATTTTATAAATTACTTGAAGATATGCTGCCTTAGAGGCAAGCCAGAATAACAAAATGCTCCGATAGTGTAGCTCGGCCAATCATTCAGGACTCTCACTCCTGCGACTGGGGTTCAAATCCCCATCGGAGCACTTTTCTTTTTTATACCCTTTTTTTGGACAATTCTTTTTAAATAAATTTTAAGTCTCTTAAATCAGCTTATCTGTTTTTTGACTGCGCCTTCCAGCTAACCTGTAAATTTTTACTTCATAATATCAAGAAAGAAGCGTAAGCCTTAATCGCGTTGATTTGCGGCTTGACTCAACATGGTATACTTCAAAAATAACAAATTCTTAAATCACTAATCAATTCCTTATTAATTCCTAAAACATATGACTAGATTCTGACAGTTTATACTACGCTACTGGGATTCTCCATTTACTTCTAAAATCTAGTCCTAAATAGGGTTTAGTCTCAAATCTCAGCTTCATGCTGGAGATTCTGCCGCCCAGCAAAGGTTTTCAAATACGTGCCTATTAAAAGATATACAGTTGAGATACACTATCTTAATACAGACTTAAACGGACATTAGATTTTGAATCCTATTTTCTATAAATATTGAGGTAAATATTCGCGACAGTATGACAATATTAATCTTTGCTTACAAAATGCCTATCTTGAAGAAATTATGAAAGAATTAAGAATCCGAAAATTGATGAAAAAAGCCAATTTGGAGGTCTAATTGATAAAATTTATAAATCCATGATAGAAAATAGTTCCGAAAGCTCAAATTTATCAAAAAGTGGATTTGAATTGTATATGCCCGAAGACATCATATTAGTTTTAGATTCACTTTTAGCGCAACAAGAAACAAGTTATTCACGAATATGTTGAGTTGTTCACAACCATAACTGCAGTATTTTTATCTGCACTAGTACCATGAAAACTTAATTGTGGATCATCAATTTGATCAAAACAATATCAGCTGATGGAAGTCACCAGAATAATATGTTCTATATTTGGGTTTTCATGGTACCAGTAATGTTACTGCCTTATCTTTGTATCTGTGTTCAATTTGCAGGCAGAAAACAATGTAAATTTTTGAGGCGTTTGCATATTAACAATTGGAGCAAGGTATATGGTAACGAAGAAAATGATTGCCATGCTTATTTTACTGACAACTTATATCGTTTTTGTATCAGGGTGTGTGGATAAACCAGGTACAACAGAACTCAATCTGGGTATAGAAGAGATTTCTGCAAAAATGCAGGAAAAAGAAAATAGTATTAACGATTCTTCATATACAATTCATGTGACAACATATTCTAAAGGAGAAAAAGAGCAAGAAAGTGAGTTTAATATCACGTGCAAAAAACCGAATATGAAGAAAACAGTTACAAAGCAAGCAGGAAACGAGACTTTAATGGTTTCTAATGGAAGTGTCGAATGGAATTATGATCCCGAGACAAATGCCGTCCAAAAAATAATAATCTCTGACGAATACAAGGAACAGGAAATTGATTATCTCCAGTTCTTTAATGATACTTTAAATGAATATAATGTCTCTTTGCTTGAAACTGAGACTATTGACGGCAGGAGCGCATATCTGCTTGAAGCGAAGCCAAAAGAAACAGAGGAAGAACACGAGGGCTATTTAATTGACAAAATGAAAGTCTGGGTTGACGACGAAACATGGATACCCCTCAAATCTGAGATTTACGCAGGTACAGAGAAAGTAGAAATAGAAATCCAAAATCTCAAAATTAATACCGGAATTTCTGACTCTGAATTCGATTTTAATGTACCGGAAGGGGCAAATGTAACGACTATAAAATTCGAGGATACGTTTAACAAAAGTGTTTTCTGAGGAAGGAAAATCGATTCCTCCTGAGGGGAAAAAGACAAGCCATAGGTAATTGTTGAATTGTAGATGGTGTCTAAGAAATTAAGACTGATTCAAAATAAAGGTCGAAGATCAATATTTCATTTTGTAATTTGTCTCATATTTCCCACACGAAACAGCGAAGAGCCTTATTATTATCGGATTCTTCATTACATTTAGTGCTTTTTTGGATAATTTACTGTCTACTATTATTAGAGTTTTCATGCGATTATTTTTCTCTGATAAACGTTTAATGATATAAAGTCGAATCAAGAGAAGCATAGGATTGAAACAATGAAAACAAAAAATATGCAAGATACTCCTGATATCGAAAACAAACTTCGCGGCTACCTTTTTGGCTCTGCCTGCGGAGATGCCCTGGGGCGTCCTGTGGAACATCTTACCCTTGAGAAAATTAAAGAGAAGTACGGAGAAGAAGGAATTCTTGAGCTTCCGCCTGATTCTCCCTGGACTGATGATACTCAGTTGATGCTTGTTATTGCAAGAGGTTTGTTGAGAGGGAGCGGAACTAGAAATTCCAGAACTTATGGATCATATTGCAGAAGAATTTGTTCTCTGGCTGGACGAGACCTGACCTTGGAGCAGGAGCAACTTCCAGAGGGGCAGCCCTGAGGCTCAGAGATAAAATTCACTGGAGCGAATCGGGAATCATTTCTAAAACATGTGGGAGCCTCATGAGGGTTGGAATCATTGGTTTCATTTACCAGGAATAAACCTGAAAAACTGGTTAAAGTTGCCCTTTTTTCAGGCAGAATTACTCACTCCCATCCGGTTTCAGATGCTGCATCCATTGCAGGGGCATATGCAGTTAAGCTGGCTCTTGATGGCGTGGAACCAGGAGAGATGTATGAATCTCTTCTTAATGTAACTGAAGGGATTTCTCAGGAATTTACCAACGCCTTGAAAAAGTCTTACGAAATAGCCTCACTCTGGTATGGAAGACGAAGATGCTCTGAAGGAACTTGGGGCAGGGATGGTATGCAGATGAGACTTTTGCCCTTGCGTATTTCTGCATTTTGCGTTATCCGAACGATTATAAAAAAGCAGTGCAAACCGCAGTGAACATTACAGGAGATTCAGATTCTGTGGGAAGTGTTGCAGGAGGTATTCTTGGAGCAAAGCTGGGAATTGAGGCAGTACCTGTTTCCTGGATTGAAGCCCTTAGGGAAGGGGGGAAACTGGAGGAAATGGTTGGGCCTCTGCTTGAGAAGTATTATTTAGTCTCAAGGATAAAGTGAGGACTTGGAATGGTCTCATCTGAAAAGGGCATCTATTGTTTGATATTTGAAAATAAAGATTGCAAGTTAGAAATAGGGAAAAAAGGGGAGCTCTCGTTTCCTGCAGGCTTCTATATATATGTAGGCTCAGCTCTTGGACCAGGGGGCCTTAAAAGGGTTAGCAGGCATATCGACCTTGCAAGGAATAAAGACCGGAAACCCAGATGGCATGTAGATTATCTTCATCTGAATCCTTCTTTCAGGCTGGTTTCGGCAGTTTACGCCCTGACTACAGAGAGGCTTGAATGTACACTTGCCAACAAAATTGGCGGGGATTTAGTTTTCGGCTTTGGGTGTACAGACTGTACCTGCAGTTCTCATCTTTTTTACAGGAAAAAAAGTCCCCTTCCGGAAATTACTGAAGCTTTTGAATCGCTAAGGCTTTCGAGCTTTACGCTTGAGTTTTGAATTTTTACCTTTTTATATATTCTCCTTCCGAAATTAACAGGAAAGCTTAAGGTGAAAAAGATTTTATATAGTTATTAAAATATGTAAATTATCAAAAACCTAACTTATTGATGTATATAAGTTTCAGAATCTAACTTATCGATATATCTAAGTTTCAAAAATAGGTCGTGTCCCAGTACTGAAAACAGCGATCTCTGCCCAAATATGGGTAATCGTTTTTCAGATTATATCGGGACACGACCAAATATAAGTTATTAAAATAGGGTTGTTTGATCTGGAGATCTTTAATGAAACAGTTCTCTTTTATCGCCTGCATGCCTGACAGGCCTGGATCACTGCACACAGCAGCCGAGATAATTACGCGGTACGAAGGAAATATTAACAGAATTCAATATGACCGCAGGATCGATAGACATATCGTTTTTTTTGAGTTAACTGCTATTTCGGAGGCTTATGATAAAATCCGCGAGGAACTGGAAAAGATAGGTTATATGCAGACTTCCCTGCAACCTGTAGCCTTCTTGAAGTTTCATGTCTACCTCCCTAACTGTCCAGGGGCTTTATTTGACTTTTTGAATTATATCACTTCATCGGAAGCAAACATAACTTACCTTGATTTTGATGAACGTGGGAAGCATCCTGAAAGGCTTGTAGTAGGCCTTAGCATCGAGAATACCAGCCTGATAGATGCTCTTCTAAACCAGCTCAAATCCACATATAGACTTGAGATCCTCGAATATGATACAACCGGGGAGAAACTTGATGATACAGTATTCTATCTTCGGTTAGCTCAGAAACTAAGGTCTTTTATCGGAAGTACTGAAGATGCTTTTTTGATGAGACTCCTGTATGATATTAACCATATTGCCCAGGAGCTCTCAAACCTTCAGAAAGACCCTATTGAGGTTTTTGAAAATATTCTGAAAGTTGGGGATTGCCTTAACCGGACTACCGGAGAGAACTTTTTTGCTGATGTGCAGAGGGTCAGAATAAAAGATGGTACAGAGCTTTTTTCTTTTCAGCTTCCCTGCGGTGGGAATATCTTCCTCTTCGATACCCCCTATGAAAGGGTTATGATCGACACAGGTTATGGAATCTATTATCAGGACGTTGTAAACATGCTCCAGCACTATGGGCTTGGGGATTTAAGCCGACTCAAGAGAATCTATATTACTCATGCCGATGCCGATCACTGCGGAGCTGCAGGTTATTTTCCTGCCCCTTCTTACCTTAACCACGAAACTCTCCTTATCACGCGAGAAACCAGCAGAGCTTATGGGTCTAGCAACCAGGGGTGTATTCTCGAAGAGGTTTATACAAAGATAATTAACCTCTTTTCCAGGTTCACTCCGCCCTCAAATATAGTACTCTTCCCCGAAATCTCTCATTCGGGGGGTATGGTTGAAAAAAGAGGAGCCTTTCCCATCGTTGCCCGATTCAAGGTAGGGAACCTGAACTTTGAAGCTCTTGAAGGATTGGGAGGGCATGTGCATGGTGAAATCTTATACCTGTGTCCTGAAGAGGGACTTCTCTTTCCTCAAGATGCATTGATAAATCTCAAAAGCTTGAGCCCTGATAGAACAGAATATAATGTTCTGGCTGACTATCTCATGACATCAGTGAATGTTGACAGCAAGCTCGCCCGAGAAGAGCGAAATGCACTGCTTTCTCTCATTTCCAAGATTAACGAAAAGCTCGCCGAAAAGGGTAAGAAGTGTTTGATCTGTTGTGGGCATGGTTCAATAGCTGTACTCGAAGGCGGGAAGCTTGTCGAATACACCATTTCCGAGAGGTATACTGCAAAACAAAAAAGCACCTTTTCTGCTAAGAAAGATTTGTGTAAAGAAAATTAAGTGTAATTGAGAAATTAGTACTGTAAAAGCTTGAAATTTGGGTAATAATATTTGAGATTCTGCAAACATGCTTTATAATTCATTCTTAAGTAGATCGGGGGTAAATCCGATCTTATTATATTCAAGCCGTTTGCTGTTATGTTCAAGCTGTTATTTAGAGAATCAATAGATATTATCAATTGTTTGCTAAGAAGGAATTTATGCTCCTCCTCTCCCTCCGAAACCCTGGCTGCTTCCCCCAGACGAGGGCCCGCCTCCTCCGGATTCTCCCGTTTCACCAAGTCCGGTTCCACCAAATGACTGGCTTTTTCCTCCTCCGCCCCCACCGACTTTTTGGGTGGCTGCATCTATCGCTCGCATAAGAGAACCAGATGATGAATATTCCTCATCAGGAATCATTTCTATAACTTCAATTATGTCATTGGAAATATTTTGTTTTCTAGCGGACTCTATAATTTGCTCTTTCCTCATTGGAAACTTCATATTCTTTAACATATCCTGCATACTACTGGCACTTGCTTCCATACCTTTCACCTTCCCCTGGTTTTATGGATTTACCCCCAATCTAAACAATTATATTAATCATATAAATAAATACTCAATTATTTAATTTATAAATGTGCCTCTTGATATTGAAAATATATCACAGGAAGGTCATCCAATCAATTCGAGATTAATAAAAAGGTATATGGTTTAAAGGGAAAGATTTACTGGCAATCTTACAACTTAGCAGCTAATTTACTCAATTTGAGCAAAGACTAATATTACCTTTGAACGTATTTTGCAAAAAAGTAATTATGAAAAGTTTAATTAATTATTTTAATAAAATATGCGAGGGGTGCGATTCGAACGCACGAATTCCTACGAAAATGGGTCCTAAGCCCATCGCCTTTGACCTGGCTGGGCAACCCTCGCACTAATTTTCTTGTTTGTTAAATATAAAAATAGAAAAAGAAGTTTATCTTTTTTGAAAGTTTAATGCGCCGACCGGGATTCGAACCCGGGTTTTGGGCTTGGAAGGCCCAAGTCATAGCCACTAGACCATCAACGCAAACTGCAACACATCTAGAGGTATTTGTCACATATAATGTTTTCGCTCCCGAGTTTCGCTTCGGGAGCACGAGGTCCTTTTCGCTTCGCTCAAGAGGACTCATTTATGGGGGATAACTTTGCTTTCGTTTCCGTCAAATGGACCAGTATTCGCTACGCATACGTTTCAGCTTATAGCATGGAATTTCAATTGATGATCTTGATGCTGAAAATTAGATGTACCATATTGCTTTCGTATTCGTTCTAATGGATCTAAGTTATAAATTTGGAACTTTTCCATGAGATTTTAGTTCTGCAGGCAGAGTTGCAGTTTTTCAGTATTTCCGATGATTCACTTTTTCAGCAGTTATTGCCTCAAGTATTATTTCGGCAAGTCGATATTTTTACAGTTATGGAAACTGGATGTAGTGGATTTACAGCATTAATGCCCGAAACTGTACAAATAGTATTACGAACTTTCTGAGAAGAATGGAAGGAGAAGAAATAACGAAAATCATAGACTTTTAAATCTATTACCTGTAATAGTATGGTTGAGTATGGTTGATCATATCAATATGGGATTTTTCTGAATATGGGACCGAAGTTGATATATCCAATATAGTAATGTGGCTGGAACGAATGGAGAAATATCGGCTCTGTAGAAATCATCTCTAACTTGTTTCCACTAGGTTCATTTAAACCTAGAAACTTGACACTACAAGCCCATTTAAAAATATTTGGCATATCATAAATGGGAGGATTTCTACAGAGCCGAAATATCTAAAATAGATTATTTGTATTAGTTAGCTTTCATAGTTTTTTATATAAGATTTATTTTATTGTTAACCGATCTTCACATAAAAGGGATTTTTTAATAAATATATTTTAGAGCATAATCTTTTGAATATACTTTGGTAGGCAATAATTTTTTAATATAGTTAAAAGTACATTTTCAGTGAAGTTTTTGGTGAAACTCTCTGTTTTTTACCACTTTTTTGAAAATAACGGTTCTTTCTGACGACATTATTTTAAAATGTCACTTTTCAGCATTTAATAAAAATAACCTTTTGAATATATGAAAAATTTTATTCTCTTAAAGGAGATTTAAAACTGTTAATAAGGCAGATTCAAAGTATTAATAAAGCAGAACTAAAACTGTTAATTAATCAAATTAATGTAATTAATTATACTGTTTGTAATACACTTCTATAATCCTTTTATACTTTGTTTTTTGCTGGGAATTTATTTCTTAGATAAAGGATAAATCTTATTAGCTAGGCACAAATTCTCAAAGGGACTTTCTTTTCCTATGCTGCCCTGGCTTTAAGTAGGGTCTGAAGAGATCTTTTGACCTGAAGATGTGATCGAAATGTTATGTTACTTATAAAATAGTAAGAGCTTAACAAAAAGTTAATGTAATGATCACGCTATACGGAGTTTCAGATGAATAAAAAAAAGGAAATGGCGCTTACATTCATTTCTACTGCTGGCATGTTCTTTATAGGGCTAGACGGCAAGGGCTCTTTGGGAAGTTACCTTACAGTATCTGAACTTCTATCTAATCCTCAGTTCCAGACAGGGCACAATGTAACTGCTATGGAAACTGTAACTGCTATGGAAACTGTAACTGATATGGAAACTGTTACTGCTATGAAAACTGTTAAATACGGCAACTTTGAGTTGGCTCCAAATTTGGCAGGAATTAAATTCAAAGATGAAAGCAGTAAGAACTTGAAAGTTAATGTAGATTACAATTGTAATCCTCCTTCCAGCCTTATAAAAGGAAAACAGGCGAGTTGCAGCAGGACTACTGTTTTTAGCTCTATATTTGAGCCAAATAAGATTATTGCCGAATGCCCATCCGAGTATACGGAGTAATATATATGAATCTTGAAGAGTGGGAAGAATACAGATATGTTCAATCCGGGATAAATACCTTCATTTCTGAATTGAAGGACTCGAGTTTAAAAATAATAGTGGAACATGTCTGTAATGCCGGAGGAAAAAGAATAAGGCCTATTATCCTTCTTCTGGCCAGTGAGATCTGTTCAGGCTCTTATCACCAGAGCCTTAACGCAGCTCTTGCAGTTGAAATGATGCATTCGGCTTCCCTTATTCATGATGACCTGCTTGATCAGGGATTAATGAGAAGAAACCTGCCTTCAGCTCCTGAGAAATTCGGCCATTCAAGAGCGCTTCTTTGTGGTGACTATCTTATTGCCAAGTCCATCGAGTTTATATCTCCTTATGGGGAGAGAGTGATCAGGGATTTTGGAAAGGCGGGTATGGATATGGCTGAAGGAGAAGTCCTTGACCTGAGACTTGACGATGAAAATTTTGGGGAAAATAATTACTTTGATTGTATCTATAAGAAAACAGCTTCTCTGTTTGCCATAAGTGCTTCTATTGGTGCCTATATTGGAGGAGCGGATGATGTTCTGGCAGAGCGTTTTAACTTTTTTGGTAATTCTCTGGGAACTGCATACCAGATTGTTGACGATATTCTTGAATTTCTGGAAGTGGTTGAAGGCAAGGAGTCTAAGTTCACTTCCGAAACGCTGCCGCACGTTTACATGAAGAGCATGTCAAAGGAAGAAGCAGTAAGTAAATCCGTAGATGCAGTTAAGTTGCAGGTCAATGCCGCAAAAGAAATCCTTCTAACATTCAAAGCATGTCCTGCAAGAGATAAGCTTTTTCAAATAACCGATTATCTAACTCTAGACATGCTTGAGAATATCTAATCTATTCGGCTCTTCATGATAGATCGATTGGAATCCTCTGAACCTTTATGATCAAAAAACAAAAATTTATCGTCCAATTTTTTACTTAATTTATCAATTTCTTAACTTTTGCCACTAAATATAAGGTGTATCCATGCGAGTATACGATAGTCCGTTGCTTAAAGTAAATGCCAGCACAGAAAACGAAAAAATGGTGCTTGATGCGGAAGGCCCTCTTTCCCAGCTTGCAAAGCCCTTCCTGAGACGCATTAACAATATCTTTGCGGAAGAGAAGCCCATCTCAATAACTGAGGATAAGATTATTTTCTCTACATGGATTCCACCTATTCCTGGTCCTGTCTTCAGCCGAGTAATAAGTGCCGAGATTGCGGCCATCAGGAAGAAAAGAGTTCCAGACCAGTTCTCAATAGGAATTACTGCCCGTTGTCCGAACCGCTGTATTCACTGCGGGGCAGCCGATATTAAACCGGAAAAAGAATTGACTCTGGATGAGATCTCTAATGCTGTGAATCAAAGTCTGGATCTCGGGGCCTATCTTGTTTCCTTTGATGGAGGGGAGACAATGCTTCGAGATGATCTTGTAGAGATGGTCTCCAGAGTGGATAAGTCCATGGCAATTGCCACCTGTTTTACATCTGGATTTAAACTTTCTGAAGAACGGGCAAAAGATCTTAAGGCCGCAGGCCTATATGCCACAAGAATCAGCTTTGATAGTCCCTTTGAAGCCGAACATGATCGTATTCGGGGACGAAGTGGAGCATACAGGGACGCAATTTCCGGAGTTAGGAATGCGATTACTGCAGAAATCCTTACTGATATGTTTGTGGTAGTCTCTCCTCATAACATTGATAATCTTGATGAGTTCTACAACCTTGCAGCTGATCTTGGCATGCACGAAATTTCTATCTATGAAATTATTGCTGTAGGTCGCTGGCTTGACCACGAGGATGAAGTGATAGGAGAAAAAGACGTAACCAGGCTTGAAAAATTCCAGAAAACCATGAATAGTAAACCTGAAGGGCCCAGAATAACTGCTTTTCCCTATTTTATGGGCCCTGATCTATTCGGATGCTTTGCAGGCAAGCGCTGGATGCATGTTGCTTCGGATGGGGAAGTAATGCCCTGTGCCTATACTCCTCTTTCCTTTGGGAATATGTGCGAAGAGCCCCTGGCGACCATCTGGAAGCGTATGGGTAAACATAATGCTTACAAAAAGGAGACTACTTATTGTATGATGCGCAACCCAGATTTCCGAAAAGAGTATATTCATACGATTCCTCAGGGTGCAAAAATCCCTTATAGATTAAAGTAACATTTTTTAATACGATTTTGTTCCAATTTCTTTTAACAGTCATTCAGGGAAAAAAACTCTAATTTGGAGTTTCTTTTCCGAAACTCTTCTTTTTCATCAGAAACTGACCGTAATTCCAATCTGAAAGCTGAATACTGGGGTTTTCATACCAGACTAGTATTTTATAGGGAGGTGGAAAGAGGTTCATTTTAAATAAGGGAATTTAAGAAGAGTTTAAAAACTTTGAAATTTGGTTTTATAGAGTAAAAAATTGGCTCTGCGCGGGAACTAAAATACCCTGTAGATCTTACAAAAAAGACTTTAACTACCTCTCTTTAAAAAAAGGGTGATATTTAGGGGATTTAACTAACAAAATATCTTGATTTGTTAGTGAACATTAGAAATAATTTTGAAGCATTTTTAAAGTCATAATTCAGAATATTGTCGTTGCGCTCTACAGTTTATTTTGTACGCCATGTTTTGACAAATTCCGTAATTCTAATTACATCTCACTTTTTAAATTTAATTATTTTTTACTGTCATATTTAACCTTTTGGATTTTAATCATATATTTTGCTATTTATAATTCTATTTTTCTTAAAAAATTCTTGTGAATTGAATATATAATGATCTTTCATTACATTAAGTTCCCTCCTCTTAGATAAAACCGAAGCTGTTATATAGTTCTTTCACGAAGGTTTGTTAACTACCTCCATTGGAGTAGGGATTTTTAATTATTGATTATATGTTAAATTTTGAGAGACGGAGATATACATGGCTAAAAATGAAATCTTATCTGAAATCAAAAAAGCAGAAGAGAATGCGAAAAAAATGATTGATGAAGCCATTGAAATAAAAAATAAACGTATCTCTGATGCTCGAGCTGAAGCGAGAGAAATCCTGAAACAAGGTAAATTAGATTCAAGTAAAGCAGCACAAGATGCTTTTAATTCTGGTGAAGAGAAGATCCAGGTCGAGAGAGAAAGGATCCTTAAAGATGGTACACAAGATGCTTTAGCCATGGCCCAAAAAGCTCAAGCTAACGTTGACAAAGCCGTTGATTACTTATTAAAGGAGTTTGAGAGGGCGGTCCATGAGTAGACCTAAAAGAATGACAAAAGCTATAGTTGTTGGGCATAAAAGCGTTTTAAAAACCACCATTGATGCACTGCATGATTCTAATCTCTTACATATTGAAGATTTTATCGAAGACGAGTCTGGTTTTAAGATCAGCAAGCCATTTCAAAACGCAGAAGCAGTTTCTAAAAAGCTTGTGAAGATCCGCTCTATCTCCAACTATTTGGGGATTGTACAAAAAGAACCGGTAGTCCAGAAATCTGATTCAGTCGTGCGTGAACTTGATGCAAAACTGGATAAATTGGACAATACCATCTCGGAAAAAACAAAAATCCTCAATAACTATGAGATCGAATTAAAGGATCTCGAGACCCAAAAGAGGGAACTTCTCCCATTCCTGTCCATTAATCTGGACTTTGACTACTATCGAGGCTACGAAACCCTTAAGGTTTTTGCAGGTTCAGTCAAAGGGAATCTGGATGAAGGTATGATTTCAAGCGTCACAAAGGCATATGAACTGTTTTATGATCCGAATGCAAAGACGGTCGTACTGTTTGTAGCCAAAGAAGATGCAGATAGAGTCTCAGAAGTGCTTCAGGCTCTCGAATTCAAAGAGCTCAGGGTTCCAGAAAGAGGTGGTGTCCCAAGCGAGTTGTTAAAGGAAACTGAACAGAAAGAGGCTGATACCTCAAGAAAGATCGAGTCGCTAAAAGCAGAGGTCGAATCCATTAAAACGCAGTATGCGGATTTCCTTCTTGCCAGTGATGAGGTCTTAAGCATTGAAAATCAGAAGGCAGAACTGCCCTTAAGAATCGCCACATCTGATAACGCCTTTATTATAGAAGGTTGGGTTCCCAGCGATAAATACGATGCCGTAGTCAATACTGTTACTGATGCTACATCCGGTCGGGCATACGTCACTTCAACCGAAATAGAAGAAGAAGAAATTGAAGAAGGACATGTACCTGTCGAGTATGATAACTCGAAACCAGTGGCACCTATGCAGGAGATTATGAATCTGTATTCCAGACCCAAATACACCGAAATCGATCCCTCGTCAATTCTGTTTATTACGTTCCCATTGATATACGGGATGATTCTCGGAGATATTGGGTATGCACTTATTCTGGGAGTAATGGCGCTAGCTATTAAAGCAGCTGTAAAATCAGATGCAGTAAAGCCTCTCATGAATATTCTGATCTATTGTCAGATCTCAACACTTATATTTGGTATTATTTATGGTGAGTTTCTGGGGTTCCCGTTGGCAAGCATGCACGCCGAAGGTGAAACAATACCAGGGTTACTTCCTTTCTGGCATACAGTTACCCTGTTCCCAGGAATTGCCGGCGAAGCATTTACATTCCCGGTCCACAGGACTCACATGGTAATGACTATGATCGCAATATCTGTCTTCGTAGGACTGCTGCATTTGAATCTCGGGTACATTCTCGGATTTATAAACCTTTCTCATCACAGTATGAAGCATGCAGTTCTTGAAAAAGGCAGCTGGATGATTATTGAGCTTGGTGTACTCGTTGCAGCTCTCGGCGCTCTTGGCGTTGTTCCAGGGCTTACTTATGTCGGTGTTGGCATTCTTGTTCTCGGAATTGTAATGCTCACTATGGGTGAGGGTATCAAAGGTCCGATTGAATTGCCATCTCTTATGGGTAATGCCCTGTCGTATGCCCGTATTATCGCAGTCGGTTTGTCTTCGATTTACATCGCATCAACAGTCAATGATATTGCTTTCGGAATGATCTGGTCTGATCACTCAAAGATAGGTATCGCAGCAATAGCTGCAATAATCGTATTCATACTCGGACACGCCCTTAACACTGTCTTGAGTATTATCGCTCCCGGACTGCACTCACTCAGGTTGCAGTATGTAGAATTCTTCGGAAAATTCTACCAGGGAGGCGGCAGAAAGTTCAACCCATTTGGGTTCATTAGAAAATACACGGAGGAATAAAAAGATGGTAGACGCAGCAACAGCAGCAGCAGCAGCACCGTTGTTTGGAGACGCAGGACTTAAAGCACTCGGAGCAGCAATCGCAATCGCAGGAACTGGTATTGCATCTGGATGGGCAGAAAAGGATATTGGTTCTGCAGCAATTGGTGCAATGGCGGAGAATGAAGCCTTGTTCGGTAAGGGTTTGATCCTTACTGTCATTCCAGAAACCATCGTTATCTTCGGTCTTGTAGTTGCATTGCTTATCAATACTGCTTAAATTTAGGAGCATTCTGCTCTTAAATTTTTTAGAACATCCTTTTGCTCTAAACCATTAGGGCATTTATGCTCTAAGCTGTAGAGCAGCTTGCTCTCTTAGAGCATCTTTTGTTCTCTCAGGGCATTTTTTGCTCTCTTAGAGCATTTTTTGCTCTTATTTATTTGGAGGTAGAAGCATGGGACTAGATATCGTTATAAAGGATATCCAGAATGGTGCACAGACTGAGGTTACCAGAATCAAGGCTGAAGCTGATGCAAAAGTATCTGAAATTCTAAATGAGGCCAGAGATGCCCAGAAAAAGATGCTCGGAGACAGCCTTGCACAGTCTGAAGAGAACCTTAAAAATTTGCACCAGCAGGTAATCTCCAGTGCAAATCTGGATGTAAAAAGAGTAAGGCTCAACAAACGCAAGGAACTTATAGATGAGGTCTATGCCAAGACCATTGAGTCTATAAAGTCAATGCCCGCTTCTAAAGCCGAGAAGCTGTTAAGTGTTCTGATCGAAAAGCATGAGGCTGATGGTGTCAGGATTTATTCTAATAAAAACTCAGAAGCTATTGTCAAGAAATTATCTTCTTTATCTTACACTGGTAATATCGATTGTATCGGCGGCATTGTTCTGGAAAACGAGGACGGGACAGTCAAGTTAGATTTCACATACGATTCAATCCTGAAAAATGTTTATGAGCGTTCATTAAAGCAGATATCTGATACTTTATACGGGTGATGTTAGATGCGGCTTTTGGAGAGACTCCGGGGGAAAAAACCCTCACAATCTGATAAGAAGAAAAAAGGCAATTCTAACTATGCTTATGCCGTAACACGTGTCCGCGCGATGAAGAGTAAGCTGCTTCCTAAAGAATCGTATCCCCGGCTTCTCAACATGGGGATTGATGAAATTACCCGTTTTATCCAAGAGTCTGAATACAAAAACGATGTTGACGAACTGGCAATGAAATACAGTGGTGGCGATCTGGCAGAACACGCATTAAACAGGAATCTTGCGCTTACCTATGATAAGTTGGGAAGAATCACCTCAGGAGAACTGAACTATCTGATTACCGCATATCTGAAGAGGTATGAAATCTGGAACGTCAAAACACTTCTCCGCGGTAAAGTCTACAACGCATCAGTTGAAGATATCCTGGAGTTTTTGATTGCTGGCGGGCAGTTTACTTACACTTACCTGTCAGAACTTGCAGGCAAGGCCACATATCAGGAAATCGTTGAGGGCCTGAGAAGGACCGAGTACTACCCCCTGCTGCAGGGATTTGACGGAACTAACCTGGCACATATAGAAAACGAACTTGACAAGATATATTACACAAACCTGTTTGAAGCAATCGGAGAACCAAAATCCAAGGACCGTAAGCTTATTGCCAAATTTGTCAAGCTTGAAGTCGATGTTAAGAACTTAAGTAATCTCTTCAGGCTGAAAAAAGCAGGAGTTGACAATCCCGATGAGGTCATGCCCCTCATGATTGAGGGTGGTCTCGAGTTGAAGCCCGAAAAACTGGCGCCTCTTCCATATGACGAGTTTGTCAACGCGCTTCAAAAAACTCAGTACTGGGACGCAATTTCAAGTGTTACAGATCTGGAAACGGCTTCTCTTACTGCTATTGAAGGCAGGCTCATAAGATACTATCTTGAATCTGCAACTACTTATTCGCACGCATCTCCGATCTCAATTGTACCTGTAATGGATTATATTATCCATAAAAATAATGAGGTCACTAATCTCCGGATTATCTTCAGGGGTAAGGAAGCTGGCCTCGATGATAATTTAATCAAAGACCAGTTGGTGGTTATCTGATGGAATTAGCAGTGATCGGAAAGAGCGATTTTGTTACGGGATTCAGACTGGCTGGTATCAGGAAAGTTTACGAAACCTCTGATATTACGGCCATCGAGTCCGCGGTAAAATCCGTGCTTCAAGATAAGAGTGTCGGGATTATTGTAATGCATAATGATGACATTGGTAATCTGCCGGAAATTTTAAGGAAAGACTTGAATGAGTCTGTCCAGCCCACCGTGGTAGCCCTTGGGGGATCTGGGGAAGGCTCAATGAGTTTAAGATCAAAAATAAAACAAGCGGTAGGTGTTGATCTGTGGAAGTAAAAGGTGAAATTTATCGTGTGGCTGGGCCTGTCGTCACCGCTATCGGCCTACAGGCAAAAATGTATGACCTGGTCAAAGTCGGTAATGAAGGTTTGATGGGTGAAGTCATCCAGATAGTTGGGCCCAAGACTATCATCCAGGTATACGAAGAGACTGGAGGCGTCAGGCCAGGGGAACCCTGTATATCTACAGGGAGGCCTCTGACCGTCGAACTTGGTCCGGGTGTTCTTTCCGGTATTTATGATGGGGTTCAAAGACCTCTGCATGTCCTGCTTGAGAAGATGGGCAGCTTCCTCAGTAGAGGTGTCACTGCAGACGGACTTGACCACCAAAGAATCTGGGAATTCAAACCTGTTGTCAAGAAAGGAGATGTTGTAAAAGGCGGCCAAGTGATTGGAGTTGTTCAGGAAACAGTAAACATTGAACACAAGATCATGGTGCCCCCGGATATCTCAGGTACAGTCTCTGATATTAAGAGCGGAAACTTCACTGTTATGGACACTGTCTGTACCCTGACTAACGGGACCGAGCTGCAAATGATGCAGAGATGGCCTGTTCGTAGACCAAGGCCTGTGGCGAAGAAACTACTTCCCACAAAGCCACTGGTCACAGGACAGAGAATCCTTGACGGGCTTTTCCCTGTAGCAAAAGGCGGAACTGCTGCAATTCCAGGACCTTTCGGATCGGGCAAGACGGTTACCCAGCAGCAGCTTGCAAAATGGAGTGACACCGAAATTGTGGTCTACGTTGGTTGTGGGGAACGAGGAAACGAAATGGCAGACGTTCTGCATGACTTCCCGGAACTTGAAGACCCGCAGACCGGAAGGCCGCTCATGGAGCGTACTGTCCTTATAGCCAACACTTCAAACATGCCTGTGGCTGCAAGAGAAGCATCTGTGTATACCGGAATCACCATTGCGGAGTATTTCCGTGACATGGGATTAGACGTGTCCCTGATGGCAGACTCCACCTCCAGGTGGGCAGAAGCCATGAGAGAAATCTCCTCCCGTCTGGAAGAAATGCCTGGTGAAGAAGGTTATCCGGCATACCTGTCTGCAAGGCTTGCCGAATTCTATGAGCGTGCCGGTGTTGCAGAAACCCTTTGCGGTGAAATAGGTTCAATCACTGCTATTGGAGCAGTATCTCCTCCCGGCGGTGACTTCTCAGAGCCTGTTACGCAGAATACCCTGCGTATTGTGAAAGTGTTCTGGGCTCTGGATGCCAAGTTGTCTCAGAGGCGTCACTTCCCGGCTATCAACTGGCTGACCAGCTATAGCCTGTACAAGGAAAGCCTTGACGGTTGGTTTACTGAGAACGTGGCTCCTGATTACGTAGCTATGAGGGAAAGAGCAATGGAAATGCTCCAGGTAGAATCCGAACTGCAGGAAATCGTGCAGCTCGTAGGTTCCGACGCTCTTCCGGATGAGCAGCAGCTCCTGCTTGAAATTTGCCGTATGATAAGGGAAATCTTCCTGCAGCAGAATGCATTCCATCCAATAGATACCTATAGCTCGTTCGCTGAGCAGTACAGAATTATGCAGGCAATCATGAAGTTCGGAGACGCTGCAAATGATGCTTTGAAATCAGGTGTTCCTGTCTCGGAAATTGTCAAGATGCCATCTAAGGATGAGCTTCCCAAGGTTAAGTTCGAGGAGAACTTCGATGCTTCTATGAACGCTGTCCTGGCAAAGATGGATAAGGAGTTTGCATCCCTGAGAGGTAGGTAACTATGGTAAAAGAGTATAAGACAATCACTCAGATTGCAGGGCCTCTTGTCTTTGTCGAAAAAACAGAGCCTGTAGGCTATAAAGAAATCGTTAACGTCAATCTGCCTGACGGAACCACCCGCAGAGGCGAGGTGTTGGACTCTTCGACGGACGTCGTGGTTGTCCAGATTTTTGAAGGTACTGGCGGTCTGAACAAAGAGTGTGGTGTGGTTTTTACAGGGGAAACCCTGAAGCTTCCCGCATCCATTGACCTTCTTGGCAGAATCCTTTCAGGTGCCGGTGACCCTCTGGACGGCGGGCCCAGAATCGTGCCAGACCAGATGCTGGATATCAACGGTGCCGCGATGAACCCGTACGCCAGGATGCCTCCAAAGGATTTCATCCAGACGGGCATCTCCACAATCGACGGGACAAACACTTTGGTTCGTGGACAGAAACTGCCTATTTTCTCAGCATCAGGTCTCCCACACAATGAAATTGCCCTGCAGATCGCAAGGCAAGCTTCTGTGCCAGGGTCCGAATCTGCTTTCGCAGTGGTCTTTGCAGCAATGGGTATCACCAATGAAGAAGCCCAGTATTTTATGAGCGACTTCGAAAAGACAGGCGCTCTGGAAAGGGCAGTTGTGTTCCTTAACCTTGCAGATGACCCTGCTGTCGAGCGTCTAATTACTCCACGTATGGCCCTCACAGCAGCCGAGTACCTGGCATATGAACACGGCATGCACGTTCTCGTGATCCTGACTGACATTACCAATTATGCAGAAGCTCTCCGTCAGATGGGTGCCGCCCGTAATGAAGTGCCTGGCCGCCGTGGATATCCTGGTTACATGTACACTGACCTTGCAACCCTCTATGAGCGTGCTGGTATTGTCAAGGGTGCCAAAGGATCCGTTACCCAGATTCCGATCCTTTCAATGCCCGGTGACGACATTACCCACCCGATCCCTGACCTGTCCGGGTATATTACCGAAGGCCAGATCTTGGTTGCCAGGGAACTGCACAGGAAGGGTATCTATCCGCCAATCAATGTGCTGCCGTCCCTGTCGAGGCTGATGAACTCAGGTATCGGAGCAGGCAAGACAAGAGAAGACCACAAAGCTGTTTCTGACCAGATGTTCGCAGGTTATGCAGAAGGGCGTGACCTGAGAGGTCTCGTAGCTATCGTCGGTAAAGAAGCTCTGTCTGAGAGAGACTTGAAGCTCCTCGAGTTTGCTGACCTTTTCGAAAAGAACTTTGTCACACAGGGAAGAAACGAAAACAGGACCATTGCAGAGACCCTGGACATCGGTTGGAAGATTCTCGCACACCTGCCAATAAACCAGTTGGGTAGGATTGACAACAAGTACATCGAAAAATACCATCCTTCAAAGAGAAAGGCGTGATGTCATGGCTCAGGACGTAAAACCAACTCGGTCGGAGCTGATTCAGCTCAAGAAGAAGATCAAGCTCTCTGAAAGTGGGCACAAGCTCCTTAAAATGAAGAGGGACGGTCTTATTATTGAGTTCTTTAAGATCCTTAACGAGGCAAGGAACGTCAGAACCGAGTTGGACGCTGCCTACGCAAAATCTGTGGAAAAAATCAATCTCGCCTCTGCCGTGGAAGGAATGATTACCGTCAGGTCAACAGCCTTCACAGCGAGTGAATCTCCTGAAATTCAGCTTTCAGGACATAATATCATGGGTGTCGTGGTGCCAAAGATCAGCTCTACAGGTGTCCGCAAATCCCTCACTGAAAGGGGTTATGGTATCATCGGGACAAGCTCGTATATCGATGAGACTGCAGATGCATATGAGGATCTCGTAGAAAAGATCATAATAGCAGCAGAGCTTGAGACAGCCATGAAAAGGATCCTCAATGAAATCGAGAAGACCAAGAGACGTGTGAACGCTCTCGAATTCAAGGTCATTCCCGAACTCATTGCAACCATGAAGTATATCCGTTTCGTCCTTGAGGAATTAGAAAGGGAGAATACATTCCGGTTGAAGAGAATCAAGGCGAGAAACGCAGCAAAATAAGCTTAGTTTCGTATGGCAACGTGTGAGGATCGACCGAACCTGGTTGAAAGAGCAATATTTAAGTTGAGTGAACCCGAAAACCAGGCCCGCCTGCTTCAGGCAGCCTGGCGGATTTCCCTTTTAATGATGATTTTTGGGTTCCTTCTAATATTAAAAACGGTCTCACCAAATTTTGAGTGGCTCAGAATTTAGTATGATTAGTGTCAACTAAATTCAATCATGATTTTTGTTTATTTTGGCTGAGGCTGTCTCTTTCTAATCTAATTTTTAGGTTTTTAATCAAATATTTTAAATTTTTTCCTGTTTTCCTGGCCTTTAAATTAGTTTTTCCTGTTTTTCTGGCCTTTAAATTAGAAAGCTATTTCAACGACAAACATTAACCTATGTTTATATGCAAAAAGAGGCCAGACTTCTTCATGTAACCGGCACGGTTCAAGGTGTTGGTTTTCGACCTTTTATATACCAGCTTGCAAAAGCCCATGGGATTTTTGGGTACGTAAAAAATTTAGGAAACCATGTCGAGATTCTTATAGAGGGGAATACGGAAAGCCTTGAGAATTTTCTTAAGGAGCTTCCAGAGAAGAAGCCTCCTCTTGCTAAAGTTACTGAAATAAAGTCAAAGAATGTGCCTTATTCTGCTTACTCAAAGTTTATTATTGTACCCAGTGAATCAGGAGTTTTTGAAAATTCCATAATTCCGCCGGATACAGCTATTTGTGAGGACTGTAAGTCTGAGATCTTTGACCCTTCATCCAGATATTACCACTATCCTTTTACAGTTTGCACTAACTGCGGTCCCCGCTATACTACTGTTCGAAAGCTTCCCTATGATAGGGAAAATACAACAATGGCAGATTTCCCTCTCTGCGCAGAGTGCCAGGCAGAGTACACCGACCCTATGAATCGGAGATATCATGCCCAACCTGTTTGCTGCCAGAAGTGCGGACCAGAGATATGGCTAGCAGATCCTGAAGGAAAGGTAGTGGTAAAGGGTTATGATGCAATTGCAGAAGCTTCTGACCTTCTCCAGCAGGGTTCAATTCTTTCTATCAAGGGATTCGGGGGGTTCCATATTGCCTGCAATGCCAAAAAAGAAGAGACAGTTAGGGAGCTGCGAAGAAGATTAAAGCGTCCGGAGCAGCCTTTTGCAGTCATGGCAAAAAATACCGATGTTGTAGAGTTCTTTGCAGAGGCTGAAGGAGCAGGCAGGGAATACCTTACATCCCGACGCCGACCTGTTACGGTACTTCCCAAGTCAAAAGAATTCAAACTGGCAGAATCTGTTTCCCCTGGCCTGCATAATATAGGGGTTATGCTTCCCTATACAGGCACGCAGAATCTGCTTTTCGACCTTGTATCTGATGCCGTGTATGTTATGACCTCGGCAAACCTTCCAGGAAGACCCATGGTTGTTGAAAACAGGGAAGCACTTGACAAACTTAACGGAATTGTCGACTTTCACCTGCTGCATAACCGGGTTATTGCAAATAGAAACGATGATACGGTCATTCGGATTGTTAACGGAAACGCAGCCTTTATCCGGCGTTCGAGGGGATTCGTGCCTGAGCCTATTGAGCTGCCTTTCGAAGTAGAGGCTTCTATAGGAGTAGGGGCTGAAATGAATTCCACGGTAACTGTGGCAAAAGGAAAACTGGCCTACATCTCTCAATACATAGGAAACACCAATCACTTAGAAACCTTCAGGTACCATTTCGAGGTTGTTGAGCACCTGACCCGGCTTACAGGTATAGAGCCTCTCTACTGGGGCTGCGATCTGCACCCAGGCTTTAACACAACCCGTTTTGCAATAAAGATTGGCAAGGAAAATACACTTCCGGTCCAGCATCATCACGCCCACATGCTGGCACTTATGGCTGATAACTCCCTGCCAGTCGATTCCAAAATACTGGGAATTTCCCTTGACGGGGTTGGATATGGCACTGACGGTACTGTTTGGGGAGGAGAGCTTTTCGAGTCTTCTTATTTAGGATACGAACGCCTTGGTCATCTACTTCCTCAGCCAATGCCAGGAGGAGACCTTGCATCAAAGATACCCTCACGGATGGTCCTGGGTATTCTTTTCAAGGAACTTGAAAGGTCAGAACTGGAAAAACTGCCCCTTATTTTTCCACAGGGAAGACAAGAATTCTTAGCAGTTATGAAACAGCTTGAGAAAGAAGTGAATATTTTTCAGAGCAGCAGTACTGGAAGAGTACTGGATGCAGCGGCAGCAATGCTTGGGATCTGCGGAATTAGAACCTATGAAGGAGAGCCTGCCATGAAGCTAGAATCTGCCGCAAAGAAAAGTACTCACATGGTTGACCTTCCTATAGTTTTCAGAAAGGCAAAAAAATCAGGAGCGCTGACACTTGATACGACTGAACTTCTTCTGGGAGCTTATGAGTTATTAGGCAAATACTCCTCTAATGATCTGGCTTTTGCAGTTGAGGAAAGCCTTGCAAAGGGAATTTCGGAAATGGCTGTTTCTCTTGCCGCAAAAAGGAGTCTTGAAAAGATAGGCCTTAGTGGAGGGGTAGCCTACAATGATCATATTACTTCATGCATTGCAGGAAGTGTTAGAGAGGCAGGTCTTGAATTTCTAACTCACCGGCAAATTCCATGTGGGGATGGGTGTATTTCTTTCGGGCAAGCTCTTGACGCCGGGCTGAGAAAGTATTCTAAAGGACTTTAAAATTCACATTTACATGATCTTTGATAGAGTTAATATTTGCTTCTTCAGTTATATGTCTGGAGACGCTTCTGTATTCCTGCGATTTCTTTTCTTTTTTATTTACATCTCGTAATTAATCATATCATTATACTGAAATTTGATTAGAAAGAAAGGAATACAAAAATTAAATAAATGATCCGTGCTTAGATATGAGTGGGAGCATAAATGGGGTTTGGTAGTATACGCATTAGAGTTGTAACAAGCAGAGATGAAATTCTTGGCTTGGGAACTGAAGAGAAGGCTGTACATCTTGCTTTTAGACCGTCGGACAGGGACCTTTTCAATCTGGTCAAGACCTGCCCTGGAATAGAATTACTTCAACTTCCCGCATCTTCCTATGATGCACTCTCTAAATTCATTAAGATGTATCTTGCTTCTTCAGGTATTCATCTCGTAAAGGGTGATGTAAGCGGGCACTGGCATGACCTTAATAATTACTTTGTAATACCCGCTTATGTGCTTGAGAAAATAAAAGAATTGAAAGTTCAGGGGAGAACGGAGGAAGAAATAATAGGTGAGATTACAAATATAAGGAAAATCAGCCCTGATATGGTCCTTCATTTACTTAACAGTTCGTTTCTGGCTTCGGGCCCGGAAAGGCCAAGCATGAGCAAAGCTTAGTAGGAGTGCTTCTGCTTCCAGCTCACAAGCGTCTCCACCATTTTTTGGACGTTTTTTGTTCATCTATCTGCCTTAACCCATCAGATTCAAATTTTTGCTGCCTTCTATATTTTCTATTTTCCTCATTGAGCCTGGAAAACTCCTGTTCTTTACTTGCAAGTGTTCCTTTCAATTGCTTTATCAGTTCTTCTTTTTCTCTAAGCTGAACTTCCAGATTTTCTTCTCCTTTGTAGTCTGAAAGCTGCTTCTCAAGCTTCTTTATTTTTTCTTCACTGGTAGCAAGCATAACTTCAAGGGTGTTTATTTTTTTCTCTTTTCCAGTAAGTTTTTCTTCAACTTTTCGGATTTCCCCGTCCGTTGCTAAAACTTTTCCGGCCAGGGTCTGAAGGTCTTTATCCTTTATTGAGAGACTTTCCTCAAGTTTCTCTATGTCTTTTTTCTTTGCCGAAAGCTCTCCTTCAAGGGTTTTTTCATATTCCACTTTTTTCTTAATTTCCGCAGTGAGGCTGCTTCTCTCTCCTTCGTTTTCCGTGAGTTCGGATTCAAGTTTTTCTATTTCATCAACCTGAACCGTAAGCTTGTCCCGAAGAGTTCGTACGTCCAAATCTTTTTCCTTAATTGTAGTCTCAAGAACTCTTATAGACTCCTCTTTTTCTATCATCTGAGCTTTGAGTCCTTCTATGGAACTATCTTTTTGGACTATCTTCCCTTCCAGTTCTTGTATTGTTTTATCCATTAGAAAAGTTTGATTTTTGAAATTCTCTATTGGTTCTTCTACCAGAGACAGCTGGCTCTTAAAGTTTCTTATTGCCTCGTCTCTTTGAACAAGCTGATCTTCAAGCTCTTTTATTCTTTCAGAACTTTCTGCAAGCTCCCTTTCCAGGTTTTTCAACTCGTTATCTGCACTGTCAAACGTTACGGAAATAGGACCTATTTCTGAATTTTCTGTTATGTTTTCGGTTTCAAGTGCCAGAGCAATCTCCCTTCCTTTTTCAAAAGTCTTTACCTCTTCTTTTTCCGGAAGAAGACGGATTTGCCCTCTTGTATTTTCACAAATCTCAGCCCAGGCAAGAATGGAAGCTATTGGAGTTATTCTCCTGAACACAGTATCTCCTATCTCGCAACCGTAAACTTTACTGGCGATATAACCTTCCATTGTATTCAGATCAAGATTAGAATCTCCCAGTCTGGAGTTTCCCGTATCTCCTTTCTTTACCTGCCCCCGATTTTCCTTTAAACAATTAACAGCTTCGGAAAATACTTTCCACGGGATAAAAGGTTGATTTTTCAGATTGTCGACGTAGATTCCATCCTCCTCAAATTTGGCTTCAAAAAATTTTTTCCCGCTCATAAGTGGAATCTTTGCCGGATTTCCTTCATTATCGAACTGTTTTTTGATCTTTGTAACAACAGGATCTTCCATTCGTGGGCCTCATGACAGTCTTAGTTCCTGAAATATAATACTTATAACGTTTAATAAAAGTTGTGTGATTTATCGGGTATTTAGAAAGTCATATTAAAGTGCCAATACTTCTCCACTAATCTTAAACTTAAAATATGCTATCTCTAACCACTACAGAGCACTGAAATATTTTCCGATATTCCCATCCTCAAGCTTTTCTATATTTTCAATGATCTAACTCATCCCATATTCCATACAGGCAGGTACGGAATTACTTATACTAATTATAACTAAGAAATATACATAATCAAGAAGTATATGGGAAACAAAAAAGTTATAACTTCTAAATTAGTCCGCTTGAGTGAGCGAAGCGAGCGAAACTGACCTCGTGCTCCCGAAACGAAACTCGGGAAATTAGTCCGCTTGAGTGAGCGAAGCGAGCGAAACGGACCTCGTGCCCCCGAAGCGAAATTCGGGCGCATCGTCGAGCCGCAACTCGACTCTCTAAAATGCCCTAACTTGAAAAAAAATGAGTAGTTCTGACAAAATTCTTATTTTTTGTTAATTTTAGTCATTATTTTTTTTGGAAAGCACCTTAAAATTTTTCCTAAAATTTTATAAAAATACTGTGCAGCCTACTGATTTTTATTTTTTGCGCTAGAATTCTTCCAAAATGAAAGCAAGAATTTAAATATCAGTTCTTTCTAAATAATTCTGGTAATTACGGAAAAATATTTAATGAAGAATTTTTACTATCAAATGAAAAAAATAAATAGATCGGGATGATAAACTTTGAAAATAAGGGTTGTGAGTTCTAGAGAAGAAATATTTACATTAAATCCGAACGAAAGAATAGTGCATCTGGCCTTCAGGCCTTCAAACAAGGATATTTTTTCATTGGTTGAAAACTGTCCAAAGATTGAGGTAATACAGCTTCCAAAGTCTTACAGGCGCACGGTTTCAAAATCAATAGAAATGTTCCTTGAGATGCAGAGGATCCAGCTCATCGAAGGAGATGTCTGGGGCCACAGGAAGGATATAAACGAGTACTACCGCATTCCTTCGTCAATAATTGAAGAAATAAAAGAGCTAAAAACTGAAGGGAAATCCACTGAGGCTATTGAGGAAAAAGTTTCTAGGGAGAGCAAACTGAATCCTGAAATGGTTGCTTACATCCTTAGAAAAGACGTTACTGCCTGAAGCGCTGAAAAGATAATTCAGGCTTTTCTCAACTTTCTCTTCTCAGTTTTATTTCTTTTTTATTTTTGTTTTTGATTTTATGATTTCTTAGACTTTTTGAGTATCAACCTTTTAGATTTTTTACATTAACTTTCATGGTTTATTTTTAGTACTCTTTAATTTTTATTATTTAATTATCTATGGTACTTTTCTATTTTATCCTCTTACGCTTTTTAATCTTTTAAAGACGTTTGTTATATACACTAAATCAAATTCTATGAACTTTTACCCAGAGTTCCTAAAAAGAGAAATCTTATCTTCTTGTATTTGATAAAAAAATAAACTTTATTATAAAGGTTAGCGAATGATTACCTGGTCAATCTTTCGTATTTTATATTTTTATTCTAAATTGCTAAACCAGATAATGAATGTAGTTTTCCCGTTCCTCTCAAGTTCGATACAGCCGTCTATCTGTTTACAAGAATGGTTACAAGTTGATCCCTAGAGATTTTTACTGATCATTTACCGGGCTTCTTCCAAATTTGAGGTTATTATTATCTCTATAAAAAACTCTCTTTAATTTAATGTCATTATATTGCTATATGCACATTTCTGATGCATTTATCACATAGCTGCTTTACAGTAAATAATGTTAGGTAGGCTCAGATATTTCGATTATTTATGGGAAACAATTAATATAGACATGGGGGACACTAGTGACAGTATCGAAATTTTGGCAACCTATGTTAGAAATAATTCAAGTTTTGAAATAATTGGGAACATAAAAGTTACGTATGTATCAGTGGATGTTCAAGCTAACGAAAGCACAAAAAGCGGAATTCAAGAAATAGAAAACATCTTTGGATACTCAAGCAATTCTTACTGTTATTGGAAGACGGAAGTATTCCTTTGGTGCTGGAGAGTCCATCCGTTTAGATCTGTCAGGAACTTGTCTACTAGAAGCTCGTCTCAGTGAAATTAATCTTGAAAGAGCTAACCTCGGAGAATATGCTAACCTAACAAATGCTTTCCTTAGACAAGCTCACCTTAAACAAGCCGTCCTTTTAAGAGCTCACCTTGAAAATGGTTTCCTTGGACATGCTCACCTTGAAAATGCTGTCTTTCGAGACTCACTTGAAAATGCTGACCTTTATTTGGCTATCCTTGAAGATGCTCTCCTTATAAAAGCCCACATTGAAAGGACATTTTTCTGGGAGCTAACCTAAAACATGCTGACTTTGATGGAGCTAACCTTGAAGAGGCTGATCTTACAGGGGCTGAAAATCTAACAATTGACCAGCTTTCTAAAGTGAGAACACTTTATTATGCAATATTAGACGAAGAGCTCGAAATACCATTAAGAAAGAAGTATCCTGCCCTTTTATAAAAACCTGATAAGATGAACCATGAATTCATCTACTCCTTAATAACAGTCTTACATCACAATCAGGTTCTTCGGAACCTTCAGGTTCAGGGAAAACAACCCATATAAGAACTTAGTAGTAATGCCTTATGTGCAAGTTGCGGCATCATCAGAGTAGCAAATTACATAATATCGTAGTTTTTACTGCTCTTGATTTTACATTTAACATAAAAGCAGGTTTGTATTAGACAAAAACGTTTGTATTAGCCAAAAAACAATTCAGCATCAGTAGGCTTTTCAATAATTTTATTACCTCAGCAGACATCAAACCATATGGGGTGAACAAATGCCAGGAAGAAAAGTAAAGAATGATAATAAAGAAAAGGAACGAATAGAAAAATTTGAACCAGTAGAAGATGAAATTGAAGATTCAGCAGAGCAAATAAACATAGAAGAGGAACCACCAACCGAAAGTGAAAGACCTAAATAAATGGCATGTTACAGGCAGAAGACGTGATTTAATATTTTTAAAAATTAAGCTCATTCATATCTGTATATTTTTTTAAAGATTGCTCAACCTAAGTATATTCATAACCGGAGCATTCGTATTTTGGTAAAAAACCTTCCTGATGTCGATGCGTTGCCGAGGTGGATTGAATCGAGTATGGTCGCGGCTTTTAAGCCGAATAATTGAGTATACTCGGAAAGGCCAAGGAAAAGAAAAAGAATTGATAATAGTAAAGAGGTTTCGGGAGTTTAAAAACTCCTTCCAATTATATGGCTCGTGAGTTATTCAGATCCCCTTTATTTTCCGTTTTTCCGTTTTTCCGTTTTTCCGTTTTTTCAAGTTATATAACTTGCTACTTAATAATTATTTTTATTATATAAATATTTTTCTAAAGATCCGTCATAGAGATTATTAATGGTTGATTATTAGTAGTTAAGGATCTGGAAAACATTTATAGGACTTACGCAGTCACAGGCGCTGCAAGCCTTTTTTCCATGACAATTCCCATCTTACAATAAATTTAAATTGTATCTTGGGCGATTTATATATGCTTTTGCTGCCACTCTGTGAATTTTCATTTTACTTTCAAACCAAGATATCCCGTTTCTGATCCTTTGCACTTCCAGCCTTAGAAAAGCTCTCAATGATAATAATACATGTGCTCTCTGTGACTCTTTTTTTCTTGCCTGGCACTTTTCCACACCACAGAACTGTTTTATTCC
>CAVRNH010000083.1:0-23701 GCA_963722085.1 uncultured Methanosarcinaceae archaeon | reverse complement strand
GTCTTATTTCACAAGAGGCTGCAGTTCTTCAGGCATTTTGTCCTTTCCTTCGGCAATGGCAGGGACTATTGGAGGCTGACCGTTTTTGATGAAGATCTGCTGACCAGGTTTATCGAGGAGGAGTTTTACAAACTCGGCGGCAAGTTCCGGATTTTTGGCATTTTTAGGGATGGTTACACCGTACACGATCGGGGATCCTGTGACTACTTCTCCGTTTGCCATTTGAACCTGAACTTTTGAGTAGTTGTCAGCGTATTCCATTGAACCCAGGTCGATTTGTGGGGGGAGTTCAACGTATTTAAAGCCATGCTGTTCAGCAACACTCCGGTAAATATAGAGGTAATCGATTTCCCCCATTTCAAGGGCAGAAGTGAGTTCGACTTCCATGCTTCGGAGCATGATTTTCTTAGTGTTAGGAGAAATAGCTTCTGATGCAGGAACGTGTACAAGAACAGTTCCGTTTTCCTCTGTAGTTGCAGTTATGTCAGTATTATTTTGGATAAGATCATCATAGATCTTGCTGTCGTTATAATAGAATTCAGCTAACTGGGTAACCATTTGTGACCGATAGCCTGCAGGGTCATCGTTAGGATTGGAAAAACCATAGCGGACATCAGGACGCCTGAGAATTTCATACCAGTTGTTTGCATTTATTTCATTACTGTACTTACTCTCATTCGTATAAGCGATAATAAACTGATTTCTTGCAAAAGCTGCGTACCAGTCGGCATATTCAGGCATCATCATAGATGGGATCAGGGCATAATCCGCAGATGCAAGAACATCAGCATTTTTCCCAAGCTCGGTGATCTTTTTTACACTCTGTGCGCTGCCTGCGGCTTCCCGCTGAACATCAACACCTGGATGCTGGGCTTCGAACACGGCCTCAAGCTCTTGAAAAGGTACTCCCAGGCTTCCTGCATGGAAAATTGTCAGGACTTCCCCTTTTGCTGCAGAGGCATTTCCAGAACCGTTTTCCATTGGCCAGGCACTTTTGTTCTCTGCCTTGTTGTCAACACAGCCAAGGCCGGCAAATACAACCAGGATCAGAAGAACTGCTATTAACTTGAAAACTCTGGTTTTAACATTCATAGTTATGTTGTCTTAAACATAACAAATATAAACCTTTTGAGGAAAAATAACTGCTTTTTAAACAGAATAGTAATAGGTGAGGGGAAAAATCGGGATTGAAGGCATGATAAAACTCTTTCTATAGTAAATCTGCAGAATACAAAATGGAATTAGAAAAATAATCTGAGGCTACATTAAAAAAGGAAAAAAGTTCTAGTTAAAATCAAATAGCTTGTTACCACCTCTCGCCCTAAAGGAGGGGTATGCTTCGGACCGCATTCTCGGTTTCTGGAGAACTCAGAAATTGTCAATTCTCCTTTGACCAGATATCATTATCCGAAAGATAGAAAATCTGCTCTAGGTCTCTTCTGTGATTCCTTAAATAATGCTTTATTATGTCAGCTGTTATATTTCCAACAAATCGATAGAATTTGCCACTTGAAATAGACTTCCACTCCAATATCGCTTTTTCAGATCAGGGTAAAGCTTGAGAAATCGGTAAGAATTACCTCCTTTCAAATATCGAACCACTTTGACAGGAATTTGCTTGGACGAAATTTCACGAACCGGTGGCATGATCCCCCACCAACTCCATAGCATGTATTTTATAGCCTTGCTCTATCAAATACTTGCGAATCAAATCCCGTCCTTTATAATTCAATTATTGTGAATATCTTCTATCGATACTTTTAACTAACAAGATATGGTAGGTCATCTGACCATAGCCATGGCTAAAAATATCAATTTCAACATATATTATATTCTGGACATAGCTAGGTAGCACCACTGTGACCATGGTGTGAAAAACAAATTCATTTACAAAAAAAGCAAGGATTTAGAACTTTAAACGAAAACAAAAAGAGGCGAGGGTCATTTCATTCCCGAACTAAAGGTCTGGATATTCGTGACACTCTGCGCTCCCGTGTATAATCGATATTCTAACATCTACAGGTGTTTAAATGGACAAAGAGATAAACATTATAGGGGGAGGGATAAGCGGCCTTGCTTGTGCAATAATCCTTCGTAAAAATGAATATAAAGTTAATGTTTATGAAAGGAGCAATTCCATCGGTAAGAGGTTTAACGAGGATTGGCAAGGATTAGAGAACTGGTCTGAGAAAATTGATGTTCTGAAAGAGCTAGAATCATACGGCATTGATTTGTCTTTTGAGTATGAACCCCTTTCAGAATTGGCTGTCCACTATTCAGGGAAAATGAAAACTATCAGAGGAAAAAATGCCTATTATCTGGTGAGAAGGGGAGGCAAAGAAGGCTGCTTGGATAAGGCTTTATTTGAACAGGCCGAAAAATTGGGAGTAAAAATTCATTTAAATTACAGACAGGAGAGGGAACTGCCTGTTAAAGTAAATGCAACAGGTCCCAGAAACGCAAACATCCTTGCAAGAGGAATCAAATTTAATACCAGTTTCGAAAGCGGCTATCATATGGCTTTTGGCCAGGATATAGCTGAAGGGTTTTATTCCTATCTCTTGACTAAAAACGGGCACGGAACAATTGCAACTGTTTATGGACGCAAGAGTGCCTCTCGTTCAGAGGAGTTCCTTCAAAACACACTTAACTATTTTTCAGATTTTCTTGATGAAAAGGAACTTTCTACGGGGAAAAAATTTGGTGGTTATGGGCACTTTGAGATAAGAAAAAACTATTATGATGAGAACGGAGCAATGTTGATAGGAGAGGCAGGGGGATTTCAGGACAATTTATGGGGATTTGGAATGAGATATGCCTTTCAGAGCGCGAATCTTGCTGCAAGAAGTATAATGCAGAACGAATCGTATAACGATTTGATAAAAGAACATTTACTTAAAAAAATGAATCATTCAAAAAGAAATAGACTAATTTTTGAAATGTTGGGCCCCCTCGCATACCCTATCCCATATATGTTTTTGCACAGTAAAAACCCCCTTAAGCTTTTGAATATTTTATACAGGTAGTTAAAGATAAAGAGACTGAAAGTCAAATTCAGTTTATGCTTGGCCAACAGTCCTGAGATTTTACAATATTTTTGGCATCAGCCTAAAAGTCCTTTTCTCTGTCCCCTCTGACTTTAGTTTAATCCAAGTTAACTTGCGTAAAAGAAAAGAAAGACTACATCAAGCAGTGGGCAAATAATATGAAAAAGTAAAGATTTATTTATTTGGCTGTGAATATAGGGGGAATATTTAAAAGGTAATATAGTTCAGAAACAGTAATAATGGCCTTAGAAATTTCTATAAAATGGATATGTTCTTATTGATTACTTGATCTTTTTGAAGGTTTCCTTATGGATGGTTACAGTATTTTCCTTGTAATGCTTGCAGTCTATATAGCTGGACTTGTGGCGATTGGCTGGTATTTTAATAAAAGACAAAAATCAGTTACCGACTTCTGGCTTGCGGGCCGCAGGATAGGTCCCTCAGCCCTAGGGTTTTCAGCCGCAGCTTCCTGGTTGACAGCCGGCGGAATTCTTGCAGTTGTCGGATTTTATATGCTTCAGGGGATGGGTTCAATATGGGGGTTTGTGGCTCCCAATATCCTCGCCCTTCTTATCATTGCCGTGCTTGTTGGGAAGATCAAAAACCTGCCTGCAATTACCCAGCCCGAACTTTTGGAACAACGTTATGGCAGTATAGTTAGATGGCCAATCGCCCTGATAATCACTGTTGTAATGATTCTTTTTTCAGTAGCCGACATTACAGGCCTTTCCCTGGTGCTGCAGGTATTTTACGGCCTTGATCCATTCTATGCTGCAGCCATTGTCGCAGTTGCAGTTTCCCTTTATGTGACCCTTGGAGGGCTTTCGGCAGTTGTCTGGACAGATGTTATCCAGTTCGCCTTTCTTGCCATTTTTGCAGTAGGAATAGCTTTTGCAGCAGTAGGAACGGTCGCGGATGGAGGCCTTAACACTCCTGCAATAAGTAGTTCCGAGCTTTTCGGAAATGTTCCTGGAAGCTGGTGGAATCCCTTCTCAATTGGCCTTCCCATGGTACTGATCTTTATTTTTGCTATAATTCCGGGCTGGATTACCGAGCAGGATCCCTGGCAGAAAGTCTGGGCTGCAAGAGATGCAAAATCTGCAAGACTTGGAATGATAATTGGCTCTCTCATGATTACTGTGGTCTTTGCAGCTTGCGCTGTTATTGCGATAGCCCTCAATTCCATATACCCTGAAATCGCAACAATGGGCTATCCTGCAGGAATGGCCCTAGCAGAGCCCGCACTCCTGGCTTTTGTCAATGAACGTTTCGCCTCTGCCCCCATAGTAATAGCCTTCAGTGCAATCGGGCTTGCAGCTGCTTCCATGTCCTGTACTGATACATTTTCAACATCAGGAGCGTCCTGTATCTCGAGGGACATTTACCAGAGATATATAAAGCCAGATGCTACAATGAAGGAAATGATGCTGGTAAACAGGATCAGTGTGCTGTTTATAATACTTGCCGCAACTGCAGGTTCGTTTATTATCCCCAACATTATCGATGCCATTCACATCGCAACTTTCATTGCAAGTTCCTCCTACTTCTTCCCACTCATGGGAGGACTGTACTGGAAGCGAGCTACCAAGGAAGGAGCTTTTGCAGGCATGATAGTAGGATTTGCAGTTCAGGTTGCTCTTGTGGCTCTGGACCTTATAAAAACACCCCCTCTTGCCCCCTACTATCTCGAAACCATCCATCCTATTCTTATGAGCCATGGTGTTATCGTAGGAATGTCACTGAGTGCAATTGCTTTCTTCGGGGTCTCCCTAATGACAAAACCATCAAGCAGGGTTAACCTTGCGCCCTTTTTTCGAAGAGGAAGCCGAAGAGCTTGCCCGCTATGAAACAAAAGAGATCAATGAAAAAGATCCCGAGTACAGTATTTTTCTCAAAAACGTTGATGAAAAAGTCACAGGGGAACGTGCTCACCTTCAGATTAACCTCCGAGCCTCCGAAAATCTCAACTGGCACGAATTAATCGAAAAGCTTAAAACCGTCTCTCCTGCCTGGGTGACTCCTACAGGGCCTGACTCAGTATACAGACTGACGCACGGAGATATGCTTGCCTGTGTTGCGGTCACAAGAGGAACCGGGGAGCGAGATATCTGGCTCAAGGCTGAACCCAGGCTTGAAACTGCGGGAAGGCAGAAAAAAGAGCTTTTCACAGCTTATGAAGAGCTTAAAAAGGTACTCCTGCAGAAAGGAATGAAACTGGACTTTTATTAAAAAGATGAATTCCTATTAAAAAAGCTGAGGTTCTCAATACCTCGGTTTTAATCTTTTTTAACGGATTTACTTTGTCAGATCTTAAGGGAATGTTCAATGGTTTTTTTCCCGAAGCAAATATCATCCACTGAAAAGACTTCCAGGTTATAGATGCCCCTATATCCAGAAAGCAGTTCAAGGACCGTGAAATCGGTACAGCCCTTTCCAGGAGCCATATGTTCGTCTCCATCGTATTTTTCTGTCCATTGCCCCCTATTGTCGTGCACATGAAGATGAATAATATATTTTTGCAGGGTTCGAACAAAGGTCCGGAGTTTTTCCGAATTGCCTCCACAGGTGAGATTTGCGTGTCCTATATCAAAGGTAGCTTTCAGATACCCGGAATTCACAGCTTCTATGGTTCTCAAAAGCTCTTCAGCTTCACAGCAAAGGTTGGAAAGGTCAGTACCTTCTTTGTTCTCCAGACCCAGAATAACTCCATAATCTTCAGCCATAGAGGCAAGAGTACTGAGGTTTTTAACCATAGAGGAAAATGCTTTTTCCCTATCAGGCCCAACTCTTCCCGGATGCAATACAACTATTTGGGCTCCGATCCTGTTTGCAAGGGTAATGGACTCTTTCATAAGGGCAAACTCCCGGTCACCCATTCGTGCAGTATCTACCTGGAGGGCTGAAGGATACTTAAGATCTGCTGCAGAGTAAGGAGCATGAACAGTATATCCAAAATCGTATACAGATATTTTGTCAAACATGTTTTCAAACTTTTCCATTTCAAGTGCCGAACCGTTGTAAATACCCAGTTTGGGAATATACAGCTCTATAAATCCAACATGCTCTATTAAATCTTCATGGGCACCGGCAAAGGACGAAGCTCCAAAAATCACGCACTAAGTAAGGAAACTAAATATAAAAATCCGATTGTAATCCATTGAATTAAATTTCACAAACCTTATAAAGATTTGACTCTTAAAAGCCAAAACGTGGAATTTAAAGTTACTTTCCAATTAATTTGATGGAAGTTACCTTAAGCCAGAACTTGAATACATTTTACTTTCTTGTACATGCCAAAAATGGCTAATAATTTTATATAAAATGGACTACCAGCTCTAGTTTCCAAAAAGGTAAGAATAATTGCTGAAAAAATATACATTTATACAGAAATTATAATTTTGTCGAATGTGAAACTTTCTTAATTTTTTTTATTTTTTGGATACAAAAGTCACCATTTCTTAAATTTCGGCAGAAAAGTACTGAAATTGGCACCAAGTACAATTTATAAAAATTAAAAATATAAAAATAAAAATCTAATGTCCTTTGTGAAATAAAATTGCTATATATATTTTAGAGATGATAAAAAAATCACTCATTAACGCCAATCGGAATCTTTATATTATATTAAAAGGAGCTGAATTTGTTTTTTTATATATTTATACGAATTTGTTAATTCTTATTCCCGACTTTTTCTTATAAAATTGATTGTATATTAAGAAAGTAGATAATAATAGTTTAAATGCCTCTATATTTCGAAAGGTTTATGAATGATCCTCTCTAATGAAAAATTCAATGTTTGTCATTCGTTATTTTTCGTTGTAAGAATAGGCAGACGATCTCAAAAAATGTAAAGCGTTTTTTCAATCCGGCCTTATTACATGTAATAACATAAAGGAGGAAAATGAATGGAACCACTCATAAGCATGGGAGTGCTCGCACTTATTGGAGCAGCTGCGACCATAGCAGGTGCCTCAGAGGACCTGGAATCCGACGTCGGGTCGCAGAGCAATGCCAACTCACAAGTGCAGTTAGCTCCCCAGATGGGTTACGTACATCGAATTTATAATAAAGCAATTGCTGGTGAACCGGTCTCCAACGCAATGATGTGTACAATCGGTGCTACTGGGTCTCTTGTATTAATAAAACACTTTGGTTTATCCCCGCTCTTTGCACTGGTTATTGGAGCTCTTATTGCAGCTATGGTGCATGGAAGCTATTCCGTGACAGCAATTATGGGCAGAGAGGCCAGCCAGGCCCGGTTTAAGCAGCCTATATATCTAGACTTGATAAGATCTCACACACCTGTGATCATGGCCTTTGCGTTTTTAACAACGTTCTCAGTAGAGGTAGTCTCGTACCTAATGGTCTATTCACTAGCGCATCCCTTCCCATTTGTCTTATTGGCATTTCTATGGGGAGTTGTAGTAGGCTCAGTCGGGTCTGCCACAGGTGACGTCCACTTAGGTGCAGAGCGTCAGTTCCAAGCGACTGAATTCGGCGCTGGTCTAAATGCTTCACAATCAGGAAACATTGTCCGTAAAGGCGAATCAGGCCTGAGGAATGGTATTGACAACCTCTGGTTCTGCTCAAAGTTCGGTGGACCGATGACAGGAGTGTCTTTTGGAATGGTCGTGTTCCTGGGTACCTGGATTCTATTAGTCTTTGATCCCGCAGAAGGGAATCTAGAGGGCTGGCTCTCTAATCTATTAGGTTTAGTTATTGTTATTGTATTCGGTATCTGGAACTGGCATATCGAAAGAGAAACCCGTGAAAAATTCGGGCCGTACAAGGAAGACAAGGGCGAAGAGGTGGCCGCATGATAGACATCGTAGGACTTATTGCGTCCAACATTTTGTGGATTCTCGCGATTGTAATCGGCGGTACTTTAATTTCCATTAGTGTCCACTTTATACCTGTGGGCGGTGCTCCCGCAGCAATGGCCCAGGCGACAGGTATCGGTACCGGTACTGTGATGCTTGCAGCCGGAGCCGGAATTGCCGGGATCATAGCCGCTGGGGCTGTAATGGCTGTAAATCAGGATATATGGGTGGTTCTCGGTGCTGCAGGAGTCGGCGCAATGGTCATGCTTGCAGCAACCATGATAGTCGCTACCTGGATTTACGCCTATGGTGTGGGCGTTATGCCGGTTTCGGCAAAAGTAAAGTACGACCCTATCACCAAGTACAGACAGGATCTCTATGTCTCCCAGGGTACTGAAGGACATGGTATTCCAACTGTTGCTTACGTAAGCGCGTGTATAGGAGGTCTTCTCGGAGGTATTGGAGCAGGTCTTGCATACTATGCTCTCATGAAAGTGTCAACTCTCCAGGTAGATAATCTGAACCTCGTAGCCGTTGTATCTACTTTCACGATAGGTTTCTTCTTTATAAACTCGGTTATCCCTTCTTACAACATTGTTGGTACTATTGAAGGGTTCCATGATCCTAAATTCAAAAAATGGCCAAAGGCGGCTATTGCTTCCTTCCTTGCATCAATTCCTCTAGGTATTTTAGCAGTAGTAGCAGTTGGAGCTCTTGGATCAGTAGGAGGTCTCTAAAATGACAGAACAAAAAATGATCCCTCCGAACACATTGTTAGCTATGGGCGTAGTTGGCGGCCTCGCAGGCATATATCTCGCTTATTTCCTTATCCCAATGAGCCCTATATTTGTATTCTTCGGGGCTCTGGGGGCAGTCTTCGCCAGTGTCTGGGGTGCTGATGCAGTCAGGCGTATTGCAAGTTACGGGCTTGGTACGGGTGTTCCGTCAATAGGTATGCTCGCCCTTGGTATGGGAATTATTGCCGTCCTTTTCGGACTTTCCCTCAGTCTAGGTCCAGCAGGCCCTCTTGTCGCATTCATTATCTCATGTGCTATCGGAGCTATAGTAGGAATTATTTCTAAAAAGATAGTCGGCATGACTATCCCAATTATGGTAAGTGCAACAACTGAGATTGCGGGGGCAGGAGCTCTCCTGATTCTCGGACTTGGTATTGTAATTGCCGGTTCCCTTGATTATGGAGTATTTGTCAGAGAAGTGGTTACAACAGGCTTCATAATGATGATTTACATCGCCGGCGGTATGGCAATGTTGCACCCGCACAATTCAAACCTGGGACCAGACGAAACGCAGGACAGACTCCTTTCACTCTCTGCGGAAAAAGCAGGAATTGCAGTGGTTCTCTCAGGCTTTGCATCCGTAGCAGGTATAGGAGCAATCGCTGTAACAGTACTTATTGGACTCGCTATCTGGTACATTTTCTGGGGCAAGTACTACGGCTTTGTCAAGAGAGATGCATACAGGGTTGTCGATACCGGCATGCTGCCAACTGAGGAGGAGATGGCATGAGCACAGTTCGCATATCCCCTGAAATACATCTGGTAATGGATACGGATAGCGGTTTGGTCGCACAGGAGAGAGAGGACGTCCTCCTATACAGCTTGGCGCCTGTCTTTGAAAGACTGGACAAGCTGGATCTAATAGCAGAAGACCTCATAAATTCTCTTTCCCCAAGCAGGCCGCTCATGAACACCTGGCCAGGCCGTGAACACACATCCTATATAGCTGGGTTCTATACCAATGCATTCTATGGGATTGTTGTGGGCTTTTTCTTCTTCGGGATGGTTCTCCTTTTAATATATCTTAGAACTGTGATGACAGCGGGAGGAGCTTAAAATGGCAAACAAGAAAGATGCTGCCCCAGGATGGCCTATCCTGAAAGGTGAATACGATGCTGGGGATTCTAAGAATCCAGTATGTGTAATTACCTGCGGATCACACCTTCCGGGAAAGCCTGTTCTTGATGCAGGCGCATCAATTACAGGATCGTGTAAAACCGAAAATCTCGGTATCGAAAAGGTCGTTGCCCACATTATCTCAAACCCTAATATCAGGTTCCTCCTTGTGACCGGTACTGAGGTTAAAGGGCACGTACTTGGACAATCAATAATAGCCCTGCACGCAAATGGTGTAAAAGAGAATAGGATTGTAGGAGCCCAGGGCGCAATTCCGTATGTGGAAAACCTGAACGCAGATGCAATTGCCCGTTTCCAGCAACAGGTCCAGGTCATTAACCTTCTTGACACGGAGGATATGGGCGCAATTACTTCCAAGGTAAGAGAACTCACTTCAAAAGACCCGGGAGCCTTTGATGCCGACCCCTTCATCGTCCAGATCGCCGAGGGAGAAGGAGAAGAAGAAGAGGTATCTGGGGTCAGACCACTTGGTGCCGAAATTGCACTGGTCCGCAGCAGGATGAAAGGGATCGATAGCAGCCTGGTCGACATTGGAAACCTCAATAAGTTTCATGCAGGTGTAGGTGCAGGAAAGCTTGAAGGGTTCATGATAGGATTAACCTTCACCATTGCTATTCTTGGAATGCTATTGATAGGGAGGTAAAAGAATGGCAGAAGCTGAATATGGAAAGGGAGTCCCGATGGCGACTACCCCGCAGATGGGAGCAATCGATACGTCTCTCGAAAGTATCAGGTACAGGGCCCAGTTAATAGCAAGAAACCAGAAGCTTGATTCCGGTGTAATGGCTACCGGGATCTTAGGGTTTGGAGCGGGATTCATATTTGTATTTCTGATGATTGTTGTAGTCCCGTTGTTGGTCTGGAGTATAACGAGGTGAGTGTTATGAGTGATGGAAAAGCACCTATAGTTATTGTAGATCAAAGCGAGTTTAACACGGCCATGAAGCGGCTCGACAAGATTGAGGAAAAGGTCGAGTTCGTTGGCAGTGAAGTTGCACAGAGAATCGGAAAGAAGGTAGGAAGGGACATCGGAATTCTGTACGGCGGCGTGATCGGCCTGCTGCTCTTCCTGGTCTATGTCTCGATATCATCATTATCGACAGTAATACAGTAATCAAGAGGGATTAAAATGTTCAAATTTGATAAGAAACAGGAAGTTTTTGATCTAGGTGGAGTTAAATTCGGTGGTCAGCCAGGCGAATATCCAACTGTGTTAGTAAGTACGATGTTCTATGGAAGGCACAAGATCGTTACAGACGAGGACAAGGGAATTTTCGACAAAGCAACTGCGGAAACGCTCTGGAATACACAGGTAACACTGAGCGATGCCACTGGTAATCCCTATGCAAACCAGATCGTAGGTGAGACCCCCGAAGCGATTTGTAACTACATAAAATGGTTCACTGACATTGATGACCACACACCTTTCCTGATCGACTCCTCTGCCGGAAATGTAAGGGCTGCTGCTGCCAAATACTGTTCCGAGATCGGAGTTGCACACAGAGCTGTACACAACTCGATCAACGCAAGTATCGAACAGGAAGAAATCGATATCCTTAGAGACAGCGAGGTGGAAGCAGCCATTGTGCTCGCCTTTAACGCAACAGACCCCACCGTAAAAGGAAAGCTGGACATTCTTGAAGTCGGTGGTTCTGGACAAACGAAAGGAATGCTTCAGATCGCAAAGGAATGTGGAATCAAGGTACCCTTAATCGACGTCGCTGCAATGCCTCTTGGCGCAGGTTCTGGCCCTACTATCCGCTCGGTACCCACACTCAAAGCAAAGTTCGGGCTGCCAGTCGGCGGAGGATACCACAACATGGCATCTTCCTGGAGCTGGTTCCGAAAATTCAAGAAAACTCAGCCTAATCCACAAGCTGTCTACATGCCTACAGACATTGGTACCAACCTGGTAGCACAGATTGCAGGTTCCGATTACCTCCTTTATGGACCTATCGAGAACGTCAACGAAGTCTTCCCTGCTGTAGCAATGGTCGACATCATGCTTGGTGAGACTGCAAAAGACCTCGGTATCGAGATCGCAGACCTGGCAAACCACCCGGTTACCAAGTTGACGTAAACGAAAGAAAAGATTAAAAAGAATTTCAATATTCGAAGCAGAGGAAATTTTCCTTTGCTTATCTCTTTTTTAATTTTTATTTATTGCAAAGTTCTACTCGATTATTTATACTTTGACTTTTGATTTGATTTGACCTCAGGCAGAGACTTCTCGATTTTACTCTACTTTCAGAGATTTTATGCTATTTTAATAATTTCTTCTTGAGACATTTTCTCAAAAGCTTTCTTTGTCTGAAAAGAGAGAAAGAAAACGTTTTATGAAAAATAGATAGCATGTTAATAGATATAAAAATCGAAGAATGAAGTAAATATAAATTATTCAGGGAGCTTTATAGCCAGAAGTGACGATTTTCAATAATCCGTAGTGATCTCAAGATTAACAATCAGTAGTGGTTTTCAAGATTAATAATGAGTAGTGATTTTCAAGAATCTCCTATAAAAAGCTTAATTGAATATTTAAAATAGAATATTTAAAAGTAAGGAAACTTAAAGAAGAAAATTTAGTTATCAGGTTTTAAAGATAAAGAATTTAAAGAGAAAATTCAGTTACCAGTTAAGCTTTTTAAGAAAATTATTAATTATTTTCTTAGGAGTTAAAGTGCCTGGTTAGCTAAATAGTAGAACAGCCGGCCAGACACTGTGAATCCACTCCCAAACTCGCGTTTCGGACTGTTATTGTTTCTGAGGACCTTGAATTCAAAGAATTGTAAGAACCTGATGAGTATTTATACATATGCCCACGATTAAAGCAGGAACTATACAAATCTATTCCCAAACCCACAGTTTCAGAAAGCGTCAACTGACGCTATTGAGACTAGCAGAGAATCAAAGTTTAAACAAACTGTTAGAGCAGGGTGAAACCAATAACGTGATCTTCAGGCAATTCCAGTCCTATTCACATACCAATTTTTGCGATTTACATGTCGTAGACTGTCTTAACATATATATATAGAGAGTTGTGAACTAATATTATCGGTTTTTGACCTGTTGTCACTTATTCAATACATAAAAGGGAATTTCGATCTAAATTAAGTATCAGATATTAAGTAAAGTATTATGTTCTGAAGAAACGATCAGATGATGTAAACAGGACAATATGTGCAGAATTCTCAAATATTAATCAGGCGCGTTTGATGGATAATGTGCCAGAAAAATTATCAAATAATGGTACTAAATAGAAAGATTTAATATTCGGTAGTACTTAGCAATATCATAAAATGAACTTATAAGTCAACTTTTTAAATTTACAAAAATGCTCGTTTATGAGAATTTTTAAATTTTTGCAGAAAACCGGAGAAAGTCCTGATTTTTATGGCACTAAAACGAATCGTAGCTAAAGAACCATAAAACCGGATTGTGTCGGGTGGGAATATGCTGATCAGAAAAAATATATCCCTTGATGACAAGTACCTTAAAAAATTACAGCCCCTGCTGGATGCTAATGATGGAAACCTGAGCGCTGCAGTAAGGGATACCATCGAAGTTGCGGATACAGCTCTTACTTATCATAAAAGTATTGACGAGGCAATTAAATTTCTAAAGGAGACCCCTGCAAAAGAAGAGTTAAACGACACAATTCGAAATGGGGAAAATATCGTTATAAATAAAACGATGCTAGAGTGGTTGTTTAGACATACCAGAGGCAGGCTCACAGATGAGGAGCTTGTTAATGAGCTTATAAATCCATTTGAAATCCAGGATATGAGACAGCTCGAAGAGTACCTGAACAGGATATTCAGAAATTACCAGTGGGCAATCCGGACCTCAATAAAATGTGAAGACATTCATAATCCAGAATCTGCACTCGTGGTTTTTTCCAACGCTTCAGTAAATAGTAGAGATTTTTTTGCCCAGCTAGTGGCTTTTTTCCTGGCCAAATGGAAACAACTCGATATTGATCATATATTCAGGAGAGCAAACTCGACCCAGATTTCATTTAAAAAGAATTTGTCTATATCTTCCAATGAGATTATGCCAGGGATCCGAACGCACTTTGGATATCTTGAGATGGTATGCAAGGAACTTGACGACAATGCAGAATTCTGGACCCAGCTTATGAATACTTATAATATTGAAAGGTATAATCTCGTAACTCTACACAGAAATCAATTTGAGATTTTTGCAACCGGAGAAATCCCAAATCCGACAAAAATTCTTGAACGGTTATACAAACAGTCAGTAAGTGATATGCCTCTTCATGATTTATTAATCAACTTCAAGAAGATGTACCTGGCAACTCAACTTGTCAAAAATATAGAAGTCTGTCTTGAGCCTGGGAAAGAGGCAGTAACGATCTTCCATGACTTCAAAAATGAAAAATTTATCCATAATCTAGTTGAATATTTTTCGCATATATTCAGGGAAAACGGCACGCCCTTTGAGACGTTCTCATATTCAAGTATGATTGAGTTCAGATTCTATAAAGAGTCTAAAATAAACATTCCTGAATTATCTAGAATAGAAGAACTGGAAGGTCCCGAATATGTTTTAGAAAATAGAAAGCTATAAAAAATTATAAAGACTATAAAAAATAAAATCTATAAAAATAAAAAATATAAAAAATTACAAGATAAAATGGCCAAAAATTGAAATCGAGATTAAAACTTTAAAATTTCATCCTGCAGGTAAAGTTTCCTGAAATCCTGCTTTCGTATTGGTCGAAGTTTCATCCGGTTAACCTTTTGCAACTCCAAGAGGAAGGACCTTTGCGACCTTAAGGGCAATGCCGAGTTCATGTACGACATTTACTACATCGCTGCTTGACTTATATACACCTGGGGCCTCTTCTGCAATTACGGAAGGGTGCGTTGCTCTAACTGTAATGCCTTGAGCTTCAAGGTTTTCTTTTATGCTCTGTCCGCGGAATTCTCTCTTTGCATGCGCTCTGCTCATGACCCTGCCGGCTCCATGGCAAGCACTGCCGAAAGATATATCCATAGCCTCTTTTGCTCCACACAATATAAAAGATGGAGTTCCCATACTTCCAGGAATCAAAACTGGCTGTCCTACATCCCTGTATACGGCCGGGACATCCGGGTGCCCTGGAGGGAATGCCCTTGTTGCCCCTTTCCTGTGCACATACACCTCTTTTTCTTACCGTCTACGGTATGTTTTTCAAGCTTTGCCACATTATGAGCTACATCATAAAGTAAATTCATCCCCATATCATCTGCATCTCTATCAAATACCTTTTCAAAGGATTCCCTTGTCCAGTGAGTAATCATCTGACGGTTAGCCCATGCGTAGTTTGCAGCACAGAGCATGGCTTTAAAATAGTTCTGTGCCTCTCTTGACTGAGCAGGAGCACAGGCAAGTTGTTTGTCCGGGATATCAATCCCATAACTCTTTACAGCCTGAGAGAGTTCCTTGAGATGATCCGTGCAGATCTGATGCCCAGCCCCCCGTGACCCGCAGTGGATCATCACTGTGATCTGGCCTTCTTCAATACCAAATGCAGATGCTACTTCCTTATCGTAAATCTCATCCACGTACTGGACTTCAAGAAAATGGTTTCCACTCCCGAGAGTTCCTAACTGGGGTTTTCCGCGGTTTCGGGCTTTTGTGCTGACCTGGGAAGGATCAGCCCCTTCCATATACCCGTTTGCCTCACAGTGCTCCACATCAGCTTCCACACCATAACCGGATTCTACAGCCCATTTTGCGCCGTGAAGAAAAGCTCCATCCAGTTCCTGGTCAGAAGCCTTGAAACGGCTTTTAGAACCGACACCTGCGGGCACATTACTAAATAGCTCGTCAACGAGCCTCTTCATATGAGGAACCACATCCTCTTTCTGAAGGTTAGTTTGAACAAGCCGCACACCGCAATTGATATCAAAGCCTACTCCGCCTGGACTGATAATTCCTTCTTCAACATCAAAAGCTGCGACACCCCCGATAGCAAAACCGTAGCCAAGGTGGGCATCAGGCATTGCCATGGAATACTTCTGAATGCCAGGGAGAGTGGCAACATTTGCAATCTGATCAATAGTCCCAGGATCAATATCTCCAAGCAAATTTTCGGATACAAATAAGCGACCCGGAACCCGCATGTTCTGTATGTGCCCTATTGGGATTTCCCAGTCATTGTCGGAGAGCTTTCGGACCATGCTTTTTACGTCTGCCTGCATATTTTCCGTGCTTAATTCATCAATAGCTTTATCTTCACTCTCTACCATAATCGATCCTCCCTGCTCCTTTACATTTATGAATATTATTCTGGCACTGCAAATTTACCTTCCGTTTCTCTGGTAATTATTGAAATCGCTTCGGAAACCGATTAATATACACGACCTTGTTGAATTAGAAGCTACTATGTATATTTAAATGCCTGACAATGAGATCAGCTCGATACAACAAGACTCAATCGAAACATGATTGAGTAAGCTTAAGCATCATTGAATTAGTTTTGGATAGGATTCAACTCGATATATTATATTACAGGATAGGATAATAATATATACATGAGAGATATCGCACATGAAGCTTAAAAAGAAGCTTAAGAGAGAAGCTTAAAAGAGAAATAATAACCATAAACATGATTGAATCAAAGTCTTCTTAAGAGTTAAAAATTTCCATTTCCTTAGATATCTACAACAACTTGAGCCTTCCAGCCGTCAGCGTTTTTCTCTATTTCTAACTGGTTATAGGTAACGGCCTTTATTTCGGTTTCAAAAGGATGGCTTTCGGGATAGAACTTTTCGCCTGAGGCCCGGGCAGTTATCGAATACTCGCCCCCATCTTCTTTAATTTCTTCAACTTGAAACTTCCTAAAAACAATCTCATCAACCTCAAAAATGTAGAGAAGCTCGGAAAGCCAGTCCACAAGCAGTGATTCCAGATCTGGTGACTTAAGGAAAAACTCTCTTACCGTCTCCCCCGAAACTTTGTCAGTATCAATCATGACATTAAACATAGCAAGAGCTGCATTTTCAAATACTTCTTCCGGTGTTTTTCCATAGGCCAGAAACTTTATATCTGCAGTATGTTCCAGATACTCATACTGTTTTTCTTGAGGCGGCATAGTCTACTATTGGATTTTGTCTTACATTAACCTATCCGCCACTGACCGGTTTTCAGGACCAGAGGGGATAAGAGACTGAATTCAAAAATCAATAAAGAGAACCAGTTAGTCCAGCCTATTCCATATATAGAAAATTCTCTGGACCGCAGTAATGTGGCTGGTTACAGCAATAAGAACGACAGCCCATCCCAGAATGGAAAGGCCTTCAATTGAAGCCGGGTAGACAGAATTGGCGAAAGCTGCAAGCGTTATAACCACAAGACGATCAGCCCTACCCATAATCCCCCCATAATATCTTCCCAGATTAAGGGCTTGAGCCTGCGTGCCGAGATAACTGGTAAGAAGCACACCTACAATTGCCGCAACCCCGATTTGCCAGTGTACATATCCTGCAAAAAAGATACTGCATATAATAAAGACATCCGAATATCGGTCGATAACGTGATCTAGAAAATCGCCTCTTGGAGTAGCCCTGTTGGTTTTCCGTGCAATTACCCCATCAAGGGCATCGAAAATCGAGTTAAATATTACCAGGATACCTGCCAGCAAGATAAGTTCCTTGGCTGCCGGAGAATAGTAAAAACTAAGTCCTGCAAAAAAGGCACAGATAAGAGAAGCTATGGAAATAGCATCAGGTGAAACCTCATACCTGACGAAAAAGTCTGCCAGCGGTTCAATAACTTTTGAGGCAAGGGGTCTCAGGGTGTTAAACGTCATGGTACTCGAGAGTCTTCTTTTAATTATATCGCATTAGAAAATTGTCCTGAGAAACAGGCAATCTGTCTTACGCCATATTTTGGTTTGGATTTACTTTATTTAGGGTTAGATCTACTTTATTTTGGATTGGGTTTACTTTATTTCGGGTTAGATCTACTTATTTATATTGTTTCTTTGTTTATTTGTTTTTTATATTTATATTTATAACTGCATGTTTGATTGTCCTCATAATCAATAGGTGAATTTACTTATTTCTCTCTTCCGAAGATACAAGCCTATGTAAATATTTGATTTTGCAAGAATGCTCAAGCTGCGTTGTCACTATATACGCATCTCCAAGAGTTCTCCCAATTGCAAAAGTTCCATGACTGTAGACTACAGCACCTCTATGTCTCGAAAGTGCATTCGAGAGATTCCCTGCTAGTTCGCTACTCCCAATCCCCCCTCCAACGACTGGAATGTCCCCCAGGAAGTACTGCCCCTCACTGTCTACAGGCAGAATTGTCCCTACCGGGCCTGCAAGTAAGGACTCCACAACCGCATATTGACAGTGAGCATGAATTACTGCAAGAGCAGAAGTCTGCCTGTAGATCTCCCTATGTACTACGGTTTCGGAAGACGCAATAATATCCAGGGATGAAGTATCCTGAATATCCACCTCAACAATACTATTTTCGTTTATCTCATCAAGTGCAGCCCCGGACCTGGTAATAAGCATTTTATCTCCAGCTCGGATACTAATGTTTCCGAAATTGGATTCGACAAGCCCGTGTTCAACTAGCTTGCGTCCGTATTTTGCGATTTCCTGCCACATCTTAGGCGGTATATTATACCTTCGGTTAATAATATATATTGGTTAGAAGCTCGCGGCTATGCTTCTAAAAAATAGGCTTTAATAATCCGTCTTTTCCTCTTAACGTCTAAAAACTCTAAAACTATAACCCGTTATATCTATTTTATTTTTTGGAACTTAGGCCGGAGATGGATCCAACTCCTCTTAAGCATTGTATTAAATTGGAATAGCTTTAACTCCAATATAGGATTGCTAACAGAAAACCCATGGACAAGTCTTATAGATTCTGCGTGTCATAGTTGAGTCTAAATGGGCGGGTTGTCTCTCCCGCTCTATGCATCTTAATAAATTTTTATAGTATTAATTATGTTTCAAGGATTTCCACTTTGGCCAATATACATATTAATGGTTTTACTTGCTCTTCTTTTTATAGAGTTAATTGTAAGAAGCATGTGATATCAAAAGTTTGGGCTCTTCGCTGTTTCGATTGGGTAATTCAGATATACTTCCTGAATGTAAGAGTGACAGATCTAATATTTAGAAACTTTTATGTGAAATATCACATGCAAGATCGATGTTTATCTATTTTGTGTAGTTACTTTTCAACTGAGAAATTTTTTTCAACCCATACAAAACAGCGAAGAGCCAGTTTAGGACTCCTGAATAAGAATCCTAGAGTGAGACTTCCGTGGATAAAGGTTGCCAGGATATCCTGTTGTGCGTGCTGATGATATTGGCTTCCTGATCATTGGAATAGAGAATAAAACCGGCTAAATAAAATAGATGTTGAGGTCATCCCAAAATAAACTTTATTTCCAGATCAATGAAGATCTTAGAAATATTATCCTATTCAGAAAATCGAATGATTATTCTTGATTCTAGACATAGGGACTTAATTCTGAGTTTTGGGATAAGCTCATATATAAACATAGATACGGAGAATTTCCTGGAGCTACCATACCAAATAAGATATCAGTAATAGATAAGCCTTTAATTGTGCCAAAAGTTGTGTCCAATAAGAATCAACACTTGCACCTATTTTGATTGCTGCTCCTACGATTAAGCCATCAGTACAGGCAAATCCAATTAATGATTTGATAGAAGTAAAAGAAGAGATTAAAAAGGAGAAAAAAGTCTCACTGGCACAATTTCTTCGGGTATTCAGTTTTGGCAATTGATCTCATGGTTAAAAACATAAGTTCCAAAAATTAAAAAATAAAATCCGTTTTTATCTATGAGCTGATCCCAAATCTCTAAATTGCTTCTCTGGTTTTAAATTGCGAAAGACCAATCGAGTATTAGTTTAGGGATGGACTGTGTATATATATATTAAGAATTTGTCTTATTTGTCACAGGCTTTTTTTGTCACACCTTTTCCGTCAAACCGGCCTTACTTGCACAGCCTTTTTTTGTCACAGCCTCTTCCTTCAAAGCGGCCTTTTTTGTCACAGCCTTTTTTGCCACAGTCTTTTTGTCACAGACTTTTTTGTCACAGACATTTCTGTCACAGCCTAGTCCATCAACGCCTAGTCCGTCAACAAGTCCATCATCGCATATTCCGTCAACGCCTAGTCCGTCAACGAGTCCGTCATCGCATATTCCGTCAACGCCTAGTCCGTCAACGAGTCCGTCATCGCATATTCCGTCATCGCATATTCCGTCAAAGCCTAGTCCGTCAACGAGTCCGTCAACGCCTAGTCCGTCAAAGCCTATTCCGCCACAGCCTATTCCGCCACAGCCGTGATCGTCACAGTCGTGATCGTCAGCTACGTCACAGTCGTGATCGTCACAGTCGTGATCGTCACAGTCTTCATCTGAACATGCACTTACTGAAGCAATTGTCACTGACAATACCATAGATGCTAATACTAAAATAGTCAGTATTCTTTTTATTCTGCCAAATATTTCTTTTACCATATTTTCACTCCAAAATCATTCTAATTTGATACAATTTTGAGGTAACTTGATCACTTCTCCTTTCAGCGTGCGAGAACAGTGTAAATATATTTTTTCCACGGGTCTTCCCAATTTATTTTCTGGAGACGACAGTATTGGTAAATTATATTTCTCATTTTATATAAGTTTTTTATGTTTAGCTGAAAGCGGTTCTAAATTGTATCACAAGACAATTCTCATTTAAAGCATATAATATATATAGAAATATAAATAAGGAATTATAGTCAATTGAAGATCTTTTTAACCTGGCATATTTTGTATAGATTGCTTTTGATTGTGTTATTTTTCACACCAACTAAATAACTCTACAAAAATGTTTATTATTTGCTCATACTCTAATAGCATCAAAATTCATATGTTATCTACTTTTTTTGGCACGTAGCATTCAGCATAAAATGAATAATAACACAAGAAGGAATAATACACTTAGTACTCATCCCAAAACCAATTTTTATTTTTACGTTAATAGAGTTCCAGAACGATTTTCATGATCGGAAATCCGATTGGTCTTTCGCAATTTAAAATCAGAGAAGCAATTAAGAGTTTTGGGATGATCTCACGCTCTATATGACCCCCGAAGATGGCTGAAATATAAAAATCATTTGTGAAAGCCCGGACGGAATTATTTATTTAATTTATGATGTTCTACAAAACAAAGAATATCCATACAGGGAATACTTTTAACGTGCTGTAAAACGTCATCTGGATCAAGGACAAATTGTTTTTCGTGTAAAGCTCTCATTGAATCGATTGAAAGGATATAGGCAGAAAAGAAGGCGGTTTAATGGCTATTCCTGCAGTCCTTTTGAAACGGCTTGAAGTCCTTGAACGTAGTTTTGATTTGGACGGTAGTAACGTTATAAAAGTATTCGCTTTCCATCCTGAGGAAGATGTTCCTTATTGGGATCCTGAACCTCCTAAGCTTGGAAGGAGATACACCCTAAAGGAAAATCTGTTTTATTAGAGATTAGGAATATGGGAGTGCAAATAAATGATTTTAACTGATTTTAAGAAGAGATTGTGTGCTCTCGAAGCTCGTAAAAACGTGAAGAGAGAATTGCCCTGGGATTGTAAAAATCTAATGTCTCGATACAACGAAGAAAAATTAGGCAGGAAATTATATAATTTACACAAAAATGATAGGTGAATATTGTGAACCTCCTGAGCCTTTCCAACTCGAAATTGAAGATGTTAAAGGATTAAGTCGTGAAGCTCAAGAATTCCTTTCTCTCTCAGCGGGGAAACAAGAACGTATATATAACTATTTCAATCCTCCAAAACAGTATATTTGTACAGATGCATCTCCTCATGATTCAGGAGTCCAGTCCTTAGCAGATCTATCTCCTAGAAATTCTTCTTTTGTGCAGATACATTTCCTCAGGATTTAGGGTTCCAGTTCCTTCAGCATTTCCCAGCATTTCAATATAGAACATGGAAGAAAACTCAGTTTTTCTTAAGCTCTTTATTAGACTTTTGGGGCAGGATAGGGCTAAGTACATCAGGAATATCCTGAAACTGCCTAAAAATGTCTCAGAATTGGATATCTTACAATACTGTTTGCTATTTAACCTATAAAGTTTAATGAGAAATATTCGCAGGAGCAGGGACTTTAAAAGATGGGAGTTACTACAGGAACTAGAAACCCTGGAGAACACTGCTGGGACTGCAGGAACTGGAAACTTTGAGGAAAAACTGCTGGATTGCAGGAACTAGGAACTGGAAATGTGGGGAAATACTGCAGGAATTGGAACTGTAGGGAAATACTGAGGAACTGGGAGTGCTGAGAATACTGCAGTGAAAAGTTAGGTCATATTTATAAAAACACTTTCAAACAGCTTAAAGGACACTTATGCAGGATGCTGATGCGACAGAGGCTTAATGGCTAAAAAAAGAAATGAGAACTTCTCATTTCAAAATTATCCTTTTCTTGTAGAAACCAATTTTCCTTGAGCATTATTTAACACAGATTTAAGAATTATTTTCTTTCATTTTTGTTTGCATGTGTTCCGAGTATTTTTTCTGAAACTGAAATCGTCACTTTTCACCCAACGTTTCATTAGTGAATATTTTAGAGAGCTGTTATAGGAATAAGCAACTTATCATAATTCCTCACTTAATAGAAGATTCACGGACTCAGATTGCAAACTCAGAGAAATTAAGGAATAGATAACGCTTTTGATTAGGATTGGTTGTAAAAATACCATTATTGGAAACATATATTGAAAGCTAGACAGGATTACATAAACTTTTATTTAATATTAATCTTTGCTTATAATACCCCATATATAAGATTAGTATATGTATTTCGTTAATTATTATATCCTATAATTAATAATACACTAACAATGAAATTAAAAATTATATTCATCGGCATATAATAAAAAATTTGAATTTTACTAATGAAATGGTCCCCTAAAACCGTAATCTGGATTATTAATTGGTAAAATGAGTTTATTTGCCCATGAAAAATGAATGGAAAAACAGAGATGTTTAAATTATATCGAATTGAGAAAAATGTTGGGGTTTGAAAAGATGAGAAAACAAACATTTGACAAAATAAAAAAGACACTAGCTGTTTTGCTGGCAGTCTTTCTTGTAGTTACATTGACGGCTGTATCAGTAAGTGCCGCTAGTACGAAAGATGCCAAGGACAACCTTAAGAAAGAGGTGATCATCAAAAGTGATGGTAGCGGACTTACGAAAGAACAGGAAACAGAATTGGGCAACCGTTTGTTAGACTTGGCAGACAATAACTTGTTAGGCAACGGTTTGGTCAACGATAGGTACAACAATTGGTGGGACAACGATAGGCGCAACAATTGGTGGGACAACGATAGGTGCAACAATGGTTGGGACAACGATTGGGACGACGATTGGGACAACGATTGGGACAACGATTGGGACGACGATTGGGACGACGATTGATTGTGCGACGGCTGTAATTGTGGTTAAACAGTTAGTTCGGCAACGATTGGAATTGTCATATTGACAAGTCGAACCAAAGAATATGTCGCCTATAATATTTAGATCGACAAAGACTCACTAAACAATCCGGTGTCGGATTACAGAAGCATTGAGACCCTTAATTTACAAAAATCTTAAAGTGAATTGAAGAATCTTTCTTAACAGGATTTATGTAGTTAGGGAGCAAAACAAATCATGAACAGGTCTGTCACAAATATTGTAAGTTTGATGATTTGATATTTCATGATATTGTTTTCAGTTCAACTGCTTAAGTCCTATTATTTTTCAGAATAGCAACTTTTTATGGTAAAACGTTGCTGTTATGGTATGGACCTCTTAGGCCGGTTTTAAATTCAGTGCCAAAACTATTT
>CAVRNH010000082.1:0-50715 GCA_963722085.1 uncultured Methanosarcinaceae archaeon | reverse complement strand
ACGATATGTAAAATGGATAGTAGATTTTAAAAGTAAGAGCCCGAAAATATCAGAGATCGCTTTTATTGCGGATTCTGCGGATGTCATTGGGGATGTAGAGGTAGGAGATTTTTCAAGTGTATGGTTTAACGCCACTGTCCGTGGAGATCAAAATAAAATAAAGATTGGGAGTAGGACGAGCATTCAGGATAATGTGGTAATTCATACAGACCACATTAATGGGGTTCAGATTGGAGATGATGTAACTGTGGGACATGGAGCTGTACTTCATGGGTGCAGAATAGAAAGTAATGTGGTTATAGGAATGAATTCTACAGTGTTAAATGGGGCTGAGATAGGACAAAATTCCATAGTAGGCGCAAATGCACTCATTTCTGAAGGGAAGAAATTCCCTGAAAGAAGCCTGATTATTGGAGTTCCTGGGAAGGTTAAGAGAGAACTAGAAAAAGCAGAAATTGAAGCCATAACAAAAAATGCTGAAGAATATGTAGAACTTGTAAGGGAATACACGCAAGAAATGAAAATTAGGCAAAGACTGTGAGGAAAAAAACAATATGGATTGTCTGCGCTTATTTATATTGTTAAATGAGAGTCTTAAAAATGGTAAGTATTCAGAAAAAAGAATCAAAGAGGACAGATCAACACATAAACATATCAACTCATATTATACTCAGAAAGAGATGTAATACATCAAGTTAAGGAATAGTCTTCTGAGAAGGAAGAGTAATATTAAAATTAATTATACAAACATATATCCTCTAGAGGAAAGAATGGCAGATGCTTCTATTTTATCGCTACAAACGAATCCACAACTTATGTACCTGTTTTTGATTCTGGTAGTGTGGGAGTTAATCTGGAAGGGTATAGCTCTCTGGAAGGCAGCAAGAGAAGACCAGAAATATTGGTTTATTGCTATACTCATATTAAATACTGTAGGCATTTTACCCATTCTTTATATTTTTGTATTCAAGAAGGGTAGAAAGGGAATATAAATCGGAACTGAATTTCTATGTAAGTCTCAAGCTTGATGTTTCTTACGAAACAATACCTGTAATTCTAGCTTTCTGCAATATGCGAGAGATACTATTAGAGCCTATCCCAAAACATTATCTAATCTATTATTGCCGCCAACATTACAACTCCCATTTCGGCATTATATTGGTTTTGGGATAGGCTCTTATATTAACAACATTTCAAGCTAATTGTTACCTAATGTTTGTAAGGATATACTATAGCCTACATTCGGCAGCAAGCACATCCTAATATCTAAATATCCTTAATTGTCATTTTTTGCATGTTCACTTAAAAAACAGTATCATACGGACTATATATCTAACACGAGTTGCCATTTATCTTATTTACCTCAAATATATATTAATTATGTTATGGTTAACATTTAGTAATTCTTGATTTAAATTGAATTTCAAAAGTTCTGGAAAAAACGATATCAATAGAAAAATCGAATGGATTTTTATGTCGACCTGCCGAAAGCAGGCTATAGCTTAAAATTTCCTGCCCACATTCCGCAGATGCCCACAGATGTATAATTTATTTGCCGATTTGCCCAAAATTATCCATCAAAGGATGGGTTAATTTTTGACGAATAAAATAATTGCTAAAAAGTGTCAGAATTCAGGCTTATTTTTCAGAACACATGTTTCGAAATCATTTTATTTTCTCAAATTATTATTCTTAGAATTATTATATGCACGTTTATTTTATGTTAATATAACTTAACAATTAAGGAGTTTATTTGTTCATGGAAAGAAAGCCAATTCAAAATATCTTCGTTATTTTCCTCGTTATCTTTGGGGCAACAGTAACTCAGGCAGGTGCTGCGGTTATTAATGTAAATGGGAACGGTGGGGGACATTACACTACTATTCAGGATGCTATCAATAATGCACAAAATGGAGATGTCATCCTTGTAAGTCAGGGAATATATCAAGAAAATGTAAAAATAGATAAAGAGCTCACAATTCTTTCACATTCCGCTCTCTCAGGTAACCAGACTGACCATATCTATATCATAGGCACAGTTCCAGGAAAAAGTATTTTTGATATTTATTCAAGCAATGTGACAATAGAAGGTTTCTATATTCTAGGAAGTCCTTTAGGAACAGATTCTCATAGGGTAGGGATTTACCTTGAAGGGGTGCAAAATTGTTCCTTAATTAACAATACAATTATACTGAATTATCTGGGTATTGCCTTACAAGATTCACAGGGTAGTTACCTTAGAGGTAATTTAATTAGTCTCGGCAGTGACGGAATAGCTCTTAATCACTCTGAAAACAATATACTGTCAAATAATCTAGTGATAACAGATACCCATGGAATTTTGCTTAATAACTCTGTTAATACTACACTTATTAACAATACAGAATACTCAAGCTCAATAAGGATTTACCAGAGAAACGGAAGCACGGATTTAACGAATCTATTAAATAAAAATCTCACAGAGAATATTTCAGAAAACATTAGCAGTAACAACAGTAACAGCAGTATTATACGGGCCCCACTAAATGAGAAATACTCAACAAGCCCAGGGGACACTAAGGGAAAAAGTGATTTTGTAAGAGCAACCGAGCTTGGGCAGATAAATACATCCCTCCAAAAAGGGCCGGTTTTTTTAAGAATGGGAGCTGAATGGTGCCCTTATTGCCAATCTATGAAGCCAATCCTCAAAGAAATGGCAACTGAATATAGAGGAAAAGCAACGATTATGATTATAGATATAACTCAAAGTCCTGAACTGATGACATATTTCGGAGTAGGTCATATTCCTGACTCCTCTGTGATCGTGGGTATTGAAAATGGAGAATACGTTTACATGCAGGAGAATGGGAATATCATCAAAGATAGAACGCAAGCCAGGATTGTAGGACTAAAAGATAAAGAAACGTATGAAAAAATTCTGGATCTAGCCCTTCTACATGAAGAGAAAGAAAAATCCAGATAAGTGGACTTTTGATTGGTAGATTGGAATTTCAAATTACTATCACTATAGCTAGTGCATTGATTCCAAAATAGATGCATAATTCAGAAAACAATTAAACTTTAGGATCGCAAATGATTAGAGTCACAAGGAGTTCTACAAACACATAAAGCCAATCGGGAACTGAATTCTCGATCCAGATGTTATAACCACGAAAGACACGGAAAGCACTGAATAACTGTGTCCTTGCTCTCTTGATTCCGTGTCTTCCATGCTTTCCGTGGTTTTCAAAAATTTATTGTGTCGCATATTTTTGAATCGATGCACTAGCTGAATGTCAAATTGCTTTATTTGCATCAATAAATGGAAGTTAAAATTATCCAGTAAAACCCGAGATAGAACAAGAAATCTATTATATAAAAACGAGCTTGTCTCAAAACGATTCACTATTTATTTGGTTCTGATTATACTCTTTTATTTTTTTAACAGGTGTGTATATGTGTAGGTGAGTTTATGTAATACTTAAACGCCTATAAAGATTAATAAAGACTTAGACCGGGAGATAAAAATATGATTAACGTAAATATTTTATTTTACAACAGAGTAAAGCAGGTAAATGCATATGAAAGCATGTTTGAATATGTGAAAGGCTCTGACATAGGATATTGTGAGATAGATTATACAGAAAATAGGCCCGAATATTTCGTAGAGGAATGGCGTATTGAGCAAGATGATAGTGCATTTTATGGATATGGTGAGAAAGAAGTTGGAGAAATTGAGATCGATGGGCGGAAGTTCACCCGTATAAACCGGGGAGAAACTGAGATTAATTATGTGCCTGTTGACAGCCTAACAGAAACCCTGTATACCATCTATTACTGTGATAGCAATATGAAAAAATGCACCTGCATCGGTGAAATATTCCAGACAAAAGAAGAGGCAGAGAAGAGAGCAAAAGAACTCAGAAGAGAATAATTTTCTATCCTGATTTTCGCCACTACTAAAATATCGACTTACCTTTTTGATTTTGATACTTTAGAATTCGGCACAATTCTTTACATTTGAGCTCATCCCAAAACTATTTTTAATTTTCACCCGGCTCTTACAAAGTACTGGCACTTGCAGTAGTTAAGTCGGCTTGGACAGCGTGCTGAAAGCTTTGTAAATAGTAACTGGCTGTGTTTTTTCTCAGATTATAAAAAGATGTATGTTAATGGCGAACATTACATTTAATTATTTTTTTATGGCTTCAAAATAAGCACCATTTGCCTCTACAGCTGGTTACTATTAATTTAAATATATAAAGATAATAAAATCTCAAAAATTGGTTAAAAATAAACGAAGCAAAGAAAAATGGGGCATCCGACAATTATATATCTTTGCAAGTTTATTTATTATGTGGGAAGTGAGCTGTTCGTGTATATTTTGATAATGCCTGTAAAAAATGAAGAAAAGATTCTCTGTGATGTAATTGAATCCGTGATTAACCAAACTCTGAAACCCACGTTCTGGCTGATTATTGATGATGGAAGTACTGACAGTTCTCCAAAAATAATCAAAGATTTTGTGTCTAAACACAATTGGATAAAAACTATAAGGCTGCCGCCCCAGCCTCGAGACATAATTTTTCATATATCGTGTGTATACAACTCTGGATTCAACTTTATATTAAAATATTGTGAGGAGAATAAAATTCAGTATGATTTCGTTGCTTCGATAGATGCAGATACATTATTAGAGCCTGAGTATTTTGAAAAAATATTATCTAAATTCGAAATAAATAAAAAGTTAGGTATTGCAAGCGGGGGACTATATCATGAGATTAATGGGAAATCAGTACTATCTACAACAGTTGAGAGTTTCCCTTCAGGGACAGGGAGGGTCTGGTCAAAAAAATGCTTTTTTGAAACAGGTGGTTTTTCGTCAGAACCTTCTGCTGATTCGATCTCAAATATAAAAGCAACACTTAGGGGTTGGGATATTAAAAGGTTTAATGAGATACAGATGGTAGAAAGAAGATTAACGAGCAGTGCAGAAGGATTATGGAAAGGTTATAAATGTAATGGATATATGGCATACTATTTAAATAAAAATCCATTATTAATAATACTGAGCATATTTCAATACACTTTAAGAAAACCATATTATACTGGAATAGCCTTTTTATGGGGGTACCTAGTACCACTTGTAAAAAGAGATGAAAAAATTAAAGATCGAGAGATCAGGGATTACTTTTGGAATCATAGGTTACTGGAATATAAAAATATGGCAATTAAAAGGATAAAATCCTTCATTCCAATATAAGGAGCTTATTCAGATCAAAATTTGCTTTTTTGGCAGCTTAGCCTTGAATAAACAATCGAGTACCTGGTTAGGAATACAATTCAAACTAGTTGATAATTAGAAACAAACGGAATTTGAAGTAAGCTCAGTAATTATAATCTTACAATTTCGTGTGATATTTAAAGAATGAATTAAAGAATCAAAATAGTAAAATTATCAAGAAGTGCCATATATAAAGTTATGAGGATTTGATAGAGAGCCTTAATTTATACCAACGTTCTAAAAAATAATCCAGCTTAATTGAATAATTTCATATTGTGCTGTTGTATTGATGGGCATTAATACAAATTTAGGGCGAATTCAACAATAAAGTTATATTCTTTTATTCCCTTGTCAGTGTTGATATTTTTATGCAGACTATTAAAGACCTTGTAAGGAATAGCGGATTTTTGTTTCTTAATGGCGTTGCAACAAATCTCCTCAGTTTCTTTGCTTTATTATACATTGCCCGTTATCTAGGTCCTGAAAAATACGGAATGTATACTTTTGCTTTTGCTTTTATTTATTTTTTCAGTTTCATTCCTGACATGGGAGTTCATCAAATACTTGTAAGGGAGGCCGCTAAAGAACCTGAAAGAGCAGGGAAACTGATTGGTAATGGAACTATAATGCAGGTCTGCCTTTCGATTGTAGCATTATTTTTAGCTGTGGTTCTTATAAATGTCATAGACTTCCCCCAATCAACTAAAAACGCATTGTACCTAGCGTCTCTCGGGCTGCTTATAAGCGGGACTGGTGCCTACGGAATTATATACGAAGCAAAATTGAGAATGGAATACTCCTTGCTTTTCAACCTGGCCAATAGGATTGTTTTTGTAGTATTCATATTTCTGGCTATAGAAAATCATTCGAAACTTAACGGTTCGGAGCTAAACGTGCTCATTTTAGCATCGGTTTTAGCCACCTTTATACATAATTTACTCATGATCTTGTTTTCTAAAAAATTAGTTAAAGTATCTTTTGATGTGGATATTTCTCTGATGAAACAATTGTTAAAAGAAGCTGTTCCAATAGCTATTGCCTCGGTTTTTACTATAATATATTTCAGGATCGATGTGCTTATGCTTTCCTTCTTACGAGGAGATACTGAAGTTGGGATTTATTCTGCTGCCTATCGTCTTACAGACGCTCTTGTTTTCCTTCCAACAGTACTTACAACTTCCACATTCCCTTTAATGTCAAAATATTACAAAGATTCTTTTGATTCATTCGGCTTTGCATATTCCAGGACTTTCAAATACCTTTTTGCAACTGGTCTGTTAATTGCAGTCCTGGTAACTTTTGCTTCTGATAAGATTACTTCTATCGTTTACGGGCCTGAATATCAGAGTTCTGCAATTGCACTGCAGGTCCTTATCTGGGCAACAGCAATTATGTTTATAACTACTCTTATCAGTACCACGTGTATTTCAAGTGGAAACCAGCAAATAGCCTCAAAAAGAGCCATATTAGCAGCATTATTAAACGTAATTTTAAATCTGATCCTTATCCCCTGGATTGGATACATAGGCGCTGCTATCGCTACTGTATTATCAACATTTGGAGCCATGATTTTTGGCCTATCCTGGATTCATAAAAACCTTTTACACGAAAATTTACTCAAAGGAGCAATTTCTCCTCTAATAGCAGCAGGTGCTATATCTTTATTCATTATCCTGCTCAGGTCATATGCTGACATTCTTTTCCTTTGTATTGTTTCTGTCCCAGTTTACGCTGCAATTCTTTACATAACTGGCTGGGTAGATTCCGTGGATAAAAATCTTTTTTTGAAACTTATTTCCCGCCCTTCACACGCTGAATAAAAATGTACGATAATAAAAATCTTGGAAAATGTCCTTAAAAATTTTTAGAACTATCTGCCAAAATTTCTGGACTCCAATCAAGAGACAGCTGGTGTTTGTTGTACGCAGACATGCTGGCATCATCATGGCACGAAAAATGAATAGATTGGGCACGGATACAGATGGCAGAACGCGTCCCGAACGTTCTAATTCAAAATTATATATGTTTTTATAAGAAAAATCCATTCTCTGACATAATAAAACTTCTACGGAGACTCAAAAGGATATAAATACCAGATTTTGGATATTGAGTTGGATCAAATTGTAAGAGAATCTTTCTTAAAATTATCATCTTAAGTTTTTTCAATCAAATATTTAAAAAACTAAATTATTTTCAAGGTTTTATGACGTCATATAAAAAGTTTGCAAGGGATGTTGGGCTTATAGGTATAGTTCAGGTGCTTACAAACTTGAGTAGTTTCCTTCTACTCCCGATAATGACAAAAAACCTTGGAACATATGATTATGGCCTCTGGGCTCAAATCAATATAACGGTATCTTTAATTTCTCCCTTTGCGCTCATGGGGCTTTCAATTGGGCTTGTCAGATTTTTATCTTCTGAGACGGATAAGGATAAAATAAGGGAAGCTGTCTATTCTATTCTTCTTTTCGTGACTGTGTCTGGCCTTCTGGCCTCTTTTATGCTGTATATATTTGCCGAACCTCTTGCAACATTCGGTTTCAAGGATCCAGATGCAACCTATTTCATTCAGGCAGGCTCCCTTTTGATTCTCTTGAACGTAATCGAGCCTATAACTCTTTTTTATTTCAGAATACTCAGGCAAATCAAGAAATTCTCCTATTTCACCCTTTTTGAAGCGCTCGGAAAACTATTTTTTATTTTTATTCTTCTCAAAATAGGATACGGGCTTCTTGGCGTGATAGCTGCCACATTGCTGGTACAGGGCATCATTATTTTAATCGCTTTTCTGACTATTATGTCACAGATTGGATTTGTTATTCCTCGATTTACTTATTTAAGGGAGTATCTGCAATTTTCTCTACCGTTAACCCCCAATAATTTTGTAAGATGGGTGACTGATTCAAGTGACAGATATCTGATTACTTACTTTCTCGGCCTCAATAGTGTGGGTATATATTCGGCAGCTTACTCCTTTGGTAGCCTTATACAGCTTTTTGTAAGTCCTCTTCAGCTTATTCTCCTCCCAGCACTCTCAAATTTATACGATGAAAATAAAATTGACGAAATAATAGTTTATATGTCTCATTCTTTGCGGTATTTCCTTCTAGTCTCTATTCCTGCAGTCTTTGCGCTTTCATCTCTTGCAAAACCTTTGCTTAGAATCTTTACAACTCAGGATTTCCTTTCAGGTTGGCTTGTAATTCCCATCATTGCACTTTCTGGACTATTAGCAGGAATCTTTCAAATTTTTGTCAATATTATGTTCCTTGTTAAAGAGACTAAATCTATAACTTATATCAATCTTGCTGCGGCTGTTTTGAATGTATTGATCAACCTCTTCCTAATACCTTTGATAGGTATTCTAGGGGCTGCTATCTCAACCCTACTCGCGTACTTCTTTATGGCTGTTTTCTGCACGCATATATCTCTAAAATATTTTAAACATGAATTTTATTTTCACGATATCGCAAAAAGCGTTCTGTCCTCAGTCGCTATGTACTTCTTTGTTTCCCATTTCGAGATCTTAACTATTCTCGAGCTTTTCGAGGTTGCAGGAATGGGTATGCTTGTTTATCTGTTTGCGATGTTTTTGATGGGAGGTTTCAACGACCACGAAATTTCTTTAATTAAAAGATATCTATATTGTGTCAAGAATAGCCTCGTCAAATTATTGGAATTTTAAAATTGATATATGCACTTGAGGATCTAAATAAAAGTAAGAGGTGTGTTTAAATTTTCCACACAAAAAAAGTTACTTTTAAAACTTGTTTAAAATAATAATATCAAATAGCTCTAACCTTATATTACATAATAATAAAGGAGGGTGGGCAGCTGAATTGGGGGGGACAGTACACGTCCGAATTAGAAGATGACCTCATCAAGAGGAGTTCAAGCCAGATTGGACCTATACAAATATGAGATCATGAAATTTCTTCAAGGACTTTCCGGACAAAGAGTAAACGAACACCTGATGTTAGCAAGGAACTCTAAGGCAAATAAAACCAAAATATGGGGGAGAAAATAAATGCAAGCAAGTTCTACTGAAGTTCAGAATGCTTTGGGAAATATAAACTATCCTGTAAGGAAGAGTCAACTTATCGATGAAGCTAAAAAACGGAATGTTAGTGGCGAAGCAATGCAAGCTCTTGAAAACATTCCAAACAGGGAATACGACAGCGCTGCCGATGTTATCCAGGAATTCGAAGGGTTTCAAAAGGCTGTAGAAGTTTTCCATAACAGGAAATATCCGGCATCTAAGCAGGAACTTGTTGATGAAGCTAAGAATCTTCATGTCCGCGACGTAATAATAAGAGCTCTTGAAGCTTGTCCGGACAAAGAATATAACAACGCTTCCGATGTCATCAACGAATGCAGAGCCAGACTTCAGAGCAAATGACTTCATTTTAAAGTAATAGGCCAACCGAAGGGGAAAAACTGTTATTCAGGCTCAAATCCTAAAGTTTTGAGCCATATTTCCCCTCAAAAAGGATAATCGCCGTTCATCAGCATAAAATTCGGGAAAGGGAAAGAGAGGTCAAGCCTGACCTTATTTTTTCAATTTCCCATAATCCATTTGTTACAATCCGATGAATTTAAAAAAATTGAGGATTAAGAGCAAAATGTAATTCTTTTTAAATGTTTTCATAACTGTAGGACTTACGCGGTTGAACTGAAAAACAGCAACAGCAAATACTCAACTATCTAAATCCCAACAATCCAGATGCGGTTGCTTGTACTTGATTTAATATCTCAACTGCGTAAGTCCTAAACTGATTAACGAAATTCTGTTAAAAGAAACTGTCAAAAGAAAAAGTTTATTCTCTCTGCAAGACTACTACAAGTTAGAGCACAAGTTAAGGACCTGGCACCCAAGAAATCTGGACACAAGATACAACGTTGTGATTTCAACGGTGGAGTTTCATTTTAAAAACCAGTAGATCTACCCTCTGGAGAAATAAATGATCTTACATTCATATCTGCGAAACTAAGTTATGTATTGGAAATATATTCAAAATAAAAGGATATCAAAAGAGATAAAATGATATAACTTCAATAAATGACTTATATTCTTGTTTTAAGTAATTTATAATATGTTTTAATCCTTTTTACAAAGGCTTAATGTTTTATCATGAACAATAAAGTAATATAAACCTTTAAAAACATTTTTTATTTTTATTTAAATATCATAAAAAAGTATGTTTTTATGTTAATTTTACTAATATGTTTATGATTAAGGGTTTCTCAAACCTAAGAAATTGGAAGAAAAAGTAGGAGGTAGATAATGCAAGAAACTGGAAAAGTACTACTATGTATTCCTACATTTCCGATGTTTATCTTCATTTCCACTCAAAATATAGTCCATGATTTTCAATATATGTCTTATTTTTTGGATGAAAGGTTTTGTACAATATGCTGTGGTAACAGATAATAATTTGTATAATTGGCATGAAAGTGCTTTCAAGTACTTTCATTCATTTGTGCTGTTATTCAAAGAGTATAATGCTCGTTTTTAGGTGAGCTTATCCCGAAACTAAAAATTCACTTTTTGATCTATTCATTTGTGCTGTTATTCAAAGAGTTTGATGCTCGTTTTTAGGTGAGCTTATTTCAAAACTAAAAATTCACTTTTTGATCTGATCCCAAAATAGTGTATCTGAACTTCAAAATTCGATCAACCAGTCGAGTTTCCGGTTTGAAGTTTTTGAAATCCTTAATAATAAAGTGACCCTAAAACTCAAAATTACTTCTTAAATCTCAAATTACAATGACAATCAAATTTGCAATTATCAAAATAGTTTTGAGAATTTTATTATTTGATATTCACAAAAATTAGGTAGTCCATCATTTGTTGATTGATATTATTCCAAAATAATCGAAATACAGTTTCCAGCTCTTATTTTCCCGTAATTTTGGCACTGCTGGAGCCAACCTGCTGTGTGTGCATATAAACACAAGCGAAAGCCATGTTTGAGATTATATCCTGAAAACATCAATCAGGTATTAGTGGACGACCAAAAATTAGGCACAATGCCAAAATATACTTGGTTTTGGAATAACCTATAAAGTAAGATTAGAACAGTCACAGAAAGGATGTGATTTAAAATGCCAAAAATAGACCTTAAAAAGGAAAACAAGGAACTTTACGCTCCATCTGCAAAAGAAATCTCAATTGTAGACGTCCCTAAAATGAATTTTTTAATGATAGATGGGAAAGGTGATCCCAACACCTCAAGAGACTATCAAGATGCAATAGAAGCACTGTTTCCAGTGTCTTATAAAATTAAATTTATCTATGAGAAAGAAAAAGCGCAGGATTATGTGGTAATGCCTCTTGAAGGGCTCTGGTGGGTTGAAAATATGGGAGATTTCAGCATTCAAGATAAAAGCGGTTGGAAATGGACAGCAATGATAAGACAACCAGATTTTATCACGAAAGAGATTATGAAAAAGGCTATTGAAGAAGTAGAAAAGAAGAAAAATTTACCTGCGCTTTCCAAGATAAAATTTGAAAACCTGCATGAAGGATTATCGGCCCAGATAATGCATATTGGCCCATATTCAGAGGAAAGACCAACGGTAGAGAAACTACACGATTTCATTGAAGAGAAAGGTTATGAGTTTAATGGCAGCATACCTGGTGAGAGACATCATGAAATATACTTAAGTGATGTGCGTAGAACAAAACCAGAAAAACTTAAAACGATTATAAGACAGCCAATTAAAAGAAGAAGTTAAAATAATGAACAAACATTTGAATAATTTAAGGGATTACTATTCTTCTTGATCAAGTTTATCAAGGATAGAACTTTTGAGATTTAAAGCATTTATGTCTTTAGTATTAATTCTTAACGCATTCTCTACTGCAGAGAGTGATTGCTTATATTTCCCGAGTTCAAATAGAATAGACCCTTTATTGAACCAAGCTTCCAGTATATTTGGATTCTTTTGTAGTGCTTTATCAAATGCTTTTAATGCTTTTTCGGGTCTATCAAGCATATAAAGAGTAGAACCTTTGAAGCTCCAGGCATTTGCATCTTTAGGATTAATTTCCAGAGACCTGTCAAACGCTTCTAATGCTTCCTCATATCTACCAAGCATATAAAGAGTAGAACCTTTATATCTCCAAATATCTGCATCTTCCAGGTTAATCTCAAGGCCTTTATCAAATTTTTCTAACGCTTCCTCGTACTCATGTAATTCATAAAGGGATTTACCTCTATTTTCCCAATCGATAGAACTTTTTGGATAGTTATATGGAAGATTATTCAGTTCTGTAGTCAAATTTTCATCTTCAAGTGTGTAAAGAATACTTTTATATTCCTGTGTTTCAGAATCTGTCGGATAGATCACTAAGATCTCATTAAGTGCATCTAACCCAAGTTTATATCTTCCAAGTTTGAATAGTGCAAGAGCCTTAAATCTTAATGCATACCTATAGTTTATACCGTATATTTTTTTCCATGTATCCATTTTTTCTTTAGAAGCCTCTTTTCGCATAATTTCCCGGGCACTATCAAAGGCTTCTATTGCACTATTATATTTGCCAGTTTTATAGAAAACTGTACCTTTGATCAGCCATGCCTCAGTGAAATTTCGATTTTTATGTATTTCATTGTCAAGAAAGGATAGAATTTTATTAATGGTCAGGCTGCTCTCGTTTTTTAATGAGAAGTTTTCATCGTGCATTAAAGCCTCGATAATGTCAATTATTTCAAGGTAATCTTTTCTTTCGTTGTCTCTTTTCGAGCCAGCCATATCTGATTTAACGGCTTCCTCTTGAAACAATGAGTTTCTCTCCGAATGCTCTAGTCCATAACCTTCAGCTTTCTCAGTCATAATATCAGGACCTGATAAATTTACAAATCAAAATTACTTGACCTAATTATTAAATAAAACTAAATTCATTGACTTTTAAATCTCGGTTAGAAAACTAAATTCATTGACTTTTAAATCTCGATTAGAAAACTAAATTCATTGATTTTTAAATCAAGATTAATTCTCTTTCAGCCAACGATTGCCCCCAGATTATATATTTGCAATGTAATACAAAAATATACTTTTTGAAAAAAGATATTTGAAGAAGTGTTCTTCTGAATCAAAAGGTCATCATAAGCTAAAAAATCAAAGTTTCTTAATAGCATCTGAAATCATGCTAATGAGTGGAACTATTTATCCTCATGGAGATTCATAATTAAATACCAAGCATAGCTTTTGATTGAATTTTTATAGATTTTGTCTATCTATGGAATTTGTCAATTCATTGATTTGAGTGTAACAAGATCGTTAAAAAAAGAATAAATGATGCCAAAAGGAACAGGTATTGCAATTATTCAGACTCATTTGTTCAATTTGTAGCGATAGCATGCCAGAGCATATAAGCTCTGATGGGAAGCATCGCGGAATAAATGGTTAGAATTGAAGATCTTAAAGCTCAGATCCAGGCGCTTTATGCACAGTTCCATATCGAAGATGATCAGATTATGTGCGATTACAAAAAATTGGTTATTCTCTCAGTAAATCTCGTAAACTTGTGTGCTTTCTAAAGCTTGAGCGCTCAAGATAAAATCGAAATTCATTCTCAAGCTCACTTTTGGAAATTTATAATATATAGACAAATCTATCTGCATTGTATGTTTTTAATAGTTTAAAAAATCTTAACTTCAAAGTCTGGAGAAAATAAACAAAAAATTTGATGTGACTAATACTACTTGAACCACTTGAAAGTTTTAGTAGTATTCATTGATTCGTCTTTACCTGATTTTCAAGGGGAATGTATTTCTTTAAATGGAGTAAGAAGTTCTTTGCCTAATTTTGCATTAGGAGTATATTGGCACCAGGAGGCTGGTAAAGTGATAAGTTTTTCACTTTATTTAGCTTAGCTTCTTGAAGATTAGTTTCCTGAAGACTAGCTTCTTGAAGGTTAGCTTCTTGAAGGTCAGATCTTTGAAGATCAGCTCCATAAAGGTCAGCGGCCCGGAGATCAGCACCGCGAAGGTCAGCTCCATAAAGATAAGCACCTTGAAAGTTAGCCTCTTGAAGATTAGCTCCTTGAATGTTAGCCAAATGGAGTTTGGACAACTGGAGGTTTGCCCTTTGAAGATTAGCTTCTTGAAGGTTTGCCCTTTGAAGATTAGCCCCTTGCAGGTTAGCCCCCTGCAGGTTAGCTCCTTGCAGGTTAGCTCCTTTACCTCCTAAAAGGTAAGCATTTGAAAGGTCAGCTCCTTGAAGGTTAGCCTCCTGGAGGTTAGCATCGCGGAGGTCAGCACCCCGGAGGTCAGCGCCGCGAAGGTCAGCTCTATAAAGGTTAGCCCCTTGAAGATTAGCCTGTGTAAGGTTAGCTTTTATGAGATAAGCCTCTTGAAGGTTAGCTCCTTGAAAATTAGCCCACATAAGGTTAGTTTTTTCAAGATGAGCACCTAGAAGGTTAGCTCCTCCATAGTTTATTCTCTCTATAATACTCATATGTAATAATTGGTATTCCATAATGATAAATACTACTATTCTAGGAAGAAACCTTCCGTTCTCCGATGCTTACTCTCCAAAATAACATAGATTGACATTCAGGGCATATCAAGAACTCAAGAAGTGACAGCGACTTTATGTATTAAGTAAACTGACTGAGATATATCCCCCAGTCAACAAGAAAGCAAAATTCTTTAAACAGTAGTCTTTTCAATAAACCCACTATTTTATTCCTTTTTTCTTTTACTTGCTCATTAACTTCTTCTTAACTGCTCAATTCCGCTTCAACTTTGCACATAGTTTCATGGTGATTGGGAAAGGAAATATCAGTTAGAGAAAATCATTGAATTTGGCTTAAGAAAAAGCTGTATTCTTTAAGCGGTAGGTTATGTGGATAAATAGACAACTTGGGGGTCTATTTTACTATTAGCTAGAGAGTTAGCCCATTACCTACAGGGAAAACCAAAGAATAAGATTTTGTTAGCTTTAAGTTTGGGATTCAGAGGGTTGATTCTCAAGAAAGAAGGCAAAAATAAGGCAAAAGATTCTTATTATTTTTATTCTGATTGGAAAAAGTTTGGGTTTTCTAAAGTACTTTGCATTATATGAAACAGAATAGCAGGCCAGATAATCCATTACTCTTGATTCTCATGTTATGAAAAGGGTAGACAAGTGGGAAGGATTAGCTTCCAGTGAAATGCAAAAATATAAATTTGATTTCAGTAAAAGTTAAATTTTCTATTTTACAGGCAAAATAGTAAAAAGGCATTTGTGGAAGGTGAGTTTTGGGGGGGAGAATTTGAAAAATTCTCTTTTCAAGTAGTTGAGGCATCATCTATATGAGATACTTCTATATGTATCTAAATTTAGAAGTTGTTTTTCATACATGTATATATTGGCTATTATTAAGTTTATATAAGTCCAATAGATTCAAATGATGGACTAAATAACAAAAAAGTAAATTAATAAAAAAAAGAAAATAATAAAAATATGCTTTTCTTAGGGGATTTCGATAAACCTCAATATTTTGCGGGTTATTTTTAAAAAAATAACCAATCCATTGAGATCAGGGGTTTGCAGAATTTCTCCTCAATACAAAGCTACATAAGGGGAAGATAAATGAAAAATAAAGAAAAACTTTTTTTAATAGCCTTATTTCTTGCGATAATTTTCGTATCATCTACAGCATCGGCAGCTACTGTAAATGTTCCGCCCACTATTAATGAAACCCGGATTACAACCAGCGGATTAGCAGCCAATCCTGCGATTTATGAAGATAGGATTGTGTGGGAGGATAATCGCAGTGGGAACGACAGTATCTTTATGTACAACCTCTCTACTTCCAAAGAAACTCAGGTCACTACGAGCGGGGCAGCATACAGTCCTGCTATCTACGGTGATAAGATAGTATGGGAAGATTGGCGCAATGAAAATGGAGATATCTACATGTATAATATCTCTACTGCCAACGAAACTCAGATAACGACCAATGAATCTGATCAGATAGGACCCATTGTTTACGGTGACAGGGTTGTGTGGGAAGACAATCGCAGTGGAAACTGGGATATCTTCATGTACGATCTCTCCACTAAAAATGAAGCTCAAATCGCTACCAAAGTGCCAGAAGATGCTATTCTTTCGATCTATGACGACAGGATTGTATGGGAGGATAATCGCAGTGGGAACGACAGTATCTTTATGTACAACCTCTCTACTTCCAAAGAAACACAGGTCACTACGAGCGGGGCAGCATACAGTCCTGCTATCTACGGTGATAGGATAGTATGGGAAGATTGGCGCAATGAAAATGGAGATATCTACATGTATAATATCTCTACTGCCAACGAGACTGAGATAGCGACCAATGGGTCTGATCAGGAGTTTCCTGCAATCTACGGTGACAGGGTTGTGTGGGAAGACAATCGCAGTGGAAACTGGGATATCTTCATGTACGATCTCTCCACTAAAAATGAAACTCAGATAACTGCCAATGAATCAGATCAGGCAGGACCCATTGTTTACGTTGACAAGATAGTGTGGGAAGATTGGCTCAATGAAAGCTCAGATATCTACATGAGTAATCTAAGTTCAAAAATCTAAATGCGACTCTTCCAGCACCCTTTAGTCACTGAAAACGAATCTATGAATGTTACTTCTACTGACAACATTACAGGCACGCCCACAACCCTGTTTTCTCTTTTTTTGGAGTTGGATTATTCAATGCCGTCTATATTCTTTTGATTAGTGGATTAATACTAAAAAGTAAAAGGGGGTAATTATAAACGATAAAATATAGACTTATGCGGTTGAACTGAGAAATCGATAACATAAAAATCCAATATATTTTCAACAAAAATTGTAAAAATATAAATTAATTTTAGATTCTGTAGTTTTTGAAAAGAATCAGTTGTGTATAAGTCATACAAAAAAGAGTTTCGTCTTTTAATGTTACTTATACCTAAAAGAAGAGTGCGAGGGGTGCGATTCGAACGCACGAACTCCTACGAGACTAGGCCCTCAACCTAGCGCCTTTGACCTGGCTGGGCAACCCTCGCATTTCGATATAGCAAGTAAAAGAACTTTAAGAAATCTTTACAAAAAGAATGGGTAAAGATGAGTGGAATTTGAGATTAAAAGATTAAGAAATTTGGTGCGAGGGGTGCGATTCGAACGCACGAACTCCTACGAGACTAGGCCCTCAACCTAGCGCCTTTGACCTGGCTGGGCAACCCTCGCATCTCGATTTATTATGATATGTATGCGCACTTTGCGCCTTGCACTCCCTCACAATATCATGGATAATATATAAACATTTCGAGTCGCGAGGGTCACTGGTAATAATTTATAGAAGATTTCCTGTAAAGCAAAACAATTACTTGTTAAGCAAAACAACTACGAAAGTATCGAGGCATAAAAAAGCTTCAAAAAATAATTCACAGTTAGACTTTCAGGGTTAGAAAAAATGAATCTCAAAAAATTAGGTTTGGGCCTGCACCTGAGTGGTGGATCAGAGCTGGTCCAGAATATTTAACAATTCTTCAGCTTTACCTCTAATAACTCCTGCTGCATTCAGGGCAAGGTCTTTAGCGGTGTAAGAACCATCGGATTCCATGTAAAATACAAAAGCATTTTCATCAAAGTCAACTTTTATCGCGCTAATATCACAGACCTGCTCACAGAGCCTACAGAGAGAGCACTTAAGAACATCATCTTCAGCAACTCTTGCCCCTGTCCCTTCGAGCCGTATAATGCTTTTTGGGCATTCTGCTGCACAGTGCCCGCATGCATCACAGTTTTCAATGGTTATGATAGGCACGTTTTTATAACCACAGGCTATACCTGCTTGCCATTTAACGCTATCTCTACCGTAACCCATATGGGCAATAGCCTCAAGCACGAGTTTTTGCCCCTTTTTCAGTTCAACGATAGGTACGTTAGGGTCTGCTGGCTGGATCTTCGGGTCAGAAGAGATAAGGTCCCGCGAGTAGACAGTCCCCGGGCCTTCCGCACTCAAAGTCAGAGAGACCTCACAGGCAGGACAGCCCTCTCCTTCACATACATCGCACTCTGCTTGTGGCACATACGTCTCTAAATCCGTTACTAGCGGGATTAAGGACAGACGTAGAGTCAACTGCTCATCATAGAGTACCGAGGTATTGTCGTAGAGGTTCACATACTCGATCGCAAGAGTTGGTACATCCGCGATCATGGCACGGCGAATGCCGTTAGCAAAAGATGTGCTAACCTTGGACAGCACGAATTTTGCAGATCTGTCCGATAGCTCCAGAATGTCTACTTCCATCGTCATATGCCTTAATTTCCCTTATATTTTAATGCATTCAAAAAAAGAGAATTTTTGAAGAATTCTCTGATAAATCTCTTATACACGCCTTCCGCCTTTCGGACGAGTGCCGTCATGCGGGACAGGAGTAACATCTTCTATCCTGCCAATGCGTATTCCTGCTCTTGCAAAAGCCCTGATTGCAGCCTGAGCACCGGGGCCCGGGCTCCTCTGCTTGTTTCCTCCAGGAGCTCTTACTCGGATATGGATGCCGTTGATCCCTTTATCCCTTAGCTGGTCAGCAAGCTGGCCGGCCATCTGCATGGCAGTATAAGGAGAGCTTTCATCCCTGGCGGCTTTTACAACCATACCACCAGAAGACTTTGCAATAGTTTCAGCTCCGGTGATATCAGTTACAGTGATAATCGTATTGTTAAATGAGGATTTGATATGAGCTACGGCCCATTTCATATCTGCCATATTTATCTCCTCCCTCTCTTCTTCTTGCCGCCTTTTTCAGGACCTCTTTCTCTAGCCTGTCTTGCCTGTCTTGCATCGGCAGTAGCCTTGAGAGTAACAGTGCTCTCTGCAAGATTGGACGCCACCTGGACAGGCCTTTCAGGGTGAGCTTCACTTATGAGAGGGGAATTCCCATAATACTCGATATGCATCTCATCTTCCTTAGAGACCAGCATTCCCGGAATTGTAACTTTCCTTCCGTTCATTGCAATGTGTCCATGAGTAATGAATTGACGTGCCTGGATAACTGTCCTTGCAAGCCCGAGACGGAGAACCTGGGTCTGGAGCCTTCTTTCAAGGATGTTTTCAGTCTTTAAAGAGAGAATATCATCAATATTAGATTCCTGCTTGATTAGACCATAACGGATGAGTTTAGAAAGAATTTCTTCGGACTCGGTTTTGAGGTGGCCCTCAAGTCCTCCTTCCTGGCCGCCTGCAACATTTGCAAGAAGTTTCCTGGCTTCGGACCTGTACATCCTGAGCATACTGGCTGCTTTCCATACCTCTTTCTTGTTCCTGAGACCGTATGCCTTCTCCAACTGAACTTCGGTAGCCATCCTGGCTTCCTGCCATGGGTGCCTCGGAGTCTCGTAACTTTTTCTTTTCTTACCTGGATATCCCATTTAAAATCACCTAACCGGAAAATCACTTCTTTCTGCTGACACCGACAGTTGATCCGCGGCGGCCTGTGGCTTTTGTTCTCTGTCCCCTTACCTTAAGGCCCCTTTCGTGCCTGAGACCTCTGTAGGCGCGGATCTTCTTCAGGGTGTTAATATCTTCCCTGAAAGTCAATACGATATCCGTGCTGAGCAGGTGTTTGTCCTGTCCAGTTGCCATGTCTTTTTGCCTGTTCAACATCCAGCTAGGGACAATGTCTTCAAACTTTCCGATTGCATTGTCTATTTTTGCCACTTCTTCATCTGGCAGGTATCCAAGTATAGCAGTCGGGCTTACCCCTGCGCCCCTTGCAATGAGTATTGCAGTGCGCCTCCCTATTCCAGGTAGACCTGTAAGAGCATACTGTACCGGCTTTGCCCCTTGCAGGTCGGTATTCATAATCCGAACAAGATGCCTTAATTCTTCGTTATTCTTTGCTTCTACCATATACTTCCTCCAATGGAATGCATACAGCATCCTGTAGCCCCTGATCGAATACCCTTAAAGAATATGCGAAAAACTCAGGAGCAGCTCTCTAAAGGAGCTTCTTTACAGCATATACTGATGAGTTTCTTTACATGAAACTGCCGATATATAAGGTTATCTGCACTCTGTTCCTGTTCAATACATATATCCCAGAGAGATAGAAGAAAAAAGTGTTGAGAATGTATTTGAGAAAAACGCTGAAGTATATAAATAAAATACTGAGGAACTTTTGCATTAACGCTGCATTATTGAATAAGGAAAATTCTTGACGCCGAGGGGGAGATTCGAACTCCCGAGGGGCTAAGCCCCACAAGCTTTCCAGGCTTGCGCCCTACCACTAGACTACCTCGGCACTAAGCTTATGGCACGACCTATACCATAAAGGAATAGTCATATATAAATCTTATTCCAAGCCCGATGATATAAAAAGAATTTTAAGGTCAGAGCTTAACTTTATCCTCTTTTTTATTCCAACCTTTTGGATAAGTTCCGATTTCCATCATAACTCTAACAGGAGTAGCTGCAAGACCCATAGAAGCTTTGAGGATTTCCTCGGTGCTCATCTCAGCTTTTGCAAGAGCTACTAGCTCACCTTTAAGGGTAAATAGGGTGATAATATCTCCTTTCGTAAGATTCGAATCAAGGCTTGTAATACCCGGAACAGCGAGAGAAGCTCCAGAACAAACTGCATCTACTGCACTATCTCGCAGTAGAATCCTGGGGAGGTGAGATACAGCTGATTCCATGGGCATGATCACCCTTCTAATCTCTGACTCGTCTCCATCCTCTTTCCAGAACACATATGCATCTTTCAGATCCTGCAAGGTAACAAGTGTCCTCTCGGTAAAAGGACCTGCTTTCGTTCTCCTGAGTTCTTGCATGTGCCCACCGCAGCCTAAAGCAAGCCCGATATCATGACAGAGTTTCCTGATATAAGTCCCCGCTTCGCACCCAACTCTAAAGAGCACCGAGCTGCCTTCGATTTCGAGCACCTCAATATAATAGATTGTCCGTATCCTCAAGACGCGTTTTACAGCGGATTTGATAGGGGGCGTCTGGTAGATGGGGCCTGTAAATTCTTCACATACTTTCCGAACAAGTTTTGGAGGCATTTCTCGGTGAAGTTTTAGAAGGCAAACATATTCTTTTCCTGACAGGCGAAGAGCACGGACAGCTTTTGTGGCCTTTCCGAGAAGGATAGGTAAAAGCCCTGTAACCTTGGGATCAAGCGAGCCTGCATGCCCTGCTGTGTTCACTCCAACAATATCCTTTACCCAGGCTGCAACTTCGTGGCTTGTAGGTCCACTGGGCTTATCGATATTCACCACTCCTTTTTCGATATACTCAAGTATAGGGCGCTTTTCCGGATAACAACCATAAGAGGGATTTGTCCAGGCGCCGGACTTACGGACCAGAGTTCTTTCAGCTTCAGATGGCAACTTACCGGTGGATGACATGGTTTTTCAAAAGCTCCTGAGTTAATTTATAAATTTAGATAGAAGGTTGTAATAAAAATATACGTTAATAATCTGAAATCCCCGGGAAATCCCGCAATATCAGCAAAAGGACATCACAATGAAGAATATCTCCATGGGGCCCTTACCCAATATTATACCCTTGCAGCAAAGATTACTGGACATCTTTATGATTACTGCTAAATAGAGATCGCCATTTATAAGATCGATTACAAAGTATGCAGCTTCAGTAAGGTAAGACATCCAGTAAGATAATAATATCATATATCAGGTTCAGGCAGATAAAACTCTACGCTTTGTATAAACTCTACGTTTTTTGTAAACTCTACGTTTTTTATAAACTCTAATTTTTTTATAAAATTCAGCTTGATAGGCTTTTCCTGGCTGGAAAACTACTGTGGACCAACAAGAGAATCTATGGCAACCCTAAGGATATCAAGGGTTTGATACTGGTTCCACTTTTCAGAATCAATCACAATATCGTAAATTGAGAGATCTCCAATGTCAATATTATAATAGTTTATATAACGAAGAGCCTCGGATTTTTCCCTTAGAACTGTTTTTTTGAATTCTTCATCAAATGATACTGATTTCTCCCGCCTTTGAATACGTTTCACGCGAACAGGCAATGGAGCCTTTATCCAGATTTTCAGTACATTCGGGACTCCTGCAGCCATGTGGCCTGCAAGCCGGCTTTCGAGAACGAGATTGTCCTGACTGCGGATTATAGCTCTCTGATTTTTATCAATAGCCAGGTCAATTGAGGGGTCTTTCTCAGCCAAAGCTCCGAATTCTGAGAGTGTCATTCCTTTCTCTTTAGCCATTCTCCTAAAAATCTCGCCCGAGGAGATTAGTTCAAGTTCATAGAATTCTGAAAGAAGCTTTGAGATAGTTGTTGTCCCACTCCCGGGAAGCCCACTTATTGTAATTTGCATCAGACCCCACCGATATCCAGTGCCTTTCTAATGAGCTGGCTGACTCCTAGAGAGGAAATAAAGTACCAGTAGAGCCAGTGTTGGAATGGACCAAAAGCCGTTGAAGTAAGCAGCTGTTCGCCCCAGAAGGGAAAAACCATGGTGGCCGACCCGTGACCGCTAATGTAGTAGTAAATCCACATCAAAAGAGGGATCGAAATGATACTGATATAAGCCATGGGCTTGAACTGCTGTTTTGACATCTTCATCTGATCTTCCATCATATCCTTGCGCTGGTCTTCAAGCTTTTTCAGCATATAGGTATTCTGGGAAAGCTGTGCCTCCCTGAATTCTTTCTGGAAAGACCTTCATGCGCTCCTGGGTATTCTTCATTAGATCCCAGTCGATTGTATACTTCTGGATAACGGATGCATAAGTAGCAGTAATTGCTGCCATTACTAATAGGACCAGATGGAAATTTTCCTGTCCGACGATAGTAAGTATGGGATTCATCAAAATCCCAACTATTTCTCCGACAGATTCTCTAAATTCCTGTCCGAGAATCATTATCCCGAACATAAGGGAAAAACCGAAAACCAGCAGAAATCGATCTATCTGCTTTCTTAATGTCTCTGAAACCAAGTTGTCCTCACCATTCAGGTTCAATAATAATTATTTTTCATTCCTTCAAATACGGACGAATTGTAATAGGTGAAATTGTGATAATTAATGAGTCTTGACAATGAATAAATCTTGACACGTTTAAAGTATTCATCAATGTTTCGTTAATAAACCAGCTCGGACTACATGAGCCGATTTAAGACTTCTACATAGGGATGTTCTGGTTAATGAGTTTTATGTATATATAAGTTATACTATTGGGACTATTTGATTTAACTCAGATACGTTTATGCTTGACAAATACTGGTTTGGCACTCTCTTGAAAAGCATAGATTTGGGACTTGATAGTACCTTAAAAGATATTTCCTGAAAAAAGAAATCAGGATCCGACCTTAAGCTCGTAATTTTGAAATATGTACTCCAGAAGGATTCATGGTTTATATTATTTGCACATTAAAAATTACTTTGCATCCTAAATGCATGAGATGTTTTTCAGGTTGCTTTGTAACAGTATCAAACTATCGATTAAGAACTGTAAATTTATCAGAATAAAAAAGTCTAGGGAAAGAAAATATTTCTCAGTACTTCCCTGTCATTTTTGCAATCGCTCTGTGCATCCCATGTATACTTAACCCGCTTCCGAGATACATCATAGGACAGTGTCCAGTAATGTATTCGAGTCCCAGTTTCTGGCAGATATCCACGGCTTTTTCGGTATCGGTATTCCAGTGGAGCCAGATTTTTTTTACGCCTTTTTTCTTAAGGATGGGAATTATGTCTCCTGGGTCGGTTTTTGTGATTCCTATAACTACTCGGTCTATGCCTGAGGGAAGCGCAGCTACGTCTATAAGGGCGTCCGGATCAGGTTTTTCTGAAAGATCAACAAGATATATTTTCTTGCCACGTTTTTTAAGTTCAGAGGCAGCCCATTTCATGGCTGGTTTTGTACGATCAGTAATTATTGCAAAAGTTTTTGCGTCCCAGAATTTTTCCCAATCCGAGCTTGCTGAGTCCATATAAATTCACCTTTATTATAGTATAAATAAAATGTATTATTGATTTAAAAATATGTTTCAACATTTCTGTCTAATATATTACTAACTTAACACTGTTGTATATATTTATATACTTAAACGTTATGATTATGCACAAGATCAAGATTTAAAACAGAAATATGACTTTATTGAAATGCTTTTGAGGCAGATAAGAGTGGAAACTGTTCACGAAAATTCTGAGGTTCACTATATAGAGGAACTACACTCTATAAAGGAAGAGGTTGTTTTCCTCAGGAATGAATTCTCGAAGTTTTTACAGAGAGCAAACCAGCAGCATATTGAGGGAATGCTTGGAGAGATGAGAAAGAGCTTTATAAAGCCTATGGTTGACTACTTATGTGAGGACGCAAGCGAGAGAATTCACAGCCAGATGATAAGGGACTGTAGAATGCGTGATTATTGTGAAAAATCTTTCACTGATATTTTAAAAGAGACAGCAGGGCTTGTTAACAGACGCAGTATCGAGGCTGAGACTTTAAAGCTATATAGGGATAGGCTCGAAGAATTAAAAAAAGAAGCAAAAACTCCCAACTGCAGCAGGTGTTTTTCGGAAGCTTCGAATCTTTTCGAAAAGCAGGTCAAACTAATGCGTTCCCTTCAGATTTATGAAGACAGGGAAGAAGGAAGTAAAAAGCCCGATATAAGCGAAATAGAACCTGACAGGCTGGTCTCTGAGGTCTGCGAGCCGGTAGCAAACAGACAGCGCCTTCTGATGCTTAAAGCGCTTTCAGGAGAAAGTAAAACTTTTTCGGAACTATCCAAACTCACAGGGCTGCGTGGAGGAAACCTTCTTTTCCATCTTCAGAAGCTGCTTGATACAGGAATGGTTTTACAGCAGAACGAACGTGGAGATTATATAATTACCAGAAAAGGTTACCTTACCCTTCAGGGGCTTTCCAGGATTTATTCCGAGGTTGAGAAAGAATAAATAAGTCAAAGGGTTGATAAAAAATATTAAAAGACCTATTGAGTTGAGTAGCTATATTGCAATTAAGGCATGGTTTTAAACTACGCTGTAAATTTACGTGATTAACGAAAGTAGGTCGTGGGTGTGAGTTGTTGAAAACCATAATCGCTAGAAACTCTCTATACATTTCTCAAACACGGTTATAGTGCTCGTTTTTCAGAATAGATCCATGACTCGCGTACACGACCCGAAAGTAGAAGAATAAAAAACGGTTTTAAAATTGACAAAGAAACGCCTCTTATAATACTAGTGTTCATGTCCAGAGACCTTCGCAGTAAATTTGATTTAAATCTTCTGACATAGTCCAGTGGAAATATGGAATTCCTCGGGAGTCTTATTGAGTGTTACTGCAGAAGGTCTGTGGACATGAACTTTAACTTAATTCAACCTTTGAAAGACTAGTATCACGCCTTTGTTCTATAAAATTAAACCCAATTGAGGTTTTGCCATTTTTCCTTAGATCTCTTCTTTTTCTCAAATAATTCTTAAAAAAAACTATTTTATTAAAAATTTATGTTATAGATTTTAAAATCAATTTTTAAAGCATATAATAAGGATTTACCTAATTTTAGTTTTAATTCCACCTTGTTAAAACAAATTACGTCTGAATTTGAAAGCATTATTTAATTTTTAGTTAATAATTAATTTAAAAAATAAAATTTAATAATTAATAGGCCATTAGAAATAAAAAAAGCAACAAACTCTTTGAATAAAAAATTAAATTCTTCATTCGATAATGGATTCATTTTGGAATCGATGCACTAGAAAATTATACTTCGAGCAGAACAAAATAAATGTAGCAATTTTCACCTACTATAGCATTGTCACTTCTCAACAAAACGACCTTGTTCAGGTTTGGCAATTTGGTCAAAATAATTTACCAGCATCTCTAAATTCTGTGTCAGCTTTTCTCATCTCATAGGCTGCCCATGGCCTGGGACTAACAATGACGGTTTTAAATCCGTTAGTTGTTTTACTGAATTCTCTGCCGCCTTCCAATCTATAGTAAAGTACTTTGGAGGGCTGCTTATCTTTTCATTTTGAGTGGCTACAGACATAAGAGACTCCTGTTTTACTGTACTGAGAGCATCCCCGCGATAAGTACACGGTCTTTTTCTCTGAACAATGAAATATGCCCTTCCGTATGCCCTGGAGTGTGTATCCATCTCCAACCCGGCATACAGGGTACACTACCATCGTTAGGGAGCGCTACAGCACGAAAACTTATGTCTATATTTGTGTGCGGAAAAGTTGGAGACATTTTTGCTACCATACCCTTATCTACGGTAGGATCTGGCACAGGATAATCCTTTTTTCCTGTTATATAGGGCATTTCTAACTGGTGAGTATATGCTGGAACATTCCATAATTCCGAAAGTTTAGTAACCGACCCAACATGATCGAAATGCCCATGTGTAAGAATAATCGCTTGTGGTCTGCTATTTTTACCAAACCGTTTTTCAACAGATTCTAGTATGAAATTAGCTGAATTTTCAAGGCCCGTATCTACGAGCACCCATCCCCCGGTCTTGTTATTGGGGTCTCCAATTAAGCAGACGGTTACATGGTAAAATTCATAACCAATATATCTGAGGTAACTTCTTGGGATGACTTAGTGATTGCAGAGAATCCTTCAACAATTTTACTTCCCATTTTCAATACCTCCAATTACTGAATAACTTTTTCACTGTTATTCTGCATAAAGTATTACGAATTGTTCATTACAGTTCTTATTTCGATATCATTTTTGGCAGTCATTTTATTTAATAAAGAACCGGACATTATTATATTGGATTAACTAACTGTATGAGTTCTATTATCAAAAAAGGAAATTTAAAGTTCTGTTATATACATGTTTAACTTAATTCCACCTTTGAAAGACTAGTATCACGCCTTTGTTCTATAAAATTAAACCCAATTGACAAAAATAAAGGGAAAATTGGCATACCCGAAAAATTGTTTTTAGCCATCATTTCCTATCGCATCAACCGGGCAGGCGTCTAATGCCTCTTCGCAAGCCTCTCTTTCTTCGTCATTTTCAGGCTGCTTATATACAAAGGCATTAGAATCGTCTTCATTCATCTTGAAGTTCTCTGGTGAAGTATCCACACATAAGTGACATGCAATACAACTATAGTCACAATAATAAGGTCCTGGAACATTTTCGGCAACTATGTCTGACTTATCAGCTATATTTCACTCCCCCTGATGTATTTATCTCACAATAGAGTAATTAAAAGGATTTTTATATATAATTTAACATTCAAAATGGTTTTTTTTCAGCTCGCTAAAATGCTAATTTTGAGGTAAGTCCTGTGAATTTCATTTTGATCTGACCTATACAGTACCTGGATCTCATTTATCAAATGTACAAATTTCATTTTTCTAATCTCTCGATCCATTTATCCAACATCTTAATCTGATTCATCAAACATCTTAATCTGATTTTCTAATACCTTGATCTGGAATCCAATAATTGTTTATCCAAGATATCCTTGCAACTTTGATATTAGGAAAATGTTAGTAATTTAGTACATCAGATAGTACTCAACTAGACCTGTATGTTACTTTTGTGCAACAATTCGTTAGAATTAATACGAATATTTCTAATAAATAAGAATCGTTTTTTTAAGACGTGTGTTGAGAGTCAGTAGTAAAGGAAAAATTGAAAAATATCTGAATAGAATTAATGTTACTACGAAACAAAAATTAGTCTTATTTATTATTTATATAGCAAAGTCGTAGCATCAAAGGGCTTAAATATAATAAAGACTTATTGATAGTTTGAAATATTTAGTGGAGATCACAGGAGCGGTTGGGAGCAATATCTCAATAAAGGTTTATTTGAAGAAAGGCTAGAATCGTTAGGATTTTGCTTTTTATGTGGGTTTGCGCCTTTATTTGGGTTCATAGTTGCTAAACAATTATTGCCAGAAACATATCAAACAATTATTACCAGAAATGCCAAAGAATTAGGGAAATTAAATTATAAAGAATTAAATTATAAAGAATAATTATAAAGAATTAAATTATAAAGAATTAAATTATAAAGAATTAAATTATAAAGAATTAAATTATAAAGAATAATTATAAAGAATAATTATAAAGAATAATTATAAAGAATTAAATTATAAGGAATTAGAAAAAAGTTAATTAAATACCAATAATAGGTGTAGTTGATTGAGAGCCTTTATTGTCCCTGGCTCTCAATCAGATGAAACCCCCTTAAGAATACTCCCACATATTCTTTGCACAATTGCAAGAGAAGCTATTTAATTAGCTAAGAAGATTGAGAGCCCTTTCATTGTCCCTGGCTCTCAATCCGATGAAACCCCATAGAAAACTCCCTATATTTATGCACAAAAGTGCTATATTGTGCTTCCCTTACAACTATATCCAACTAATGCTTAAATCTATATATAATAAATCGTGATGAATATTTAATATTGTTCTATTTTTGTATTCCCATAAACTTTTTAATGAGGAGATCATTTTTGATATGCGACAAAAAAACGATGAGCCATCAAAATTTGCTGACATTTAATTTTTCAATTACCTTAAAATTTTAAGGAAAAAACGATAATAAAAATTTAATTGGAAAAAGACATCAGCCTTATGGCCAATATGCAGGATTAACTGCTACTTTCCCCTATTTCGTTCAGAAGTTCTACAGCCAGTTCTCTAAGTTTGTATTTTTGGATCTTCCCACTTGCAGTCAGCGGAAATTCGTTCACAATAAAGATATGTTTTGGAACCTTGTAGCGGGCAATCTTGCTTATTGCATAATCCCTTATGTCAGCTTCCATCAGGTCTGCACCTTTGTCTAAAATTACAAAGGCTCCCACAATTTCCCCATATTTTTTGTCAGGGATACCCACGACCTGGGCATCTTTAACTCCAGGCATGGCAATCAGAAACTCTTCAATTTCCCGAGGATAGATATTCTCTCCTCCTCTAATAATCATATCCTTAATTCTGCCTGTTATCCTGTAATAACCGTTTTCGTCACAGGTTCCAAGATCTCCGCTGTGAAGCCAGCCGCCTTCGTCAATCACTTTTTTTGTTTCTTCTGGCATCCTATAGTAGCCTTTCATTATATTGTATCCGCGGCAGCAAATTTCCCCAACAATATTCGGGGGTACTGGCTCATTGGTGTTTGGATCAACCACCCGGACCTCGACTGCTGGGAAACACTTACCTACGGTTTCGACCCTGAGTTCAACAGGATCGTCCACAGTGGTCTGGGTCATACCTGGAGAAGCTTCCGTAAGCCCGTAAACACTGGTAATCTGATGGCAGTGCATATCTTTTACGACCTTTTTCATAGCTTCCACAGGACAGGTCGAACCTGCCATAATTCCGGTCCTGAGAGAAGAAAGATCAAATATATCGAACATCGGGTGAGAGTACTCAGCAATAAACATTGTAGGCACGCCATAAAGAGCCGTACACTTCTCTTTCTGGACTGCAGCCAGCACCAGGAGAGGATCGAAAACCTCAAGCATAACAAGTGTTGCCCTATGGGTCAAGACTGCCATAACCCCAAGCACAATCCCAAAACAGTGGAAAAGAGGCACAGGCAGACAGAGCCGGTCCTTATGGGTAAATTTCTGACGGTCACCTATTGAGAGCCCGTTGTTCAGTATATTTTTGCTGGTCAGCATAACTCCTTTTGGGAAACCCGTAGTTCCCGAAGTATACTGCATATTGACAACGTTATCACCATTCAAACTTGCCAGGATTTCCCGAAGCTCATCATCAGGGTAATGGCTCCCTAAAAGCATAAGCTCGGTGGTATTATACATACCCCTGTGCTTTTCCTGACCTACATAAATCACACTCTGTAAGTATGGGAAATTTTTGCTTTTCAGCCGCCCTCTTTCAGAACTTCTGAGCTCAGGAACCAGCTCATTGATAATTTCCAGGTAGTCAACTTCCCTGAAACTATCGATAAGAGCTAGAGCCTTCATATCTGACTGTTTGAGTACATACTCAACCTCATGGCTTTTATATGCAGTATTTACAGTAACAAGCACTGCCCCAATCTTTGCAGTGGCAAACATGAAAGTGAGCCAGTCAGGAACATTCTTTGCCCAGATCCCTACATGATCGCCTTTTTTAATTCCAATAGCAAGCAATCCTTTAGCAAGGTTATTAACTCTTTCATTGAACTGCCCGTAAGTAAAACGCAGGTTTCGGTCCGGATAAACCACAAACTCATGGTTAGGGTCTACAGCTACCTGTTTTTCAAAATACTCTCCGAGGGAGTCTTCTATAAGATGCATGGTTTCAGCCTCTCACTTACATTATCTACATTTAGAACTGTTGGCTTAGGAAGCAAAGATAATTTCAAGCCTCAAAGCCCATTCGACGGGCGTTCTATTAAGTAAATTCAAATAGAGCAGGTAGAATCCGTATCTATTTCAGCAGTATCCATCGCAGGAAACATATGCATTTTCAGAATTTCACGGATCGACTCAGGAAGAGGCATCGCTTTTTGGAGCTTGAAGTCATAATAAACCAGCACTGCTTGACCCTTCACCTTGAGTTCGCCTTCCTGCCAGGCTTCGTGCCCGACAGTAAATGAACTGTTCCCTATCTTTGCAATAAAAGTCCTGATTTCAACGTCAGATCTGAAATACATCTGGCGCAAAAAATCAAACTCGGTCCTTACAAGGATCAGATGCCATATATCAGGGCTAAGATCAAGATCCGGTGAAAAAAGCCGGAAAATGGAGTTTCTTCCTATTTCGAACCATACCGGGAGGACAGTATTATTTATATGCCCAAGCCCGTCTATATCCCCAAAGCGAGGACTAACAGTTGTAATGAACATTTTGGATTCCCTGAACTATAAACTACTTTTATTTATATTTAAATCTCGAACTTCCCGCTAGTTTTAGTTAAAACTCTTTTATGTTCTCCATTGATTGCGACCTTAAAGAGGAGCATAAACTACAGCCAGGATTTTTGCATCCCCATTTTCTGCTGCATGGACGTCATGCGGGACAATTGAGTCATAATAGATACTATCTCCGACATTCAGCCTGTGAACATCTTTCCCATAGAAGATCTCGATTTCTCCTGAAAGGACATAGATGAACTCCTCTCCCTCGTGAGAAGATAGCTTGTGACTTTCGTCGGGAGAGGGATGGATATCAATAATAAAAGGTTCCATATGGCGGTCTGCTTTATCCGAAGCAAGGGAATAAAACTCAAGAGCACTCTTTTTCGGCCTCTCTGTCTTCCCTGAGAAACGAACTACATTTTCAGACTGCCCTGCCCTGATAATTACAGGTCCGCTCTGAGGCATATCGTCCAGAAAAGTACCTAGACGGACGCCTAAAGCCCGAGCAATTTTTAAAAGAGGCGTTAAGGATGGAACCAGGGCTCCGTCTTCTAACTGCTGGATCAATTCCACGCTGCTCTGACTGGCCTCAGCCAGTTCTTCAACGGTCATCTCCTGGGCTTCTCTAAGCTGGCGTATTTTGCTACCGACACGGTTCTCTTCTGACATAATTCAATTCCTCATTCATCCTTTTATCGTAGCGGACCCGGCAGAAAAAGTGTAAACCAGAGTCCCTTAATAGCCTTACAGGCTTATTTCTTTTGCATCTCTCTATTATAAAAAATATACGTTAAAGTTTTTTTAATCAGTTTAAGGAAACCAGGAGATAGCACCAGAAAATAAAAAAGGGGGAACAGTCAGAGGTTTAAATTGTCTGAATTTTACTTAAACTCGAAGTTGCAGCTGATGCCCTCAAGATCAAAACATAGATTACAGGACTGGCACCTTGTCTTTTTTGCTTCCCCTGATCTAAGTTTCAAAACAAGATCAGGCTCGCAGATGAACGCCCTGCTCATAGAAACCAGATCTGCAAACCCTTTTTCGAGCAGATACTCCATAACAGAAAGAGACCGAATGCCTCCTACAAGCATTACAGGGATATTTACTGCTTTTTTTATTGCTTTGGAATATTCTTTAAAATATGCTTCTTTAGCAGGAGTATTAATTGAGGTTCTTATGGTTACTGCACCTGCCTCACTTATTCCTCCGCTAACCTCGATTGCACAGACTCCGGTCTTCTCCAAGAGTTTTGCAGTCTCGATAGCTTGCGAGAGAGTAATTCCCAGTTCTGCTTTTTGGGAGCCTGCCCGGAAACCATCTGTTGCATTCATCTTCACAAGGATGGGAAATTCAGCTCCAGCTTGTTCTTTTATGCGCCTGACAATTTCCGTAACTATTCTTGCCCGATTTTCCACGGAGCCCCCCCAGCGATCAGTCCTTATATTAGTATATGGAGAAATAAAATTACTTAAAAGAAAACCATGGGCACAGTGAAGCTGTACTCCATCAAATCCTGCTTTTTTCGCCCGGACAGCAGCTTTTGTAAAGGCCTCGATTACTTCCCAAATTTCCTGTTCTGTTACCTCCCGAGGCATAACTGACTTGTGCCCGTCTTTGATTTCCGAAGGAGCTATAGGTATAGGGTATTCTTCAGAAGTAGTTGCCTGCCTCCCTGCGTGGACTATTTGGAGTACTATTTTGCTTCTGTACCTGTGCACCTTTTCGGTTATCTCCAGGTAAGGTTCAACAAAACGATCATCATAAATTCCCTGCTGATAAATATCACTCTGCCCTCCAGGAAGAACATATGAATAACCGGTTATTATCAGCCCTACTTCGTTTTTCGCAAGCTCTTCATAGAGGTCTCCGAGCCTGGAAGTGGGTTTTCCATCTTTCTCGGCCATGAATTCGTGTGTTGCAGACCTCACAAATCGATTCTGAAGCTCCATATTGCAAACTGTAATAGGGTTAAAAATCATGAGAAAAAATAGGATCGGGAAGGTAAATAATTATCCCGGATTCCGGGATAAAGAAAATCTTGCGTTCAGGTATAAGCTTTCCTCAACTGTGACGAGAAAGTGGAAAGAAATTTACTCAGGAAATTTCCATGCTAAACTCAATAGGATTATCTGGATCATCACGGATATTGAGATGCAATTTTTCTGAACCGCCTAAATTAGCTGCGTAATTTGCCGTTACTCTTTGTTCAAACGTAAATTTATTATCTAAAATAATTTCATACCTGTAATATCCCGGTTCGAGCATTTATTTCAGGTGAAAAGATTTTATCTCCAGAATTCATCGTGTAGTTTTCTTTGAATAAAGATTTATTATAAAAATCAAATAGCTCGATACGAATTTCATGTCTCTTTTTATCACTGTTTCTCAGAGAAAATTCTAATGGATCTAACGAATGATGTTTCTTAATTTCTTCTTCTCCTCCTTCACTATAGCGCCTCCATAGAAGATGGACAATTTTACCATCGTGCTTCTCGTCAGTTGAAGCGATCCCGTATGATAGTGTGTAAAAATCTACATTAATACAACCGTCAATTGAGTCATTTTTTACTGTGAAAAAAGCACTGCTTTGCGGCTTTCCGACAATGTATCCTAAATATGAAATTACATTTGGATTTTGAGTCTCTCTTTCTTGAAGTTTAAGTTCGTAATCTTCTCCCATGAGGTTCAGGTTTAAAGTCCCGTTCGAGGCTAGTTCCCTGAACTTTGAAGGGTTTACTATTACAATTTCAAATTCATTACATGATTCAGGAGGCTCAAGGGAACTGTTGTCAAGTTTAATTTCTTCAAATATACTATTCTCACCAGCTTCTGACAAATTTTTCGTTGAATTTTCATTAAATGAAGATTTCCTGAGTTTATTGGGATCTGCTGCTACCTCTTTAAAAACATCCCAATCTTTTGAAGCTTCAGGAATACTACTATTATTCTCTGTTTTTTGAATCATACCTTTGTCATTAGAAATGACCCCGCTGTTGGAACCATAAGGAACCGAAAAAATTACAATTCCCAACAAAATTAAAGCTGCAGCACCTATAATTATGACACGCATAACTTTCACTCAAAAGTTTAATTGTCTATATTTCTAGTATATGGGACGACGTATATCAAATTTTTGTAGTGAAAATTAAGGATTTGATTTAGATTCTGAATTACCAGCTAAATAAATAGAAAACTTAGGAGATAGAATATTGTTCTTATAGGTAGCATATTTGTGAAATTTGGAAATGCCTTGAAGTAAGTCTTTAATTCCTCTTACTGCTCTTATTAAAAAAAGTGTGAAAAACTAAGAAATAAGCTATAAATTAAAAGATGTTTCAGTTGAAGGATATCCCCTCAAGTCTTCTCCATTTTCGTTTATTTTATTAGAATATAGAGATAAGAGTCAGGCAGAGCTAGACGCAAGAGTCGAAGGAACACTGATTAAAGCCCGACTCCAAAGCTAGAATCCAGCTTTAAGAGTCCTAAGAGAGTAGCGAATAAACTAGCAAGTATCTTATTGTACACTAATTTCAGCATCAAATCATCCTGAAAGTCCAGACTATATTTCAAATTTCCTAACATGACTTAGACAACTACCGGAATGACCTGAGGTAACGACATTTTTTAACGGTCTATTTACCCCTGAAGATTTATTTCTTCAAGCTCCTGAGTACATTCTGCAGAAAACCCTTCTTTTCATAATACTGCTGGTGATATTCTTCAGCCATATAGAAATCTGAAACCGGCACTATCTCGGTTACGATCGGATTTTTGAAAGCTCCTGACTTCTCAAGTTTCTCCTTTGAGGCAAGTGCAGCAGCTTTTTGTTCTTCATTGTGGTAAAAGATAACTGAACGGTATTGCTTCCCTACATCAGGCCCCTGTCTATCTTTTGTGGTTGGGTCGTGGATCTTCCAGAAAACTTCAAGTAAAGTCTCATAAGATACCACTTTAGGGTCGAAAATTACCCTGATGGCTTCTGCGTGCCCGGTATTAAGGGTGCAGACCTGCTCATAGGTAGGGCGTTCAAAATGTCCTCCGCTGAAGCCAACAGCAGTTGCAACTACACCTTTAACCTGCCGAAAAGCTTCTTCAATACCCCAGAAACAGCCTGCTGCAAAAGTAGCTTTTTCCAGTCCTTGCCCGGGATTTTCGAAAAAGTCCGCGCTCTTTTCGTTTATTTCTTCTTTTTTTGTATTTTCTTCCACCATAGTCCCCCCTTTTTAGAAATATCAGGTTTTACTGCATTTTCCCATCAGTTCTCCTTCGGCAATGATATGCCCGATCATTGCGCTTTCAAGCTCTTTTCTGCTTGCTCCTGCTTTGAGTTCAAGTTGCTTATCCAGCGCATAAACTCTGAAGAAATACCTGTGAGTACCTGAGGGAGGACATGGCCCACCATATCCTATTTTTCTGAAATCGTTTATTCCCTCAACTCCCGGAATACTATCTTCTTCTATTTTTGCCACAGGTTCTATGTTCCAGACAATCCAGTGAGTAAACGTCTTCATAGGAGCGTCAGGATCGTCCATTATAAGGACTAAACTGTCAGCTTTTTCCGGAATGCCTTCGAATACCAGAGGCGGATTTATATCCTCTCCGTTACAAGTGTACTTTCTCGGGATAGTACCATTAGACTCAAATGCGCTGCTTAAAACCTTTATATTCTGGATGGCCATGTTCTTGTCCCCTTTGCCAGTATCAGGAGATTCTTCGCTTGCAGGTTTTTCATCCTCATTTTGAATGCATCCTGAAATCACAAGCATTTCTGCAAGCAAGAATATCAAAATAACTGCATTGCCCTTTCTATTTATTAATGGCATCATCTCCTGATAGCAGGATAACTGCTCAACACTATAATGTTAAAGCTAAAGAGATATAACTTTAAGGCTTAACTCAAAGCATGAGCTAAAATTCACCTTAAAAGACCTCAAATTTAGTCTCAAAGACTAATCCCTGCAGTAATTATGAGATCTAATTTGTCATGAGGCCTAACTGCAGACTTAAACTCCGTCCTCGTTTAAAATCAAAGATAGAGAGCCAAAGATAAAGAGCCGGCGAATATCAAGTCGGCTCCTCCGCACTCTGGAAAGCCAACTTTGTAAGAATCCCAGGCACGACTATATCTTTAAAGCCGTTTCCTACGAGCCAGAGCCTCAAATCGTGAGATCTCAAAATAGGAGATCAGTCTTCTACTTCGAGGGCCTGAATTATATCATGAACTGTAAGTTCTCCTTTAGCTACACGTTGAACAAGCGGATAAATAAACGAACAATCATCCATTGCTGCCCAGCGTTCTTCTCCTACGGTTCTGACAACCTGGTCCATTATGTCGCCACATGTTTTGCAATATTTGTCTTCACTATCTGCTCCACAAGATTCGCATTTCATTGAAAATACCCCATTAACTATGGGGCTGTCGAAAATAAATAAATTATGGTGATATGTGAGCATATTTGCACAGTCATTGAAAAATCTAGAATAGAAAAAAGAGGAAATAAACAGAGAAGTCCTAATTTAATTCTAATTCAATAAATATAATTTAGCTGGGTCAAAAAGAAGAGAGTAGTCAAAAAACCTTACAACCTAACTTTCAGCCTAACTTTCAACTCAGCTTCTACTCGACAGTTTCGCTTCAGCCAGCTCATTTAAAGCAAGCGCAGGATCCTTCAAAGGGCAGGCAAAAACAGGTTTCTTATATGCTCATACCAAGGTTCAGGAGCAGGAAATTGCTTTTTTCTTAGTTTCTTTGCCATCTGCCTTAGGAAAGACACAATAAAACTGCAGGTGCTCTATCTGTATTTTCCCTCACCCGCCCATCGGCAGTCCTCGCAGGATTACCACACTTTCAGGACGTCAGGATTCTCTAAATTAAAAGCCAGACTGAGCTTTTTTCCTCTTTCAAATGAGGTACTGGCACAAGGTTTTTTACAAATGATCTGGTGCCGATATTTCTCAGGTAAGGTTGGCAATAATTTCTTCAATTTCCGCAATCCCTGAACTCTTAATATTTATCTCTTCCCTGCTATGAACCCCTAAGTTCAGCTCAATAGCCCTTTTGATCTGAGGTTGCGCCCAAACAGAATTATTCTGAATTTTTGAAACCGTTCCCAGGGTTTTCAAAAGGGCAAGCCCGACTGCATCGTTTGCTATCACATCCGAACTTGACAGCACGATGTCAGGCTCCTTCAAGGTTCCTATGTTAGGGCCCTCGGTAACGAAAGATTTTGTAGCGTCCGAAATATAAAAGTCCGGCCTGTAAACAAGATTAGACTCGGCAATCATATTCCCGAAAAGCACATCCCAACCCTGTCCATGGGGAAGCTGACGTCGATCTTTATCGGCTGTGATGCTTATCTGAGACTTGAGGCCCATAGTAAACGTTGCAGTCCAGTGAGTCTTAATAACCGGCAGAGCGATCATGTAATCAACTGACTCCAGAAAATCAGGCACGTCGAACCCATATGGCCAGGAGTAAGCTCCCTTAGGCTCTACATGCCGACGTTTCATGTGATCAAAAGTCAGGATTTCATCTACATCTTCGGCTTCTGCAACCTGCCAGAGCCCAAGTCTCTTGAGAACTTTCTCTGTATCCAGCGTGGTCATTGACTTTTCAGCCACTATGACTTTTTCAGGACTACATTTCTTCACTTCGCGGATAGCTCCCCTCAATACCTCAGGATTTGTCGATCCAGGAGGCAGGTCTGCAGTGTTTGCATTCGGTCGGATCAACACAGTTGATCCTTTTTTGATTCCAAGCCCTCCTGCTAATTCCACTGCTCTTTTTACGGATTCAAGGGTGTCCTTATTTCTTGAGAGTCCAACAAGTACCATACTCAAACACCTGAATATCAATTATAAAATTAAAAATATAAAAATCAGGAGTATACGAGCTTTTGGAAATATTGGAAACTGCATTCCAGGCAGTTTCCTGCAACGTATTTCCATCACGAAAATTACATTAATTGTTACTATAAGCGACAGACTACTGGCGTAATTTGCACTCGCACATTTCTATAAGTGCTCCTTCCCCGATCCTTGATCCGCGTGCAATAAGCGTGTCCCCTGCCTGGACAATTGTGTTGCTTTTGGGAGCATAAACCCAGCGGTCAGCCCTTTTAATTGCCATTACATGCAGTCCTGTTTCAGTTTCGAGTTTTAATTCGGAGAAGGTCTTTCCAACTATTGGAGAGCATTTTTCTACCTGGAGTCGGGTGATAACTTCTTCGGAATTTCGGACTGCAAGGGTGATAATTGGGTGGAGTTCAATATCCCTGAGCACAGTATCTGCAATACCGTAGGCTGCGTCGGAAATAGCTTCAGATGCACTCGCAAGGTGCAAGATCCCCCTGAGCTGGTTTACATCCTCAATATGCTTTGCTGTCTCAAGCACCCAGTGTTGAAGTTCGTATTTCATAGAATCCATTTCGGATTCCAGAGCACTGACCTCATATGCAATGTCTTCATTGTCAAAGAGGATAGCAGTGTAAGCAAGCCCTACCGAGAGTTCGGACATATTTTTCATGTCTACTATAATATCCACTGCATGCTCAAGGTCTTGTAAAAGCTTATTATGTTCAATTTCCCTTGGGATGAATTTCCTTGTAGTAGCCATTTCGAAGAAAAGCGTAACTCCTTCATCATGCCCTCTGGCAATCAGAACATCTCCTTGGCGGAGACGGGTTTCCTTGTCAGGATCATAGATCCAGTCATCATTTCTCCTGATAGCAATAACCCACATACCTGTCTCGAGATCAAGTTCAAGATCGCCAAGTGTGCGCCCTGCCATTGATGATTCTTCGGCAATCGTCGCCCTTACTATTGTCTCTTCCGCTTCCCTCAAGGCTACTTTTAATTCCATTGGAATGCCCATATTCAAAAGAACTATTTTGGCAATATCACCTGCAGCATTAGCAATATTTTCTGAGGACGCAGCAACCTGTAAAACTCCCAGGAGCTCTTCAGCTTCGTCAACCCTGCGTGTGCTTAACATCGCGGTCATCTTCATATGATAATCGAGGGTATCCATCTTATCTTCAAGATTGAGTACTTCCTCTGCAATATCCTCATCGTCATAGATCATTGCAGAATATGCAAGGTCTACCATGAGTTCGGAGGTGTCCTTCATCTCAGTTAAAAGATCCTTGAGATTCCTTGGACTATATCTGAATTCTTTGGGGAACATGGTCTCTATATCAACTCTACCTTATGTTGGTACCATTGTTGGTGTATAAGAGTATATACCTCATAGTAATTATTAATTTTTAATCATGGTAATTCTGTTTTATGCTAAAAGATTTCTCATCACCCATGTTAACTTGAATCTGTCATCTATTGCAGATATAATTTATTGTGGAACTCAAAGTCATAAAGATGAAATGAATATTACTTAAAAAAGAGAGGGAAGAAATCATTTCCACTACATTCAAGATCAATCAGTATCCTACTAATTTGTTCAAATTGTAGACAGATGGCGAAAATAATAACATGTCTCGAGGAGAAATCATTTCAGAATAAAAAATGCATGACAGCCTTCACGAATAAATTCGCAGGCATGTCCTCCCAACAGGACAAATAAATTGAATTTTTGAGGGATAAATCCTTAATTTTTCTTTTTTACCAAAACAGTTACAGGTAAAAATCAAAACCATGGATTTTCTGGAATAAAATTTAAAAAGGGATTTTTTATTCCTTGCTGCTCTGGGAGAAACTTAGAATGTCAGGTAATCCCATTTTAAATCTGTATTTCCCAAATCTTGAGGTTTCAAGAATCTGCTGTTTTGTGTAGTCTAATGCACTTAGTAAACCATCATTATCTTCAGATTCTATATCTCCGGCGTAGGGGTGAATGTTTTCCTCAAAAGAATCCAGAAGCCTGGGGTCGAGATCATTTATAAAGTAAGTATCAAGTATAAGAAGACTTAAGATGTTCTCATAGAAACCTGCAAGCTCTTGAAGCCAGTCCGTCACTCCGTAATCTGCAGCGTATATCTGTTTATTAAGGAATGTGAGATAACTGGAAATGGTATTAATTAGATCCTCAGTTAACCCGTTATCCGGAAATACTATCGGAAAACGTCTAAGAATTGCAGGAGCTGCGTAATTTGAATAAATCATTTCAGACCTGCATACTGCAGGGAAGAGCCTCGCAATCGGGCTGTTAAGAAGTGCAGTAACATAAGGATACTTGCTTGGGTCTTTGAGAACAATCCCACAGCCGTCCCCAAATACATGATTTCCAACAGCATCATATCCAGCCTGCAGATGATAGCCTTCGGTTGCAATGATTTTAGGAATGTAAAGGTGCTCCAGAAGCTGCCTTCCTGTTATACTATAATCTGCAGAGCTAAGGGGGGAAGTATCATGGCGGAATTGATTTTTGAATTCCAGAATTCTCCTGTAAGCCAGAGGGAATCTAGACTTTAGCTCTTCAGGAGGAATAGCTCCATATTCTTTCCCTTTATTGCCCTCAGACAGCTCATAAGGCAGCATAAAACTGTAAGGTGAAGGGCGGAAGGCAAATTTCTCGCAAAATGCCCCTGATACATACGGATAAACGATTTCAGGTTCGATAAATACAGGTTTACACAGGCCTTCGCAAAGATAATATGAATCCCATCCACCTTCTTCAGGAAGGAGAACCCTGTGCATCAAATCGTTTTTAGTGCTTACCCCTCCAAAGATACTTTCGGAGACATCTTCAAGTGTAACAGGGATTTCGCAAATCTTTTCTACAATTTTGTTTTCTTTCAGTAGCATCTATTTTTCACTTCTGTGAAGTACTTAAAAAGTATCTTCGATTATGTTTTCTATTTTCAGATGTTTTCTATTTTCAGGACTGAACTACCATGATGGAAAATTCCATCACACGATGTTTCATAGTTACGAACTTTTAGACCCCGATTAAAAAACAATAAAGTCCGACCTGAGATATACAGTAAGATGTATTGGTCGTATTATTTTATACAAGTATCAGAAGAACGATATAAATATATAAATATATTCTTACTGAAAATAAATTATAAATATAAATCATGATAGATTCGGGGGTAATTAAGAGGCTGCAACTTACGCAGTTAAATTGAGAAATAGTAGCACAATATTTCAAGCCATCCAATTACGTATATTTATGACAGGTCCTCAGGTGGTTTATTTTCGCTTTTCAAGAGTAAGTCATACAAAAATATAGATAAATTTTTGGGACATTATTAAAGATTATTTATTGGCAGGCTCCTTTATAGATAGAACCTTGGAATTAGAACATAAAGACTAGAAATCTAACTTAGAAATAAATAATCAATCAATTGGAGATATGCTCAGATAGAAATAAGATACTTCCTGAAAAGAGCTTCATACCTTAGATGGAGCATATTTTTCTCAGAAAGTATTCTACCTTTATCATAAAAATTAATAACATATATTCGGATATAACCATATGCAGGGGAAGGACAAGTCCACTACTTTTGTAATAAGGGAATCTATGCCGGAAGATATTCAGGGAATGCTTGAAGTTTTTAATTATTATGTTGAAAACAGTTTTGCAGCATATTTCGAAACTCCTGTAGGACCAGATTTTTTCCAGACTCTATATGATCAAAATGGGCAGAACAGAAGTGAGTATTTTCCTTTATATGTAATTGAAGGAGAAGGCAAGATTCTAGGTATTGGAGCCCTTATGCCTTATTTCCCCTTTCCTAATTTCCTGCACACAGGCGTTCTTTCATATTTTATCCTTCCAGAATATACAAGAAAAGGCCTGGGAACAGGTCTATTGGATATACTCTGCCAGGAAGCTCAAATCAGAAAAATGAAAGCTCTCCTAGTAAATATCTCCTCTAAAAATGAAGCCAGCCTGAATTTTCACATCAAACACGGATTTGTTGAATGCGGCAAACTTAAAGCTGCTGGAACCAAGTTTGGAGATTACTTTGATATTGTATGGTTGCAGAAATTCATTGAAGAAAGTCCGAAAAAGAAAATTTAGAGTCATTGACAATTTCTTCTTTACAAATTCGTAGGGATAGGTATATGGGTAACTCAATTACCCATAAGTTCTGGTGACTGCTAGAGATATTTTCTTAGAGTCTTATCTTCTAATCATTCTTCTAATCATTATCGAGCAGTTTACAAATCCAGATTTCGTGTCCTTTTGTGAATTGCCTGCTGCCCGTTTACCGAGCAGTCAGGATAATACTCACTCTGCGACACTTTACCAAATTTCCCAACCAATAACTGCAAGAGGCAGATAATCAATGCTTTCATTACTCAGGGTATAAACTGCATTGCATATGCCATCACCATCTGTATCTACTTCTGTCTGGCTGAAGCCGTCACCCTCAGGTGTAGCCCAGAAATTTCCAGCAATATATGGTCCTCCGACAATATTAGTTGCCTGAATTCTAGTTGCGTTTAAAGTGGTTCCTGAGCTTGTATCGCTAAAGAAAGTATTTTTCGTGTTATTGAAGTAGTTATTATAAATTAAGCTGTATCTGGAATCCACAAGACGTAACCCATATTCTGAATTCGAAAAGATACTGTTACCACTCAACACGTTACTTGTAGAAGAACCAAGGTAGATGCCGTACCTGCTGCTTAAATTCACTATGTTGCCTGACAACTTGTTGTTACTGGAATTTTTCAAATAAATACCAAATTTATTATTTGACACCCTGTTATCAGTCAGTTTGTTATTGTCAGAAGAATTCAGCGCGAAGCCATAATTGTTGCTAGTTGCAGTGTTATTGACAAATGTATTCTTGCTGGAATTATACAGGAAGATAGAGGCATTCCCAGATGCTGTATTATTACTTACTGTGTTTTCGACAGAATCCTGCAAACTAATGCCTGACCGGGTGCTGTTAAATACCGTATTGTTATTAAGCAGGTTTCTGCTGGCATTACGCAGAACAATGGAAACGCTACTGTCCGATACATTAGAGTTATTTAATGTATTATTACTTGAATTCCACAGGTTGATGCCAGAAGCTGTGTTATTTAACACCGTACTGTCGCTAAGTATGTTTCCGCTGGAAGTTTCCAGAGATATACCAACCTTACTGTAGGATACGTTGTTCCCATTTAATGTATTATTACTGGAAGAATTAACCCGGATACCATAATTGCTGTTAAATGCCGTGTTACTGGCAAGTATATTATCTGTGGAATTATCCAGAAGAATAGGGATTTCATTATCTGATAAGGTATTATTGCTTATGATATTACTGCTGGATGAATCCAGATGAATTCCAAATCCTGCATTTGAACTCGAATCGTTGACAATGCTGGAGTTGTTGCCGCTGGAATTGTTTAGAGTTGTGTTTAAAGTATCGTTTAGAGTTGTGTTTAAAGTATCGTTTAGAGTTGTGTTTAAAGTATCGTTTAGAGATGTGTTTAAAGTATTACCGCTGTAGTTGCCGGATAGTTGATTATTTTCAATACAGCAATTCTTAACTCCATTCAGATGAATTCCGGCGTTAGGGTAACTTATAGGCCCTGTTATGTTAAGCCCACGAATTGTCACTCCGTCCGCAATAACATAGAAAATATCATTCGAACTACTGGCTGCCTGAATCATGGTATCTTCAGTACTATTAGACTCAGAGGTAAGAGTTACATTCGTTACATAGACATTGATATTTTCTTTATATGTGCCTGGATAGATAAGAATGGTATCTCCAGTTGATGCATTGTCTATTGCAGCCTGAATAGAAGTAAAATCTGCAGCCTGACCAGTACTGTTATTTACAGTAATTGTCACTGGGTTTGATTCTTCAAGGGGAAGATAATCTATTAATTCGCTGCCTTCGATATTATATTGTTCATCAAGAATATCATCAAGGTTAGTGTCCTCGGCCCCGTCGGGATATGCAGTACCTTCAGGTTTTGCCCAGAAGTTCCCTCCAATATATTGACCACCAACTATGTTAGTACCCTCCGCTGCAGTTGTATTCCAGTTGTTTGTGCCCAGAGCAAATTCAGATTCTACATTTTTTGTGTTATTGAAATAATTATTATAAATGAAGTTGTTGGAACTCCCGTAAATATGCATTCCAGTTATCTCATTGGAGTTGATGGTATTATTCGTAAGGGTATTACTGTTTGACTCGCCTGTAAGAGCTATACCCTCATTATTTTTTGAGATTAGATTATTTTGCAGTGTATTGTTGGGCGAATCAAAAAGTGAAATTCCAGTACTGCAGTTTGCGATCGAATTGTTATTAAGGAAATTATACCAGCTGTCTCCAAGACTGATACCTGTCACACTATCAAATATTGTATTATTCTCGAGCATGTTACCTGAACTGAACATATATAAGTCGATACCGCAGGCATTGTTTGCTAGCTCGTTGTTTGTAATATTGCAGTCGGTAACTCCAAACAGATGGATTCCAGCATATTTGGCTCCCTGTATACTGAAGCCCTTAATGCTTACTCCATTAGTCCAGACGCTGAAAACATCCTCTGACCCGTCTACTCCCTGGACGATAGTATCGGAGGGATCTTCGGATTCAGAAACGAGAGTAATGTTCTTGTTAATAGTAATGTTCTCCTCATAAATACCGGGTTTGACAATTATTTTGTCGCCTGGATGTGCAGCATTTATCGCAGCCTGGATAGAAGTAAAATCTGCATCCTGGCCCGTACTATTATTTACAGATATTTGAGCAGCTGCTGCACTCCATGAGGTAGTCAGACAGAACGTGAGAATTAATAAAAAAATTACCGTAGATTTTCCTATTACTTGCCGCATGATAAGCCCCATAGTAAAATTTTATACAAAGTAGCGAAATTTTGTTCTTATATCAATCATTTGAGTTAATAATCGGTGATGGGGAAATTTATTTGAGACATTCCAGGATATGTAATCCGAAGTGACTGATATTCACTCGGGTTTGAGATTGCTTTCAGTTACCCAGAATTTAGACTCTCAAGTCAGTTTTTAAAAACAAAGCAAGAAAAATAAACCCCCAATAAAATTTCCCGCTTTTATTCTGATATTATTTAGTGGGCTGTCTTCATGCTGTTTTTACTGAATGCAATAACAGCATTTTCCAGCCTAAACGATTTCAAATTTTGAAATGGATACATATGTAAAAAAGTATTATTGTTATATAAAATTTATCCAAGAGTTAAAAATATGTCATATCGACGAACAAGTTTTAAGATTATTTCAATTCCCTATAGAAAATAGTATAAAATTCCACAAAAGATATATAAACACTTGAAAACAAAATTGAAAGTAATCCTAAAACAGTTAATGAATAGAGAGCTAAATATATGGAATCCGAAGATTACCTTCATGCCATCGAAACAATGGGAAAAGTTCTGCTTTTTACACCTTTTCTGGTATCACTTATACCGTTATTATATGGATGTTATAATAATGGACCACCGTTTGGGCCAGACGCTGGTTTTTCCGCTGTCCTTGTGATGGCAACAGGATTTCTTACACTTGTTTATGCTTCAATAATGAGATTCAAGGAAGGGCTTAGAACAGGAAGAGAGAAATTTAAACAATAGAGAGGAATTCCCACAATATTTCAAAAACAGCCGATAAACTTATACCTAATAAATGCAATTGTATGCTGCTAATTCATGTGGCATCAATCATATAATAATGGGCTCGTGGTCTAGACGGTTATGACGTCGCCTTCACACGGCGGAGGTCCTGAGTTCGAATCTCAGCGGGCCCACTTCTTTTTTCGTCTATATTTTTAGATTTAGAGGATTTGTAGATCTCCTTTTCTAAGGCTTCAACTCTTGCTTCAAGGTCAGATTTTGTTTCTGGTTGTGTAACTTTAAGTTCGCCGTTAAACTCTTCCTCAAAAGAAATTATATAGACAGGTTTGCCATTGTATACAGTCTTAAATATATGCGCAACCTCTCCGGCAAGATCTACTTCCGACTGTGGGAGCCTTACTAAAGGATATGTAATTTCTGGTTTCACCCTATGTTTCATGACCTTAGATTTTCCTAAGTGTTTCATATTCTCTACCTCTACAAATTAAATAATAGTTACTAAACATTTATGTGACTTACTATTTTCTGTTTGTCGGAGAGAAATCAGGAAGGATGTCTCTCAGTACCCCCTCCTCCAAAATTTTAAAAGTCCTTATCGGAGTACCCTGGCCCAAGTGATTTTTCACTGAATAAGTAAACACTAAAATGTACAGCTTTAGTAATCCCTTAAAGAATTAGCTTTTGGGATTCCTTAACCTGCATACAGGGAATTATTAATTCATGTATGAGTTGGTGGTTCCCCTAGCGTTCATAGTAGTGTTAGGGCTGAATAATATCTGATATGCGAATTAAGTGCTAAAAATTAGGCCGTGAGAGTCCAACCTCTCAAATTTGGTCAATGACTCCACAACCTTTATTCTTTATCTTTTTTGTCATTTTTCAATTAAGACTTTAACTCGACTTTCAAAGTTGTGTTAAAAATCAATATCAATGGATTCATTTCTTGTAGTCCCCCTCTAATTATTGCCCCTCTCGAAATCGGTTTACCTAATTATCCATAAATTTTCCCAAATCCAGCAAAGAAATCAATCTGGCCTGTTTTGCATTTATCTCCTCCATCACCATCTCAACTTTCCTGCCTGACTTTTGCTTCACAAGAGCAACACGTATTCCCTCCAACTCCTCCACAATTCTTCTCAAGCTCAATCCAAGATGCTTACATTTCCACGCCAAATATCTGTAGAAAATCATACCTATAATGCATAGAAAAATATGTGTTCTGATGCTGAAATCGTTATAATGATTTATTGGCCCTACTGGCACAAGTAGTACATCATTGAGCAGCTTGAAATCATCTTCAACAAGGTACTTCTGATTATACGTCTTTGCAATCTTCTCTGAATGCCATGTATTCATATCAGTAAAGACAATAGTCTTTCCAAAGCCCGTATAACGTGTATCTTCCACTTCTCTTTTAGTCCATATTTCTAAAGTCGGCTTTTTTTCTCCCTGTGGTATCTCTCCGACTTTATAACCAAATATTGATCTGAAATCTTTCCGAATAATATCATTGACTTCCCTTTCAACACTGCTTTTATCCCTTTCCTTCCCCCTGTTGCTCTCCAGTCTCCTTTTCAGGTCTGTTAGCTTTTCCCAGATCTTTGCTTTTCTTTCCTCATAGCTTTTCATCTGTTTTTTGTATGAGGCTTCATTGTAAAGCACAACAGTAGTGAACTCCTTTCCAAAGAACTCATGTTTTGTCCGGTAACCGTATATCTTGTTGCCTTGCGGATTTGTGTACAGATACTTGTAGTCTTTAAGCGGTATGTGCAAAAGTTCTTCTGCTTGATTGTGTTTTGCAGAAGCTACAACATGCATTTTGGACAACGCATCTTCGATATTCACGTGAGAGTTATTGCCTTTATCAAAAACCAGTATCATGTCTTCAGTCGTTATTTGCAGATTAGTCAACCTTTCTGTGAGTGCATCAAGCAACTCAGGGAACACCTTTGCGTCATGTTTGTTCCCTTCGTAAACTTCATGCATAAAAGGGACATTATCTTCAGATACGGCTAACCCCATACATACCTGTTTCATGTGATTTCTGTACTGTTTGTTGTTTCCGTTTTGTGGCAGTTCTTCTCCTTTTTTGATGTAGTTGAACCAGTTGGTTTCGTCGAGGAAAAGTATTTTGGGTGTTATACCTTTCTCGATAAGTATTTTGCACAGATCGTCTTCGATTCTCTTGCAGGTATCGTGATCAATATATTTGTAGTGATTGAGAAAGTTTTGACAGGTTAGTTTGTGTGGAAAATTCCATAGTAAGTTCAATGAGGAGTTATTGAACCATTTCTGCATAGTATTCTCCGATAGTGCTCCATCACATCTTCCGATGATGTTTAATAGGAGATATTCACCGACTGTTAAGCCTTCTATTTTCTTTTTGTTGGTGTGTCTGTTTACGGTTTCAACAAAGTTTAAGTCATCAGATATAGAAATCATGGCTGCGGTTTTTCCATACTGGAAGGATTTTAGTTTGATGTATGGTAATTCTTCGGCCTGTTCTTTTAGTTCCAGAATTTTTTCGGCAGTTCCGAGGTATATCTGCTTGGTACGTTTAACCTTTCCGTCAACCAGCTTTCGCTCGGAGATATACCAGCATGTTTTACCGTCTTTTTCTTTTCGTTCTAAAAAAACCATACAATACTAAAGGGGACTATGTATATAAATAACTTTCAATTATAATCAACAGCTATAGACGTAAAAATTGATTATAAATAAAGGGGACTATGATTTAAATAATTGAAGGTGGTGCTTGATGCTGAAAATTTATAGAAAAATCGAAATTTTTAGATATCTTTGAAAGTCAAGTTTAATTTTACTTTACTACAATATAATTGGTTTTTCTCGCTGCACTGCTACCCGCAGCATTAGTCACGATTGATGAAACTGTGTACTTTCCAGCTTTTGTGAATGTATGTGTTGCAGTCTTTGCGTGTTGAGAATTTACGCCGTCACCGAAACTCCAGAGATATGAATCTGGTGCTCCACCAGTTCCAGTATATGTGAAAGTTACAGACAATGGATGTGTGCCAGATGTTTTGCTTGCAGTGAATGCTGCTACTGGTTTAGTGACTGGTGAAGTCACAGTGATATAATTAGTCTTAGTTACAGTTGCGCTTCCTGCAGCATTCGTAACAGTTAAACTAACAGTGTATTTTCCTGGTTCAGAATAAGTGTAAGAAGGATTGACTGAGTGACTATAGGCATCGCTCGCTTCGAGAGGTTGTTTAAAGACCCAGTAGTAATCAGTTGGATTACCAGTGGTTTTGCTAGTAAACTGTACATTTAATGGTGCTTTGCCAGATATCTTGTTTGCACTGAAATCTGCAGTAGGTTTAGACCCAAGATTATAAACATAGATGCCAGTATCACTAACGTCATAGTCGTAGTTTGGATTCATCATTCCCCACACAACATTATTGCCGTATAGTTCAGGGGTTGTAAAAGTATCAGCTGGATAATTAGCTATTTGGATGTTCTGCTCTGTGGAAATACTGTATACATAAATACCTGCATAGCCAAACTGGTCATCAACATTCTTACAATATACGATTTTGTCACCATAGATACTAGTGTGAGTGCCAGTATCACATCCAGCTTCAGCACCAAGAATTAAAGTATTGTCTGCACTTTCACTGGTTATCTCTTTAAATCCATTAGTAACAATATCGACCAGATCGATATATCCCCATCTCGTTATAAAGTCTGACCAAATTACTTTGTTACCATAAATATGACAGTTACCAGCATAGCTTTCATATGGACTTACAATTTTGGTCTTCTTGGTTGAAATATCATAAACAGCAATATCAGCCGTATCACTACCATCAGCACAATATACAACTTTCGTATCATAGATGTCTGGATCATAACCATTTCCTATTCTCGTTTGCCAAGATTTGACGTCCTTAGAAGGCGACATATACCTTAGATATACGCCATAATTTGCACTCCAAACGAGATAGTTGCCATAAATATGTGGAACACTCAAATCATCAACATCTTGTGTCACAAAAGTCTTACTCTTTGAGGGGATATCATAAATAGTAATTCTCGATACTCCACTTCCTTTATCAAACCAAACCATTTTGTTTTCATAAATATCAGGATGAGAAGCTACTGATGAACTTAATTTGATGTCTTTCTTTGTTGACAGATCATACAGATGAATAACACCAGACAAATCGGCCCATGCAACCTTGCTACTGTAAATCGCTGGGTCACGACCATCACCGATCTTTGTTACCTGTGCAGCAGATGCCACTGATATTAAACCTATCAAGCAAATCAAAGTGAGTACTGCAAGTATAGCTTTATTTTTCATTTTTCTTCCCCACTATGTCCCGTCATAGAGCCCAAATTTATTTTAGATCTCTAATATAAAATCCCTAACCCACATGAATTTAATTTAATTTTTAATAATCTAGTCCAATTACGGGATTATTTATCAATTATTAGATTAATAAAATATAACACCGATATATAATTATATAAGTAATAGATCTAAGAATCTTTGTTACTTATCAATGTTCATCTGAAACTCTAGGAAATTTGCAAAAAAATATTCAATTCTAGGCATCTTTCAGCAGAAGTTTAAGCTTTTTTTGTACCATCGGGTTGCCTTTAGTTGCCTTCTTCTGGACTTTGAAATGAGTCTAATTGAAATGAAGTAAATATAACGAATTAAGAATATTAAAAAATTTAAATAGTTTTAACTGCAATAGAATATTGCACAGGATAAAGCTGTGGACAGGTTTGGCAATTCCTGTCCCCTCAAACAAGGACGGGTTGTTCTCTCCCGTCCTTAACTCTCATTTAAGCTCTTTTCATTTTAAATTTTAAGATTGTTTAGAAATAAATCAACATATTAATAAATTTTATATAATTCCTTGTCATATTAAGAATTATGTCTCGTGGATTTCCAGATTGGCTAATTTACATTTTAATGATCACACTTGCCCTCATATTTGCAGGGTTCATGGTAAGAAGCAGTTTGTGATGTCAAAAGCACTGATAAATATACGACAAGTTTATAAAATGATTTTAAACTCATTTGTGCTAATCTAGTGAGTTACAAGCCTCATGATGGTAATATTCTATTTTCGATTAAACCTTACTTCAGTTATATAAAAAGATACTAT
>CAVRNH010000081.1:0-14544 GCA_963722085.1 uncultured Methanosarcinaceae archaeon | reverse complement strand
AGCGGATTCGAACCACTGTCCCGGGCTCCAAAGGCCCGAAGGATTGACCACTACCCTACAGGACTACACGTTAAGCTTGTACTTATAGATTAATTCTGGTACTTAATTATTGTGCCATTCGGGGGATTTTTTCCGGCATTTTTGGTCACATATTTGGTTAATAATTAATCTCATCTACGGGCCCGTTGATAGCTTTGAAACTTTCAATGTAAAAATGTGTTTTGACGCAATGCGATTTTTTGTATAATTAATTTAAAATAATTTCTAATATTATTATAGCTTGAACTAGAAGAGACCGAAACGATCGAATGGTGAAGTATGAGCGGGTTGCGAAAGACCAGTCCGAGGGCAAATATTCTGCTCTGATTAATGTGTATGATGGGAACACAAATACAGAGCAGGCTGTATTGGGGGATACAGTAAAGGAACAAAAGCCCTCGGACTTCTTCTTACAACCTTCTATTCTGCTTTTGATTTCTTTTTTAATCTGTTTTTAATCGTTTCTTTAGTCTTTTTGCCTATCCTTAGTCCTTTTATCTTCCCTTACCCATTTTTGAGCTGTTTTCTGAATAAAAAGACCATATTCATGTTTTTCCCCTAGCATTGGTTAATCTAACCGGTCATTTCCGAGATTATAATCCTCAGTTTCCACCTTTTTTCTATTGAGTACTTTATAGCGAAGCATTTCCAACGTAAAGTTGATCTCGCGTACAAATTTATAATTGCTTTTGAAATTTCAACCTGGTAACAATATTTGTTTTGAACTGAACTTTTGTGGAGGTAATTTAAAATAAGTAATGATATGATGTTATACCTGGAGTTGGGAAGTGAGTAGGGGTATCTATACCACAAAGGATTTTTCCTGGGGGTCACTGATTCTTCTTCGAACTAATATGCTTGGGGGAGCGTTATTTATTCGGAGAGACTGTATTGGGGGATACAGTAGACGAATCCAGTGCCTCTGGGATCCTTCTTACTGTTTTACTACTTTTTACTACTCCTTCTAACTTTTTTCTAACTTTTTATTAAATTCTCATTATTGAGCTTGTCCTGAACCCATTTTGTTCTTGATCGTTGAGGACTCTGAGGATTGCTTTTATCATGATTGTTTTTATGATCTGAAACTTGATTGTTTATTCAAAGTGAAAGATTTAAGAAGCTAGTTCTGAGCCTTTATTGAACTCAGATTAATGATAAAAATTTATTTATATTAATTTGTATATTAGTTTTGTAAATTTCAACGCTAATGTAATTTTTACCCATCACGAATTTTTGATATAATAAATTTTAATAACAAAGCACGACAATTCTATATTGTAACCAGGAGTGAACAGATCAGAAAGAGTGATTAAACGAAAGGGTATGAGTAAAAATAAAAGAATCGCCCGGAAGACATCGATCCGGTTTCGGATTCATATGCTTGGGGGAGCATATTTTTCGAAGCTACTGTAATGGGGGCTACAGTAAAGGAACGTATTCTTCCGGGTTTTTACTATTCTTCTTCTCATGTACTTTTTGCTGTATCTTTTCTTTTGCTATGTTTTCTTTTGCCATGTTTTCTTTTGTCATGTTTTCTTTTGCTATCTTTTCTTTTGCTGTAATTTTTCAAAGTGAAAGATTTAAGAAGCTACTTCTGAGCCTTTATTGAACTGAGATTAATAATAAAAACATGTTTGTATTAATTGGTATATTGGTTTTGAAATTTTCAACTTGAAAGCACTTTTTGTACAAAACGAATTTTTGATATAATAAATTTTAATAACAAAGCACGACAATTCTATATTGTAACCAGGAGTGAACAGATCAGAAAGAGTGATTAAACGAAAGGGTATGAGTGAAAATAAAAGAATCGCCCGGAAGACATCGATCTGGTTTTGGATTCATATGCTTGGGGGAGCATATTTTTCGAAGCTACTGTAATGGGGGCTACAGTAAAGGAACGTATTCTTCCGGGTTTTTACTATTCTTCTTCTCATGTACTTTTTGCTGTGTCTTCTTTTACTATTAGGGTTCTTCTAAACAAGGATGTAAATTGAGGGTTCATATTACTTATTTTAGGTAATAAACATATAACCAGAGTTTTCCCACAAAGGTACACCATTAAAATTCAGTTTTCGAGAAAATAATGATTATTAGCTTTAAAACAATAGTTGAGATGAATTAAAGCTTTATTTTTTGAGAACCCTATTACTATCTTTTCTTTTGCTGTAGTTTTTCAAAGTGAAAAATGTAAGAATCTAGTTCTGAGCCTTTATTGAACTCAGATTAATGATAAACTGACATTTCGACCCCCCTCTAAAAAATAAGGTGAATTTTTCAACAACCGATTAAACTTATTGGATCTGCTGAGAACACATACTCAACAAAATCAATAATTTGGGCTTGAATTCTACAAAGTACAAAAAATAAAGTCTAAATTTGAAGAAAATATTAAAAAATTAAACACACTTTACTATATTTATTGAAAATTGAATAATTAATGCAGGACATAGGGTAAAATTAGTAATAAACTGTATAAGTAAAAAAATTAAATTGTTTTTTTTTGAGGGGGTCTGGAATGTAAAATTTATGCTTAAAATTATCAATTTTATGTTTACTACTAAGCAGCGGAAAGAGCCCAATCAAAAGTGACAACTTAAGATTCGTTTCCGAAGGCATTCGTGGGTTCGAATTCCACCCCTCGCACCAATTATCAGGGATATAAGTAACTCAAAAAAACGCAATGCGATTGTAGTGTTTCTGCACAACCTCTCTTTTTATAAAATTAATAAATCTCTTAGTAAATTTCGGTAGTCCATCATTTGTTGATTGATATTTTCCAAAATAGTCAAAATACAGTTTCTAGCTCTTTCTTTTCCCGTAATTTTGGCACTGCTGGAGCCAACCTGCTGTGTATGTATATAAACGCAAGCTAAAGCCATGTTTGAGATTATATCATGAAAACATCAATCAGGTATTAGTGGACGACCTAAATTTCTAATTTTATAATTTTCTGTATATTCAAAGTGACTTTTTTTCTTCCTCCTTTCCAACACTAGAAAGTATTTTATAGATTAAAAATATTTATATCTTTATAGGGTGGGTCAGACGCGCGAGCAGAATCCATAAAACAAGGATTGAAACATATTTTTCTTGAAATCAACTCGCTAGGGAAGTAAAATTCGCAGCAAATCCACTAAAACAAGATTGAAACTATAATTCAAAAGATCTTTCCACTATAACAAGTGAGCTGTCCGAATACACGGCTAAAAATGAAAGGGAATTCGTAGACCAATCGTGGTCGGAATATCTAAATAATCCGAATCCGAAACCTCTGCGAAAGCAGTCGCTGATATTATAAATTCGAAATTGGTGAACATATGCTTAAATCAAATTCCGATGAATTAAAGTATGAAATTTATGAGAGGAATCTTCCAGAAGATATTAATGCCCTTTTAATTAACAGATATAATAGCTGCGATTGTACTATTGAGTTTTTTAATATATTTCTTAATTATGATATATTAAATGCAATTTTTTATTTAGATGGATCTGGACATATAATAGTTTACACTATAATAAACGACAAAATTAATGTTCTTAATGGACGATGTACTATAGAGGAAAAATATATTAATAATTTTTGCAATGTAGTCTTCAGAAAATATGCTCAAGTTAATAAAATTAAATTTGCAGAATTATATTTAAACAACAATCCAGACAATCTAAATTTGTCGCATCCAAAGTTAAAATTAAGATCATTTAATGACATGATTATAGAGTTGCCTTCAAATACAGATGAATACATTAAGAATTTAAGTAAAAACAATAGAAAACATTTAAACAGTCGTATGAAGAGAGTTAAAAAAGATTTTAGTGATTTTGAATCTCTTGTAATCCAAAAAGAGAATATTGAAAAATATCATATTGATAGACTAATTGAACTTAAAAGTAAAAGACAGGAATATAAAGAAATGGATAATGCCTACGATGGGTCAATGTGGGAAAAAATTTCAGATTATTCAAAAATATACGGTGAACTTTTCGTAATAAAAATAGACGGTGAAATAAACGCATGTCAATTAGTATATAAAGTTGGAAGAGACTATCTTTTCAGTGTACTTTGCCACAACCCTGCTTACAATAAATATGGCATTGGTCAATTATGCTATTATCTAGCAATATATCACTGTATTGAAAATGGAGGAAAGAAAATATATCTAATGCAGGGGAAAAGTGAATTTAAATTGACGTCCCTAGGTATTGTAAACAACATCTTTGACTTTTGTGTTTATAGATCAAACATATATAAATTACCTGACAAATTAAACATGTATAAATTATTTGCTATTCAATTTATAAAAAATAAAACTTTAAAATTAAATGAATTATCAAACGTCCAGGGACCTAAAAAATTGCTTGAAATCAAAAAATATATTTATGCATTATTCTCCAAACAAACATTTAATTAACCTCCCCTTTAAAAAATACATCCTATTTTCATCTAAAAATAAATTTTAGCTCGTAGAATTTCGCAAAATTTATTTAGAGTGACATGCAATCCTCCTATGGTGTTTTCTTGTGAAACCTCCGCTTATTCCAATAAACGAAGATTACAAATGAGATTGCTTTCAGAGAATATTAAACGTTTTTAATTTACAATTCACAAAGCAAATCCTTACACAATATGAACTACGCCTCTTGAAAAATTAATACCTGCATTGAAATCGTCATTACATGCATGTATTTTGTCTTGAGATTTAGTATGTAGTCCGAGAATTAGAAGACAAGAAAAATTACGGAAATTTATGAGAATCAAGTCGGTGCCTTCCGAAGATGAAGTCTACAGCATCATGAGTAGCTTTGATCCGGATCAGTTTATCAATTTCGTTATTGGATTACTTAACAATGTTTGTTCTCGTCGTAAAAGAGGTGTAAGCCAAATCATAAACGATAACACTGACATCAATTTTGATATTAACTGTTTAAGAGGAAAATTAGCAAAAAGATGCTAAGAAATAGAGATTTTAAATGGGGACACTCTACCCATAGAGATTATTTCATATGGATGAAATTAACTCTTGCCTTGGAATACCCCAGCTTAAAAAGCCATTAGTTTTAATCGTTAATGAGGCAAATGTTAGTGAATACGCAGTTTATCCGAGATCTTGAAGAGCTAAAAAGAAGAAGGAAAATAAGATCAGGAGACGTACTATTTCGATAGAGGTTATTATTCATATGAAATTATGTAATAGGAATAGCAAAATACAAAATAGTTTCTATTATCTGACATTCCGCAGATGTCCTCAAGAAAATAACATTTCGCTTGCTATCGTTTTTGGATATTTGCTCAATAATTTGAAATCGTTATCTTAACTGAAGCTTCCGGAAATCGAGGTTAAAAGCTTTCGATTAAGGCAAATGATCGAAAAATGTTAGATATTTCGAAAACGCATGCTTGAATAAGCAGAGCAATTTTCAGAAAAAACGATAGCGGGAAAAATTGTGAATTTTTAATGAACATCTGCGGAAAGTCAGTTTTATATTGGTTTTGAAATTTTCAACGCTAATGTAATTTTTGCCTATCGCGAATTTTTGATATAATAAATTTTAATAACAAAGCATGACAATTCTATATTGTAACCAGGAGTGAACAGATCAGAAAGAGTGACAAAACGAACGGGTATGAGTAAAAATAAAAGAATCGCCCGGAAGACATCGATCCGGTTTTGGATTCATATGCTTGGGGGAGCATATTTTTCGAAGCTACTGTAATCGGGGGCTACAGTAAAGGAACGTAATTCTTCCGGGTTTTTCCTTAGCCTTCTTTTCATGTACTTTTTGCCGTATCTTCTTTTGCTATCTTTTCTTCTGCTATCTTTTCTTCCGCTGTAGTTTTTCAAAGTGAAATATGTAAAAAGCTAATTTTGAGACTTTTTGAACTCAGATTAATGATAAAAACATATTATACTAATTGGCGTATTGGTCTTGAAATTTTCAACGCCAAAGCGATTTTTGCATATAGCGAATTTTTGATATAATAAATTTTAATAACAAAGCACGACAATTCTATATTGTAACCAGGAGTGAACAGATCAGAAAGAGTGACAAAACGAAAGGGTATGAGTAAAAATTAAAGAATCTCCCGGAAGACATCGATCCGGTTTCGGATTCATATGCTTGGGGGAGCATATTTTCGAAGCTACTGTATCGGGGGCTACAGTAAAGGAACACGATTCTTCCGGGCTTTATTCCCTGGCTTTTCCTTAGTCTTCTTTTCATAGTCTACTTTTCAGGTACTTTTTGCTATCTCTTCTTTTGCTGAAGCTTTACTACTGTATATCAGGTCACAAAAAGTAATATACCTTACAAGTTAGAGTCATATCACACATTTCTCAAATATTAACTTTTAAATTATATTCGTCAGCTGCAACTGCATTTGCCACGGGATATAAGACTGCAAACGGGTTTATAAGCTCGGACCCAAAATTCTGTATTAAGCACTCTGGAAATCCCGCCTGAAAAAACGCAATATAGGCCGCTTGCAACAGTGCTTGAAGCTTCAAAACTTGAAGGTAAGGCTACAGGGCTTGTGGCAACCACTCGCATGTCCCATGCCACACCTGCTGCTTTTGCTGCTCATGTTGATGAGAGAGATAATGAAACTGAAATAATTGAACAGATGGTTTATGAAGATATTGATGTGGTCTTTGGGGGCGGTTCCAGTTATCTTGTACCTGTGATTGAAGGGGGAAAAAGGACTGACGGAGAGAATCTAACAAAGGTAGTTCTTGACCGGGACTACCAGTATGTTGACAACAGAATTAAAATGATGAACCTGACCTCAGGCAGGACCTGGGGTCTTTTTGCCGGCAGCCACATGGCATCGGACATTAACCGTCCCTTCTCCTTGCACCCAATCAACCTTCTCTTGCACAGATGACTGAAAAGGCCGTTGAGCTGCTCTCCAGGGACAATGATGGTTTCTTCCTCATGGTGGGAAGGCAGCCAGATAGATGGGGCAGATCATGCCAACGACCCTATCTATGCTATTACGGAGTTTCTGGCTTTTGACGGAGCTGTTAAGGTTGCAGTTGATTTTGCAAAAAAAGATGGGCATACACTTGTCCTGGTCTTCCCGGATCACAACACAGGTGGTATGACCATCGGCAGTTATTCCGATCCTGAATACGACTCCACAACTATAGAAGACGTTATTGGCCCCCTCAAAGGTATGAAGCTAAACTCAATAGGTGTTGCGGCAAAAATAGGGACAAACCTCTCTCCCGAAAATATCAAAGCCCAATTGAAAACCTGGTGGTGCATTGATGCAACCGATATAGACATAGCTGAGATTCTTGAGCTTTACAACAGTGGGAAAGGCCTTTCACTCGATTACGCCATAAGTGAGGTAATAAGCCGCAACCATACCGTTATCGTGTGGACTACTCACGGGCACTCCGGGGGGGATGTTCCTATGTGGGCTTATAGCCCAGACCATCCGACTGGCCATGGATAATACCGAATTGCAGGATACATAGCTAAAGAACTTGGATTTGACCTGAACAAAACCAACTCGCGCCTGTTTGTTGAAGTGGGGAGGTCTTCTCTAACCTGAGATCCAAAATATTAAGCGCATAAGCCTAAATCCTAAGTCTGCTAGGTAAGATGATTGTGATTTTAACATCGTGAGCTTGGTGTTCATGTGCTTTTGTTTACAGCACATACGTCGCCATCATTAGAAGCATATGTGCCTACAAAAAGCGTTACATAAAGATAACGGAGATGGAAAACTGGATAAAAATGAGTATTTACTGTATACGACAAACTCATCAAACCCTGTGCTGAAAATTGGTGATACCAAACTGCCAGTAGACAAGAATCTTCTTGTTAAGAGTGGAAAAACTCATGAGCTAGAAGGCATAGTTGTCTATGCTCCAGTAACTGCTAGGCTCTATATCCCCTCTGAAGTGATCTACACTGGTAAATGGGACAAAAGATTAATGGAATCACAAAAGCAATAGAAACAAGAGCATCAGAATCTGTCTGATTAATATAAACTATTTGTAAAAGGGATTTATTTCCCTTTTCTCTTTCTGTTTTTTCCTTTCTGATGTCTTCCCACGTTACCAGTAAGCCGTCTCATGATTATATCTTGATTTGGCGTATACCTTGATAAGCGCGATCAGATACTTTATCAAATCCGGCGCGTTTGAAAGCTTCTGTGGGAGTTGCTGCCCAAAGTTGTATCCTTCCACTTTGGGATGAGTTTGCCCATGCAATCTCGTATAGGTTCGGTGTTTCCTTTGTCCTCTTTCCGACCGTTTGAGACCCAAAACCATTTGTGTTCATATTGGTGTCATCAGTCTTAAAATCATTTCTAAGTATGGGGGAGTCATCTACATCAATTGTGAGTTTGAAGTTTTTTGTCCTTGCGTGTTCAACTGGGACTACCAAGGTAAGGAGTGCCTTGTCGCCCTTCTCATTAATTTTTATGAATTCTTCGATTTGACAGACTTTTCTTCCCTTCATAAAAACCAATGTTTTTGCATCGAATTTGAGATCAATAGTTTGTTGCATTTTCGTGCCTCGGGGGATTAGTTTAAATCAGGTTATATATATCTTTACTTTGTTATATTGACTAGAGTTAGGCAACTTTGACACAATACGTTACAATGTCTGGAATCTCTATTATTAATGGGGGATTGGTTGATAGTTGGTCAATGTGTCTTCGCTGCTCTAACAATATATGTGGGTTAGTTGAATAACAGATGGACAAGTCTGAGCTATTCTCACTATATTTGGGGGATTAGTTGAATAACGAGTCAATATATCTGTGCTATTCTCACCATATTATGGGGGATTGGTTGAATAGTTGGTCAATGTGTCTGAGCTATTCTCATGATGTCATGGGGGATTAGTTGAATAGCTGTCCAATATGTCTGCGCTGTTCTAATGAGTAACGACAAGACAGATTCTCGAGTAATCTATTTGATTGTTGCACGAATTCCATCAGCTCCGCTATCACCTGAAAAGATGTTTATTTAGAAAGAATTTTTTTGCATCGTTAAATTAATGAAGACTTAGAATTCTTTTAACTCATTTCTTAATAAACTAGAATCTCCATTAATTAGTGGGGGTTATTATCAGATATAATGACTGGTTAATATATAAATAAAACAGTAAAATAACTCCTTATCTTTGTTACATATTGCCACACACTCTAAAAAATAAAACAATCGCTCTAAAAAATAAATAGTCTGTGTAAAAATTATGTAACTTATAAGTTCCCTGAGTAACTACCTATTTACGCATATCATAGCAGGATTACCTCAAATAGAAGGGGTAGCGTAGCGACAAATTTAAGCATAGCTTCTTATCGTACCTGTGGGAAGTGGAATATACGTGACTCACTTTTGGGCATATTTTATATCTTTCCTTTCAATTTCGAGGTAATTCCTTTTGCTATTAACGTATCTGAGCTTTGCTAGCACAATTTCTCTTGAATCACATAAATCCGCGATATTTTTTTATTTGCTCTTGTTGACTGAGGGTCAATTAAAATAACTGACTCTAACAGTCGACAGCATAAAGATTCCAGAATCAAGCTTCCATACCCGGATAAGTGCCTTTCGAAGTATATCCGACTATTTTGTAAACAAAATTACTTTTCTACAGAACACTCCAACAAGCGAAGGAATTTTATACTTACATATTTATCACATTCTAATTTATATTTCCAAGTTCGTGGGTTTTATGGCAGCAGGGTCTATGTTATTCTCTCCCGTATCTTTTCCTGATACTTCAGTAATTATCCTTCTGGGAGTCTTTGTGCTTACTGCTCTCAGGCAGGTTGGGTCCTTGAGGCTGCAGATCTGGCAGGTTATGACAATTGGAGCTCTGTCGGTGCTGCTGTTAGGGGAAATTTCGCCTGCGGAAGCTCTTGGAGCAATAAATACTGATGTACTTCTCTTTCTTTTCGGGGCTTTTTGCGTAGGAGAGGCTTTGAATAGGAGCGGATATTTATCATGGGTCGGGAGCCGGATTGTCTCGAAGGCGAAGAGTACTGATCAACTTGTCTTGCTTGTGCTTTTCTCTACAGGGCTTCTTGCTGCAATCCTGATGAATGATACCTTAGCTATTATGGGAACACCACTTGTTTTACAGTTTTCTCGGAAATTTGGCGTTTCTTCCAAGCTTATGCTTTTTGCCCTGGCTTTTGGGATAACTACGGGAAGTGTTATGAGCCCCATTGGAAACCCGCAGAATCTTCTCATAGCAATTGAAGGAAATCTTACTGCACCTTTTGTAACTTTTTTACAGTGGCTCGCTCTGCCAACTCTTGTCTGTCTCATGATTGCTTATGTTGTGCTTAAAATTTTTTTCCGGCAGGAGTTCGGAAAATCAATCCTGATTCATTCTGAGGAAGCGATTACTGATCCTGAACTCGCCAGGATTTCAAAGTTAGCTCTTTGCATCCTGTTAGCTCTTATAACCTGCAAGGTTTTTCTGGTGGAATTTTTGCCTGCCTGGAATTTCAATCTGAGCTGGATTGCCCTTTTTTCTGCATTGCCTCTATTGCTCAGTAAAAAGCGCATTGAAATCCTGAAAAACATTGACTGGACAACTCTTGTCTTTTTCACTTCAATGTTCGTGCTGATGGAAAGCGTATGGATTTCCGGAACATGCCAGGCACTGCTTTCCAGGCTGTCTCCGCAGTTAGGCTCTGTGCCAATGATCCTTGCGCTCAGTATAGGACTTAGCCAGCTTATTTCTAATGTTCCCTTTGTTGCGCTCTACCTGCCCGCAATGGGCAGTGATGTTTCTCAAGTACAGCTGATGGCCCTTGCTGCAGGTAGTACAATTGCGGGGAATCTGCTAATTCTTGGAGCTGCTAGCAACGTTATAATCATTCAGAATGCAGAAAAAGAAGGCCAAACTCTCTCATTTTCCGAATTCTCTAAAATTGGAATCATAATTACATTTTTAGATGTACTCATCTATTTCATATTCATTTTAATCTTTAAAAGAATATATTATCTCTAAATAGTAATATATTCTCAATTTTGGGCTAAAATAAGTTTTAATAATCTATTAATTCGGTTACATAATTGACTTTTTCTCGCAGATGTATATAAAGGGGGCAACTCTCTAATAAACTTGATATACTCAAAGCACATAAACTTTTTTCTGGAAGATATAAGATCATGACCCCGAATACTACAGATGCAAATACCAGGCGCAAGCGCGCTAAATCTACCGTACAGAATGTAACACTCGGACCTGTTGAGGATCTTGAAGTTCATGTCCGGTCCGACTGGTGGCAGACTCTTTTTAACTCCCTTTACTTGAAGACCGATGCGGACCTTCTGGACGATATGGAGGTTACCAGGAAAGAGGTCGATCTCATTGTCTCCATCCTGGGGCTGGCTCCTGAGGAAAGAATTCTTGATCTCTGCTGTGGGCAGGGAAGGCATGTACTCGAGCTGGCAAGACGGGGGTTCTCAAATGTTGAGGGGTATGATAGGTCCCAGTACCTTATCAGAAAAGCCAGAACAAGAGCTCAAAAGGAAAACCTGCAGGTCAGGTTTAGAGAAGGGGATGCAAGAAAACTTCCCTATCCTTCAGATACCTTTGATGTAGTCACTATCCTTGGCAACAGCTTTGGCTATTTTGATTCTACTTTTCATGATAGAAAAGTCCTTGAAGAAATCTTCAGAGTACTGAGGCCAGGGGGTAGGGTTTTCATTGATACCTCAGACGGGGACCACATTAAAAAGAATTTCCAGTCCAGATCATGGGAATGGCTGGATAGAAGGTACTTTGTTTGCAGAGAAAGAGCTCTCTCATCAGATGGCGACCGGCTAATTTGCAGGGAAGTAATAAGTCGTATCGACAAGGGGGTAATTGCAGATCAGTTTTATGCTGAGAGATTATACAACAAAGAAAGCCTTTTTGAACTGCTCACAGCGTCAGGGTTTAGCAGTCCTACTTTTCATACAACCTTCAGCTCGGTGTCCGCAGGGACTCAAGACGCAGGTATGATGGAGCAGAGAATATTGCTTTCGGCTTCTGTTGAAAAAGCCTGGTCATCTACTCTTCAAACAGCTGAGAATAAAAAAACCCTGAACATTGCAGTAGTGCTGGGAGATCCAAGAAAAAAAGACGAGATAAAGCCTGCCTGTGTATTTGATGAAGACGACTTCTATACCCTTGAGGCAATGAAAGAAGCACTTTCAGAGATTCCTTACATGAAATTCACTTTCTTTGACAGGCATGAAACGCTGCTTGACGATCTTAAGAAAAAGACAGGAAAAATTGACCTTGTATTTAACCTGTGTGATGAGGGTTTCTACAATGATCCCACAAAGGAACTTCATATTCCGGCCCTGCTTGAACAACTCAATATCCCATATACAGGAGGAAACCCTCAATGTCTTGCCTTCTGTTATGATAAGTCCATGGTAAGGGGAGTTGCCAGAGAGATGCGAATTCCGGTTGCAAAGGGAATGCTTGTTATCGGGAACCCTGACTTTTCAAAACTTCCTCTCTCTTTTCCCTTGCTCGTAAAACCTAACTCAGGGGATTCAAGTTTTGGAATTACGCAGAAGAGCATTGTCCACAACCAGGATGAAATTCTTGGAGTTATGGCAGAAACGCGGGAAATAATAGGTGCAGATAAACCTTTCCTGCTTGAGGAATTCCTCCCTGGTAAAGGATATCAGTGTTGGTATTATTGGAAACCCTCCTGCATGTACCGTACTGCCTATTATCGAAGAAGATTACTCTGCTGTTCCAGAGGAACTCCCAAGAATCTGCGGCTATGAGGCCAAATGGATTCAAGATTCTCCATACTGGAAAATCAAATCCGTACCTGCAGAGCTTCCGGAAAAGACAAGAACCGAAATTGTGCAATCCTGCCTTGCTCTTTTCAGCAGGCTGGGGTGCAGGGACTATGCCCGCTTTGACTGGAGGCTTGATGCCAAAGGCAGACCCAGGCTGCTTGAAGTAAACCCCAATCCTGGCTGGTGCTGGGATGGACACCTGGCAAAAATGGCAGCTTATGCCAATATTTCTTATTCCGGAATGCTTGCAACTATTCTTGAAGCTGCAAAGGAAAGATATAACCTCGGAGATGCAGGGAAAATCGAGACTCCTTACAAGGTACCTGAAAGTCGCTCCCAGAAAGAGTCCGGATGAATGTGCTGCCGAATTCGAAGAGGAAGTTGAGGCCATTATCTCTATGGATTGCGAAGATGAAAATGAAAGGAATGTTTTCTCAGATACTTCTGAAACAATGGATGCATTTGAGGGCTAAATTGAAAAGAGTTCGGAAGCGAAAAGTTTCTTTTCTTTCTTTTTCGCTTCTCAAGTTATTCTTTATTCGAATTATTTTACTTTTGAATAATAATCGTGAGGATATCTTCATCCTCCATCCTGTGGTCGAGTCCCACTCTTTGCCCTGGATGTTTTGCAGATGTGCCCCATACATAAGCATAGCGGAATTTCCTGCGAAAATCTCTGTGGAGGCGATCACAGATCTGACCTATATTTGTCCCGCTCATGACTATAAGGGGTTCTTCCATATCTGCGAGCTGACCCTGCGGCTTTAAGTAGACCCGGATGAAACCCAACCTGTCGTAGATACCGTCTTTGAGGGTCTCAATATTAAAACCGTCATGAGCTGAAATGAAAATTGAGTCTGGATATATCTCTCTGCATGCTTCTATCAACTGGGGATAAGCAAGATCTACCTTGTTAATAGCAATAAGGGATCTGACGTAACTCCTGTTGTTCAGTACAATATCAATAAGTTGGTCAACTGTGATATTCTCTCTTATAAGTACACTGGCGTTATGAATCTTATACTCATCCAGAACAGCCTTGATAGTTTCCTCGTCCAGGTCAAGGTCGATGGTCGAGCTGATCTGTATTCCGCCTCTGTCCTTTTTCTTTATGACCACATCAGGGGGCTCTTCATCAACGCGGATTCCTCCCTGGCATAGTTCGTCCATAAGTACTTCGTAATGTTTAGGCTGGAAGACATCGAGCAGAAATATAACCATATCCGAGTTCCGGATAACTGAAATGACTTCTTTTCCACGCCCACGCCCTGAAGATGCACCTTTCACAAGCCCTGGCACGTCAAGAAACTGGATTGTTGCGCCTTTGTGCTCGAGCACTCCTGGGACAACTGTAAGGGTGGTAAAGTCATATGCTCCCACTTCTGACTTAGCATCCGTGAGTTTATTCAGAAGCGTGGATTTCCCTACTGATGGAAAGCCAACAAGGGTTACAGTTCCATCTCCCGATCTTCTGACAGAGTATCCTTCTCCTCCGCTTTTTGTCGAGGATTTCTTCTCTACCTCATCCCGCAGACGAGCTATTTTGGCTTTCAACCTGCCTATGTGATGGGAAGTTGCCTTGTTGTAAACGGTCTTCCGGATTTCGTCTTCGACTTCCTGTATTTGCTCCTGTACGCTGCTCATCTAGAACCTGCCGATTTCGGGACTGAAGAAATGATTTTCATATTACTTGAAATAAGAAACCGTGTCCAAACGGTCT
>CAVRNH010000080.1:0-19624 GCA_963722085.1 uncultured Methanosarcinaceae archaeon | reverse complement strand
ACCGTGTGGCAGGATGCATGCTCCTTTGCCCGTGCTCTTGAGCGAACGAACAATATGCAGCAGATAAGCGTAATCTCCCTGCTTGGCAGGCGGAACCCCAAAGGGCTTGAAACGCTCGTAGGTATCTTTAAGCGGGTCCAGGCCAGTGCTCCAGCGCTTGTCACTGAAAGGGGGATTGGCGACAACGTAATCAAAGGTCTTGAGCGTTTCACCATCCTTGAACTTGGGATCTGTCAAGAGTGTTCCCCTGCATGATAAGCGCCTCAGGGTTGTTGTGCAGGATCATGTTCATGCGGGCAAGACCGGATGTGGCTGCGTCTTTTTCCTGACCGTAAAGAGTTATCTTGGTTCTTGCCTCGTCTGCGACTTTCAAAAGCAGCGAACCGGAACCACATGTGGGATCATAGGCCGTGGTGGAGCTTGTTGTATTGGCCTGGCGGATTCCAAGTATCTGTGCTATAATCCGGCTGACCTCGGCAGGAGTATAGAACTGGCCTTTGCTTTTGCCGCTCTCCGTTGCGAAGTGGCGCATCAGGTATTCGTAAGCATCGCCCAGGATATCGTCACCTTCGGCATGATTCTTCGAGAAATCAAGGGCCGGATTCTCGAAAATAGCAATGAGATTGGTAAGCCTTTCCACCTGTTCCTTACCGCTGCCGAGCTTGGTAGCATCGTTGAAGTCCGGCATATCGGACAACTTGTTTGCATTGACCAGCGGACTGATTATTTTCTTGTTAATTTGATCGCCGATATCCGGTTTGCCTTTGAGTGCAACCATATCCTTGAAGCTCGCACCTTCAGGGATGGTGATAGGGGCAAAGGGCATGCCGGCGTATTTGTCGCTGACGTATTTGATAAATAGCAGGACGAGCACATAGTCCTTGTACTGGCTGGCATCCATTCCACCGCGCAGCTCATCGCAACTGGACCAGAGAGAAGAGTAAAGTTCTGATTTCTTGAGAGCCATTTCATAACACCAGTGAATTTTTACTTTGGGATGACAAGCTGAACGTAAAATTGAACTTTCTAAGATTAAAAATATTGTAGAAGTGTTCTACATAGTTCAAGACAATGCTGATTTTATAATCCTTGCCTTCTGATTCTGACACGTAGGCTAAAATCGGTTTTACGTTTTGGTTCATGCATACTCATCTTCTTATTGTAGTAATTACCCAACGATGACAGTCAAAAGTGATAAATATGTTCATTTCACTCAGAAAGTTATAATTTTTACATATAAAGATAATTTTTATTTTTTACTTGAAGAAGGTGGGGACTGAATCTGTTAACAGTCCCTTGAAATTTACATGCGAATTTTTGGGGACTCTAATTCATATTAAGGATGCTCTTGTCTCCATTATGCCTGCCTCATGCCTCAACTTCGGCCTTTTCTCCCTCGGTTACAGGTTCCCCAGGTTTGTAAAAAGTCGTGTCCTTATCACTAGCTCTAAATCGTCATCCGTTCGAGCCGTCAAAGGAAACCCTGAAGAATATCCGGGAAGTCTGCAGGTAAAGGAAAGAAAAAGTGAAACGATGACGTGTTAATCTCAGGGTAAATCACTTCAGGCTATAACTGAACATCAATCTGCAGCCTTTATGGGCAAATATCGAGTCATTGAGAGGGATTTTAAGACACTTTCTAAATGTCCCTAATACAAATCATCTCAATTAGCTCTAAAAACACAACCAACGAGCTTAAAATAAGTCAAATTTTATGTTATATGTCTTACTTTTTTTCAATCTCCAAATCTTTAACTGGTGTCGCGTCAAAAGCAAAATATCGTATAAAATCGATCGCAACTACTCAGGGACATTAAACCTTTGAAGTTTGACGCGACACTAGCTTTTTTCATTTTAATTCTTTAAAATATGTTCTGCCATTAAGTGAAAGGGATATTCTTAGGAGAAAGGAAAGCTTCCGACTACTACCTGCTTTTACAAAGGCCGATAAGTGTAAAAAGAAATTCGAAAAATAATAGTATTGATTAGAACTATAAAAAATAATTTAGTAGTCCTGAGCGGATTCGAACCACTGTCCCGGGCTCCAAAGGCCCGAAGGATTGACCACTACCCTACAGGACTACACGTTAAGCTTGTACTTATAGATTAATTCTGGTACTTAATTATTGTGCCATTCGGGGGATTTTTCCGGCATTTTTGGTCACATATTTGGTTAATAATTAATCTCATCTACGGGCCCGTTGATAGCTTTGAAACTTTCAATGTAAAAATGTGTTTTGACGCAATGCGATTTTTTGTATAATTAATTTAAAATAATTTCTAATATTATTATAGCTTGAACTAGAAGAGACCGAAACGATCGAATGGTGAAGTATGAGCGGGTTGCGAAAGACCAGTCCGAGGGCAAATATTCTGCTCTGATTAATGTGTATGATGGGAACACAAATACAGAGCAGGCTGTATTGGGGGATACAGTAAAGGAACAAAAGCCCTCGGACTTCTTCTTACAACCTTCTATTCTGCTTTTGATTTCTTTTTTAATCTGTTTTTAATCGTTTCTTTAGTCTTTTTGCTTATCCTTAGTCCTTTTATCTTCCCTTGCCCATTTTTGAGCTGTTTTCTGAATAAAAAGACCATATTCATGTTTTTCCCCTGGCATTGGTTAATCTAACCGGTCATTTCCGAGATTATAATCCTCAGTTTCCACCTTTTTTCTATTGAGTACTTTATGGCGAAGCATTTCCAACGTAAAGTTGATCTCGCGTACAAATTTATAATTGCTTTTGAAATTTCAACCTGGTAATAATATTTGTTTTGAACTGAACTTTTGTGCAGGTAATTTAAAATAAGTAATGATATGATGTTATACCTGGAGTTGGGAAGTAAGTAGGGGTATCTATACCACAAAGGATTTTTCCTGGGGGTCACTGATTCTTCTTCGAACTAATATGCTTGGGGGAGCGTTATTTATTCGGAGAGACTGTATTGGGGGATACAGTAGACGAATCCAGTGCCTCTGGGATCCTTCTTACTGTTTTACTACTTTTAACTACTCCTTCTAACTTTTTTCTAACTTTTTTATTAAATTCTCATTATTGAGCTTGTCCTGAATCCATTATGTTCTTGATCGTTGAGGACTCTGAGGATTGCTTTTATCATGATTGTTTTTATGATCTGAAACTTGATTGTTTATTCAAAGTGAAAGATTTAAGAAGCTAGTACCATGAAAACCTAAATATAGAACATATTATTCTGGTGACTTCTATCAGTTGATATCGTTTTGATCAAATTGATGATCCACAATTAAGTTTTCATGGTACTAGTTCTGAGCCTTTATTGAACTCAGATTAATGATAAAAATTTATTTATTAATTTGTATATTAGTTTTGTAAATTTCAACGCTAAAGTAATTTTTATCCATCACGAATTTTTGATATAATAAATTTTAATAACAAAGCACGACAATTCTATATTGTAACCAGGAGTGAACAGATCAGAAAGAGTGATTAAACGAAAGGGTATGAGTAAAAATAAATGAATCGCCCGGAAGACATCGATCCGGTTTCGGATTCATATGCTTGGGGGAGCATATTTTTCGGAGCTACTGTAATGGGGGCTACAGTAAAAGAACGTATTCTTCCGGGTTTTTACTATTCTTCTTCTCATGTACTTTTTGCTGTATCTTTTCTTTTGCTATGTTTTCTTTTGCCATGTTTTCTTTTGTCATGTTTTCTTTTGCTATCTTTTCTTTTGCTGTATTTTTTCAAAGTGAAAGATTTAAGAAGCCACTTCTGAGCCTTTATTGAACTGAGATTAATAATAAAAACATATTTGTATTAATTGGTATATTGGTTTTGAAATTTTCAACGTGAAAGCACTTTTTGTACAAAACGAATTTTTGATATAATAAATTTTAATAACAAAGCATGACAATTCTATATTGTAACCAGGAGTGAACAGATCAGAAAGAGTGATTAAACGAAAGGGTATGAGTAAAAATAAAAGAATCGCCCGGAAGACATCGATCCGGTTTCGGATTCATATGCTTGGGGGAGCATATTTTTCGAAGCTACTGTATCGGGGGCTACAGTAAAGGAACGTATTCTTCCGGGTTTTTACTTTTCTTCTTTTCATGTACTTTTTGCTGTGTCTTCTTTTACTATTAGGGTTCTTCTAAACAAGGATGTAAATTGAGGGTTCATATTACTTATTTTAGGTAATAAACATATAACCAGAGTTTTCCCACAAAGGTACACCATTAAAATTCAGTTTTCGAGAAAATAATGATTATTAGCTTTAAAACAATAGTTGAGATGAATTAAAGCTTTATTTTTTGAGAACCCTATTACTATCTTTTCTTTTGCTGTAGTTTTTCAAAGTGAAAAATGTAAGAATCTAGTTCTGAGCCTTTATTGAACTCAGATTAATGATAAACTGACATTTCGACCCCCCTCTAAAAAATAAGGTGAATTTTTCAACAACCGATTAAACTTATTGGATCTGCTGAGAACACATACTCAACAAAATCAATGATTTGGGCTTGAATTCTACAAAGTACAAAAAATAAAGTCTAAATTTGAAGAAAATATTAAAAAATTAAACACATTTTACTATATTTATTGAAAATTGAATAATTAATGCATGATAGTGGGTAAAATTAGTAATAAACTGTATAAGTAAAAAAATTAAGTTGTCTTTTTTAAGGGGGTCTGGAATGTAAAATTTATGCTTAAAATTATCAATTTTATGTTTACTACTAAGCAGCGGAAAGAGCCCAATCAAAAGTGACAACTTAAGATTCGTTTACGAAGGCATTCGTGGGTTCGAATTCCACCCCTCGCACCAATTATCATGGATATAAGTAACTCAAAAAAAACGCAACGCGATTGTAGTGTTTCTGCACAACCTCTCTTTTTATAAAAATAATAAATCTCTTAGTAAATTTCTAATTTTATAATTTTCTGTATATTCAAAGTGACTTTTTTTCTTCCTCCTTTCTAACACTAGAAAAGTATTTTATAGATTAAAATATTTATATCTTTAGAGGGTGAGTCAGACGCGCGAGCAGAATCCATAAAACAAGGATTGAAACATATTTTTCTTGAAATCAACGCGCTAGGGAAGTAAAATTCGCAGCAAATCCACTAAAACAAGATTGAAACTATAATTCAAAAGATCTTTCCACTATAACAAGTGAGCTGTCCGAATACACGGCTAAAAATGAAAGGGAATTCGTAGACCAATCGTGGTCGGAATATCTAAATAATCCGAATCCGAGACCTCTGCGAAAGCAGTCGCTGATATTATAAATTCGAAATTGGTGAACATATGCTTAAATCAAATTCCGATGAATTAAAGTATGAAATTTATGAGAGGAATCTTCCAGAAGATATTAATGCCCTTTTAATTAACAGATATAATAGCTGCGATTGTACTATTGAGTTTTTTAATATATTTCTTAATTATGATATATTAAATGCAATTTTTTATTTAGATGGATCTGGACATATAATAGTTTACACTATAATAAACGACAAAATTAATGTTCTTAATGGACGATGTACTATAGAGGAAAAATATATTAATAATTTTTGCAATGTAGTCTTCAGAAAATATGCTCAAGTTAATAAAATTAAATTTGCAGAATTATATTTAAACAACAATCCAGACAATCTAAATTTGTCGCATCCAAAGTTAAAATTAAGATCATTTAATGACATGATTATAGAGTTGCCTTCAAATACAGATGAATACATTAAGAATTTAAGTAAAAACAATAGAAAACATTTAAACAGTCGTATGAAGAGAGTTAAAAAAGATTTTAGTGATTTTGAATCTCTTGTAATCCAAAAAGAGAATATTGAAAAGTATCATATTGATAGACTAATTGAACTTAAAAGTAAAAGACAGGAATATAAAGAAATGGATAATGCCTACGATGGGTCAATGTGGGAAAAAATTTCAGATTATTCAAAAATATACGGTGAACTTTTCGTAATAAAAATAGACGGTGAAATAAACGCATGTCAATTAGTATATAAAGTTGGAAGAGACTATCTTTTCAGTGTACTTTGCCACAACCCTGCTTACAATAAATATGGCATTGGTCAATTATGCTATTATCTAGCAATATATCACTGTATTGAAAATGGAGGAAAGAAAATATATCTAATGCAGGGGAAAAGTGAATTTAAATTGACGTCCCTAGGTATTGTAAACAACATCTTTGACTTTTGTGTTTATAGATCAAACATATATAAATTACCTGACAAATTAAACATGTATAAATTATTTGCTATTCAATTTATAAAAAATAAAACTTTAAAATTAAAAGAATTATCAAACGTCCAGGGACCTAAAAAATTGCTTGAAATCAAAAAATATATTTATGCTTTATTCTCCAAACAAACATTTAATTAACCTCCCCTTTAAAAAATACATCCTATTTTCATCTAAAAATAAATTTTAGCTCGTAGAATTTCGCAAAATTTATTTAGAGTGACATGCAATCCTCCTATGGTGTTTTCTTGTGAAACCTCCGCTTATTCCAACAAACGAAGATTACAAATGTGATTGCTTTCAGAGAATATTAAACGTTTTTAATTTACGATTCACAAAGCAAATCCTTACACAATATGAACTACGCCTCTTGAAAAATTAATACCTGCATTGAAATCGTCATTACATGCATGTATTTTGTCTTGAGATTTAGTATGTAGTCCGAGAATTAGAAGACAAGAAAAATTACGGAAATTTATGAGAATCAAGTCGGTGCCTTCTGAAGATGAAGTCTACAGCATCATGAGTAGCTTTGATCCGGATCAGTTTTATCAATTTCGTTATTGGATTACTTAACAATGTTTGTTCTCGTCGTAAAAGAGGTGTAAGCCAAATCATAAACGATAACACTGACATCAATTTTGATATTAACTGTTTAAGAGGAAAATTAGCAAAAAGATGCTAAGAAATAGAGATTTTAAATGGGGGCACTCTACCCATAGAGATTATTTCATATGGATGAAATTAACTCTTGCCTTGGAATACCCCAGCTTAAAGCCATTAGTTTTAATCGTTAATGAGGCAAATGTTAGTGAATACGCAGTTTATCCGAGATCTTGAAGAGCTAAAAAGAAGAAAGAAAATAAGAGCAGGAGACGTACTATTTCGATAGAGGTTATTATTCATATGAAAATTATGCAATAGGAATAGCAAAATACAAAATAGTTTCTGTTATTTTTCCTAAGATAAATTGTAAATTTAACAAACTTTTCAATATGCTGAGATATCTTGATAGAGTCGTAAAAGTAGCTTAAGGTTAGCCATCGGAAAAATTTCAACGCAAAATTTTTCCCTTCCTAAAAATTCTCCACTTTTTGGAGGCATTTTCATCAAAAGGTTTCATTCTTTTTATCCTTTTCTTTCTATTTCTCATTCTTTTTTCATTTTTTTATGATCCCCATCGATAGCCATAGCTATTTAATGTAACAAATCTTTTTACATTGACCACAATTGCACTTATTGTTGCTTGGATCTTCATTTTCGGAAGTCCCCAATATTTTGCTCTCTGCAGTCCATGATATCTTTTCATTTCTCCTTGTTTTGGTTCGATATGAGCTCTTTGTTTCATATCTTCCTTAAAATCGTCAGTTTTATTATATTCTCTTGCCTTTTTTAGTAGCTCATAATGTTCACTGATGGTAATTGTTCTGCTTTCCTGAACAGTACATTTTTGTTTCAATTCACAGTTCCCACAATCCTTCTTTTTAAAAAAGAACCTTATTTTTTCAGTCTTATGATTGTGATTCCATACCATCGTCCTGCATCCTGCAGGACATACTACTGCATGTTTCTCAATGCTGAATTTACTTTGTGGAAAAAGCCCATTTTTGTTAGTTTCCTTTTTAAAAGGAGCTGTTACAGTTATTCCCTTCAGTAGCAGTTTATTCCTGTTGTCAACTTCTCCATAAGCAGTATCTCCGACCACTTCACTTGCATTAAATCCTTGTTGTATCATTTCATCGATTAGAGGGATAAGTACATCTCCATCATAGGAATTACCTGGAGTTGCATTGATGTTTTTTATGAATCCATCTTCCGACATAATTGAGTTTACTTTATATCCCGTAAACTTTTTTTCATCTGATTTAGCACCATGTCTTGCATCTTTATCGACAATGCTCACGAGCCTGTCTTGTGTCTTATCTTTTTTTTTACTATTTTATTTTCGTTTTCTTCTATATTTTCATTAAGAATCCGCTTTAGTTGCTTAGTTTTTTCACTTACTTTTCCCTCAATACTTTCGGATTTCTGGTTTATCTCTCTGGCTTTTTTAACCAGTTCAACCAGCTTGCTTTCTTTTTCTTCAGGGCTTAACTTGTATACCTTTTTGTCATCATTGGCAGTTTTTTCTCCACCAAGTTCTTCATATCGTTCTGGATCCACCTCCTGAATAGCCTTCATTGCATCCTTAATTCCCTGTCTTAACAGGTCTATAGTACCTGGAATTGCAATGTTTGCTATTACATGAGTTGCGTCCACATACTCTTTACCTTTAACGTATCCAGCATTTTCTATTTGCCTTAATAGGCTGAAGAATATGTCTTTCCATCTTTCTTCCCCCAGAAGATCCCTGAAGCGTCCAAGTGCACTATGGTCATAGGAAGAATCGTCAAGATTCAAACCAATGAACCATTTTACCATTATATTATAGCGTGCTTCATATTCCGTTTCTCGATCTGAGTAATTATAGAGAGACTGAACAATAGCTGATCTAAACATGATTTCAGGAGTGTTCGTTACAGGTCTCCCCATATTTTCTGAGTAAAGATCGCGACATTTTTCATTGATGAAACTGAAATCTACTGACTCATCGATCTTGTATAGAAGATGATCTCTAGATACGAGTTTTTCATAAATCTCAGGTCCATAGACGAAAGTAGTCTGCTTTCCTTTTCTGGAGAAAACATATTATCACTCAAAAAGTATGTATTTTATGTGATGAAAGTGTTAACAAGCTTGTATATAAATAATTTGATTTGTTATTAAAAAGAAACGAAACGTACAACATATCATTATAAATTTGGCAGTTCTGGACTTTTACGACGCTCTCATCTTCTGAACATATTTGATTCAAAAAGAAATATGGAAGAAGAAAAGAAACTTTACAAGAGATTGGTTGTAAAGTTTAAATCTTTGATTAAAAATTGGGGAGAACTGAGGCCTATTAGATCTCTCATAGAGGACACGTTTAAATTAGCCAAAAAAGCATGCATTATGGATAATTTACACCGATATACAATGCTTTCTGTAAAAAAATACTGCTCTTTAGCCGTATTTTTGACAGGATTAGTTATTATTTTCTCTATTTATGATAAAAAGGCGTACAACGCTTAGCTGAGAGCTAAGAAAAAAAACACTATAAATCATTATGTGGATCATAGGAGCATAAACTAATAACAGTGTCACCTTAAAGTTAATGTGGTAACTGTTACAATTGGAAAAATTCGGAACACTGAAAATAAGGTAAATTAGAATTCAACCTTATTTCGCGACACTACTTCACAACTTCTTATATCCGGAAAACAGCTAACTTTTCAATTTAGTTTAGGAAAATAATGTTAACTTTTATGGTACTTTACATTCCGGACCCCCCTCAAAAAAGACAACTTAATTTTTTTATTCATACAGTCTATTGTTAATTTTACCCACTATTCTGTGTTATTTATTCAATGTTCAATAAATGTAGTAAAACGTGTTTAATTTTTTAATACTTTCTTCAAATTTAGACTTTATTTTTTGAACTTTGTAGAATTCAAGTCCAAATCATTGATTTTGTTGAGTATGTGTTCTCAGTAGATCCAATAAGTTTAATCAGTTGTTGAAAAATTCACCTTGTTTTTTAGAGGGGGGTCGGAATGTTAGATAAAAACATATTTGTATTAATTGGTATATTGATTTTGAAATTTTCAACGCCAAAGCGATTTTTGCATATAGCGAATTTTTGATATAATAAATTTTAATAACAAAGCACGACAATTCTATATTGTAACCAGGAGTGAACAGATCAGAAAGAGTGACAAAACGAACGGGTATGAGTGAAAATAAAAGAATCGCCCGGAAGACATCGATCCGGTTTTGGATTCATATGCTTGGGGGAGCATATTTTTCGAAGCTACTGTATCGGGGGCTACAGTAAAGGAACGCGATTCTTCCGGGTTTTATTCCCTGGCTTTTCCTTAGAGGCTGTCTTAAAATTCAAACCGTTTATACACTTGGATAATAAGCACCGTTTTAAGTTAGATTCAGATTTAAGTTAGATTCAGATGCAAATTCTTCAAGAAGTCGGGTGCACATTGACTTTAAAGGTATCACTTTATCCAAAGGAATTACGAACCCTATTCACAAAATCAAGTCCAATAGACATTATTGTTTAAATCTGCATTATAGGCATTTAACAGTTTAATGTTACAGTTTTTCAGTTCGAATGTATACGTCCTATCCCAATTGTGGGATCAAGTTTAATTTTAAGACACGCTCTTAGTCTTCTTTTCATAGTCTACTTTTCAGGTACTTTTTGCTATCTCTTCTTTTGCTGAAGCTTTACTACTGTAGTATCAGGTCACAAAAAGTAATATACCTTACAAGTTAGAGTCATATCACACATTTCTCAAATATTAACTTTTAAATTATATTCGTCAGCTGCAACTGCATTTGCCACGGGATATGAGACTGCAAACGGGTTTATAAGCTCGGACCCAAAATTCTGTATTAAGCACTCTAAAAATCCCGCCTGAAAAAATGCAATATAGGCCGCTTGCAACAGTGCTTGAAGCTTCAAAACTTGAAGGTAAGGCTACAGGGCTTGTGGCAACCACTCGGATGTCCCATGCCACACCTGCTGCTTTTTCTGCTCACGTTGATGAGGGGGATAATGAAATTGAGATAATTGAACAGATGGTTTATGAGGATATTGATGTGGTCTTTGGCGGCAGTTCCAGTTATCTTGTACCTGTGATTGAAGGGGGAAAAAGGACTGACGGAGAGAATCTAACAAAGGTACTTCTTGACCGGGACTACCAGTATGTTGACAACAGAATTAAAATAATGAACCTGACCAGGCAGGGCATGGGGTCTTTTTGCCGGCAGCCACATGGCATCGGACATTAACCACTCCTTCCTTGCACCCAATCAGCCGTCTCTTGCACAGATGATCTGAAAGGCAGTTGAGCTGCTCTCCAAGGACAATAATGGTTTCTTCCTCATAGGTGGGAGGCAGCCAGATAGATGGGGGAGATCATGCCAACGACCCCGTCTATGCTGTTTCCGAGTTTCTGGCTTTTGACGAAGCTGTTAAGGTTGCAGTTGATTTTGCAAAAAAAGATGGGCATACACTTGTCCTGGTCTTCCCGGATCACAACACAGGTGGTATGACCATCGGCAGTTATCCCGATCCTGAATACGACTCCACAACTATAGAAGACGTTATTGGTCCCCTCAAAGGTATGAAGCTAAACTCAATAGGTGTTGCGGCAAAAATAGGGACAAAATTCTCTCCCTAAAATATCAAAGCCCAATTGAAAAGCTGGTGGGGCATGATGCAACCGATAAAGACACAGCTGAAATTCTTGAGCTTTACAACAATGGGAAAGGCCTTTCACTCGACTACGTCATCAGCGATGTAATAAGCCGCAACCATACAGTTATCGGCTGGACTACTCACGGGCACTCCGGGGAGGATGTTCCTATGTAGGATTATGGCCCTGATCATCCAACGTGTCACATGGATATTACCTAAATTGCAGGATGCATCGCTAAAGAACTTGGATTTGACCTGAACAAAACCAACTCGCGTCTTTTTGTTGAAGTGGGGGGAGGTCTTCTCTAAAGATAACGGAGATGGAAAACTGGATAAAAATGAGTGTTTACTTTATACGACAAACTCATCAAACCCTGTGCTGAAAATTGGAGATACCGAACTGCCAGTAGACAAAAATATTTTTGTTAAGAGTGGAAAGATTCATGAGCTCGAAGGCATAGTTGTCTATGCTCCAGTAACTGGTGGGATCTATATCCCTCTGAAGCGGTTTCAATTATAAATAGGACAAAAGTTAATGGAGTTGAAAAAGCGACAGAAGCTGCCTTATAAATCTGAGCCAATCCTTGAAGCGATTTCCTTTCTTTTTTGTTTTCTTTTTCCTTTTTCCTTTTTTGGCTCAGGATAATATTCAGCTCTTTAAATGAGTCTTCTGAATGTACTTCGTGCAGTTTTCCTTCCCTTAAGGACATTAGACAAAATAAGCAAATTTTTCTTTTAAATTTTCAATTGTTTTCTCAAATTTGTAAATTTAGTAGTATACAATTTTCGAAAATCCCTGGGGCAACTATTCTCCCAGAAATATTTCAACCTCTTTTCTCAGGCTTTCAATGGCTTCTTGAACAGTCTTTCCTTTGCAAATTATATCAGCTTCGGGGCAGATTGAAATGTAAAAATCCCCTTCCTGAAGAATAGTTGCTGAGAAAGGAAACCATATTGTCATGCTCTGAAATATCTTTCAATCTATGCTTAAGGGTTTCGTGCCCTTACTATTCTTGAAAGCTGCTTCCATGGGAGCTTTTCTATGAGGGGGTTTTCTATGGGAACTTTTCTACGAGGTTTTTCTATGGAATACTTACACAAGCGAAGGAAATTTATACATAAATATTTATCACATTCTAATTTATATTTCTGAGTTTGTGAGTTCTATGGCAGCAGGGTCTATGTTATTCTCTCCCGTATCTTTTCCTGATCCTTCAGTAATTATCCTTCTGGGAGTCTTTGTGCTTACTGCTCTCAGGCAGGTTGGCTCCTTGAGACTGCAGATCTGGCAGGTTATGACAATTGGAGCTCTGTCGGTACTGCTGCTAGGGGAGATTTCGCCTGAGGAAGCTCTTGGAGCAATTAATACTGACGTACTTCTCTTTCTTTTTGGGGCTTTTTGCGTGGGAGAGGCATTGAACATGAGCGGATATTTATCCTGGCTCGGGAGCCGGATTGTCTCAAGGGCGAAGAGTACGGATCAACTTGTCTTGCTTGTGCTTTTCTCTACAGGACTTCTTGCTGCAATCCTTATGAATGATACCTTAGCTATTATGGGGACACCACTTGTTTTACAGTTTTCTCGGAAATATGGTGTTTCTTCAAAGATTATGCTTTTTGCCCTGGCTTTTGGAATAACTACGGGAAGTGTTATGAGCCCCATTGGAAACCCGCAGAATCTACTCATAGCAATCGAGGGAAATCTTAATGCCCCGTTTGTAACTTTTTTGCGAGGGCTCGCTCTGCCGACTCTTGTCTGCCTTATGATTGCTTATGCCGTGCTTAAATTTTTTTTCCGCCAGGAGTTCGGAAAATCAATCCTGATTCATTCTGAGGAAACAATTACTGATCCTGAACTTGCCAGGGTTTCAAAGCTAGCTCTTTGCATACTGTTAGCTCTTATAACCTGCAAGGTTTTTCTGGTGGAATTTTTGCCTGCCTGGAATTTCAATCTGAGCTGGATTGCCCTTTTTTCTGCACTGCCTCTATTGCTCAGTAAAAAGCGCATTGAGATTCTGAAAAATATTGACTGGACAACTCTTGTCTTTTTCACTTCAATGTTCGTGCTGATGGAAAGCGTATGGATTTCCGGAACATGCCAGGAACTGCTCTCCAGGCTGTCTCCGCAGTTAGGCTCTGTGCCAATGATCCTTGTGCTCAGTATAGGACTTAGCCAGCTTATTTCTAATGTTCCCTTTGTTGCGCTCTACCTGCCCGCAATGGGCAGTGATGTTTCTCAAGTACAGCTGATGGCGCTTGCTGCAGGTAGTACAATTGCGGGGAATTTGCTAATTCTTGGGGCTGCTAGCAACGTTATAATCATTCAGAATGCAGAAAAAGAAGGCCAAACTCTCTCATTTTTAGAATTCTCTAAAATTGGAATCATAATTACATTTTTAGACGTACTAATCTATTTTATATTCATTTTAATCTTTAAAGCAATATATTATCTCTAAATAGTAATAGATTCTCAATTTTGGCTTAAAATAAGTTTTAATAATCTATTAATTCGGTTACATAATTGACTTTTTCTCGCAGATGTATATAAAGGGGCCAACTCTCTAATAAACTTGATATACTCAAAGCACATAAACTTTTTTCTGGAAGATATAAGATCATGACCCCGAATACTACAGATGCAAATACCAGGCGCAAGCGCGCTAAATCTACCGTACAGAATGTAACACTCGGACCTGTTGAGGATCTTGAAGTTCATGTCCGGTCCGACTGGTGGCAGACTCTTTTTAACTCCCTTTACTTGAAGACCGATGCGGACCTTCTGGACGATATGGAGGTTACCAGGAAAGAGGTCGATCTCATTGTCTCCATCCTGGGGCTGGCTCCTGAGGAAAGAACTCTTGATCTCTGTTGTGGGCAGGGAAGGCATGTACTCGAGCTGGCAAGACGGGGGTTCTCAAATGTTGAGGGTATGATAGGTCCCAGTACCTTATCAGAAAAGCCAGAACAAGAGCTCAAAAGGAAAACCTGCAGGTCAGGTTTAGAGAAGGGGATGCAAGAAAACTTCCCTATCCTTCAGATACCTTTGATGTAGTCACTATCCTTGGCAACAGCTTTGGCTATTTTGATTCTACTTTTCATGATAGAAAAGTCCTTGAAGAAATCTTCAGAGTACTGAGGCCAGGGGGTAGGGTTTTCATTGATACCTCAGACGGGGATCACATTAAAAAGAATTTCCAGTCCAGATCATGGGAATGGCTGGACAGAAGGTATTTTGTTTGCAGAGAAAGAGCTCTCTCATCAGATGGCGACCGGCTAATTTGCAGGGAAGTAATAAGCCGTATCGACAAGGGGGTAATTGCAGATCAGTTTTATGCTGAGAGATTATACAACAAAGAAAGCCTTTTTGAACTGCTCACAGCGTCAGGGTTTAGCAGTCCTACTTTTCATACAACCTTCAGCTCGGTGTCCGCAGGGACTCAAGACGCAGGTATGATGGAGCAGAGAATATTGCTTTCGGCTTCTGTTGAAAAAGCCTGGTCATCTACTCTTCAAACAGCTGAGAATAAAAAAACCCTGAACATTGCAGTAGTGCTGGGAGATCCAAGAAAAAAAGACGAGATAAAGCCTGCCTGTGTATTTGATGAAGACGACTTCTATACCCTTGAGGCAATGAAAGAAGCACTTTCAGAGATTCCTTACATGAAATTCACTTTCTTTGACAGGCATGAAACGCTGCTTGACGATCTTAAGAAAAAGACAGGAAAAATTGACCTTGTATTTAACCTGTGTGATGAGGGTTTCTACAATGATCCCACAAAGGAACTTCATATTCCAGCCCTGCTTGAACAACTCAATATCCCATATACAGGAGGAAACCCTCAATGCCTTGCCTTCTGTTATGATAAGTCCATGGTAAGGGGAGTTGCCAGAGAGATGCGAATTCCGGTTGCAAAGGGAATGCTTGTTATCGGGAACCCTGACTTTTCAAAACTTCCTCTCTCTTTTCCCTTGCTCGTAAAACCTAACTCAGGGGATTCAAGTTTTGGAATTACGCAGAAGAGCATTGTCCACAACCAGGATGAAATTCTTGGAGTTATGGCAGAAACGCGGGAAATAATAGGTGCAGATAAACCTTTCCTGCTTGAGGAATTCCTTCCTGGTAAAGATATCAGTGTTGGTATTATTGGAAATCCTCCTGCATGTACCGTACTGCCTATTATCGAAGAAGATTACTCTGCTGTTCCGGAGGAACTCCCAAGAATCTGCGGCTATGAGGCCAAATGGATTCAAGATTCTCCATACTGGAAAATCAAATCCATACCTGCAGAGCTTCCGGAAAAGACCAGAAACGAAATTGTGCAATCCTGCCTTGCTTTTTCAGCAGGCTGGGGTGCAGGGACTATGCCCGCTTTGACTGGAGGCTTGATGCCAAAGGCAGACCCAGGCTGCTTGAAGTAAACCCCAATCCTGGCTGGTGCTGGGATGGACACCTGGCAAAAATGGCAGCTTATGCCAATATTTCTTATTCCGGAATGCTTGCAACTATTCTTGAAGCTGCAAAGGAAAGATATAACCTCGGAGCTGCAGGGAAAATAGAGACTCCTTACAAGGTACCTGAAAGCGCTCCCAGAAAGAGCCCGGATGAATGTGCTGCCGAATTCGAAGAGGAAGTTGAGGCTACTATCTCTATGGATTGCGAAGATGACAGCGAAAGGAATGTTTTCTCAGATACTTCTGAAACAATGGATGCCTTTGAGGGCCTAAATTGAAAAGAGTTGGGAAGCGAAAGTTTCTTTTCTTTCTTTTTCGCTTCTCAGTTATTCTTTATTCGGAATTATTTTACTTTTGAATAATAATCAGTGAGGATATCTTCATCCTCCATCCTGTGGTCGAGCCCCACTCTTTGCCCTGGATGTTTTGCAGATGTGCCCCATACATAAGCATAGCGGAATTTCCTGCGAAAATCTCTGTGGAGGCGATCACAGATCTGACCTATATTTGTCCCGCTCATGACTATGAGGGGTTCTTCCATATCTGCGAGCTGACCCTGCGGCTTTAAGTAGACCCGGATGAAACCCAACCTGTCGTAGATAGCGTCTTTGAGGGTCTCAATATTAAAACCATCATGAGCTGAAATGAAAATTGAGTCTGGATATATCTCTCTGCATGCTTCTACCAACTGGGGATAGGCAAGATCTACCTTGTTAATAGCAATAAGGGACCTGACGTAACTCCTGTTGTTCAGTACAATATCAATAAGTTGATCAACTGTGATATTCTCTCTTATAAGTACACTGGCATTATGAATCTTATACTCATCCAGAACAGCCTTGATAGTTTCCTCGTCCAGGTCAAGGTCGATGGTCGAGCTGATCTGTATTCCGCCTCTGTCCTTTTTCTTTATGACCACATCAGGGGGCTCTTCATCAACGCGGATTCCTCCCTGGCATAGTTCGTCCATAAGTACTTCGTAATGTTTAGGCTGGAAGACATCGAGCAGAAATATAACCATATCCGAGTTCCGGATAACTGAAATGACTTCTTTTCCACGCCCACGCCCTGAAGATGCACCTTTCACAAGCCCTGGCACGTCAAGGAATTGGATTGTTGCGCCTTTGTGCTCGAGCACTCCTGGAACAACTGTAAGGGTGGTAAAGTCATATGCTCCCACTTCTGACTTAGCATCCGTGAGTTTATTCAGAAGCGTGGATTTCCCTACTGATGGAAAGCCAACAAGGGTTACAGTCCCATCTCCCGATCTTCTGACCGAGTATCCTTCTCCTCCGCTTTTTGTCGAGGATTTCTTCTCTACCTCATCCCGCAGACGAGCTATTTTGGCTTTCAACCTGCCTATGTGATGGGAAGTTGCCTTGTTGTAAACGGTCTTCCGGATTTCGTCTTCGACTTCCTGTATTTGCTCCTGTACGCTGCTCATCTAGAACCTGCCGATTTCGGGACTGAAGAAATGATTTTCATATTACTTGAAATAAGAAACCGTGTCCAAACGGTCTCTATTAACCCTTTTTGATCTAAAACAAATCCGTATCTGGGTGTTTTATCCTGAATAGTTAAATACAATATATATACCTATGGAATGATTGTGTTTCTAGTCCTGAGTAATAGTGGTATTCGTGTATCATTTATATTTCTTAATAAGTATAATAATATTTAAAGCTTATTGAGGGTTTTTTACATATACGTAAATAGGGGACTTATGCGATTGAATTGAAATTAATAATATCATTGGATATAAAATCATAAGGAAAGTCGATTTAATATCAATCTAATCATTTCGCGATAACCACTTCAAGAATTACTACCATGATCTTACGAGTTCTAAGAATTAGAAATGTTGACGTCTTCCATGAGCAATGGGACGATACTCACCTATTCCTCGTGGAGGTAGGCTGTCAGTAAAATGATTTTTAAGTGTGTATAAAGCGTAAAGGTATAAAGCTTAAAGGGTGGCCTATGCTCGGTCGTAATTCCGATACCATAAGAGATGGGAGGTCAAGAACTGTATAGCTTAAATAAAAATACATAACCTTCAAAATTTTATAAGCTCTCAATTCCCTTTTCTAATTTCACTTCTAGTACATCGATTCCAAAGCATATCAAGATTAAATCTTGAATTTAATTAAGGAAGGACTAATAGTGCACTCCCTATAAACCGCTGAAGCGTGGATAACGCGGAATTAAGAGAACATCGGGCACAGTTCTTCCGCGCTTTCCGCGTTTTCCGCGGTTATAAAGTGTAGAACAAGTTTTGTCCTTGCCTTCCTGCGTTTCCAACACTTATAAACCGAATAACTCTAACTTAAGCATTTGCGCTTGTAACTGTAATCAGTTCCTGAATCATGTATCTAATTTGGAATTGATGCACTAGTTTCCTGTTCTTCCTTTAAAGAAATATTTTCACGCAATTATTTCCTTATTCTATTTTCACATCAACTAATTTTTCGATAGGCTGTTGATATGGTATTGTAACTGTAAGTATACCATTTGAGTATTTTGCAACTGCTTTTTCCGGATCTACCGGACAGGCGATTGAATAACTGTCCAGATAAGTAACTCCTTCTTTGCTAGCTTTTACATAAAAGCTGTTTTCGTCGATCTTAAAAGAAATATTTTCCTTTTCGACGCCTGGAAGAACTACCTCAATTTGAAGATTTTCATATTTCTCGTCAGCACATGCACATATGTCTGGTGGTAGTCTCATAGTGTCTGCCATCGTATTACCCCCAATTAAAATCCCCATTAACAATTCATTTGTGTTCAGTTCAGTATTCTGTTAAGGTTAAGATAATTCGTTCAGTGATTCATTTTCCCTGGTTACATTTATGGGTCTACATAACGCAACAAAAATAACAGATATCTTACAGATCGTATCTTCTCATGACAGATCTCTTCAGATCGATATCTCATTTTTTATGTGAATCTTACTTTCATATCTACTCTGTACGCCATTTTGAAAGTCGTCAATATTTTTATTTGAGCTTTCATCTTGATTCATGATATCTTCTTGCAAGCTCACAGATTTGTTCTGCGACCTCCAATGGGTCTTTACCTACAAGAATACTTACTGGTTCTTTTCCGGCTGCACCTGTTTCGTAGAAGACCTTGGGTACTTTCCCTCCGGCAGCCTTAATAGCCTCTGTGATTTTCCAGGGCATGGACGCTCTTTCCTGTTCTCTTATCGATTCAGGTTCAAGATGTCGGTCTATACCTGAAAATATCCAGCCTTTTTTCCTTACAATAATCTTTAAAAAATAGACTATCCCCGGAGAATTTGCAAAATCTATTGCACATCTTATTTCAGGATCTGCTTTTCGGATTTCCAGAATAAGGTATGCCATGTAGTGTGAGGCTCCGAATTTTATTTTTCCTGCAGCTTTCGGATATTTATCAACTATGGTAATTCTCCCATCAACTGCAAGAACATCTTCAGGGTCGGTTGATTCTTTTGATGCATAGAGACAAAATTCGTTCTAACTTGAGGAATCAAAGCTGAAAATTCCATACAACTTTCGATTTGCTCTAAGCCCAAGATATAAACGCCCGGTCATATCTATTTTTTCGCTAAGATCCATACCTGTCACAGCCTTTATAGCAGTTTATCCTGCGAGT
>CAVRNH010000079.1:0-30717 GCA_963722085.1 uncultured Methanosarcinaceae archaeon | reverse complement strand
CAAAAAATCACTATGTACGGAAGAAATTTTGTATCCTCTTCAAATTCAAAGGAAAATTTTCTAACTGAAAAAATTTACAATAATTTTATTGCACATTTCTAAAGTTTAGTGGCCATATGATCATGTTTTTCAAACTTGGTTATATTTTTAAATGTTCATGATATATGAGAAATTTACTTTTTTGCCATACAATTTGAAGAGGATACGGAGATTTCTTCTTTTCTTTCAGATATGACAGGATTTTTCGTTTTTACTTATATTGGTTTTGTATGAAAAAGTATGTATTTTTCAATCTTATGGAAAACAGTTATTACACTGAATTTAAAACAAGCCTAAAAGATAAACACATAATAGCAACGTTTTACATCAAATATCCATATAAAAAAACCGGCTCCTCGTCGTTTCACGTGGGTAGTTTGAAATCTAACTTTCCTATTTTAAGATAGATCATATTAATAAAGTATTGAGTGTTTCGATATCCTCTAGCATTTCTTTTTATTAACTGTGCAATACAGTTAATACCTTCCAAAATGCCGTTAGTGATTCTGGAATCAAAGTAGTTCAAAATTCCATCCCAATGGCTTTTAATGGTTTTACCGACTTCAATTACTGCTTCTAACCTGCTATGAGTTGCCCAAAAATACCACTTTTTGAGATATTGTTCAGCTTCCTCTCTGGTTTTGCATTTCCAAAACTCTTTAAGGCTTTCTTTTATATTGTATGCTCTTAATGTCCCCAGTTTTTGATTTCGGAACTCTAACAGCTTTTCTCTTTGTTTTTCAGTTAGATTATCCTTGTTTGTAATCCATATAAATTTGGTATTTTTGAGATTCTTGTTTTTTTTGTTCTTGTATCCTTACTTCATTAACTGCTTCATTCATCGCTTTCATCACATGAAATTTATCGAATGTAATTTTTGCTTGTGTAAGCTCTTTTGAAATCCCACTGATATACGAAGGAGACATGTCACAACATACCGATTTAATGTTGCTTGGGTTTCCATTATGATTTAGAAAATCTTCACTAAAACTGGTAATAGTTGAAGAGTCCTTTCCTTTACAAGCAAATATCACTTTAGAATCTTTGATATCCACAACAAGCGTTATGTATTCGTGTCCTTTCTTGCATGAAGTTTCATCTACACCAATCACAAATACATCAGAAAAGTCTTCTTTTGACCTTGCTTTGCCAACGTAATGGTGTATGACTCTCCAAAGCTTCTTGTCATTCTCTCCAAATAATTTCCCGATTTGTAATACTGGCATTTCTTTCGCCAGTTCTAGAATCAGAGCTTCCATTTGAAGGGTAAAACCGCTTTGCTCGCGAGCCCATGGAACTTCTATTTGGAGAACCCCACAATTACTACATTTTACTCGTGGAACCCTACAGTGCAAATAGGTAGCATATTGAAAGTAGTTAATATGCCGCAACACTTTTTCCTTTGTATCGTAAGCTGAACAACCTGGTTTACCGCACTTAGGACACGGAAACTTTGAACCGCGTCCAAAATCAAGCCAAATACCAAGGTTTTTAGATATTGGATCAAGTTCAAAATTTGTTATGTGCCATGGTTCTTCAACATTCAAAGGTATTTCGAACGTTTTTTCGCAAATGGGTAATCAAACTCCTGTAGATATTTACATAAAATATTGTACTACTTATTTATATTATTATTTTATTATAAAAAATTACCCATATTATGTGACGAAGAGCCAAAAAACCAAAATGTTGCTATCAGATTATTCTTACCAAGTACTTAGATTGTATTCAATCCAGGGGGACTGTGGGAACCCGCATAACCATCACCTTATCTATTCGATTACCATCCATATCTACCACCTCATAGCGTAGTCCATTTAATTCAATGTGATCCCCTGTTTTGGGAACCCTCTGTAAAGTGAACATCATAAGTCCTGCAATGGTTCGATAGTATCCCTCTTCTTCTCCCTGAAAGGAAGGCACAGGTAAGACTTCCTTCAATTTTTCAATTGGTGCATCTCCATCGATAAGCCACGAACCATCCTCCCTAACCACAATTGGCGTTTCTACAGGCTCACCAAGAGAGCGGACGTCGCCTACAATTGCTTCAAGAATGTCATGAAGGGTAATTATACCTTGAATGCTTCCATACTCGTCAGTTATCAGGGCAACATGCACCCCAGTTTCCTTGAATTGTTCGAGGAGTTTCAGGACTGTGACAGCTTCAGGTACAAAGAGAGGTTTCGTGACTAAATCTTTAATATTGACACTATGGCCTTCAACCATTCTAGCCATTACACTCTTTACTGATACCATCCCGACAATATTATCCAGATCACTCTCGTATACTGGAAAATTGGATCGACCACTTGCAATCATTTTCTGCAGGTTCTTATCAGTGGGATCATCCAGATCGAGTGCAATAATATCAGTGCGATGCGTCATCAGGGAATCTACACGACGGTCCCCAATCTCAAATACACCTTCTATCATGCTCAACTCGGCTTTCTCAAAAATCCCTGCTTCGGTTCCCTCCTCAAGCATAAACTTAATCTCTTCTTCTGTTACCGGTGACTCGATAATTTTCCGGACTCTCAGGATCCTGAGCACGGCTTCTGTCGAATAACTGAGAATGATTACAAACGGTTTTGTTATAACTGAAAGAAGGTACATAGGTTTCGCAGCATTAGAGGCAATAGGTTCTGCATTATTAAGTGCAAGCCTCTTTGGAACAAGTATTCCGAATACTAAGATGAGATAAGTAATTAAAAATACTATAAGAGTGATGCTGAGAGCCTCGCTGTATGGAGCCAGAGTAGGAAATTTCGTAAGATAAACGGAAAGTCCTTCCGCTATCGTTGCCCCACCAAATGCACCGGTAAAGATACCTACAAGGGTCATTCCTATCTGAATCGTCGAAAGGAAAGAAGTTGGTTCATTTGCTAGTTTAAGTGCAGTTGCTGCCCGTGTGTCCCCTTCTTCCGCCAGTTTTCTGAGATTGGTTTTCTTGGCCGAAACAAGGGCAAATTCTGACATGGCAAAGATACCATTGAGTATGATGAGAGCAAGGAGGATAACGATTTCAAAGAAATAAGACATTTTTCATGTATTAGGAATGCCTATGATTTAAAACTAATTGTAATTCTCAAGTAAATTATGTGTTTTTACAAGTTTTTACTGGTTATGGAATCCTTAGAGAATATTAGCTGAGTCTTATATTTCTAGAATTTGCACAGTCGGACTTTACTTAAAAAGCCCATTGTCCTGTTTTTTTCTTCGTCTGACCTCTTGTTTTCATGTCAAAATATTCGCTTTCTCAAAATATCATATTGGGAGGCTCTTAGAACAAAATTAACAGACAACGAAGACTCTATGTTAGGGGAAGACCTCTTTGAGGATCTCAAATGAGGGGCAATACAGTATCCTTCCTGTATTAAAATTAATTGTTATAATATGGTGATTATTATAGCTTGGATTAAATAACATGATATGTTCTTTGTAGTCTTCAGGAGTTAGAATAAATTTTTCTATAATCCTGAAATCAGTTCTCAGGTCAGCGCCTGAAAACTATTCGGAACCGTCATGATAATTTCTTACCCTTTAATGTTCGGACTCTTGATGGTTTATTAGATAGCTGAATGGAAGTTAAGAGAAAAGTTAAAAGATACAGAGGAAACAATACCTGATCAACTTAAAAAACAGACTCAAAAGCAGCAATTACAATTGCAAATATGGATGAAGTTGAGCACAAGATAGTAAGGTTAATGAGGAAAAGTTTTGAAAAATATTATCTTTGAGGAGAGATCTGCGTAGGTCGGTTATATGACGCAGACCAGGATCATGTGCGAGTGCTAACCAAAGCACAGATTACGGAAACAGATTTTCTATTAAGGAGAAGACAATGACGATCGCCAATGGCAGTATTTTCGATCTCTTAGGAATCCTGGCTATATTCATTCTTGTTGCCGCGAACGGATTTTTCGTTGCCGCCGAGTTTTCGCTCGTTGCTGTTCGTCGCAGCCGCGTTACCGAGCTTGTCGCCATCGGGAGGAGGAACGCTAAGCCGCTTCAGCGCGCCGTCAACGCTCTCGATGCCAACCTTGCCGCAACTCAACTTGGGATCACTCTCTCCTCTCTGGCCCTCGGCTGGATAGGTGAGCCCGCCTTGTCTCATCTGATTGAGCCTTTTTTAAGCATTCTGCCGGAATCCCTTACAGCCGCCGGATCGCATGTTATTGCGGTCACAATTTCCTTTGTCATTATTACTGCTCTGCATATCGTGCTCGGCGAACTTGCGCCAAAGAGCCTCGCGCTTCAGCGCAGCGAAAACACAGCTCTTGGGGTCGTGCGTCTGCTTGAACTTTTCTTGTTTCTCTTCCGTCCGGCCATTCTCACCCTCAACGGACTCGGAAACCTCGTTTTAAGGATTTTTGGGCTCCAACCCGGAGCCGGGGAAGGATCGGTGCACTCACCGGACGAACTGAAGCTTCTCGTTCAGGAATGCCAGCAAGCTGGCGTTCTGCAACAGGCGCAGCAAGAAGTGGTGGTGCGCGTTCTCAACATTGGCAAGCGCCACATCGGTGATATCATGACGCCTCGCCATCAGGTTGAATGGATTGATGCCGATGATGAACGTGAAGAGATACTTCGAAAGATCCGCGACTGTCAGCACGATCAGCTTCTGGTGGGCCGGGGCAGCATCAACTGGCCTTTGGGCATGGTTTTTAAGAAGGATCTCCTTGACCAGGTCCTCAACGGCCAGCCACTTGATCCAATGGCAATCATCCGCGATCCTCTCTTAGTCAATGAGTCAAGACCTATATTCAGTGTACTGGAGGAGTTCAAGCAAAGACCCGTGCAGCTTGCACTTATCTTCAACGAATATGGCAACTTCGAAGGCATTGTCACGCAGACTGACCTGTTGGAAGCTATCGCAGGTGATCTTCCGGATGTCGAGGGAGAAGAGCCGGACATAATCGAACGCAATGATGGCTCTCTTCTGATTGATGGCCTGATGCCAGCTTACGAAACTTTTAATCGCCTCGGCATAAAAGACCAATCGGTGCATGGCGATTTTCACACAATAGCCGGTTTCGCGTTAGTTCAGCTTGGCCGCTTACCTAAGGTTGGTGAAACATTTTCCTATGACGGTTGGTGTTTCAAGGTTGTAGGTATGAACAGGCGCCGGATTGATAAACTGTTAGTTCACAAAATGCCCGTGTCTCAACCATAATATGAGCCGTAACTACAACAAACATTATCAAGAGACGTTAATGAAAGATAAGTTTGTTCAAAGTGTGTTGTCAGATTCTATTCCTGAATAAGGTTTTTTTAGCTTTCTTGACTGGAAGGCGACGGGACATGGCAAGAAAGGCTTATTTTTACGGCTAATCTACAGTACTCGGATTCACCCTGTACGGGACGACAGATAACGTTTTAATCGTTGTTTTAGTGGATCTTGCTCACGAATCGGTGAAGGATTGATACTTTGAGGTAGTATAGCATCGTGTCACCAAGTGCAAAGTGAATTAGCTGAAGTTCATAAAGGAGATTCATTTCTACGACAGAATGTTCATGATGAAGAAACTCTAATTAATACAAGAATCTCGAACAGGTAGTTCTCCATTTTGAGGAGAAAAAACCTGAGCCTAGCATGTAATTATTCAGCCCTCATCAAGATCAATGCAATTCTTTCACGCGTATGTCGTCCCATATAGGAGGCTGCAGGATAACCATGACGGAAAAGATTGAGAATCCATCAAAAGTTCAGGACAGATCTCCGAAGATTGCCGTGAGCAAAAATGGTCCCTACATCGTGACTGGCGGAGTCCCTCTGATTGCCGCGGAAATTAGCAAAGATCATGAGGGGTACTGTCGAAAATGGCGGGAAATAAAAAGATACCCTTTTAGGGAAAGGTATGCTCTCTGCCGATGCGGTCACTCAAAAAACAAACCATTCTGTGACGGGACACATTCAAAGATTCGCTTTGAAGGTAAAGAGGCAGGAGACTATGGTCCGTATAGTGAAGGTACGAATATTATACGTGGCCCTGCATTAACTCTGACTGACATTAAGCATCTCTGCGTCCACGCGGAATTCTGCATACGGGCAGGAGGTATCTGGAAACTTGTCAGACAATCCGAAAACCCGGAGGCTCGAGATACTGCAATTGAAGAAGCGATCAACTGCCCATCTGGTAGGCTGGTGATCTTAGACAACACCACTGGGAAGGAAATTGAGCCCGAATTTGAGAAATCAATTGTCGTAGTCGAGTACCCTTCCAGTGGCGAGCAAGGTCCTCTCTGGATTCGAGGCGGAATCCCGATAGAGTCATCAGATGGTAGACAGTACGAAATCCGAAACCGAGTCACACTCTGCCGGTGCGGGAAATCGAAGAATAAACCGTTCTGTGATGGCAGCCATTTTGAGGGATCATCGGCTTAATATTAAGTATTTAGAAAAAGATATTAATTGATATGAGGAGATAACAGGTTTTAACGCATGCTATCTTAATCAAAACACTTGGGCAGGATCAGCTTAAATAGCCAGCAGCTCTCCCATGTGGCTTTTCATATTTTCAAACATTATGGCAATTTTAAAAGTTTTAGGACTAATCTCGAAAGAAGAAACAAATAATAAGAATCTCCTGTTCTTAAAGCGCTGTAACATCATAAGCTGGGAAAATAGATCTGGAAAACTGAGTTTTGCTATATTGCCTAATGTATATTCCAGTTACCTGGGGAATCTAAGTCTTTTTTACCCATCCAGTTACCAGGGGATTGTAAGTATTTATCTATTAAAACTACGATTTTATATAATATTTTAGGGAGACTCGAGCCAAGAGTCGAACTGTCTTTTACTAAAAACAAAAATTGAAGTTATTTTATATAATCCAACTCATATATCTTTCAATTGAAAAATGGAAACTGGAGTTGCATTCTTTCTAGTTTTTTTGTGATTGAAGGGGGTCATTTATGTCCATAGAAAGAGAGTTCGGAATCGAGTTCACTAAGCTCAATATAAAAGCTGAAGATAGAGGGGGGTAACATGGTCTGTCCTGTATGCGTGGTTGGAGGAGTTGGATTTATTCTCAGTCGAATTTTTGGATTCCCTGATGTTGTTGTAGCTTTTGTAATCGGAATGATGGCAACTTCGTTGGCATACTGGGGAAATCATATAATGGCAAAAAGATGGAAAAAAAGAAAAGGTCAGCTTGTAGCACTCAATATCTTATCAGGAATTATGTTTTTGTATTCATTAAAATTTATGGGATTTTGGTAAGGTAGCAGATAAAATCCGCCAGAAAGAGACTAAAATTTGAGATATTTGATCAGTTTTCCTCTTTCTGGAGAGATTCTGCAAACTTCTTTAGCTGATTTTACTATTTAGCCCTCTTCTAAAATCTCTATAATCTAAAATTTTAGAATAATAACCTTAAATGGTTTTGATAAACCATCCAAAACCCTACCAGGACTAGAATTACTCCTGCTCCTTTTTTAAAGATTGAATCGTACTTTGAGATAACCCGCATTTTTGAGGACGAAAAGTGAGCTGAGTACGCGAGCACTAGCATTGGCACTGCAAATCCGAGTGAATAAAATGACAGAGTGAGCGCGCCGCTAGAAGTGCTTCCTTCAAGAGCTACCATGGTCAGGATTGAACCAAGTATTGGCCCTATACAGGGAATCCAGAGTACACCAAGGGAAAGCCCAAGCAAAAAACCTGATACAGGACCTTCTTCATTCATTCCCCCCAGAAGGGGAAACTTTGAAAAAGAATTAAATAGGCTTAGTTCAAAAAGCAATGCGAAGCCCATTAACAAAATCATGATTTCTGCCAGAATCTTCAGTTGACCCATATGAGTTCGGAAGACTGATCCAAAGGCAGAGCTGATTATTCCCATTATAGTAAAGGATATTATGACTCCGATCACTATTGCAAGAGGCCTTAGTTTATTTTTTCCTGCGGAGGTTGCCAGAACTGCGGGCAGAAGCGGCAGAATACAGGGAGACAAGACACTGAGAATTCCTGCGCCGAACGCAGTCAGAGGGGAAATAGATTCATAAGACATGGTTTTAACAGTTTTTTAGTTCAATTTTTATAGTACGTCGTTTAAGCAGAACTTTTAACGGGACTTTGAATCTCAACTGGAACTTAACTTCATGTTATAGGACTTTGAAGACAGAAATGTATGCCTGCCAAAGGCTCTTTTATTTAGAATTGGCATTTTGTTTCTGAAGAGCTAAATTCAGAACATCTTTAAGTTTTTGTTTATCCCTGGATCCTGGAATCCTTGCTTTGAACCTGTCCTTGGTTACTTTACCATCCTCTTGCATGTAAACGTATTCTCCGTTCTCAATACCTAAGATCATATAAGATTCAGGAACAGAATTTACTTCGAAATAGTTAGCAAGTTTAGGGCTCTGGTCGACATCTACGGAAATTACCGTTGCTTTTCCTTTGTAGTCTGTTGCCAGTTCATTAAGTATAGGCTTCATCTCTTGGCACGGCCCACACCATTCAGCTCCAAGTTTCAGAAGAACAGGACCATTTTGAAGGAATGTATTTACCTGCTCAAGCTGGGCCACTTCTATAACAGAACTGTTCACTTGGGATACCTGGTTTTCCTGAGTTTTATCAGTACAGCCTGCTGTAAAGAGAGCAACGATAAGCAGGATCAGTAATAAAAATAAATTTCTCATATTCTCCACATTATTTTTTTTATTTTTTATTCTTTGTATCGTCTGTATTAATAATTTTCGGTCTTTACGAATATTGATGGATACTATTAAATGCAACATAAATATAAAGTGATAAGAAATATTGGACGGGAAAACAAAATTTGCTGCCTCTGTATATCGTAAAGGGAATTATAAACTTTAGTATGTTGTCAGAAAAATGAGAAGAAAAACATTCAAAACAATGTTGAATTGAAGCATATAATATCAATCAGACAATTAACCCCATTTAAATATTTAAAAATAAAATATTTTGATGGCGTATTACCCAATAATATGTAAATCACCATGAGTAACCATAATAAAGGAAATCGATTGTAGGAATGTTTGTCTCACTTAAGGATTTTACATAAAATGTAAAACATTGAGATGCATAAATATTTTCTAATAATAGAAATAAAAGAAAAATTAATATAATTATAAGATTGCATAAAATAGTTGGCTGTTTTACCTTTGATTACCTTCTTTTAGAGTCTTTTCTACTGCACTTATCACATATTCAAAATTCTTCTGCCAATCAGTGCTGTGTTCAAGCAGTCCTTTGACAAGTGTGCCCTTATCTTCCATTTCTGCGATTTTTGGCTCCATCGGAAGTCTGGCAAGGATAGGGACGTTGAAATCTTTTGAGGCTTTTTCCACGCCTCCAGTTCCGAAAATTTCTATGTACTTGCCGCAGTGAGGGCAGATAAGCCCATGCATATTGTCCACAAGCCCTATAACAGGCACATTCAGTTTCTCGGAGAATTTAATTGATTTCCGGACGCTAATGAGAGCTACATCCTGCGGGGTTGTAACAAGCACTGAGCCGTCACAATTTGGAATAAGCTGAGCAACACTCAAGGGTTCGTCTCCTGTTCCTGGAGGCAGATCTATAATCAGGAAATCAAGTTCTCCCCAGTAAACTTCTTCCAGGAACTGTTTGATTGCTCCCATCTTTGCAGGCCCCCTCCAGATGATAGGGGAATCTTTATTTTCGAGCAGAAAACCGACAGACATCATTGAAAGGTTTGGAAGGACCTGAATTGGAAGTATACCTTCTTCATTAACATTTGGCCTTTCAGATTCCAACCCAAAGATTGTAGGAATAGTTGGGCCGTGGATATCGCAGTCCAGAAGCCCAATCCTATATCCACGCAGAGCCAGCCCGGCAGCTAAATTTGCGGCAACTGTACTTTTCCCTACTCCGCCTTTCCCGCTCATTATCATGATCTTACGCTTGATACGCCTGAGGTTGACTACAATTTTTGGCTCCTCTGGCTTTTTAGATAAGCTTTCCAATGGTTGAACCTGATCTGTCATTTTTATCGCCTGTTGAAAACTTCCGATTTTGTCCCGTATGTATCTCTTAACGCTCAGAATCTACATTAATCAGTGCCTTTGACCTGATATAGTTAGCGCCCTTTAGACCTGATATAGTTAGCGCCCCTTATTTCTATTAGTTTTTCTATTCTAAGGTGAGAGCTACTTTAATTCCGGAAGCTTTCTGCTCTTTCCAGAAAGACTTCCTTGACATTCTTCCTATATGGCTATATTTTCCGGTCTCGGGTTTTCAAAGTCACAAGCCTTAAGGCTTCAAGTTCTTCTACTTTGATGGACACTTGATGGAAACACCTCAGATTGACAGTAGAATTCTCAGGCTTGAAGGAAAGAACATTTGATACATATTTAATATGAAGGATATTTTGGTCTTTCTTTTCATTTATTCGTAGGTTGTTATGCACATCATAAAATAAATCTATAAAGTTTCTCTTTTTAAATAGAAACTACAGTTATTCACATAAATGCCTGAAAAGATATCTAGTAAAAGTCTTAAAAGTCTTGTATTTCACATCTCTCTGTAAGGATCCCTCGATATGTAAGTTACTGCTTTTTATGAGGGATTCTCCCCGGAAATTAACTATAAGGCTCCAGTAAACTAATATTTATTCTACAGTTATTAGCAAATTTTCTTTTCTTTGAGCGATTATTCCTTATCTCTTTCTTTCCTCTTCCCTTTTTTCTTTTGCCTTTCTTTTCTCTTGTCTTTTTTCCTCGTCTCTTTTTCCCATATCTCTTTCTTTTCTCTTTTTTACTGTTTTTTTCATTTGTTTTTTTCATTGTCTCTTTTTTCCTCGATCTTTTTTCTCTTCTCTTTCTTTTCTATTCTCTTTTTGTTGTCTCCTCTTTCTTTTTTTCAATTGATTTATTCAATTATTTTACTAGCAAGCCCTATGGATATTTTTATGGTTTTTATGGAAATATTTATACCTTCATAGCTTGTTAATAATTGTGATACCTATTTATGTCAAAAATTTGGGAGAAAAAGTGTGCAGTGCGCATTATGCAGGAACAAGGAATGCTTAACAGGAAAAAACTGTTCTGTTATTAATTCGGGACTTGAATACAGCGGCAATAATCTTAAAGCAATTCAGATTTCCTCCTGGCTTGAGTCTAATAATGTGAAAAGGACAAAGTTAGAAGAAATTACGATTTATGCAAAAAGATCAGGATATAAAAAAATAGGAATTGCTTTTTGTATTGAGTATGAGAGGGAAGCCAGGCTTGTCTACGATATTCTTTCAAGGTACTTTGATGTATTTTCTGTTTGCTGTAAGGTATGTGGCTTAGAAAAAGCTACTCTCGGAATCAAGAAATCAGAAGATTCTGAATTTGAAGCCGCCTGTAATCCTATAGCTCAAGCAATGCTCCTTAATGGCGACTTTACGAATCTGAATATAATGCTTGGACTTAAAACAGGTTATGATATCCTTTTCACCCAATACTCTGAAGCGCCTTCAATAACACTTCCAGTTCAAGAAATACCCCAGATCGGGGATTCAGAAATCGATATTATTGAATAAAATCTACTAAAATAAATTCGTTACTTTATATAATCCCGGAGAAACACATGCTTGAAAAATCTAAGCACGCACCTGGATATCGTTCTGAAAAAACGCATAAACAACTGAAGATAAGAGCTCACCATCTTTGTTGTATTCAGGGTTTTCAGGGCTATGGGTACAGTCCGGCTTTTGTAGCCAACATGCGGACTGTAATTTCGGACATAAAGGCTTTTCCTTCAAGGCCTATTAAGCTTGTATCCGAATGCGATGCTATCTGTATTTCCTGTCCCAGCAATAGGGAGTGTTCCACTCTGAGATCAGCCTATTCTCACAAGATAAAGAATATGGATCTTGTCCTTATGGAGAAGTTAAACATAGAAGAGGGTACTGTAATCAAGGCAGAGGAAGCATTCAGGCTAATAAACTCGAAACTGAATAATGCTTCAGATATTGAAGATGTCTGCCAAATCTGTAAATGGAAAAAGAAGTGTCTCTGGTATATGCAGACCGCTAGATAAAGCCCGTAATTTCTGGTTTAAGGAGAAAATTTGTATTTTTCTCACTTATTTTCCTCCTCAACCTCTAATTTAAATCTTTTACCTTAAGCCTGCACTGATTTCATAGACTTTTGCAAGAAATTCAATATTCTGGACTGCGTTCTGTTCTATGCCCAGTTCATCTGGAGAAAAGCCAAGCGCAAGACCAAGGAGCTGGGAATAGTGGAGTACAGGGATTGAGTAATCAGTTCCGAATTTTTCATTGACTGCAAGCTGTCCCCTGTCAAACTGGAGGTGACAGAATGGACACGCATTGACAATACAGTCTACTCCTGCCCGTCGAATGCAGGCAAGCTTGCGCTCAAGCATCTCGAGGGATGCGGCAATATGTCCGGAACGAACTCCTCCGCCTGCCCCACAGCACATCATTTTGTCAGTATAATCCAGGCTTTTTGCACCTGTAGCTTCCACGAGTTCATCAAAGAAAATCGGAGATTCCGTTTCTCCAAGGTTCCTATCCTTTGAGGGTTTTATGAGGTGACATCCGTAGTGAAGAGCCACTTTCAGGTCAAGAGGCCTTTCTATATAGTCCCTGACTTTTTCAGTGCCAAACTCCTTATACAGAAACTCGATTATATGTCTGACCTCTATAGTTCCCTTAAATTCCATACCTATTCCTTTCAAGCAGCTGTTTGTACTGGCTCTTATTTCAGGATCCTTCTTCAGCTCCATGTTAGCATCTGCCAGGGAGCCATAGCAGCCGTTACAAACTGTCAGGATATCCCTTTCCATTCTTTCAGAGAGAACTATGTTCCGGCTGGCAAGGGCAAGCCAGGTAGCTTTGTCAAAAGACTTGAAGACGCCGGGGGCAGGACAACAGGAAGCCCCTGGCAAATCACATGCATCGACCCCAAGTTTCTGCAGGCAGAGTTTAGTTGCTTTCTCAATTCCTGGATAGCGGTTAGGTACAATGCAGCCAAGAAATAGTGATAATTTTTTCATGCCTTCTGCCTCCTTATTTTTCAGCCGTCAATTTGTCAAATTTGCAAGCTTTAAGAAGATTTCTTAGTTCTTCAAGGGCCTCAGGATACTTCTGTACAGTTTCAGGTATGGGTTCTAGTCCCAATTCCTCCCTTTTTTTCTTTGTCTCTTCGTCAAGAGGAACTGCGTGTCCACACTCCACAACCAATTCTGAAACCTTCCGGTGTTCTGGAAGCATGAAACCTTCTTTAACTGCAAGTCTCCTTAGTTCAAGAAGGGCGTCTGTGATTGGAATCCCGCGTGGGCAACGCTCCTGGCAGGTATAGCATGTGGTACAGAGCCACAGGTCATCGTCTGAGAGGACTTCCACTCTGTTCTTGCGTGCATCCCTGAGAATTCTTCGGGTATTGAATCCGGTATGCCGTCCAGACGGACAGCTTCCTGTGCATGTGCCACAGTGCATGCAGGAAAGCACATCAAATCCTGCAGTCTTCAACACGTCTAGTAGTTTTTCACTCATACAGCTTCACTGTCTGGTTTTGATATCAATTCATCCGTTTTAGAAAAGTAAGTATAGGTCAAAAGAAAATATATCAGGCCGAAAAACTGCAATTTAGACCAGAATTTCAGATTTTCAGGATGAATATGGTTTTTAGTATATTTTTCTGACAGATTCTTCTCCTTATTGTTCGTTATTACTCTCATAATACTTAACATGAACTAAATATTCAAGAAAGCTCGAATGTTTATGTCTACAGGCCAGATCAAACATACCGATTAAAGAAAATATCAGACAAGACAGACAAAAACGCAGATCAAAATCTCATTAATAGTCTGATTAATAATTTGATAAATAGTCTGAATAAACAGTCTACAAACCTTCTATAAACAGTCTGTAAACAGTTTGAATAAATATTAAAATCTATTAGAAGAAACGGCGTGATTTTTTGTGGCTGAGGTCGGATCCTTTTTTAACCTCATATTCTAGAATTTACTTTTAATTGTGAGCAAAAGTAATTGTCTCTAAATATGGTGAAATTTTTGTATTTCTTATTATTATGTTTGTTCATATATAAAAAATAAGTTGTTTGAAGAGAATTCCAAATACCCAAAGCAGATCAAATGTTTAGGGACGTACTTGTACTCATTAAGGATATACTTTAGTCTCTTTATGGATGTACTTGTACTATTGGAATTATTTTTGGCCCACCCCTATATTTAACTTCATCAGGAAAAATTTATTCCAAGATCTTTAAGCCCATTGAGTTTTGCCAGGTTGACCAGCAGTGGTGTAAGAGATTCTATAGTGTTTGCCTGGCTAAGAGGACCTCCATCAAGAGGTTTAAGGCATCCCATATTCCGTGTAATTTCCATGACCAGTTTTTTTGCTTCAGGATCGTCGCTGCATACGACTGTATCGTGTACAGCTTTACATTTAACAATATCTTTGAGTTTTCCTGCCGGGACATTGTGGAAGGCCGCAACAACTTTAGTAGACTCCGGAACTTTCTTTTGAATTGCAAGAGCAACTGAACCTTCTGCCGGAGGCTTATATATGAAAAGGCTTCCTTCTTTTGCCATTGGAACCACAGGAGTTACAAGAATCTTGTTTTCAAGATGTTCCCGGATTTCATCTAGCAAAGGCAAAACATAATCAAAACGAATTGTAAGAATTATAAGATCAGCGGCCTGCGCAGCTTCAAGATTTGTATTTCCGGTTATGGTGATCCCGGATGTATCGAACCCGCAATTCTCAAGTTCTGATAAGGCTTGTTTTGCGGCTACATCTGCAGTTTCCCTGGATCTGGACCCTACAATTACCTCATTCTTTACACCTTCGTCCATAAGGTTTTGAAGGGCTAACCTGAGAATCATGCCCTCCCCTATATTTCCTGTTCCTCCCAGGATGGCTATTTTTAAAATTTCAGGATTCAATTTGAAAAGGCCTCCAGTATGCTATGTATTCCATGAAATATGTTAGATAGTAAATATAATCTCCATTGTTAATTTGTACTATAGTATAAATATTTGAGTGATGTATCTCTGTAATCAAAGTAATTTAGTGCTACTCGTTGTTAATAAAAAGATAATTTATTTATATTTACATATTTTTTTGAACCTTTTTACTATAAGAAAGTGAAATTGAGAATCGAATAACCTATGAGTTATACTATTTGGAATAACCTGAGAATCAGATCTTATTACTTATATAAGCAAATAAGAATAGATTCAGCCGAAAGGTGACAGGCAACTGTAGGAATTTCATTCATAAGGCAGTCATCTTCATTTAAATAGACACGATTTTTTACTAAGGTTTATTCGAGCAGCAAAATTCCAACACATGAGGTTTTTCCTGGCTTGCAAAACTCAAGCACAAGTCCTGAATTTTCCATTGCCTTCTGGAGGTTTATTCCAACAGCTTCAGGTGCAAAACGCCTCATTTCCGGCTTTACACAATTCTGAAGGTTACAGACCTCGCATTCGTTACAGGGGCCAGGCCTCAAAAGATGTGCAAAAGTAAAACCTTCCCTGAAAGCCTCCTGCTCAAGCTCGAACATTTTATGGAAAGAACCCTTCAGAAACTTAGACCAGGCTTCAAGGATATCAGAAATTCCTGTAGTATCATGTTCATCTACAAGAAGAAGTGCACTGGTGTATTCTGCTATAACCTTCCTGAACTCATCAATTGACATAATATGAGGTGGACAACTCAACCTTGTCCCATAGCTTTTGCAGCCGTAAGCGCATTTCAGAGCAAGTCCGGTATTCAATAGGAATACTCTTTGTATCCAGAGAATAAGCTTGAAGTCCCATTTCTGAAGCTTTTTCAAGAAGATCATTGTATTTTCCAAGCATAATAACCCCATTCAGAAAATTATTATTGTTCTACTTTTTGTTTCCTTTTAATTTGTATCCTTGCTAGTTATTTTTTTCTGTTTTGGAAAAGAGCAAAGTTATACTCCCCAGCAACTTCTTTTTATCTCTTCAGGTATTAAAAAAGTAACATTACCTTAAACAGTACCCTATAACGATACCTTATAACAGTACCTTATAACGATACCTTATAACAGTACCTTATAACGATACCTTATAACAGTACCTTATATATTTGCCATATTAAGTTTCTATATATCCACAACTGTGAGTTTTTACAATTTTAGGTTATATTTCTGTAATTGAGAACAGATAAATTTAGTAGTAAAGGGATCCAGATGATTAAGAAAGTACCTTTAACTGAACTGAAAAACCGTATGAGATATTTCAGAGCACGGATGGATATTTCAAATCCTGATTGGGAAATAGCCGTTATCTTTAGCAAAATAAATCTTTATTATTTTACTGGCACCATGCAGGATGGAATGCTGATCATCCCGAAGAATGGAGAAGCAACTTTATGGGTACGGCGCAGCTATGAAAGGGCTCTGGACGAATCATTATTTCCTAATATAGAACCCATGAGCAGTTTCCGTGATGCTGCAAAAAGTATAAGCAGGCTTCCGGATACGGTATATCTGGAGACTGAAGTAGTCCCTCTGGCTTTATATCAGAGGTTTCAAAAACACTTTCCTTTTAAGAATATTAGATCTGCTGATGCTCAAATTTCCGCTGTTAGAGCAGTAAAGAGCGAATATGAACTGCTGCTGACGAGAAAAGCCGGAAGGATTCATCAGCATGTGCTGGAAGACATTGTGCCTGAGATGTTGCGGGAAGGAATGAGTGAGGTAGACCTGGCAACAGAACTATTTTCAGTGATGGTCGAGGAAGGACATGACGGATTATGTCGTTTTGGCATGTTCGATACGGAGATGTTCCTGGGAAAGATCTGTTTTGGTGAAAGTTCAATTTATCCATCTTATTTTGATGGCCCCGGAGGGAGTTACGGAATGAGCCCTGCAGTTCCTCTGATTGGAAGTCGTAGTAGGAAACTGCGAAAAGGCGACCTGGTCTTTGTTGACATTGGATCTGCTATTGAAGGTTATAACACAGATAAAACCACAACATACATGTTTGGTTCCCCCCTTCCCAAGTATGCTATAGACATCCACAATAAATGCGTGGATATCCAAAATGAAGTTGCAGCAATGTTAAAACCCGGAGCCATTCCTTCAGAAATCTATAGTTCCATAATGAACAATCTCGACGAGGATTTCCTGCAAAACTTCATGGGTTTTGGGAAACGCAAAGCTAAATTCCTCGGTCATGGAGTTGGGCTACTAATCGATGAAACGCCTGTAATTGCAGAAGGATTTGATGATCCTCTTCAGGAAGGAATGGTATTTGCTCTCGAACCTAAAAAAGGAATTGAAAACATCGGGATGGTGGGAATTGAAAATACCTTCATAGTAACTGCTAAAGGTGGAGAGTGTATTACAGGAGATAATCCGGGTTTGATTCCTGTATATTGATTGGCAAGATCGAGTATCTGGAGATTCCTGATTAATCAGTTGATGCTATTATCAGTTGATGCTGTTCTCCCAATATTCGAAAACAACATTTCCTTTCCGAGAAATACTTTCTTTATTTTTGATTTTGTTTACTATTGTGGGCTATACTTCTATAATTAATTGCAGATAAACTTAGTAAAGGGATTCGCATGATTAAGAAAGTACCTTTAACTGAACTGAAAAACCGAATGAGATCTTTCAGAACACGAATGGACATCTCAAATCCCGAATTGGGAAATAGTCGTCATTTTCAGCAAAATAAATCTTTATTATTTTACTGGCACGATGCAGGACGGAATGCTGATTATCCCGAAGAACGGAGAAGCAACTTTATGGGTACGGCGCAGCTATGAGAGGGCTCTGGACGAATCATTATTTCCCAAGATAGAACCCATGAGCAGTTTCCGTGATGCTGCAAAAGGTATAAGTGGGCTTCCGGATACAGTATATCTGGAGACTGAAGTAGTCCCTCTGGCTTTATATCAGAGGTTTCAAAAATACTTTCCTTTTAAGAATATTAAATCTGTTGATGCTCAAATTTGCGCTGTCAGAGCAGTAAAAAGCGAATATGAACTGCTGTTGACCAGAGAAGCTGGCAAGATTGATCAACATGTGCTGGAAGACATTGTGCCTGAGATGCTACGGGAAGGAATGAGTGAAGTAGACCTGGCGACGGAACTTTTTTCAGTGATGGTCGAGGAAGGGCACGACGGAGTAAGCCGTTTTGGGATGTTTGAGGTGGAAATGTTCCTGGGAAATGTCTGCTTTGGCGAAAGCTCCATTTATCCATCTTATTTTAATGGGCCTGGAGGAAGTTACGGGATGAGCCCTGCAGTACCTCTCATCGGAAGCCGTGACAGGAAATTGCGAAAGGGAGATCTGGTATTCATTGATGCCGGATGTGGAGTTGAAGGTTATAACACAGATAAAACCACAACATACATGTTTGGTTCTTCCCTGCCCCAATATGCCATAGATATCCACAATAAATGCGTGGACATACAAAATGAAGCTGCAGAGATGTTAAAACCAGGCGCTATCCCCTCCGAAATATACAACACCATAATGAGTAATCTCGATGAAGAATTTCTACAAAATTTCATGGGTTTTGGGAAACGTAAAGTTAAATTCATCGGTCACGGGGTTGGGTTACAATTCGATGAAAAGCCTGTAATTGCAGAAGGATTTGATGATCCTATTCAGGAAGGGATGGTATTTGCTCTCGAACCTAAAAAAGGAATTGAAAAGATCGGGATGGTAGGAATCGAAAACACCTTCATAGTAACTGCTAAAGGTGGAGAGTGTATTACAGGAGATAATCCGGGTTTGATTCCGGTATATTAAGTAGCGAAAATTAAAGCTGAAAAATAAGAAAGTAAGAAGATGGAGTTTGGTGTCTCCATCTAAAACAAATTTGAGTTACATCTATTTTGAGGTTTTCTTTTAAGCTTTTTCTTCGCAAGCTTTTCAATTATCCCAATGTCGACTTCCCCGCCGCCTACGCTCAGTTTCTTGTTAGCAACTGCGCTATCAAGAATGTGCTGTCCTACAAGAGTGCGGACTACAAGGGTAGTGTAACCGTCCGGGCTTCCGACCGAGCCAGCTGAAATGTCGGCTTTGAGGGCGGTAAAGTCCGTGCAGACGCCACAGCCTGGGCGGACAGTATCCTCGAGTTCGTTAAGGGGAATTACATACTGAGTTCCATCATTGAGAGTAATTTCAAGTTTTCCTTTTACATCAATGCGGCAGACTTTCATGGGTTCGAGGGCGTACTCGCTTTTCAGTTTGCCTGCAATGAGTTTCTCATAGTCGAAACTCTCAGTGCAGAAGAGCCCGAGCACGAAACGAATAGATTTTTTATACGGGCCCACAAGCTGGTGGTCGGTTTCAAGCATCTTGCGGACTGCCTGGACTACACAGGGGACTCCGATAACTGCAATATTCCTGTATTTTCTTCTTACGACCGCTTCCTTGAGGGAAGAGACCAGAGGGACCCACCAGTTGTAGCGGCTTCCGGCCTGGGAAACAAGAGCTTCACTTTTGGTGATCACCATTGAGTGCGGCTTGAGGGTCCAGGGGTCTTCCGTAACCGTAACTATAGCATCTACAAGGCCTGTATCCAGAGCATTTGTAAGGATTGCTGTGACAGCTCCTCCGCTCTGTTTTCTAGGAACATCAAACTCGGCTCTTCCAGTAGTGATTTCAAGATAGTCTCCGAGAAGGCTTGAAGGCTGTTCATCGAGTCTCGGACAGACCTCATAGCAGGCTCCGCAGGGTACATCATCAGTAGCGGATTTACAATAGTTATTGCTCTTTGGATGTGTGGAATCTCCACCGGTTTCGAAGTACAGAGCATCAGCAGGGCAGACTGCAACGCAAGCTCCACAGCCTGAGCAAAGATCTTCATCCCAGACTTTTGATTTGAGATCAAGGTAATTCTTACTGATTGGTTTCTGTTCTGCCATTTCTGATCACTCCCAGACGTATTTGTTTGCAAAAGGCCGGCTGCTTGCAGGTGCGATCCTCGTATAGTTTGTGTCCAGAAACTCTGCTGGATCAAGCTCGAAATTTTCGCAGAAGCTCTTTATTATCGGGGCAATGCGTTCAAGATCGCTCTCAGTAAACTCAAACTTCTTGGCTCCTACACCAAGGAGATAGTCATCCACTTCTCCGCGGATAATGATTTCTCCACCGTGGATTCCACTTCCTATGCCTCTGTCGGTCATTGCCTTTTCCTTGCCAATACCCAGCACAAGCACAAGGCCGCCTGCCATATATTCTCCAAGGAAGGAATGGGCTGTTCCGCCTACAACAAGTACGGGTCTGGCTTCAGGCTCATACTGTTTCATATGAATGCCGCCGCGGTATCCAATGTTGTTTTTTACGAAGACTTTTCCTCCGCGCATACTATGGGCTACTGCATCTCCTGCACTCCCATGGATTACAAGCATGCCACTGTCCATTGTATTGCCTGGAGCATGCTCGGCATTCCCATTTACAATACAGGTCGGCCCGCTCATGAACATCCCTAAATCTCCGCCTGGCACTCCGTTAATTATGATCCGAACATTGCCCCTTAAGCCATCTCCAATAAAACGCTGTCCAAGCATGTTATCAAGGATAATCTCTTCTACTCCGTCAGCAACTGCAGCCCTTATTTTCTGATTCAGGGGGGTGTAGTGCATGCCTTTTGCGTCGATTCTTACTGTCTTCATTTTAATCAGGCCCCCGCAGGAAGTACATCCAGTACTTTGAGCGTTCCTTCATCCAGCATGTATCCGCGCAGGCGGTCCCTATTGCCGCGCAGGCTTTCTATACTGTTGATTCCTGCAGCGCCCATAAGCTCGCTCAGTTCCAGAGTCCAGCCCTTGATCAAGTTTGCAACCTGAATTGCTCCCCTTTCCGGGTCAATCCTGTTAACAAGCTCAGGCTGCTGAGTAGCAATGCCCCAGGGGCAGAGGTTTCTATAACAGTTACCGCAGACTCTGCAACCCAGAGAAACAAGAGCAGCAGTCCCGATATAGACAGCATCCGCACCAAGTGCAATTGACTTGGCAAGGTCAGCACTGCTTCTTATTCCACCGCTTGCAATAATCGAGATCTCGTTTCTTACACCCTGTTCCCTGAGTTTCTGGTCAACACTTGCAATTGCAACTTCAATAGGAATTCCTACATGGTCCCTGAAAACCTTCGGAGCTGCACCTGTCCCGCCGCGGAATCCGTCAATTACTACCGCATCTGCAGAAGACCGGGCAATACCTGCAGCAATAGGCGCCACATTGTGCACTGCTGCAATCTTCACAAAGACAGGTTTTTTCCATTCTGTTGCTTCTTTCAGGCTCCTTATAAGCTGAACAAGATCTTCAATACTGTAAATGTCATGGTGCGGAGCCGGGCTGATTGCGTCACTGCCAAGAGGAATCATACGGGTCCTTGAGACTTCCTCATCTACTTTTTCTCCTGGGAGATGTCCTCCTATACCCGGTTTTGCTCCCTGGCCGATCTTGATCTCAATAGCAGCGCCCCTTTCAAGGTAATCAATATTCACACCGAAGCGACCTGAGGCGACCTGGACGATCAAACGATCCTGATACGGATAGAGAGCCTTATTCAGCCCTCCTTCCCCGGTTCCCATATAAGTTCCGGTCTCTTTTACGGCCCTTGCCATACTGAGATGGGAGTTCAGGCTGATAGCTCCGAAACTCATATGCCCGATCATAATTGGAGTATCAAGCTTAAGATTAGGAGCAAGTTTTGTTTCAAGTTCTACGTCTCCACTTTCGGTTTTCCTGAACTTGAGTTTGTATGGCTTCTTTCCTAAGTAGGTCCTGAGTTCCATTGGTTCCCTTAGGGGATCGATGCTCGGATTTGTGACCTGGCAGGCATCAAGTAGAAGTTGGTCATAGACAATTGGCAGATTTCTGGCATTTCCCATTCCTGAAAGAATAATTTTCCCGCTGCGAGCCTGGTTTATTATATCTTCCCTGATCTCCCTTGTCCAGACAGGGTGGTCGCGGTAGTCCACTGGTTTTTCAGTAATAGTTAATAGCATCCCTTGGGCACATGGCAACACAGCGGAGGCAGGCAGTACATTTCCTGGATTCAATCAGGATTTTGTCGCTTTCTCTCCGGTACACTCCATATGAACAGTTTTCAATGCAGCGTCCACAGTCCATGCACTGGTCTCGGTCAATACTGACCTTAAATTTTGGGGGTACGCTTCCGAGCGTCATTCAATAAACCTCCCTATAATGGGCTCTCCTGCTCTGGGAGTGTAAACATTCTTAACTTCAGGGTCAAGACACCTTATTGCAGCTTCTTCGCTGGAAATGTAGAGTCTGTTCCCATTTTCACCAACAACCAGGGGACGGAGTTTGATTCTGTCAGTAAAGCCAACAATACCGTTATCAGTTCCGACTACGATTGCAAAAGGCCCATTCATAAGGGCAGAGCCATAGGTCAGGCGGATTGCCTTATTGAGCTCAGATTCCTTTGCAGGCATTCTGTCGATCTCATCCCAGAATGGAGGTGCAAGAGCTCTAACAACCATTTCGTGAGAAAGTTCATGCTGTCTTCCAAGCAGATCAAATAGATAAGCTACAACCTCGGTGTCAGTAAACAGGGTACATTTGTATCCATAGCCCTCAACGTAGCGCTGGTTTGTACCATATGAGGTGATTTCTCCATTGTGCACTACTGACCAGTTAAGTAGATTAAAAGGATGGGCTCCTCCCCACCAACCAGGAGAGTTTGTAGGATAACGGTTATGGGCAAGCCAGATATATCCCTTGTAATTCTCAATCCTGTAGAAGTTTGCTACATCCTCTGGCCAGCCTGAGGCCTTGAAAACTCCCATATTTTTCCCGGAGGAAAAGATTGTAGCCCCATCTACATTGGCGTTTACTTGCATGACTATGTATGTAACAACGTCTTTTTCAGAAGTCATTCTTCCTGCCATCAAGTCTTCTGAAGGTTTGAAGAAATATCTCCAGGGAATATGAACTTTCTTTATGCCCGGCTGCGGAGTTGTCGGAATCTCTTCCTGGTGAACAATTTCACCCCACTGCTGGAGGAGTTCATCAACCTTCTTTTTTGGTTCAGCTAGGTTGTCAAAGAAAACATGAAGAGCATAATAGTCTGCATACTCGGGATAAATCCCGTATGCGGCATAGCCTGCCCCATCTCCACTGCCTCTTTCGTTCATGAGGCTGAGGGCGGTCTTTATGCTCGACCCGTCAATTTTAGACTTTGTTTTATCTATAAATCCTATAATTCCACACATTTTGATCACTCTAGAAATGAATACAGATGAACCGCATTGCAAGGTAAATTTTCTAATAGCTTCGTGGATAATTTCTATGGCTCGTTTTTGAGAAAAGTTCAAAAAACTTGCCAGCTGGATAAACTGGATTTTGAAGGTAATCTTTCATTAGATATTATAAGTTATGAAATCTTTAATGAATTTCTCATCTGCATGTGTAATTAAAGATAGAAGTCGCAGCGCGCATACTTCTGGTTTTACTATATATACGCAAATTGAGAGGGTCACCGCTAGGGGAAGTAAGTAATTTAGTACCTATTTGACAATATATATATGTTTCTTTTTTTCTAACTAAAAGTTCATAGAATTAAAGTTTTAAATAATGCTGCGAATATAGCAATTTAATCCTTTAATTCTCTTTTTTCACGATCATTTGCCTTATTACGATCTTTTTATTATTTTGTATTGCTATTGTTTTCAGGAGTTCAGTATCATTTATCAGTAGAATTGTTTAAAGTGATTGATTCCTAAATGAGTAATACCAAACAGAATGATACCTAACAGAGTAATACCTAACAGAGTAATACCTAACAGAGTAATACCTAACAGAGTAATACCTGATACCTAACAGAGTAATACCTAACAGAGTAATACCTAACAGAGTAATACTATTGAATCTGCAGCCATCTAGGAAAGGATTTTTATAATATTAATATTTTCTTCACGTTTCATTTTTTGGAAGAAAAGCTAAAAGAAGCTTCTTCATGAAAGAACTTATTTACAAGAGAGATTCTTCTATAAAAGAATCTACACGATTAAACAGAACCTCTTTTAATCCACTGGAGTCCCTGTCTAAAATTTAAACACACCTACCTGAAAAGGTGTGTTTTTGGGAATAAATCCTGTAAAATATTCCGTAGCAAATGTTGTGAGTACATGCAGATATCAGAAGATTTTTGGAGATTCTCAGGATTTTTGGGAGATTCCTTTATATTTACAGGGTATGCAGGTAGGTAGAAAGTTCCCATGCGTGTACAACTGATTTGTATTCATTCCATTCCATACTTTTCGCACAGAGGTAACGGCTAAAGACATGATCTCCGAGCACTTCCTTTACAAAGGTGCTGCCTTTCATCTCATCGATTGCCTCTTTGAGATCTGCAGGTAGGGAGCGAATGCCTCTTTCCTCACGCTCTTTTTCCGTAAGGTGGAAGATATTCACATTAGTAGGCTCTCCAGGATCGATCTTGTTTTTGATCCCATCAAGACCAGCTCTGAGCATTAGGGCAAAGGCAAGATATGGGTTGCATGCAGGATCCGGGCACCTTAGTTCAACCCTTGTCCCTTGCCCGCGAGTTGCAGGAATACGGATCAAGGAACTCCTGTTCTGTGCAGACCACGTGATATAGACAGGAGCCTCGTATCCGGGTACGATTCTCTTATAAGAGTTAACAATGGGATTTGTAATAGCTGTAAATTCCCTTATGTACTTCAAAAGACCGCCGGTGTAGTACATTGCGTCCTGAGAAAGCTGAGATGGTGTGTCTGGGTCATAGAAGGCATTCTTTCCGTCCTTGAAAAGGGACTGGTTACTGTGCATTCCCGAGCCGTTTACACCGAAAAGAGGTTTTGGCATGAAAGTGGCATAATATCCTTTATGATAGGCAATCGACTTTACCACATATTTGAAAGTTATGACATTGTCTGCCGTGCTAAGTACATCACCAAATCTAAAATCAATTTCGTGCTGTGAGGGAGCTACCTCATGATGGGATGCTTCAATCTGGAAGCCCATAGATTCGAGGGCATAGTCAATATCCCTGCGGACATCCTGTGCACGGTCAAGGGGAGCAAAATCAAAATATCCTCCGTGGTCGGTGAGCTCAGTAGTAGGGTTTCCGTTTGCATCAAGCTTGAACAGGAAAAACTCCAGTTCGGGCCCTGCCTGCATTGTAAAGCCCATGTCCTGAGCTTCCTTGATTGCACTCTTGAGGACATATCTCGGATCTCCCTTGAACGGCTTCCCATCAGGAAGATAGACATCTCCTAAAATCCTGGCTACTGCACCTGTTGTGGGTCTCCAGGGAAGTATCCTGAAAGTAGAAGGATCAAGCATAAGTTTCATATCAGACTCTTCAATGCTTGTAAAGCCCTGGATCGAAGATCCGTCAAACATTACACCATTTTCAAAGGCCTCCTCAAGCTGTTCGACAGGAATTGCCCAGCTTTTGATGATCCCGAGTATATCCGTAAATTGAGTCCGGATAAATTTCACGTCTCGTTCTTTTACGGTATCTAACACATCTTCTTTCGTTGTACACTTTTTAATTTGCACCATTTATTCCACCCATCTAGGAATTCGGTAACCTTTTACCTATACAATACTATATATATTTTTCTATACATCTTCAGGTAAAATAACCTATAAGATATAAATGGATTGTGAACTTTATAAGAATATTCTATGACTCCCCAATTCGTCAAATATATTTTAATATTCTGTATATAAAGCTCTTTTCGAAAAGGATGTATTTTTAAAAAACTTTGAATTTTATTCCTTTTACCGAGTGGATTTACAAAACAGCTATAAATTCCGGAAACGAGAAATTTAAGCTTCGTTTTAACCTCAAAGTTAATATTAGTGAAGTACAAAATATTCCTGTGTCTATTATGTCTCAGAAGATAAATTTCTATAAGCTTCTGGCCTCAATATTGCTCTGCCAGCTTGCAGGAGCAATTGGCGCAGTATTTACAGCTTCCTCTCTTGAAAACTGGTATCTTCTGCTTGAGAAGCCGGCTTTCAATCCTCCGTCATGGATCTTTTCTCCGGTCTGGATTCTGCTCTATACGCTTATGGGAATTTCCCTTTATATTGTCTGGGAGAAAGGAGTGCAGCAAAGAGATGTGAAAATTGGATTGCTTATTTTTGGTATACAGTTAGGCCTTAACACTCTCTGGTCCTTTCTGTTCTTTGGATTAAGGTCCCCTTACTATGCTTTTATTGAGATAATTCTGCTCTGGTTTGCTATCTTACTAACAATAATTCAGTTTAGGAGGATCTCAAAAACAGCTTCCTACCTATTAATCCCTTATATCTTATGGGTCAGTTTCGCAATGCTGCTTAATTACTATCTTTGGATTTTAAATTCATGACAGGAGATTACGAAAAAAATTATTTAATCTACTGTCGTTGAATAGGGTCTATGTCTTAATGAGCATCATAACCAATCAGTATCATGATCCGCAATTTTTTACATAAAGGTAATTAACGAGGATAAAAATAATCACAAAAGATGTTTACCCTTGAAGTCCCGATATATACTTTCAAGCTTCAAAGTTATATTTACAGAGGAGTTATAAAAATCCAAGATTTAACCTGTGACTTATGGTGCTCATAAAAATTATATAAATATCCCTGAGCTAAGAGTCTTGATGCATTTTTACACTGTACTTGAACATTTTCATAAACTGCTAAACCTATTTTGTTCAAAATAAAAATGTATTACTTAAGTTATTTAGTGATAAGTCCTAAGATTTAGATCGAGATGTCATATTTAATTCTCTATATGATTGAGATAACGGTTAATTTAATTCTCTATATGATTGAGATAAGGTTAATTTAGTTCTCCATATTTATAGAGCTCCACAACCGCAACTTCTTCCGAGAAGGGTTGATACTCGATGCTTCAGGTGGCTTAAATCATCTTCAGACATTTTATCAAGTTCATCTTTATGCTCTTTTTCGATATGGTCAAATATAGTCTTTTCAACTTCTTCCAGTTCACTACCAGCAGCCATAAAATTACACTTAAATCCCAGATCGTGGCATTTGACTATCTTCATAGAATTTCCTCGATGTAATAAACTCATAAAAAGGAGTCTACATAATTTATAAAAATAATAAAAGTCAATGGGTATAAAACTAAGCTTCTCAAGCCCTGTTTTGAGTATAAATATTTGCCTTACTTGATCGGGATATACCTTGCACACGTAAAACCTTCTTTATAAGGAACTTTGATTGTGAGTATCCCTTTATTATTGACTGCAATAGCCTTTTCGGGATCTACTGGCCCATCCAGGAAAAAAGATCCCAGATATTCCGCCGTTTCACTGAAAGCCTTCAAATAGAAACTATTTTCATGCATTAAAAGGGTTATATTCTCACTCTTTACATCGGGAAGTTCGAGTTCCAGAGTCAGATTTTCAGTTTTATCATCGTGATACATCGCTAGAAGCGGAGTTTTCAATAACCTGGGTATAGCACTATCCATAACAATCTCCCCCGAGAAATTCACCATGCAATTATGTTACTCAATTTTTACATCCAATGTCTTTTCAAAAGGCTGTTGATAGGGTACTGTGACTTTAAGTACACCGTTAGAGTATTTTGCAACTGCTTTTTCAGGATTTACCGGGCAGCAGATTGAATAACTGTCAGCATATTCAATGCCTTCTTTTTTAGCTCTTACATAAAAGCTGTCTTCGGCAATCTTAAAGGAGATATTCTCTTTATCGACTCCTGGGAGAACTACTTCAATTTGAAGATTTTCATATTTCTCGTCAGGATATGCACATATTTGTGGTGATTGTCTCAAAGTGTCCGCCATTATATGCCCCCAAATAAGACATCGCCAATTAACATATTTATATGTATTTATAAAAAATGGTTAACATATTTCTTTTCGTGAAAGATGTTCGTTTTTGATGGGCGGAAAATGAAGCAAAAACTCCTTTTTCTTGGCTTACTGCCTTTAATTCCCAATACATTTCCAGCCTATTGACTTTAATTTTTTGAACTTATGCCCCTCGGTGAGATACAATTATTCACGAACATATAATAGGGCCTAGTAGTTGTAACTCTAATTTAGAGGCTGTCTTAAAATTCAAATCATTTCTACAATAGGATAATTGGCAATGATAACTTTAAGTTCAGACGTCAAATTTTTCAGAAATTCAGGTACATATTGACCTTAAGGATATCACTTATCCCATAGGACGATACGCACTTGAGACGTAAAATCAAGTACAGCAGACGTTAGGGCTTAAATTAACATTTTAGGCATTAAGCTGACATTCCGCACATGTCTTCAAAAACCCACATTTTTCTCCCAACATAAAAATCTGCATAAAAAGCTAATAGATTAGTCAACTAAAATAATAACCTAATTCAATTTAGTAACACTAAATTAGGCAAATAATTGTAGTATAGAAAAATATCAAAATTACAGAGGCATCTGCGAAAAGTCGGATTAAGGGTTTAATGCTACCGTTTTTCTGTTCAAGTGCATGAGTCCGATCCCAATTGTGGGATAAAGTTTAATTTTAAGACACGCTCTTAGACTTGCTAAGATATAGAGCATGGACGGTTTGGTTATTCCTGTCTACCTCAAACGTGAGCAAGTAGGTTTCCCCGCCATCCCTCTTATTCGCTCTTATTCTTCTTTTGGAGCTTCTCAATCAAGTTAGATACTCTTTCTTTTACAGCTTCTGTCTCTTGCACATCCAAGGTTATGGCAATACCCAGAATGTCACCTTCCCGACTTTCAGGAGGCAATAAAACGAGAGGGATGTTAATTTTAATCCTACTTTCGGCAGGTCGACATTAGAGGCTTGATTAATTTTCCTGATATCGTTTTTTGAACATTCAATAAATGTACATTACATTTAAGGCTGGTTAACGTGCGGTTTAACTCCCACGACATATATAAGCAATGAAACATTTTTGCGAGAAAATTTAGCATGAAGGACGAATGTCCTGCTAATGTTAACCTACTAACTACGCATAATTGTGGCACACCGTATCAAAAGCGCCATCAGTAAAACTCATCAAAATTTAATGTCGACCTGCCGAGAGTAGGTTTAATTGTCTCTTCATCCCTTACAAGCAGTATTGCAATACCTTCTTCTATCCTGTCAAGAATAACTTTGAAGCTTTCCAATATTATCATCTTCTTCTACTCAGGAACACCCCAAGCAGGCCGATCATCCCGTAAATGATTCCGAAGCCGGGCGTGCTTGTATTTTCTTCTTGCTCAGGCGTCTGTTCAACACTTGTTGATGTACTTTCACTTTTTTGTTCAAGACTTCCTATCTTAGGTTTAGATTCAATTTCATTCACAGCTTCTTTCACTTTTGCCTTACCAGTTATTACAAATGGAGAGAATCCTTGGGTTTTAGCTGTGAAATAGAGGTACGTGTCATCTTCCCCTGATTGGCTGGTTTGTAGCTGGTCCCATCTCGTATCATTATACATGTTGAGGATGATTGAAGACTGGTCTATACTAATACTCTGCAGCCAGGCCTTCTCAACTTTGAAGCATACAACCGCATTTTCGATATTCTTTGAAGTTGCAAATCCACCGTTTCCAACCCAGATATTTAAGTATTTGTAGACTTCGCCAGGAGGCAGCCCTGAAACCAGGGTGGATTTTCCTTTCAGCATCTCAACGATGGTTGTTGTCTTCCCAGCATTCTTCTTTGAATCGAAGCTAACATATAATACAGAAGTAGCGTTTCTTGGGAAATCGAACATTACAGGTTTTCCACTATTAACAAATGTCTGTGAAAGTTCCTTAATTTCAACATTACTTTGAGGCTCAGGAGAGCCACCCCCGCTTCCGCTACTGTGACTGCTTCCTCCACTGTTGCTACTGTCGCTACTACTACTGTCACTACTACTATCACTGCTTCCGCCGTTAGAGTTATTCTCTTCCAGTACTGTTATTGAAGTAGTTTTGGAGTTAGTTCCGTTTGCATTGCTCACTACTAGGGTAGCTAGATAGGTCCCTGGAGCTGTATATGTATAAACTGGACTTACTTCACTTGAGTCAGAGGTTCCGTCAGAATTGAAGTTCCAACTCCTTGATGCTGCATTTTGAGAAACATCTGTAAACTGGATAGTAAGAGGAGTATATCCGCTTGTAGCACTGGTACTAAAGTCCGCTGTCGGGATCACTGGATGCACTGTCTCTTTAGGATTCGATGCTGTATTCTCAGTGCTCACGGAATAAGAAGAGCCATCGGTTGTCACGGTCACAGTTCCATCCTGATCAGTCCTATAAACCGTTGAGACTTTTTGAAGTGTTTGAAGCGTTTCTGTGTGCGGGTGCCCATATTCGTTATTGGCACCAACTTCGATTATGCTTACAGCAGGATTCGCCAGATCTATGAATGCTTGTCCACTTGAAGTGTAGCTGCCGTGGTGTCCCACTTTGAGGATATCAGCATTGACATTATAACCATCCTGCATTATGGCATTCTCAGCTTCAACTCCGGCATCACCCATCAATAGGAAGGATACACTTCCATCGGTTACCTTCAACACAATCGAATTTTGGTTGAGGTCGTCAGTGAAATAAGTGCTTCCTGGACTCAGGACTTGAACATTTATACCTGGCGCAAAATCAATCGTATCCCCTCTTTTAACCGTTTTGAAGGGAATATTCTCATTGTTGATCGTGTTGAGCATGTATTCGTACGTCCCCGATGTATGC
>CAVRNH010000078.1:0-43119 GCA_963722085.1 uncultured Methanosarcinaceae archaeon | reverse complement strand
GAATAGTTACTCATCACATATCTTTTATTTATTTTTTTACAACCTAAATTTTTCATTTCTTCTGCATTTCATTTCTTAATTTCCTACGAAAAACTTAGCACCGATGCTGTTTTTCATGCTTCATGCATGTGCCAATGGCTCACTGAGGGTTTCTTAGCTACATCCTATACCTTTTTCCATAGGACTATTCCATAAGATTTATTTATTATTAGTATATTATAATTATGTTATTATTTATCTTGCTTTCATGTTTTCTTTTAGGCTCGATTACTTACAAGCTTGTGATTTTTATGGCTCTTGCGAGCTTTTCGATGTGTTGTATATTAAAGATAACGTTTAAATATAATAAATACAAAGACTAACAGACTATTAAAACCTTATGCAGACAGTCGCTACGGTTATCACTCTGTATTTACTGTTATTAACATTCTATAACATGACAATTTTAGGAGTAGTGTTAATTTCTTAATTTTTGACCTATATAGGAGGAATAAACTATTAGTGAGGAAATGCTTTACTTCTCTGGGCTCTCGGAAGTATTAAGGATGACGTTTGTCCAGGCAATAATATTCGCTGCAATAGCAGTTTTGATTTTCTTATATGGAATGATCGGTGTCCTCCAAAAATGGGGCTCCGGAGTAACAGGTTACGGCCTTGAGCCTCAGACAGGAAAGAAAGGGAGTGCAATCAGATTCTTAAAAACCTGGTGGGGACAGGTTACGGAAGCATCTCATGCTCCCCATGCAAAGCCTTTACTGGAGGTTCTTATTCTTGATGTTCTCTTCCAGAGAAGGATTCTTAAAAGAAGCGCTCTTCGCTGGATTATGCACTTCAGTATCTTCGCAGGCTGGATGACTCTCTTTGCCCTCTCAGGCCTGATGTTTACTGTAGAGATGATTGAGAAATTGGGAATCCACCTGCCATTTACCACTGATGCATTCAGAGAGATGCTCTCGTTTCCCAACTATGTTTTCGGGTATCTCCTGCTTGTAGGGGTCCTGATTGCATTAATAAGGAGACTCTTTGTTGCTGAAGTCAGGCAAGCTTCCATAATGTATGACTGGATCCTTCTCGCAGGAGTTTTAATAATTACACTCTCGGGCTTCTTTGCCGATGGAATCAGGACTGGAATTATCTGGGGCCTTGGACTTGACCCTTCAACAGCACCTCCTGCAGCTCTATTCCACTCAATAATCTCACTACTCTTCTGTATAGCATATGTGCCATACAGTAAATACATCCACGTGATCGCCACACCGCTTGCAATTCTTGCAAATAAAGGAGGCGAATAAAAAAATGGCAAAACGTACCCCCTCAATAGATACGAAGAACCTCACCGCAGTTCAGCTCATGGAGCTTGACTCCTGTACCCGCTGTGGTGAGTGTGTAAAATGGTGTCCGACATATGCTGCCACTAACCAGAAACCAGGATTAGCTCCAAGAGACAAGATCCTGCGCTGGAGGCAGTACATGAACAAGTCCTACGGGATCAAAGCAAAGCTCTTCGGCCCGACAGAGATCCCTCAGTCCGAGCTTGAGGAATTCAAAGACGATGTGCACAGCTGTACCACCTGCGGTATCTGTGCAACTGTTTGTGAATCAGGCATTAACACTGTAGAACTCTGGGAAGCCATGAGGGCAAACCTTGTAAAGAAAGGTATCGGCCCTTATGGGAAACAGAATATGTTCCCGAAACTTATCGGGCAGTACCACAATCCTTACCTGAAGGACCAGAAAGACAGACTTAACTGGGTGCCCCCAGATGTGAAAATTGAAAACAAAGCAGACATTGTCTATTTCACTGGGTGTACTGCAGGGTACAATCAGCTCGCTTTAGCCTTTGCGACCTCACGTGTGCTCAACAAGCTGGGCATTAAGTTTGCCATGCTTGGGGAAGAGGAATGGTGCTGCGGCTCAGCCCTAATCAGGACAGGGCAGGCACATATTGGTAATGTGCCCCTTGAAATTGCAAAACATAACGTTGAGGCACTCAAGAAAAAAGGTGCTAAAAAAGTTCTCTTTGCATGTGCAGGTTGTTTCCGAGCTGCGAGTATAGACTGGCCAAGGGCTTTAGGCATGAAAAAACTGCCTTTCGAGATTATTCATATAACCGAGTTCCTTGCAGACCTGATAAAGCAGGACAAGATAAAGTGGGCAAAGCCTATTAACAAGACAGTCACTTACCACGATCCCTGCCACCTGGGCCGTCACGTAGGCGTCTTTGATGCCCCGAGATATGTACTTACTCACATCCCAGGCATTAAGTTCGTAGAAATGGATAGAATAAAAGATTTCCAGCGCTGCTGTGGAGCCGGCGGAGGTATAAAGGCAGGTATGCCTGATCTTGCTGTGGCAGTCGCAGAATCCAGAGTTAAGGATGCCATTGCAACCGATGCAGATATACTGTCCAGCGCTTGCCCGTTCTGTAAGAGAAACCTGTCAGATGGCCGAGACTCACTCAAAGTTGACATCGTTGTCGAGGACGTCATTGAGCTGGTTGCAGAAGCTTTAGGCCTTGAGACTAAATAACCGAAAGAAATAAAGGCTGGACTCCAGCCCTTCCTTTTTTCTCATATTTTCTCTCAAACTTTTTTCTAATACTGAGGGCTTATTTTTATTTTTTTTAGTAAAACTTAAATATCGATACTCCATTCCCTAGAACATGGATATCCCTTACGAATTTCTCGGAAAAGTATTCGTATACCTGATACTTTTTGCTCTTGCAGGTACAGGGATTGCCCTGCTCATAGGGGCTTATTCATTCAAAAATCACAAAATTATCTTTCCGGGGTTCGTACTATTTACACTATATCTTTTCTACTCTCCTGCAAAATGGATCTGCAAAGTTTTCCGTATAAGGGACACACTTGTTGATGATATCCTCATTGATGTCCGAAATGCTGCTATGTATGATGATTTCAAGCATACCAAAGGGAAAAAAATTTTGCTTCTTCCCCAATGTTTGCGCCATCCCAGTTGCAAGGCAAGGTGCGATCCTATACATGGGTATGAGTGTAAGCGCTGTGGGCTCTGTGATATTTCAAAGCTTTGCGATGCTGCTGAAAAGTATAATTTTCGGGTTTTTGTAGTTCCGGGTGGAAGTTTTGTCAAAAAAATCTTTAAAGAATATAAGCCTAAAGCCTGCGTGGGGGTTGCATGTTACAATGAGCTTTCAGAAAACATGCAAGCAGTATCTTTTGTTCCTGTCCAGGGTGTTCTTCTTCTCAAAGACGGCTGCTTCAACACTGAAGCTAATGTTGAGGAAATAATTCAAAAAATGGAGATGTGTAATGTATAACATTATCGGAAAGGCAATTTTCTTTTCCATCATTTTATCTCTCATTCTTTCGAGCATTGCTCTGGTTGTCAGTAGACGAAGCCTCAAACGAAATGTATACCTGGCAGGTTTTTTTGCAAATGTACTCGATTTCTTTTATTTGCCTCTAAGGCAGCTTTTCCTTAAGTTTTCCGATACTCGCATCCTGGACAAGTGGATGGCATCTTTAAAAAACATGGCTAATAAGTCTGCTTTTGCAAAAACAAAAAAAAGAATAATCCTGGCCCCCCATTGCATGCGAAATCTAGTCTGTCCTGCTTATTCCACACAAACAGGAATTCAGTGTAAATACTGTGGAAAATGTGTTTTTACTCAGTTGAAAAAAGATGCCGAGAAATATGGATACAAATTATTCATCCTTACGGGTTCTTCATATGTAAAAAATATTCTTAAAATGGAAGCTGCCGATGGTGTCCTTCTAATTGCCTGTGATTATGAGATTAATAAAGTTATGCGTGCTCTCAAAGGAAAAAAAGTTGTGAGCTATGGTATTCCTATGGAAAGAGACGGGTGCTTTGGAACGGAAGTAAATTATCAAAAAGTTCTAAATGTGTTTGAAACTTTTAAGAATTGAGCAAAAAAGAGTTTTAGCAGTTTTTGTTCAAATCAGAAAATATTTGTATAAATTAATTTGAATAATATTTTATAAATTAAGTTGAATAATATTTTATAAATCTATTTGAATGTGACTCAATTTGCTAAAGCTTAACTTTTTTATAGAACGCATAAATACCAAAAATTCTCTCTTCCGAGTTCTAAATCCTTAATTCTTAACCGTTCTATAAAACAGGTCGTCCATCAGTATATGATTGATATTATATATTTGCTCTAATATATAGTACATTTATGGGGAAACGAGGACCAAAACCAAAATTTACTGATGTTACTTGTCCTAATGAATCTTGTCGAGATCATCTTGTTATTGGGAAAGGTAATGTTGTCGGTAATGGCACTTATCAAATAGAAGGAAAACGTATTAGAAGGTACTTCTGCCACAGTTGCGGTGGAGCCTTTTGTGACCGTACAAACACTGCTTTTTATGGACTTCACACCAGTGAAGACACCATTGAGTTAGCTCTTAAAATGTCTCTAAAAGGAATGAGTAACGAGGCTATTGCCGATGTTTTAGAGGTGCAACCAGTTACTGTAAGTAACTGGTTAGCTCGTGCTGCTGAACAATGTGAAAAAGTAAATGAAGCAAAAATGAAAAACCTGGATTTGCCCAAGATAGAAATGGATGAAATGTGGGTAATAGTCCAAAAAAAATAGTTCCTAGGATGAAAGATTATGAAGATGATGGCTCGTGGATGTGGGTAGCTTTTGCACCAAGTTGCAGGTTAATAGTTGACTTCATCATAGGTCCAAGAAAACAATATGTGGCGGACATGTTACTGGATTTAGTATCAAAGCGTCTTTCAAAAATTAATTCCTCTTTTTGTTACTGATGGTCTAAAATTTTATGCAGAAGCTATTCTGAAAAAATACGGAAAATTGGTTGAGTTCCCAAGAACAGGGAAGAGAGGAAGACCAAAGAAACCTAAAATTGTTCCTGTTGAAGATTTGAGATATGCTCAGGTAATTAAAGATAGAGAAGGAGGAAGAGTAAAGGAGATTGTTAGGAAAGTAATATTTGGTGACCAGATAGAACAAAATCAGATATCAACAAGCTTACTTGAAAGACAGAATCTCACTTTCAGACGGCCCGCAACAGCTCCACTAAATTATAATGTCAATGATTGTGGTTTTGAAATTAGAGCTTTGGTTTCATGAGACAATAACAGAGTTTCAAGAAAAACAATAGGATTTTCAAAAAAAACAGAGTGGCTAATCAATCATATGAAGCTCTATTGCACCCACTTTAACTTCTGTAGAGAGCATAGCGGATTAGAATATGAAGACGAAAGGAAAGTTAAACGTAAAAACACACCTGCAAGAGAGTGTGGAATTACAGAGTCAAAATGGAAATTAAGAGATTTGCTGACATTTAGATCTTTGAAAACATCAATCACATAATTGTGGACGACCAATGACTTGTGGAAATAAAATTAAAAAATGCAGGTAATAAGAATGTGGGGGAAACTAATTGCAATCCAGTTATGTTGAAATGAGGATTATGTTGGAAAGTCTGCATTATCCAGTAACAAAACAGACTCTCATTCAGCAAGCAATAAAGCATGGAGCTAGTCGTGTTGTAATTGATGACCTTAAGAATATTCCAGATAGGGAATACACCAGTTCTTGGAGTATTATCAAGGTTTAGACGCGAATAACTCCATTAGAGGGATCAACCGTTTGAGGCTTAATGCTATTTATTTTTTTCAACTAAGCTCTCTAAATTACAACTCCTTTTCCTTTAGCTGATAAAGTCCCAGACATTGCAAAATTTCTACAAACCATTCGGTTTGTTAGCGTAAATTCATAAACGATGAAGTGCAATAAGAGATTGGTGTGAATAAATATGCACAAATTTATGAAAATAGTGGGTTATGGCTTAGCACTTATAGGTATTGCTCATGTTGTAAAATATTTTATGCATCAAGAAGGCTGTGTTTTGTGTGGTTGGCATAAAACAGAAGTAGAAGAAGGAAAAACGAAAATGGAAAAAGAAAAAGAAACTGGTTCAAGGTATGGTTCTAATCCTGTCAAGTATTAAGTTAAAATATCAAATAGGCTTGTGTTGTGAGGAATTCTCACATAAACCTTTTCTAGTTTTTGTCTTAAATTTCTGATTACTTGCTTTATTTTCAGTGTAGTTAAATAATAATATTTTTTCAAAATGAAAGAGATATATTGACTAATAGCATTATCTCTTTGATAGAGCTTATTTAATAAATCTTGTAAGTACTTGACTTACCTTAACTTCTAACTTTCTTAAAAATATCCTCTTGTTAATTCCAAATACCTTGTATTCTAGCTTATTATTTTAAGTCACAGTAAACATTATTTTTAAACGGAAAAATGTATTAACTTTTAACTCATAACACTCCTGAGTGTTTTACTCTTTAACGAGTCCATGGATTTAGGCAGAATTATCTGCATTATCCTGATTTTCTCAGGGGTAATAGGGCTCAAGCTGATTTCTCCATGAGATCATGTAAAGTTTTTATAATTTTTTTCTCCTTCTTTATCTTCTCCTTTTTCTCTTTCTTCTTTCTTTTTTATCCTTTCTTCAGCTTCTCTTAATTGCCGATCATGTTCTTCTCGTTTTATTTTACGAGTGGCCTTTTTAATGTCAAGGTTGAATACTTTCAGATGACTTGGGCATGCTTTTTTTAGGCAATGGACTATTAGAAACGAATATCTGAGGAGGGTTAAATGGATACATCAGAAAAATACATTAAAATGTGTGAATCTGCAAAGGCTATTCAACGCCAATGGAATCTTAAAATTGATGATTATATTTTCGATCCTGCTGATGGTGAATCTAGGGTATGGTTCGGATATCCATCAAAAGAATATGAAGAGCTCATTTGGCACCTAGACAGGATCAACTGCAGGAGATATGTATAAACTTTTATATAGGGAATCTTAGGATGTCGAGACATGAAGCTTTTTTTCGTTTTTTAGAGTGGTATGCAAGCTGCCTAAAAGAAACCTATGATATTGGGTGCAATATTGGGAAGAACAGTGAATATGAAGAAATAAATTCTTGTGAAGAGCTGATGCTGAAATACACTATGAGGCTTATTCACTGGAAAAAGTGGGATGGGGAAAAATGGGTAAAATAAGAACAAAAACACATTAAAAATAAAGTCACTGGTTGTAAAATTGCGACTATTTAATAAAAATTAAGTTTATGGGAGCAAGTTTAATCCTTTAGTTCTTCAAGCTATTTCTTAACTTCTCTTCTTAGTGGTTTTACTTTTAGTTCCCTTTCTTTCATATGGTTTTTTATCTGAAAATATTGATGAAAATACACCTGCCACAGATCTGTAAAAAAGTGCTTTTCCGAGAACCATTTGCATACCTCACTTGTAGTTAACTTCCTTACATGAATTTGTTATGAAGGATGTATATAAGTCTTCTCATCTCGTTCTGTGGTAAAATCATATTTGAATGATAGTAGTGGATTGTGCCTCTTCAAAATAACTGATCAATTCTTCAAGCTTTCTCTTTTAATAAGGCACAGCAGCAGAAGGTAAAACATAACTTACAGATGAGGAAATTGATAATAGTTCAATTATCCCCTTTGGTGGGATATACTCAAAATTAAGAGCTGTAGAATTTTCTATGAACTTTTTATTGTATTTTATCAGCGTTAATTTGTAATTTACGCTTAAGTATCCAGTAAGCAAACAGCGCATACAGTAGATTGCCAATCCCATAAGTCCACCAAAATGTTAACAATACAACTATTAGATGTCCTTCAAAGGGACCTCTAAAAAGACTTATGGAGTTAGAGAAACTTTACAAAGAGAAAATCGAACAGTAAAATAATTGAAAAACGGTTAAAGAGGGATTGGATGCAGGATAAATTTGAAGATTTGACAGGTTAAACTTTTAAATAGGCTCTTAAAAGCTTCTGTACAACTAAAGATTAATGAAGAAGCAATGTATTAATTCAATATGAGTAAATTAGTCTTTTATTGTATTCTAGTATTTTGAGTGATAAATATGGAGAAGTCTCAGATAAAAAAGCATTTTTATATTTCATTATAAGCATTATTACGTGTACATCATTAGGATACTTATCACATGATTTGATGAACGGGATAACCACTGGATTTTTTGTAGGTATAGGATTTGCAATAGGAGTCTTTATAATCAAATCTAAAAGCTAGTTAAATGCGTGTGGCTGTCCCTTTACTTTATAACTTTTCTATACATGCGATTTTATGTTTAATTCTGTGTTTTTAACATTGTATAATAAAGGCTTCTATAACTGGTTACACTGTAAAGGATGAATTTTGCAATAGTATATATTTTATACTATACATATTATAAAATATATTTAAATACCTATAAAACAATATTTACTTGCTGATATAATAAATTATTAACTTGAGCGTTAGGCAATATCACCTATTCCCTGAGCTGGTTACTCAGGGAATATCAAACTAAACATTTCAACAAAAACGTCCTCTCTGTTAGCCTTTTTAGAGAGGCGAGATTACGATAAAATTTTTCATAAATTCCTCAAAAAACATCTCCTTGTTTTCTTACCAGCAGGGAGATGTACTATACCTTTAGCCTTTTCCCCTTGATGATATATTCACTTGAAGGAGCTTCCCTCAATATCTTATCTAAGTGTATGTCTTCAATCATCCCAAAACTCCTTTTCCTTGCAGGATGAAAAATCTCTGTATTACTTAAATTTATACAATGTTTCTGTTTGTTAGCGTACCTTCATAAGCAATAAAATACAATAGTATTTTGGAGGGAATAAAATGCATAAAAGTCTGAAAATGGTGGGTTATAGCTTAGCAATAGTAGGTTTTGTTCGTGTTGTAAAACACATCATGCATTGCAAAGAATGCCGCTCTGTTTGGCACAAAATAAAAGTAGAAGACAAAAAACCAGCTGGTGAAACTGAATCGAATAAAACAAAAGTAGAAGACGAAAAAAAAACCGGTTCAAGGTATGGTTCAAATCCAGTCAAGTACTAAATCAAAATATTAAACTTATTTTATTTTTTTAATTAAATCTATAAATTAGGCGTGGATTAGAACGGTGGTGGGGTTTTCTCTTATAATTTTTCTAAGTGCGTGACTTTCATTTACTCCTCAACTTACTTCTAAAATGTTTTTACTGTTAATCCCAAATACCTTGAAATTCAAGCTTATTTTTTTAACTATAGTCGACATAATTTTTAAATCGAAAGAAGTGTTAACAATTAACTCATAACACTACTGGATGTTTTACTCTTTAACGAGTCTATGGATTTAGGCAGAATTGTCTGCATTATCCTGATTTCTCAGGGGTAATAGGGCTCAAGCTGATTTCTCCATGAGATTATATAAAGTTTTTATAATTTTTATCTCATTTTTTCTCTTCTCCTTTTTCTCTTTCTTTTTCTCTTTTTCTCTCTTCTTTCCCTTTCTATTTTTTCTTTTTCTCCTTTTCCCCTTCTTTCTTTTTTTCCTCTTTTTCTTCTTCCTTTATTCTAGATCTCTACAATCTCCTTATAAAATCGCTTTTTCCTGCAGTGCGGATAGCCAAAAATTAAAAACCTGCAGGACTATTTAATATGGGACTAAGCCCGGGGATTTTAATCGCGCCTTTTTGTCAGCTTTAGGTATCCGCGGGAAGTTTTCGGGGGAATTTTCTGGTCACTATTGACAGCACAACAATCAACTTCTGGGATTTAATTTATGTTCTGTTTGCACTTCTCTTTCTCTACGCAATAATCTATCCACAGTCGCAGCTTAAGAGAATTCGGATGCAGCGAATGGCAAAACTGAAAGCTATGGAGAAAAGCCATGGCTGCAAAGTACTTACTCTAATTCACAGGCGAGAAGCGATTTCCCTTTTAGGAGTTCCTGCTTACCAGTTTATAGATGAGGAGGATGCTGAACAGGTTCTGCGCTGGATAAGGAAATACAGGGACTACCCGCTTGAGCTAATCATGCACACCCCTGGCGGTCAGCTCCATGCCAGCATTCAGATTGCTCGTGCCCTCAGGAACCATCCCAAAAGTACAAGGGTAATTATCCCCCACTATTCAATGTCAGGTGGCACGGTTATTGCTCTTGCTGTAAACGAGATAGTAATGGATAAAGATGCAGTTATCGGGCCAATAGATCCGCAAATAGGAGATTTCTTGCGTGGGGTTTATCCTGCCCCTTCCTGGATCTATGCCGCAGAAGCAAAGAAAGAAAACGCAGCAGATACCACCCTTATCATGAGTGACATCTCAAGAAAAGCTCTCAAACTCACCAGGAACGTTGCAAAAGAACTTCTTGAAGGTAAAATACAGGCAGGACCTGCAGGAGAAAACAGGCTTGATGAAGTAGTCCAAAAACTGGTAAGCGGAGAAATGATTCACAGTACTCCCCTCTCAGCAAGCGAAGCAAAAGAACTGGGGCTTCCCGTAAGCACGGATTTCCCGCAAGATGTGCATGAATTCATGAAGCTTTTCAGGCCTGTAAAAAGGAGCATACAATACGTGGAGTAAGCTTGAAAATATTAGCCGGATAAAGTTAGTGGAAGAAGATAAATTAGTGGAAGAAAAATGAATAGCTGAAGGGTGGATCTTTCAACTTCATGAGAGGCTTCTTATTTATCTTCTGATCTTTTCACCTTTTAATTCTTGCACCTTCTTCACTTAATCCCGTCCAGATAACCTTATACCCGAGCTGTTCGAGCACAGGATAATAGAGGCTACGATCTAGCTTGAAACTCTCAAAGACTTTTACTGCATCGGCGTACGTTTCTATTGCTGATTTTTCAAGCTCCAGACCGATTTTTTCAAGCAAATGCCTGTGGACAATGTAGTTTTCAAGAAGCAGATAATCCCCGTTTTTTTCGGATTTTGCAAGCCTGCCCATAATTACTTCTTTTAAGGCACCGAGCATGATTCCTTTCTCAGCTGCAATTTGTTCAAGGTTTATTAGTTCACCAGAAAGCGGAATCTCCATTTCCTGAGTTATTAACAGGTCTTCTGAGAGCTTCTGTTCCTCGTATTTTCTAAGAACCTGCATAACCTCGTTTGCAGGAATCTTCCTGTCAAAGAAAATCACGTCCTGAGCAGGGAAATCTTTTTCAGAACATTTGAGCTTTCTGTTAATCAGGAGAATAACAGGTTCCTTCACTTCTTTGAGTTTATCAATCTTCTTTTTAAGGTATTCCGGAGTCCAGAAACCCACAATTTCCAGGTATACCCTCATGCTGTCTCTCTCCAAGACAAAATCCGGGATAAAAGCGTATCTTCCTGCTTTGAGAATTGTAGGCTCCCTTTTCATTTTCCAGCTCCCTAAGCTTAGGCTGCCAAACATCTTTTCAAGCATGCTATCATAAGTCTCAATTTCAGTATCTCTTTCTGCAGCCCCGACTTCCTTTTCGGCAGTCTCTGCTTCCTTTTGCGTAAAACCGTGTTCTTCTTTTCCGGTTACGTAACCTTCCTGTTCTTCTTCAAGCTGAAATCCTGATGAGAATTCCGGGTATCCGGCTGCTTCGGGCATTACTTCAACTATAGGCCTGAAAGCATCTTCCGAATCGTCAAGGGTAAACTCCAGGACGCGTTTTCCCTGATAACCTTTGAAGAGAATTCCCGCCTTTAATCTCCAGCCTTTTGATCTCAGCAGGGTCGGGAAGAGTTTTGCAAAGGAATTCCCATAACGTTCCGACATGCGGAAGAGGGAAGCTGGCCCGTCAAGATGGAGATGGATATCTTTTAGCCTTTCTGGGGATTCTTTTTCTACTTCAACTCCATTTTTCTCTGTTGTCATTTCGGTGTCTTCCAGAGTGTACATAAGTCCCGAACGGAGGATCTTCCAGAGCATTTTCTGAAAATCGCCTTTAATCCAGATGTCAAGGTCAACTGCACGGAAGAGCAGGGTCTGGGTCAGGGAAATATTGTACTGTTTGAGAAGTTCTGCGGGCGATAGAGGAAGGAAGCTTTTTAAAACCTGATTCTCTTCAAGATCTGCCCAGAGCGCTTCTTCGAGTTCCGGGACAGAGATTGAAAGCCTTTCTGCTGCTTTTTGCAGCGTTTTCTCTTTTTCGGCAGTCGAAAGGGCCATTCCTCCGCATGCTTCAAAAACAGCTTCCCTTGCCAGAGAGGGGTCGATAACTGCATCCGTTTCAATCACAGCCCGCCTTCCAAGCAGCTGGGAGAGGCCTCTGATGAAACGGTAGTTCATCTCTTCATAGCCCTCAAGTTCGACCAGAAGGTCACCGTATTTTTTTCCAATATGCTCTTCGAAGGTTTCTATGAGAAGCCTTGCAAGTTCCATATTTTCGGGGTCAAAAGCTGCATATGCAGGCTTTATCTTTCCTCTGGAGATGCGGGTTACAAGAAGGTCAGATGTGATCAGAAGAGCCACCTCCAGAGCTTTCAGGACCATCATTTATTTTAGAGCTTTTAGAGTTTTCAGGGTCACTGGTACCTCCAACACTTCCAGCACTTCCAGCACTTCCAGTGTTTCCAGTGTTTCCAGTGTTTCCAGTGTTTCCAGTGTTTCCAGTGTTTCCAGTGTTTCCAGTGTTTCCAGTGTTTCCCAGTGTTTCCAGTGTTTCCAGTGTTTCCAGTGTTTCCAGTGTTTCCAGTGTTTCCAGTGTTTCCAGTGTTTCCAGTGTTTCCAGTGCTTTCAGAACTCTTTCCTCTTTTCACCTGCATTTCCTTTCCTATTTTTGCAGTATTTTTCGGAGTTGAAACAGCCTCTTTTCTCCTTTTTGCTGTTCCTGTTTCGGTCGTTTCCTCGGCTATAATTTCATAGAGTACAGCTTCTTTTCCCTCTTTTTTTCTCAGGATCCTGCCGAGGCGCTGGATGTATTCTCTTTTGCTGCCTGTCCCGCTTGCTATAATTCCTATATTTGCTTCGGGAACGTCAATTCCCTCGTCAAGTACCTTTGAAGTAACTACAGCCCTGTACTTTCCTGCCCTGAACTTCTCAAGAACAGAACTCCTTTCTTTTGTAGGTGTCCTGTAAGTAATTGCAGGAATAAGAAACTCCCTGGAAATCCTGTGGACCAGACGGTTGTGTTCCGTAAAAATGAAGACCCTGTCCTCTTTATGTACCTGCAGAATCTCTCTTATTTTTTCAAGTTTTGAGCTGCTGTTGAAAGCAAGGTCTCTTGCCGCATTTCTTGCAAGAAGAGCTTTTCGGGCTTCAGGATCTCTCCCGCTTTTCATAACTAGCTTCTGAAAATCCTGCGGGCCTTTCATTATCATTCCAGTTTTCCTGAGATAGTTTAGAAAGACGGAATAGTGCTGTTCATACTCTGTCCTTTCCTCGTCCGTAAGCGCAGTGGCTATCCGTTTAATCCTGTAAGGAGCAAGGTGTCCGCCCGCAAGTTCCGAGACCTGCTTTTCATACACTTTCCCGCCGACAAGCCTGTTCAATTCCGAGTGCAGCTCATCTTCCCGTTCGTATGTAGCTGTTAGCCCAAGTCTGCAGGGGGCTGCGGAAAATTCGGCAATGCTTCTATACCCTGCTGCAGGCAAATGGTGGACTTCATCAAAAATAAGGAGGCCGAATCTGTTTCCAAGAGTTTCGGCGTGAATATAGGCAGAGTCGTATGTAGAAACCGTAATCGGAAGAATTTTCTTTTCCCCGCCTCCAAGCTGTCCGATTTCCATTGAAAAGGCTTCTTGGAGCTGCTTTTTCCACTGTTCAAGCAGGTCAAGGGTAGGAACAATTACAAGGGCAGGGGTATTGCACCCGGCTATAGCCCTGATTCCAACAAGAGTTTTCCCGCTCCCTGTTGGCAGGACGAGTACTCCCCATTTTTCATTTTCACCCCATGACACAAGAGCTTCTGCCTGATAGTCCCTTAATTTCAGCTTTTGCCCTGAAGCCTCATAGGCCGCTGCAAGGTCAGGACATGGAAGAAGGTCAAGTACATTATCATCAAAGTGAATTCTTGAATTTTTCAAATAGTTAATCGTATCTCTGTAATACATGGCAAGGACTCTAAATCTTCCGCTCCTTTCATCCCAGACTGCATTGGGAACCCTTATATTGCCCTCTATAAGTAGAGTGCCCTGCTTGAAGCTGATTTTGATCATTGCTATAAGTATTTTGACATTATATATAATACCCCGGTCGAGTTGCGCCAGTCGAGTTGCGGCTCGACGATGCGCGGTCCGTTTCGCTTCGCTCAAGCGGACTAATTTATGAATAAGTAATACTTTTTTATCTCAAAAGGACTAATTTACAAAATTATACTTCCATTTCCATTTCAATTTCTCGCGATTATGAAAGCTCAGGTAAGTCTTTCAGTACTGTAAGCAGTTTTCGCAGTTGTAACGATAATGTGTTTATGTGTAAATCTCTACATTCTAAACTATGTTTTTATTGTAGAGGAAACATATAACAAATATCAAATATGTGCAGAGAATTCGAAAATAACTTAGGTTAATTGAGTAATCATATAAATTAAATAAAGAAAAATGAAAAGGGAGTTAAGTATGAATTCAGATGACGGACTTTCGGGGGATGAGCAGTCTGAGGAAGACTTTTTTCCAGAACCTCTGTCTCTTGAGGCTCTTTTCCACAGGTATGGGATAGAGCGTAGCCATGCAGATAATGTGGCCAAAAATGCTCTTGAGCTTTTTGATATTCTTTACACAATTCACGGTTTAGATATTAAAATGCGAAAGTTTGTGGAGATAGCTGCACTTGTTCATGATACCGGCGTGGCTACGAATTTTGAGGATCACCATAAAGCAGGAAGGGCCATCCTCCGTTTGCACCCGCCTTCCGAAATATCTGAAGATTTATGGCCTGCAGTTGCCTGGACAGCTTTTCTGCATAAAAAGAGGATAGGAAAAAAGAAACTTGCGAAACTTAAAAGACGGTCTTTCGGAAAAATGCCTGAAGACCTGCAGGATCTTACGCTGAAAGCGACTGCTCTTATTCGGCTTGCGGATGCCCTTGATTATAGCAGGATGGAAAGCAAGCTCGGAAAGATCAAGCCTGGTAAAAAGAGTATCATGTTAGATATAGAAGGTCCTGGGGCTGCAATTGATGCGGAAAGAATGAATAAAAAAGGCGACCTCTGGCATCTGCTCTACGATACCAGGCTGGAGTTCAGGCCTGTAACGGAGCTATAGCCTCTGGCCAAATAATTTTAAAAGTAGGGAACAAAGGTATTTATTAACGTGATTTTATTTTGACTATGATCCTATTTTGAAGTGATTCTATTTTGAAGCGATTCTCTGGAGCATAATTTGTGGGTAATCTTATACTTGTTAGACATGGAGAACCTGGCTTGAAGCCTGAACACAGGCTTGCCGGCTGGGTGGACATTCCTCTCAGTGGGAAGGGAATTGAAGAGGCTCTTAATTGCGCATCCAAACTTGAAGATATAGAGATCGATCTTGCTTTTGCCTCAAACCTTGTCAGGACGCAGGAAACTCTTTTCATTATACTGTCTGCACAGAAAAAAACAGGGGTTGTCATTCATGAAAAGGCAGGTGACAAAGAGAATTCAGAAGAGAGTCTATGGTACTCCTATCCCGAAAAACTAGGCAATAAACTTATTCCCGTTTATTTGACATCAGCTTTGAACGAGAGATATTATGGAAAGCTCCAGGGTAAAAAAAGACAGAAAATGGAAGAAAAATATGGGGCAGAAAAGATTTCTTCCTGGAGATGGAACTTTGAGCCAGGCCCGCCTGAAGGGGAAAGTCTCAAAAACGTCTATGAGCGTGCAGTACCTTACTTCGAGCAGAATATCCTGCCTGCAGTAAAGGACGGAAAAAATGTGTTAGTTTGCGCCCACCAGAGCAGTTTGAGAGCCTTCGTCAAATACATAGAAAACATTTCTGACGAGGGTATCAGAGAGGTCAGGTTCTCCACAGGTGAGCTTGTTATATATCGTTTTTCTGAAGGTGAGCTGGTCAGGGAGAAAGCTGAAATAGGCCCAAAAGTAAAAGATGATCTCTGAGCTCTCTTTTACCCTTTCTAATTTGAAGTTCTCATTTCCGAATGTGATCTTTAATCTTTATATTTCCTATTCGCCACCTTATCTTAATTTCTTATTTGTGGTCTTCTGCATTGACCATATTGGAAAGCGTTTATATGTAGCCAAGAGGCAGGATATAAAGAGGGTCTTCGTTTGCTGGTAGTTTAAGTATCTTCTTTACTTCTTCATCGTCAAAAGCTCCGACTGCGCAGGTCCCGATTCCAAGTTCTGCCCCTAGAAGATACACATTTTGAGCAGCGTGCCCTGCTTCCATATGTGCATAGCGAAGGCCTCTTTTTCCATATTTGCCTGTTATTCGTGGGTAAACTGCAGAAATTACAATTGAGACTAAGGCATTTTTTACCATAGGCTGAGAAAGAGCGGCTTTTGAAAGCTTTTCCCTTATATCTCCTGCGATCTCCTGAACAAGCGTATGTTCGTCCGAAATGTACCTGTAAGTTCCTGGCTCAAGTCCGCTGCCTTCTCCAGCAACGACATGTACTTCTAGCGGGAAAAGCGCGCCTGCAGAAGGAGATGTTCTCAAACCGTCTTCAGAACTAATTCCCTGAGCTGCCCAGAGAATACGAGAAATGACTGATTCGGACAGTTCTCTGTCAGTATATCTTCTTACGGATCTTCGCTTTTTAATTAGCTCTTCGATAGAGCTCATGCCCGAAACATTTGGTTTAGACAGCTTAATTTTCATTGGTAAGTCCATATGACCCTGGTTTTCCATATTTATTCCCCCTTATTTTCTTTTAGATCTTCTGGTTACTCCTTTCTGCCCATTCTTTCCTATCCATCCAGAAAATGAATACGATTTTTTAGCTAATGAGGCAATTATATTGTCGTCCCCAATAAAAATTCACCTAAAGTACAATACCTTAGCATAAAATTGATTGATATCTGCTAATCCTCACAGTATCTTCTTTCTTTGCCAATCTGAGGAAATCTCTCGTTCTAGATTATCTTCCAAATGAGGATGTTTTCTTAATCGAGATTATCTTTCAATTGAGGATTTCTTCTCAATCTCAGGATATCTTATATTATGAATCTAAATGATCTAAGTGTTTCTGTTTGCTGAAAGCGACAAGCTAAGACTCTGCTCATGCTATTGGTTATAGAGCCGCTGGGGGCTTCAGGATAGTTATATTTTTTATCGTGCGGCTTCAGTAGTGATTTCCAGCAGAGATTTCCAGTTGCATGGGAAGTGATACTAACATCTTTAGTACGGACCTCTGAAACTAACTATCATTTCTCGAAATGAAGAAATAGACAGGGAACCAGGATGTCTCATTCAAGCTATTTCTACAACTGGGCAATGGAAAATTTTGTATTTGAATTTAGAGAAGAACCTTTTCCGAAAATCAGATACAAATTGACCTTATTGCAGAGAATTATATCCCAATTATAGAATCAAGTTTACTTTTGAGACATCCTGGAACGCTCTTTTAACGAATTACCCACATATCTCCCATCAATTTTTGATATGTACACGAGATTGCAGTCCTATCGTTAGTGGAGATATTTTCGTGAGAAGGCACTGTCAATCTAAAAAAGGAAGAAGTGTTAGAAGGATGAAAAAGTGCATATACTTTAAAATATAAATAAGACAGATGGAGGGGGATAGAAATTGGAAAAAATGATATAGAGGAGATAGATATTGGGAAAGCTGAAAATTAAGCTAGTTCAAATCTTGTTTTTAATCTCTTTCATAATTGCCTTTGCCTTTGGAAGCGGTTGCGTCAAGTCTTTTGAAGAGGAAAGCAACTACAACATAAGAGATATGGACATTTCAGCAGATCATATAGGAACTGCTTTTGTAGATGTAAATGTTACGACGTATATTGAAAAATACAATGGAAACACAGAAAAAAATGCATCTCTTCTCCTTAAGGCTTATAGCATTGAAAGTGGGCTGCTTGTAGCACAGAAAGAGGTAAAACTCGGGGTACTGAAAAAGGGAGACACAAAATTAGTAAGCCAAAACCTGAGCCTCCCGAAAACTGGCGGATATGATCTTCGTTCTGTCCTGTTTGAGGAAAATATCCAGAAGAGTAAAGGGGAAATCAAAATCCATAATCTGGATGCTCTCCCTGCAGATGTACAGGATATAGGGCTTGAGATTCCCGAAATGGACTTCAAGGTGAAAGGAGTAGAAGGTGGAAAAGTCTTTGTTGAGAGTGATATTTATCTGACAAACGAAGGCAAAGAAATCAACCCTGACTTCAAAATGCTTATCAAAGTTCGGGAAATGGATGCCGGACTCCTTGCGGACAAGATCTGGACCCAGACAGGAAAAATCAAACCCGAGACAACAGTAATCCGGAGTGTCAACCTGACAATGCCTGACCAGTATAATTATGCTGTTGAAGTTCTTATTTGGAACAATGATACCATAGTCAAAAGTGGAGAAGGTTATATTCAGCTCAGCCCCAAAGTTAAGATTCAAGATAAAAACACCACTGAAACCCTGAAGATCCAGACAAGCGAATTCGAAAACAGCGAGGCAACGGAGGAAATTCCAAAATCTGAAATTGAAAAAGAAGGAGGAGCCACACCAGGATTTAGCCTGCCTTTATCTGCAATCCTGCTCTGTTCGGCAGCAATCTTTAGGAGGCGGTTTAGGTGAGTGAAATAGCAGATACAACATTAGAGATAAAGGGTGAGAAGATATCAGACATAAGGGGGAACTTTAAAAAAGGAGTTTTCCTCATAGCTATGCTGTTCTTGCTTATAGCAGCCTTCCAACTCTATTTTTCCATCGAAAATATAATAAATATATGGTTCGAGTACCAGTATGCTCCTATCTTCAGTGCCGTCTATAATTTTCTTGTCCTGCTTGTGAGCCTGTACATCATAAGGCTCTACCTAATAAAGCGTTGAAAGAAGCCATGGAAATCTAAAGAAATCAAAACATAAAGAACCTGAAACGTAAAGAACCTCAAACTCAGTCGATGCACTGGAAAAAGAGAAAAACTAAAATAAAATTATGAAAATTTAGAGCCTAACTGCCAATCTTCAGTCGAATACTCAATTTCTGGCTGCAGGATTCGCAAACTCAACTTTGATTAAAGAGACCTGAATTTTCAGGTCTTTTCGATCATTTTTAGGGCTTTTTCGATCATCTTAGGCCTTTTCGATCATTTTTAAGCTTTTCTCGAACATTTTTAGGGTTTTCTCGATCATCTTTGGTTTCTTCGATTATTTTGAGCCTTTTCGATCATCATAGGTCTATTCGATCATTTTTTTTATTGTCTCAAGCACAAGAACTGCATCTTCTTTTTTCACGTCAACTTCCCTGGTGACGCAAAAATCTAGAATGGATTTCCTCTTTTCTTCCGGGATCAGACCTTTTTTTGTTCCTTCTTTTAAAAGTCCGAGATAGCTTCTGTCAGGGTAATATGTGTTAATCGCAAGCTCTAAAAGGTCCTTATGCTCTTTTTCAGTTATAATTCCGGTAGCTAAAGCAGCTTTCAAGGTTTCTCTGATATTGACGAGGGGCACGGAAATGGGTTCGAATGTATCCGGATTGGTGCTTACAGCCACCTCATCATCTGATTCAATTATACCGTCCCTGTACCATTCGTAAACCTTTCCTACTCCTATCATCCCATGGGTATCCAGTTCCGAAGCTCTGAGGGCTCCCATGCTGGCACCTCCTACAACCTTTACTCCTGCATCAATGGCAGAAATAATCTCCCTGTGCCCGACTGCAGCCCTGTCAAAAAAGATCCCGTCTATAATTCCTATGATATTATATCCTTTCTGTACAAATTTCTCAAGCTGGAATCTGCGTACCGGAGGCTGGTAATTTGCCCTCATGATTTTTTTTGCGTCTTCGTGGCTGATACTGTTACCGGTAAAGACTACTATCCTTGGCTTCATCGTCTTTTCCACGGCTTATCAGTTCTATCCCTGGAAAAGTCTTTTTTCTTTCCAGAGCTAATTCTTTTTCCTTTTCGGTCACGGTCAATAGTAAACAGCTCAAAACCAGGGATGATTACTCTGACAACAGGCACTGCAATTTCTTCTCTTGAGAGGTCTACTATCAGCACTTTCTCGACAAGACCTCGAAGCTTTTCGAGTATCACATCGATGTTTTCGGCAGGGCTTTTTCTGGACAGGTCCTGTACTTCAGAGAGGGATATTTTTTCTCCTTCTTCGAACCAGAAGCCGTTAAGACGCTTCATCCGGTCATACCCTACACTTCGGATAAAGCCCTCCCTGTCAGTATCTTCCCTTGCTCCCTGGATCTGGACTACTCTAGATTGGGCAGCTTCAGTTATGGCCCTGGCAACGGCAATTTCAGGTTTCAGATGGGAACCTGCTCCCATAACGAGAAGAGCAGAATCCTTCAGCTTTACATCATCCGTTACTGCAATGACTGTTGGTATTCCTGTATCCGTGGGAACCAGCCAGACCTTGAGTTCTATTTCCGAGTCCTTGAATTTTTTGGCAAGCTCGTAGAGATACCCGTCTTCTTCGGTCAGCACGACCTCTTTTCCAAGGTTGCGGGTAAACTGAGCTGTGCTAATCGCATCCCTTTCTATAACCTCAAGTAATCCATGAAGAATAGCCTCTTCGATCACATTCCCGGCTGCCAGCCCATTGGTATTGCTGAGGAAAAGTTTCTGGCACTGCCCTGGTGCATCATAAGGGTGGTAAACTGCATTTGCGCTTACGAATATCTCTTCGTTGTTCATTAAATCGTAAGCTCCTACCCACTCCATCAGAGACTGGGGGATATATGGTTGTGGCAAAAGCAGAGTTTTTGGATCCAGAACATTGAAGTTTTCTATGACTTTGGTATAAGATTCCACCAGAGCTGGCGCAGAGATGCCCCCTTCAATATTTGCGTTCAGGCCCGGCCTTTCTGCCAGACAGCGTTCAAAACTCTCCATCATCGCCGAAATCCGAGCCCGCTGATCGGTCGAGCCCTTTCCGGAATATATACTGATCGCTCCCTTGGCAGCACTGGGACGGATTGAAGAGAAAATCGGGATTCCTAGTCTGTCCAGATTTGTAATATCAGCAATTCGGGTAACGCCTATCTTTTTTATCTGGTCCTTAGCTTTTTCCAGAGTTGTGGCTTCGTCATACACTCGCTGGGTGCCTTCGATGTATGAGAGAGACCTGTCAATTTTTATTTCGGGCATAGTTAGAAACCTTCTTTTATCCTGTTATATATTTTGTGATTCTTCGATACTCATCTATTCCTGAAAATCCTACGCAGTTTCTTGAGGACTTTTTGACAAGCTACATGTAAACTTAAAAACAAATAGAGTAGCGCTATATATTGAAAAGATAGTTTTTATAATTTCTTTAAAATTCTTTTTTTGATTGATAACAGTCAACTGTTAGTGAAATCAACAATAAATTGGGTGATCCTCAAATGATTAGGAGTTACATAGTCGGATAACAAGATTAATAAAATAAAACATTAGGTATCTAAAAAATACATAAAACCTTCGATGTTAAAAACTTACGAATGTTAACTATTTGGGAATACATGAAATTGAAACTGTTTTAAAATAAGCTAAATGCTAACTCTTTAAACTCACGAAATATTAACTATATAAAAGATTCAAAACATTAAATATAAAAAAGATGGAAAAAATCAGCATCTAAAAAATTTATAAAACATCAACTATAAAAAAGACGCACAAAAAATAAGCCCTCTAAAAAAGCCTTATCCCACGCCTTTCTGGGGCTTGACTTTGATTTGATAATTATATGGAGTAAAATGAAAAGCGAACTTGCCTTTTTTCTAACTCATTTTTTCTATATTTAATCAAAACCCGATAGTATACTCTGTTCCCTGGTTCCTTTTAAGTTCAATACAACCGTCTATCTGTTCAACGAGTATATTCACAAGCTGGAGGCCAAGGGATTCCGCATTTCTAAAGTCAATTTCTCCAGGAATGCCCTTTCCGTTGTCTGCTACTATAAGCATGTAATTGAAGTTGTCTTTATTTGCACATTCTCCATCCAGATTGGAAATGTTGTATCTTACGGCAAAAGTTTTAATTCTACTAAAATTTATGTAAATCTCGCCATCCCTTCCAGCAGGGAAAGCAAACTTCAGAGCATTTGAAACCAGCTCGTTTACAATAATGCCAAGAGGGATTGCAGTATCCATGCTCAGATAAACTTGTTCAAGATCAAGTCTAAGGCTTATTATATTGTTACCGACTCGATATGAACTGAGGAGGTCTGCGGTCAGTCTACGGAGATAGGCTGCAAAATCGAGAGCATCCATACCTTCACCTTCATGCAATTCCTCGTGGATTATAGCTATGGATGCAATATGGTTCTGGCTCTCACGAAAAGCTTCAAGCACTTTCTCGTCATCAAACTTTTCTGCCTGCAGGCTGAGAAGGGATGAGATTACCTGAAGGTTGTTTTTTATCCGGTGGTGGATCTCTTTTATTCGGAGTTTATTTATTTTCTCCAGAGCCTCTTCAGCTTTTTTGCGTTCAGTTATATCATAAATCAAACCCTGATATCTCACTGGAGTTGTTGACCTGTCTGAGACTCTCTGGGTAATTTCCCTGACCCATTTTACTTCTCCATTTTTTCTGCGTATCCGAAATTCATTCTCGATTACAAAGCTCGGATTTGACTTCAATTTCTCCCGGTTTTCAAAAACCAGATTCCGATCTTCAGGTACGATCATTTCCAACCAGTCCATTTTTTCAGAAGGAATGTCTTCCTTTCTGTATCCTGTAATTTCATCAACAGGCCCACTTAAGGATCTCAACCTAAAATTCTCGTCAAGCTGGAATTTCATTCCAGGAAAATGTTGCATGAAAGAATGAGCATTTTCCCAATCGGGATTTTTCTCAAGATTTTCGTTACCATGTTCAGCCGAATTTTTGTTTACCCTTATTATTCTGCAAATACGGCTGTATTCATCCCCCAGGAAGATTGCTTTCTGTCTGAAATCCTCTTCTCTATTCTTAAGTTCTCTGTAAAAAAGATTAGATGGTTCTTCAAATCCTGTCTCAACTATTGCCTTATAGATAAGATAAAAGAGCAGTAGTTTAAAACAGTAGCCCATAAAATTTGGAAATTCGCTTGCCTGAGTGTACAGGGTAAAGGATAATTCCTTAAAAACTGCCAGAGTTATGGCTATTGCGAGTATTTTGAAAATGTGCTTTTCGAACCAATCCTTTTTTATATATAAGAGGACCAACGAGCAAAATAACGTGATAAAGATTATAAATTCACTTCCAATTTTGAAAGGAGTGAATCCTGAACCTGCAATATAAATATCCGGGAAGTTTCTGTAAAAGAAGATTGAAAGCAAGCAACTGATAGTAATTAATGCATATAAGAGAAAAATATACCAGGCGAAAGTAGAGCCTTTGAAGGGTCGTGAATATTTTATCCAATTATCCTTATTACCATTACTATTCGCGTTATCCTTATTGGATATTAAAAGCAGGGGTGCTATTAAGAAAGCTGAGCTTTCTAGGAAACTTGTTATTGTCCAGAGCTGAATGGAAAGCTCTCCATTAAACCCATGAAATAGCTCCATTCCTTTGAACGCAAGGGCTTGCAAGAAGTTAACGCTTCCAACAAAAAAGAAGGCAACACCTATCACTAAAAGATATGGGTTCTCGAGCCGGTCCCTTGATTTCCATACTATTAAAAAGATTACGTAGGAAAAATAAACACAGAACAATTCTACCACAGTATGGAAGAGAAGATAATTCTCAAGACTGATTTTGTAGAGTAAACCGAATATGGCTATCCAGACTATTGCTTCATAAATCCCTACTCTGAGCGTATTTATCCTAATATCCAATATATGCAATATATGCAGTTCCCCCCTTTAGGACCATACGCACTTGAGGCAAAAAAATCAAATATGGCAAACGTTCCAATTTAAATTTATACCTATGCAGCTAAGGGCTTAATAGTATTGATTTTAGGCCGCATTTGCTGATTACTGATGGTATCTGAAAAAGTGTATACTCCCTTCTTTGGCCATATTTGAGAACTACCCTTTACTATGCGGTTTTGCATTAATTGACTCCCAGATTATTCCAGTTCAACCGCGTAAGTCCTACCCCTTTACATACGAATTCTATAAGGAAACGAATTTTCTTATAAAAGAGCTTTTCGGTAAAACTATAATTAAGAAGTCGCTATTAATAGACACGCTTTCATTTTTTTTGAGTCTGTATTGATGGAAATTGAATGTTCGCAGAATCATCATTAATAAATTTTAATTCTTAGAAATATAGGACCTATGCAGCTAAGCTGTTAAATTAATGGAAAAAAGTATCAAAATATTCAGGATACCCACTTTTTGTAAACTTTCTTTTGCTTGATTCAAAGCGTTTAGTGATATGAAAAGGCCCTATGAAAGAGATCATATAAAGAGTATGCAAGTATTGAATCGCTCGGACTGCAGTTAGTAAGCATCCTTATTGATCAGCCAGGTGGAGAAATTAAGCTTATACGAGCGCAGGGAACGGAATTCAGAATTACTTTCAAATTAGAGGAAAGAAAGTAGCTGAAAGATCATAACCGAACCAGAAAACATTAAGTAGCGTCTGAAAGAATCTATAATATAGGGGTTATAATATAGAGGAATTTATAAGGGGGTTTATCCGACGAATCTTAAAAGATTATTTCTGGAACAAAATGTAGGAGGCTTTGATCTGGTGCTCCGAACCATGTTTGGAGTACTTGCAATTATCGCACTGGCAACAGGTCTTGTGAAAACTTCTCCTTTGAAATGGATCATTGCGGCGATAGCTTTTACAGGACTTTATAGCTCAATCCTGAGACACTGCACTCCCTACACTATTCTTGGAATCAGCACCGCAGAGAAGAAAAATAAAAATCACATCCAAGAAGTTTAATTTTCTCGGCAATACATTTGGAGAGATTAATTCTCCAACTTCCTTTTCAACAAAGACTTTATGTTAAAATTAAGTTGTTAAGCTTTAACTGGTTTTCTTTTAATTCTCTGCCGAATTCTGCCATTCTTCGTTGACAACACGTTTATATTCTACAATATCATTCCTGTTAATTCTGTTTATATGTGAGGTTTTGTCATTTCCCACTAAATTCATTATTTTCAAATAATATTCAATAATGAAGTTTATTTTGTAAAAAAATTTGCTTAAAATAATTAAAAATCAATTTAATTCAATAATTCATCAATGTTTCTAAATAAAGAGGCCTTAAATCGTTTAAAATCGTTTAACGCATAAGTTTTGTATCAAAAGTCTTAATTTAAGCACGAAATCTCCATAAACCCGGTCTTCGCTGTTGGGGAAAAAATGCTCAGTCGAGAGTCGGTAATATACAAACATCGCTGATCGGCGCAAAAACTGCCCTTTTTCCTGTACTTCATCATTTGGAGCTATGCTACCCGCCAATCGGAACCTACATTCATCTTACATGGATTTAAGCATGCGCTTATTTTGGAACATCGGTTAGATAATGAAATTAAACCACGAACACGAAACACAAGTTTCAAAGCAAGTTTTCCGTATTCGTGTCCGTGGTTGTATAATTGGATTTTTCCGTGCTGGCTATGTTTTCATGGTTAGTGTTAAAAGCGCATTAATTTTGTTACTATAAATTGAATTTTTGTAAAACCAAGATTTCAATGAAATGTTAAAATTTGAATACTTTAGCTTGCTTCAACACGAGGTCGTTTCACTCGCTTCGCTCGCTCTAGTATGGCAGGATAACCGCAATGGAAACTACGATATCTACATGTACAACATCTCTACTTTAAAGGAGACTGAAATTACCGCAGAAACCTGCGTTCTTTTGGATTTTAGAGCTTTTTTCGTGCTCCTTATTTTCTCTTATAAATTCGTCAAATCCATATTTTTTCGTAACCATTTCCTTTAGTTCGTCAGCTTTTGCAGCGTATTCTTCTGCATCTTCTTTTCTGCCCAAGCTCGTGAGTAACTCTGAGTATTTTGTAAATGTTACTGCCGCCCCACCCATGTATAAGAAATTTTCAGGTGCTTCATCAAGCAGTTTTGCGTTCATGGGCAAACTTTTTTCAAAGGCCTCTTTTGATTTATCATACTCGCCGGCCAAATGATACGCAATGCCTAGCTGGGTATGCAAAACACTCATCATTGACTGGTATTCAAGGTTTTCGGGATCGCACTCCAGATGTTTATTCAGGATCGGGAAGACTGATTCGTAGATTGGGATGGCTACCTCGTAATTTCCCAGGGATTCATGTAAAATCCCGCTAAGGATCCGAATTTCACAGATGGCCTTCCAGTTTTCCGGTTTTTCAGGATCTTTTTCGTATAAGTCCTCATAGTAATCGCGGGCAAGGGCCAGGTATTCTTTCGCGAGATCTTGCTTTTTTTCATGGATGAGTATAGTTGCCTGCCTCTGGAGTTCCATAGCCAGCCGGCCTTTCATGAGAGCTTCTTCGTTTTCATCTTCCAGGATATGCCTGAAGACATCGGCTGATTTTGAATACTGCTGTTTTGCAAATTCCGGTTTTCCTGCTTTTTCAAAAAGTCGTCCCAGTTCTTTGTAGGAAAAGGCGAGTTCATTTTTGTAATCCAGGTTTCCGGGGTTTTCGCTGGCAATCCGGAGGTCCAGTTCTGTAATGCGCTTACGGTGCAAGATTGCGCTTTCATATTGTTCCTGCCTTGAAGCCAAGGATTCAAGGTCCTTGAGGGTATAGATGAGATCTTCCTCGTAATCGATAATTTTGGGGAACATTTTCACCACTTTTTCGAGTATTCCGAGAGCTTTTTCATAGTATTCGAGAGCGAGTTTGGGCGCAAGATCCGCATACAGTTCCCCGATGTAATCCAGGGTTTTTGCGATACCTACTTCGTTGTCAATATCTTCGGGATGGGATTCAAACAGTTTTTCATAGGCCTCAAGGCCCTGTTCATAGTACTGTTTTGCAATTTCCGTTTCCCCTCGTCCTGCGTAGAGGTGTCCGATCTGGTCGAGGGCTGCGGCTATATTTGCTTCACTTACCTCATCTTCAGGGTCTCTTTCGTGAATATTTTTGTAGATTTTGATTTCCTGAAGACGACACTCTTTTGCATGCTCTATGTCCCCTATATCTCCAAACAGTTCCGCAAGTTCGATAAAGTTTTTGGAAATCTTATATTGATAACTCAGGTCCTCCGGTTTTTTTCCTGGCAGTCTTTTAAGGATTTCGAGATTTTTTTCAGCGTATAGAGTCGCTTTTTCAATTTCCCCGTCTTTATAAAAGGCCATGCCGAGAGTCTGGTAAATTTCGCCCAGCTTCCGGATGTAAGGAATATTTTCTGGCCGTATCCGGAGTTTTTCGTTCAGGAAGTCGAGAGCCCGCAGGTAGGTTTCTTCAGCTTTTTCGATGTTTCCAAGTTTTATGTACAGGTCCCCGGAGACTTCGTAGAAGGAAAGAAGACGATTAAAGACAATACTTTTGCCGGGCTCTTTTTTAAGTATTCTTTTATAGATTTCTTCTATCTGCCCAAAGATCCTGCTTGCTTCCTCAAAGTTCCTGAAAAAAAGACAATAATCTTTAAATTGTTCAGTCAGTGTCTTCAGGTTATTAAGTAATTCCTTGTTTCCGGAAACCAGTTCAAATAATTTCCCATAATTTTGCACGATTTTTTCAACAAATATGGGCTCAGCTTCAAATTTCTGGGCCCTTATGTGATATGTCCTTACATTTTCCAAAACTCTCAAGTAATTTTGTATGTACTCCTGGTTGTCCGGGACCTCGGCAATGAGTTCTTCAAAAGTGGCAAAAATTTTATCGAAATATTTTTTATTCCTGTAAAAGTACTCTTCCATTTTTGACACACTGTCTATTTCGCTGAGTACCATTATAGTATAACCAACAGAATTATAGACGAAATACTGATTCTCAGGTTCTCCCGGATCATCCAGGAAGAGAGACACGGCAAGTTTCATCATCCTCTGGAACTCCTCCAGAGCCTCTTCATTCCTTTGCTCGGCAAGCAAAGCTCTCCCCTTCAACATAAGAGTCGGGCACAGGTAGTCCGGCCTCTTTGCCTTCTCAGAAAGCTTTTCGGCTTTAGCAAGGTCTTCAAGCGCCTTTTTAGTTTTCCCCTTATTAATTTGCACTTGAGCGTTCTCGAGAATCCGATGTATTGTATCTATAAGTTGCTTGGACATAGAAGTAGATTGTAACTCAAATTATAAAAGATATCGACAGCTTCGGCTACCTCTAAAAAAACAAGCCTGTATCCAGGTCCCATCAGACAATTAGCACTCTTAGAGGCTGTCTTCAAATTACAAAGAAAATAATTAATTTTTTAGTTTGTTATTAATTAAGTAGCTCCTCAACGCCTGAATGCACACAAAGTGGGCAGATATCGGGCGGACACTGGCAAAAAAAGAAGAAAAAGAAAAGAAGTAAAATCAGGGAATATATTCTCTATAAATTAGAGGAGTCAAGATAATATTCAATTCCATGTCTGTGCAAAATCTCCTTGAAGCTTGGAGGCTTCCACTGAGATATATATTAATTACGAAAATAAAATTTAGAAACCCGTCAATTGGATGTGTTTTCGCTTAGAACGGGAATTGCTGTATTGTATTTTTTCCTGAGCTTCTCGGTTGGCTTCTCTTTGTAAAGAAGATGCCCCATCTTATGAGATTTCCCATGGTATCTGCAATGTACTCCAAAAGCGCATAAAGATACTAACACGGTTTCCTTAGTCTGCAGCTCGAATGTTTCCGGTTCTTTCACCATATCTACAGTCTCTATCATTACACCATATCCTTGCTTCGCATACTATTGCATATTTTTAATGCAAAAAAACACTATTTAATCCTTTTTTAGTAGATTTGAGATCTGAGATAATTCGAATGTATCAGTAACTTCCTATATAGTGTACGCAATTTGCAAAGTTATGAGGGAGAGGCATATTTTCAGCAGAGCATTTAATCTCAGTTGTACACTGGCAGAGCAGGGCGGTGCAGGTGCCTATATGCCTCATAATTGAACTGTTAATATTCTGATATTTTTAAAACAGAATGTTTAAAAATAAATAATATTTCACAGTTGAAAATAATAACAGATTTATAGATAGTGCTGCATTCTAAAATTATGAAACTTGAAGAGCGTCTCGAACTCTTTAAAGAAAAGATAAAAACAAGGGATTTTCTGGAATGCAAGGGATTAGGAAACGAGATTCCATACTGGATTTTTGATTATGAACCTGAAAAAGAGCTTCTTGTTAGAGACACTATAAGTAAACTGATCTCAAGTTTCGAGAGCAAACACTCGATTAAAATAATCGAGATTAATCTGTACAATTTATGTCTTAAAATACTGAATCAGAAGCTTACTGATGAAAAATTGATTCAGTTTGAGATGAAAAAAGGCTCAGATGCCTTGCTTGAGAAGGTAAGATTAATTCTCAATCAAGAGGCCGCAAAAAAAGAAATTGCCGAGTTACTCAAAGTTGATTACGACCTAATTTTCCTAACAGGAGTGGGAAACGCATGGCCAATGGTCAGAGCTCATTCCGTCCTCAATAACCTTCATTCTATCACAGGCAAAAAGCCCCTGGTACTTTTTTATCCTGGCAAATTCAGCGGGCTTGACCTGAGCTTATTTGGCGAATTCAAAAGCAAAAATTACTACAGAGCTTTTCAATTGATGCCAGAGGCAACATAATCCATAAAATTCTTAGAGTTCTTAGAGCGATAGTTTGGAAATTTTTAAAATGATTCTCTTGAAAGTTCCTAGATTAATTAAAACTGATATTTACTCAGAGTGCTAAATATGACAGCTGCAGAAATAAAAATAGAAGATTTATTTGAGAAAAATATCCGAAGGGATGTCAACGGGGTAATAAAGGTTGATCAGGAAGACGAAATAAGCGTCTATACTGAACTTGATGAGTATGTGGTGACAGGTGAGTCCTTAAAGCATTTTGACAAATTTTTTAGAAATTATACTGCAACAATGGAAGAACCTACGGATAAAATCGGAGTATGGGTCTCAGGGTTCTTTGGTTCGGGGAAATCGCATTTTATAAAGATACTGTCATATTTGCTGGAAAATAGAGCAGTTCAGGGGAAGACAGCACTCCAATTTTTCAGGGAAAAAATAACAGACCCTGAAATTTTTGCCAATATCGAGAAAGCTGTTAATACAGGCACTAAAGACGTTATTCTCTTTAATATTGATTCCAAAGCAAATACTGCTAATAAAGGTGACGAGCAGATCGTAAATATCTTCATGAGGGCTTTCAATGATAGGCGAGGGTATCTAGGAGATGTATTCTGGATCGCAGAACTTGAAGAACAGCTTGAAGAAAAAGGACTTTATGAGCCTTTCAAAAATGAGTTTGAGCGTATAAATGGAGAGTCCTGGAAAGAAAGACGAGTCGCTTACGGTTTTGAGCAGGACGATATTATAGAAGCCCTTGTAAACAGCAGCCGCATGAGCAGAGAATCTGCTACAAGGCTGTTTGAAAGCGATGGGGCTAGCTATACTTTCAGCGTTGAGAAATTTGCAAATAAGCTCGATAAGTACTGCAAATCGAAAGGAGAAAACCATCAGGTAATTTTCCTGGTGGACGAAGTGGGGCAGTATATAGGAGAAAACAGCGAGCTGATGCTTAATCTCCAGACTATTGTAGAAGAACTTGGGACTAAACTCCGGGGAAAAGCCTGGGTTGCAGTGACTTCACAGTCCGATATTGATACTGTTACAAAGGAACACGTGAAAGGCTACGACTTTTCCAAGATTCAGGGACGTTTTAACACCCGTCTGGGACTTACCAGTGCCAATGTGGATGAGGTCATCAAGAAGAGAATACTGGATAAAAAAGAGGAATACAAGGGAGTCCTTGCCGCCTACTATGCTGAAAAGCAGACAATACTCAGGAACTTGCTTGCGTTTTCAAACAGGGCTGAAATAAAGATCTACAAAAATGAAGACGATTTTGTAAACGTATATCCTTTTGTCCCTTACCAGTTCAACCTTGTACAGAAGGTCTTTGATAGAATCAGGGATACAGGGTTTTCGGGCAAGCACCTGGCAAAAGGGGAAAGGTCGATGCTCGGCGCTTTTAAGGATTCGACTGAGAACTATTGTGAGAGTAATGTAGGGCTGCTGATCCCTCTCCATGCTTTCTATGAGACTATTAAAGGTTTCCTTGATCCGATTATAGCGAGGACACTCTCCCAGGCCCGGCAAAATGATTTCCTTAATGAAAAGGACTGTGAACTTCTGGAAATCCTGTTTATGATCAGGAATATTAAGGAAATTGAGCCAAACCTCGATAACCTGATAGTGTTCTCCATCACCTCGGTTGATGAAGATAAGATAAAACTGAAACAGAGAATCATTGAATCCCTGCGAAGACTTGAAGACCAGACCTTTATAAGCAAATCCGAGGACAAATACTATTTCCTGACAAATGAGGAGCAGGAAATCGATAAAGAAATCAAAAGAACGGATATCGCGATATCGAAGAGCCACCAGATCCTTGAAGAAATCCATGGGGTGCTTTACGAACAAAAAACTGGAATCTGCCCATCTTCCCATAAAGAATACAAATTTAACAAAGCAATTGATGACAGGGTAAAAGCTACTTCAGGTGCAGACCTTACAATCAAATTCCTGACCCCTCTCTCAGACCAGTATTATAGTAAAAAAGGCAATCAGCAGTCTCTAAGTGGAGACAATTTAAGCAATATCGATTCAACTGACACCCTTCTTTTCGTACTTCCTGAAGACGAATTAATCGATCAGATCCGATCCTACCTGAAAATAGAGAAATACCTCAAGCAGAACTCCTCAAACCGAAACAACGCGGAAATCCAGAACATTCTGTCCACAAGACAGCAGAATGCCACAAGTGGAAGAACAAAAGCAGAAGAGCTAATTGCTAAAGGAATTTCAGATTCAAGGGTATTTGTTGACAACAAGGAAGTAAAACTTGAAAAATCCAGCCCGAAAGAGCGCATAAAAGAAGGACTCGACCTTCTGGTACTAAACGTCTACAGCAAAGCCGGATATGTCACAAAGGATTATGAAAACGAGAGTGAAGTGCTAAGAATCCTTCGCTCGGACGACCTTGAGAAATTCGGGGTTACAGGCAGCGACACAAACAAGCTGGCCTTAAAAGAGATGCTTGAATTCATCCAGATAAAGTATGGAAGAAGCGGAAGGGTTCTTTTAAGTGATTTAAAGGACCGTTTCACGAAAAAACCTTACGGCTGGAAAGAGATGACGATTTCAGGGCTTGTGGGCATTCTTTACATCAGAGAAGAGATCAAACTCCGCTACCAGTCCGAATACCTCTTCAAAGACCCTGACGCTACAGCAAAGCACCTGACAAGAAGAGATGAAGCTGACAAACTGGTCATAGAAATCAGGGAGAAAACCGGAGAAGAAGACCTGAAAGCCGTCAGGCATCCTCAACAACCTTTTTGAGAAAATTAACCTGCGAGAAAAAGAAGGAGAGCTCTACGATTCCGTCAGGGGAATACTCACGGAAGAATACGTCGAGCTCCAAAATTTCGAAGGCAGATACGACGAGGAAAAACGTTTCCCCGGCAGACCGCAGATCAATGCCTACAGGATATTCTTGAAAGAAATTCTGGATATCACCGACTCTTTAGCCTTTTTCAGAAACATCGCCTCCCGCAAAACCGAGTTTGAAGAACTTCATGCGTCAGCAGCACCTGTCAAGACCTTTCTTTGAAGGCACCCAGGTGGACATCTTCAGGAGGCTTGCAAAGAAATATGACGCCTTCACCAGAAACGTTCAGTTCCTCGATGATGAAGCAAAAGCCGCCCTTGAAGATGTACACCGGATTTTGAACCTGGAAGAGCCCTATTCCGAGATCAAGAACCTTAGAGCGCTAGAAGGCGAGAATCGAAGCTTCGGTTAAGACTGCCCTTCTTCCCAGAAAGAAAAGGTCCGGGAAAAACTCTCCAGTGCCAGGGAAGAAATCGAAAGAGCCCTTTCTGAAGGAAACTTCCTCCCTGAATTCAATGAATCAGTGCTCTCTCCTTTCAAGGAGATTGAGCAGATCACAGAAAAAGCTGAAGATTGCGCTCTGGTCCAGAGCCAGCTTTCAATGATTAACTCCTGTCGTACAGACGCTTACGAGAGAATCGACCATGAAAAACAGATAATCAGGCAGCGGCCGAAGAAAGCTCCTTACGGGAATGAGCCTGAAACCCCGGCTGGCCCGGGAACTTCTCCCGCATGTCCAAAAGGCGACCCAGGCAGTGAACCGGAGGCACCTCCCTCGGCAGTCACAGCACAAAAAAGAACCACATTCATCACAGAGATATCGTTTTTCAAGTCTGAGAAGTTGATTGAAGGTGAAGCAGACGTCGATGCTTACATCACGAATCTCAAAGCCAAACTGATGAAAATTCTCGAAGAGAAGAACATAAGGGTGTGAATTACTCCCTGTCCTTATTTATAGAAACCTGCGTTCTTTTGGATTTTAGAGCTCTTTTTCGGGCTCCTCATCTTCTCTTACAAATTCGTCAAATCCACATTTTTTCATAACCATTTCCTTTAGTTCGTCAGCTTTTGCAGCGTATTCTTCTGCATCTTCTTTTCTGCCCAGGCTCGTGAGTAACTTTGAGTATTCTGTAAATGTTACTACCGCCCCACCCATGTATAAGAAATTTTCAGGTTCTTCATCAAGCAGTTTTGCGTTTATGGGCATACTTTTTTCAAAGGCCTCTTTTGATTTATCATACTCGCCGGCCAAATGATACGCAATGCCTAGCTGGGTATGTAAAACACTCATCATTGACTGGTATTCAAGGTTTTCGGGATCGCACTCCAGATGTTTATTCAGGATCGGTGAAGACTGATTCGTAGATTGGGATGGCTACCTCGTAATTTCCCAGGGATTCATGTAAAATCCCGCTAAGGATCCGAATTTCACAGATGGCCTTCCAGTTTTCCGGTTTTTCAGGATCTTTTTCGTATAAGTCCTCATAGTAATCGCGGGCAAGGGCCAGGTATTCTTTCGCAAGACCTTGCTTTTTTTCATGGATGAGTACAGTTGCCTGCCTCTGAAGTTCCATGGCCAGCAGGCCTTTCATGAGAGCTTCTTCGTTTTCATCTTCCAGGATATGCCTGAAGACATCGGCTGATTTTGAATACTGCTGTTTTGCAAATTCCGGTTTTTCTGCTTTTTCAAAAAGTAGTCCCAGTTCTTTGTAGGAAAGGGCGAGTTCGTTTTTGTAATCCAGGTCTCCGGGGTTTTCGCTGGCAATCCGGAGGCTTAGTTCTGTAATGCGCTCACGATGCAGGATTGCGCTTTCATATTGTTTTTGCCTGACAGCTAAGGATTCAAGGTCCTCCAGGGTATGGATGAGATCTTCCTTGTAATCGATACTTTCCGGGAATATTTGCACCACATTTTCGATTATTCCAAGAGATTTTTCATAGTATTCGAAAGCGGTTTCAGGCTCAAGATCCGCATATAGTTCCCCTATGTAATCCAGGGTATTTGCGATACCTACTTCGTGGTCAATATCTTCGGGATAGGATTCAAACAGTTTTTTATAGGCTTCAAGGCCCTGTTCATAGTACTGTTTTGCAGTTTCGGTCTCCCCTTGTCCTGCGTAGAGGTGTCCGATCTGGTCGAGGGTGGCGGCTATATTTGCTTCACTTACCTCGTCTTCAGGGTCTTTTTCGTGTATGTTTCTGTAGATTTCGATTTCCTGCATACGGCACTCTTTTGCATGTTCTATGTCCCCTATCTCTCTAAACAGTTCCCCGAGCTCGGTGAAGTCGTCTGAAATCTCATACTGATAGTGCAGGTCCTCCGGCTTTTTTCCTGGCAATTTTTTAAGGATTTCTAGAGTTTTTTCAGCGTATTGAGTCGCTTTTTCAATTTCCCCGTCTTTATAAAAGGCCCTGCCGAGTGTCTGGTAAATTTCGCCCTGCTTCCGGATGTAAGGTATATTTCCTGGCCGTGTCCGGAGTTTTTCGTTCAGGAAGTCGAGAGCCCGCAGGTAGGTTTCTTCAGTTTTCTCGATATTTCCAAGTTTTGCGTATAGGTCCCCGGAGACTTCGTATAAGGAAAGAAGATGATCAAAGACAATACTGTTGCTGGGTTCTTTTTTGAGGATTCTTGTATAGATTTCTTCTATCTGCCCAAAGACCCTGTTTGCTTCCTCGAAGTTCCTGAATATAAGACAATAATTTTTAAATTGTTCAGTTATTGTCTGCAGGTTATTAAATAATTCCAGGTTTCCAGAAACCAGTTCAAATAATTTCCCATAATTTTGCACGATTTTTTCGACAAATCTGGGCTCAGCTTCAAGTTTCTGGGCCCTCAGGTGATAGGTCCTTACATTCTCCAAAACTCTCAAGTAATTCTGTAAGTACTCCGGGTTGTCCGGGACCTCGGTAATAAGTTCTTCATAAGTGGCAAAAATTTTTTCGAAATATTTTTTGTTCCTATAAAAGTACTCTTCCATTTTTGACATACTGTCTATCTCGCTGAGTGCCTTTATAGTAAAACCAAATGAATTATAGACAAAATACTGATTCTCAGGTTCTCCCGGATCATTCAGAAAGAGAGACACTGCAAGTTCCATCATTCTCTGGAACTCCTCCAGAGCCTCTTCATTCCTTTGCTCGGCAAGCAAAGCTCTCCCCTTCAACATAAGAGTCGGGCACAGGTAGTCCGGCCTCTTTGCCTTTTCAGAAAGCTTTTCGGCCTTTGCAAGGTTTTCAAGCGCCTTTTGAGTTTTCCCCGTATTAATTTGCACCAGAGCGTTCTCGAGAATTCGATCCATTGTATCCATAAGTTGCTTGGACATAGAAGTAGATTGTAATTCAAATAATAAAAGATATCGTCAGCTTCGGCGACCTCTAAAAACGAAGCGGGAAGCCTAACACCATCAAAGAATCGTACCTCTTAATTTGAATTTCAGGTGCATCAAGGGAAGAGCCCGAAAAGACCAAAACTCAAAAAACTTATAAACCCATCAAATATTATTAGTCACATAAATTTAGGTGCTCCCCTATTAATTAGTTGATATTTTTAATGACCTGTAATTTAATAATTCTGTCAATGACCATCTATTCTTAGTAATTCCAGACTCTTGTGCAGGCGTCTTTTTCTCTAAGATTCCATTTTCCTTTTCTTTTATTAGTCCCATATGATTCCTGCAAAAGTTAAAATGAGTACAATAAAGCTTCATTTGATTGAACAAGCATTTGATTTTCTTTGAAAAGCCTATTGTTTTCCTTGAGATTCTATTGTTATCTTGTCTGAAAGTTAGGTTTTGTCTTTCCAGTAAACTCGTTGATATCCCTGCTTGATCAATATTTTCACCGAAAATGACTCTCTTTTCAACTTTATGGAGCCTCTTCCCTTTCCTATTTTTGATAACCTGAGCATACTTCAGGTTTTTACTGGATACTAATCTTGGTTTCTTAGGTCTTCCTCTCTTTCCAGTTCTAGGAAACTCCATCCATTCTCCGTATTTTTTCAAAAGAGCTTCAGCATAGAACTTTAATCCATCTGTAATGAAAATGGGTTTTGAATCAGAAAAATGATTATCCGTGACCTCTATCAGTTCGTTTGCTACATACTGTTTTCTTGGTCCGATTATAAAATCAATTATTAGCCTGGATTCAGGTGCAAAGCTTACCCACATCCATGCTCCATCATCTTCAACTTTGCTTCTTGGAGCGACTTTTTTTCAATTATTATCCACAACTCGTCCATCTCAACTCTGGAAACATTGAGATCTTTCATCAAATCTTCATTTACTTTCTCGCATTGTTTTGCTGCACGAGATAACCAGCTACTGACTGTAACTGGTTGAACTTCCAGCACGTCCGCAATACCTTCATTTGACATTCCTCTAATAGCCATTTTCAAAGCTAACTTAATGATGAATTCATCCTTACGAAGATTGTCAAAGAAAGTGTCTGTTCGATCGTTGAATACTCTGCCGCATTCGCGGCAGATGTATTTATGAACCCTCTTGTTCTTGATATGATATGTGCCATTACCTATGATATTCTTCTTTCCAGAAATACCATGCAATTTACAATTTTTATTTGGACAGGAAACGTCAGTGAATTTTGGTTTTGGTCCTCTTTTTCCCATTAAATATAATTATATTACATCTAATATATAAATATCAACTATATACTAATGGAGCACCCAAAGTTGCACAACCAGAAATAAAATCCGACCTCGAATTAAGAATTGAAGCGTTAGAAAAGGAGGTCTATAAAATCTCTAAATCGAAAAAAGAGTTTAGTGGGCCCGCTGAGATTCGAACTCAGGACCTCCGCCGTGTGAAGGCGACGTCATAACCGTCTAGACCACGAGCCCATTATCACTTGTCGATGCTCTTAAGGGTTTGCAGCATACAATAGCATTTATCAGGTATAAGTTTATCGGCTCTTATTAATTAATCTGGAGAATTTCTTTCTATTCTTTCTCCGTCCTTTTCTCTATCCTTTTCTCAAGTCTTCCCTGAATCTCTGAATTGAAGCATAAACAAGTGTAAGAAATCCTGCTATTGTCATCAGGCATTTATGAGTACCATTTTTCCCGTAATTTACTCGTTTGCAGCGGTTATAAATCATCTCAACCTGTCTCCAAATTTTAAAAAGTCCATATATTCCTGATTTTTATATCCCGGGTTACAATTACTATTCAGGTGCTTGAGTATGGTAGTAGTTGGACTTTCAAGAAATAAGGATATCCTGGAATCCGTAAAAACAGCAGTGGAGTTGGCAGGAGGACTTGGAATAAAAAAAGGATCCACCGTGCTGATCCGACCGAATGCAAATACTGCGGACCTGCCTCCAGGATCGACGAATCCCGAGGTGTTGAGGGGAGCTATTCGGGCAGCAAAGGAATATGACCCTGAAAAGGTCATTGTGGCCGAAAAATCGATGACCACGCTGGATACAGAGAAAGTGCTAAGGAACTTGGGCTCTGGCAGGTTGCAGAAGCCGAAGGAGTGGACGAGATTCTTACTTTTGATAAGATGAAACGCCGCCATGTGGAGCCGAAGGGGGCTTACTCCTGGCAATATGGGTTCGACGTGCCTGAGTTTCTGGAGTCAATCGATTATATAATCGCTCTGCCGGTGATCAAGACACACTGGACTGCAACGTTTACGATGGGGCTCAAGTCTCAGATTAGCATAACAGCAGACAGGGACCGCCGACAGCTTCCCCATGGGCAGGGCTGGGACGTAATTTTCGGAAATATGATTGCCGAGTCAAACCTCGTTCACAAGCCTGACTTTTATATCTCGGACGCAACGAAATGCTTTGTTACGGAGGGCCCTAATATCGGAACCTTGAGAGAACCTGACATCGTGCTGGCAAGTTCGGATGTGATCGCAAACGATGCAGTCGGGCTCGCCCTTTTGAAAACCCTTGGCACGGTTCCCAAGATCCGGAATCATTCCGTCTGGGCCCAACCCCAGATTAAAAGGGCTGTGGAACTTAATTTAGGTGTCCACAACAGGGAAGAAATAACTATAGAAAGCGTGGGAATAGAAGAAATAGAGAAAATTATTGCCAATCTTGCATGAAGCAGGTCGAAAAGATGTCCCGGGGAATTTCTGGTGAAAAACCTTGCGTGAAAGAAAATAGAAGCCCAATCTGACCCCGTGTACAGGGAAATTATTGAGATCCTCAAGAGCATTGCAGATCTGGAAAGAACTGCCGGCAGGGGGTAGATCGGGATAAACACTGAAAGGCACTGGAATTTCCATGCCTTTGCTCAGGCAGACGGCAAAAGGGCCCGGAAAAAGCCATTCCATTGTTCTTGAACTCTAGGCATCAGGAATTCACGAAGCCCTGATTCTTGCCTGCCTGGTAGAAGAGCTTGCACTTGTTTTGGAGGATCAGGCTTGAAGCTTTGGTAAAAGATTTCGATTTCTGGATCTCTGTGATCAGTGCTGTATTAAACTATTTTGGAAAACAGGTTTTGTACAAATGAATTGTCGGGAGTGGAGCTTTTTCATAACTGTATAAATATACTCGCATACCACCATAATTTATTTATTTTCAATAAACAGTTAAGTTATGGGGTATTTTCAATGAAATGCGAATCTTGTGGAGCAGAGAGCGAAGATAAGTATTGCATGAAATGTGGCGACATACTGGACGAAGTTGTCAGGACCATAGGAGAAAAACGCTGGGCGGCAATGGATGATTGCTCGTTTATTTATCCGCTTGTACAGCGTGTGGCTAATGGAGAACTTACAGTCCATGACATAATTCAAACCCTTGAAGTAGAAGACTGATTTCCTGTTTTCAAACACAGGAATTAAGGTTCTTGCTTGGGGAACGGTTTAAAGACCAATTCATACCTACGTGTCCTATAAAGTCGACTTTACCTGATTAGTGGAGAAGCCGACTTAACTTAATATTTGCCAGTTTGTACCAGGAGGTCTATATCTACAGTAATTCTGCAGTTAAGTTTGAGGATCAGCAATTGAACGGATCAGTTTTTGAGATTGAACTCAAGACCTTCTAATGTTAAATTCTAGCAGGCTCTTTGAGATTAGACTTAAAGTTATATCTCTTTAGCTTTTACATTATAGTGTGAGCAGTTTTCAGCTATAAGGAGCTGGTGCATACATGAAAAAAAAGGCCAATGCATTTCTTCTGGTAGTCTTGCTTGCTGGAATGCTCCTAATTTCAGGATGTGTGCAAAATGAGAGTAGTAGACCTGTAAGCAATGAATCTTCAGGTACTGGCAAAGGGAATGAGAATATGAACATCCAAAGTATAAAGGTTTTTAGCAACGCGTTTGAATCTAATGGTACTATCCCGAAAAAGTATACCTGTAGCGGGGAAAATATAAATCCGCCTCTGGAATTCGAAGGTATTCCTGAAGAGGCCGATAGCTTGGTTCTTATATTGGACGACCCTGACGCTCCCATGAAAACATTTACGCACTGGATTGTCTGGAATATAGAACCTATAGCAAAAATAGAAGAAGACAGTATACCAGGAGTCGAAGGAATGAACGATTTCAGGAAAATCGGATACGGAGGGCCATGCCCTCCTTCAGGGACTCACAGGTACTTTTTCAGGGTTTATGCGCTGGATAAACGACTTGACCTCAAAGCAGGAGTAAGTAGAAAAGAGCTTGAAAGTGAGATGATAGGGCATATTATTGCCGAAGGGGAATTAATGGGAAAATACAGTAAGACCTGATATTGTTTAGAGGGGGGTACTGTGGTGCAAGAGTATACGAAAAAAAAAGAAACAAGAGAAAATAGCGCAGACTTTTTCGAAAATCCGGGGGATGGCCTGGAAAAAGCCACCTTCGCAGCCGGCTGCTTCTGGAGTATTGAAGAAGCTTTTAGGCAAGTTAAGGGTGTGATTGCAACTGCTGTTGGATTTAGCGGAGGGCACTTTGAACGCCCTACCTACGAACAGGTCTGTACTCTTAATACCGGGCATGCAGAAGCTGTCAGAGTAATTTTCGATCCTAAAGTAGTTTCTTATGAGGCTTTACTTGATGTTTTCTGGAAAATCCATGACCCGACCACAAAAGACCGACAGGGACCTGATGTCGGAACAATACCGCTCAGTCATATTTTACCATAACGATGAACAAAAAGCTGCAGCCCTTGCCTCAAAGGAAAAACTTGAGAAAGCAGGAGCCTTTAGAAATCCTATCGTAACCGAAATAGTACCGGTTTCCGCTTTCTATATGGCCGAGGACTACCATCAGCAATATGTAAAAGAAGGGTTTCCTGCAGAATGTGCTCAGGGGCTTGAAAAAGTAGATATCGGGTAGTGAGACCTTGAAGAATATAGTCACCTCAGGTTATTCAGGAACCTGAATAAAGCCAGCTCTCAGCAATTTTTAGAGCCCTTTACTTTGGGCTTTTTACTTATATCAGTGCTCATAGCTTTTTTTTATCTGGCTCAGGCGCTTGGATCATCATATATTCTAATAAAATACGGAAATGAAGAAGGCTTGAGGGGATATCCTTCAACCGACATTTTTTATTAACTTGTAGATTGTTTCCTGATTATCCCTATCTTCTTTTTTGCGAGACGAGCAAAGGAATTGAAGGTCCGCTGGTAATTTTAATAGTACGAGTAATGCTGCCTTAAGAGTAAGGTCCATCTTCTAGATTTTCCATATCTTTAGCTGAGAGTCAAGATCTCAGCCCGACTTTAGATTTTACTACATAACTTTAATATATACCGCCTTGTACTACAAATATCAACTTTGTAGTTTTTAAGGAGAAGTTATGCGTGTTCTAATTATAAGCGCTGCAGCTTTAATTCTCTTGGGAATTATAATTTTTTCAGTTCATTCTGACTCCAACAATGGGACTATTTCGGATAATAAAGGTATAATTCAAAAAATAGAGAACAACAGCAGTTTCCCTGAAGCTTCGAAAGATTGGGGTGATTTTAAAGTAGTAACGGTAAATTCCGATAAATTCAGGAAATCTTCAGTTAATGAAAATTCAACGGAGGATATTTTCGGAGACTCGTGGGAATGGTATATTTGAAGAAATAAAGCTTGACAACAACTCCATTACGGCTCCTGAACCATCGTACAGAGTTTAAAACCGTAATAGTAAACCCTTCAAAGTTCAATGAACTGGCCTCGAACTGAACTAGAACCTGAACCTCATGGGAAACAATTACGAACTTAAACTTAGGGAAGAAGAAACTCGAAATCCAAATGTAATTTCTTATTTAGGATATATTGTCGGAAAGCCACAAAGTGGTGCTTTTTTCACAGTAAAAAACGATTCAATCAACAGTTGTATTAATGTAGATTTTTTCAATCAATCATACGGGATTGCTTCAACTGACGAGAAGTACGATGGAAAAATTATTCATCTTCTGTGGAGGTGCTATAGTGAAGGAGGGAGAAGAAATTAAAAAACATCATTCGTTAGATCCATTAGAATTTTCTCTGAGAAACAGTGATAATAAGAGCCATGAAATCTATACGAGCTTTTTGATTTCTATAATAATTCTGTATTCAAAGAAAACTACACGATGAATCCTGGAGATGAAATCTTTTCACCTGAAATAAATGTCGAACCAGGATATTACATGTATGAAATTATTTTAGATGATAAATTTACTTTTGAACAAAGAGTAACGGCAAGTTACGCAGCTAATTTAGGTGATTCAGAAAAATTGTATCTCAATATTCGTGATGACCCGGATAACCCTATTGAGTTTAGCATGGCTATTGCCTAGTAAATTCTCTTCCACTTTCTTATATCGCTGAGGAAAGCCTTATGCTCGAACGCAAACATTCATTTTTTCCGAATTCTGGATAATTATATACCTTCCCTTAACCTATTTTTCCCTATGATTTTTGACCCTATCACAGTCTGCAACCTGGAGCTCCAGAACCACTTTGTAAGGTCTGCAACACACGAATTCATGGCCGAAAAGGATGGGAAGCCAACTTCCAGGCTTGGAGACCTCTATGAAGAGCTTGCAAAAAATGAGGTTGGGCTGATAATAACAGGATATTCCTATGTTCTTCCTGGTGGGCAGAGTGATATTTTCAGCAGGGAATCTATGATGACCGTTTTATTGAACCTTACCTGAAGATAACCGAAAGAGTACACAGGTACAAAAGTAAAATAGTGCTCCAGATAGTGCATGGAGGGCGGCAAGCAACCATTTCTGAAGCAAATCCGGTCCCTATGGCTCCTTCGGCAGTCAAGGACGGGCACGCGGCAGTCATGCCCAGGGAAATGACGGAGCCGGAAATCCTGAATATGATTGAGGCCTTTACAAAAGCGGCTGTCCGGGCAAAAAAAGCAGGTTTTGATGGGGTACAGCTTCACTGCGCCCATGGTTTTCTCTTAAGCAACTTTATTTCTCCATATACGAATGTAAGGACTGACCGCTGGGGAGGTTCAGTGGGAAACCGGGCAAGAATAGTTACTGAGATTGTCAGGTGCATTAAAGAACGAGTTGGAGCTGATTTTCCCGTCCTTGTCAAAATGAATGCAACCGACGGGTTCCGTCCAGGCTCTCAAAAAGCAGTAATGGGGATTACTATTTCGCAGGCTATGGAAACCGCAAAACTCCTGGAGAATGCCGGAGTATGTGCAATCGAGGTTAGCGGAGGGATAACTGAAGCTGGTGCAGTAACGATAAAGACTGCGATTACCTCACCTGCAAAAGAGGCATATTTTAAGGAATACTCTATAGCAGTAAAAAAAGCAGTAAATGTCC
>CAVRNH010000077.1:0-22366 GCA_963722085.1 uncultured Methanosarcinaceae archaeon | reverse complement strand
GCAGAAACCGCATGCAAATTGTCATGTACGATTACTCAACAGGTGCAGTCTGCGACGGGCTCAACAGTGAAGGCATGAACTGTAATCAGGGTGCAGAACCTGTTATTTGCTACCTTATGGCTTTTAGCTCTTTAAATAAACATGAAAATGAAGCATTCAGTACATTATTGCAATCCAGAGTAAGCGTCGAGGTAAGCGATGAAATAAGTGAAGAAACGCTGCAGAAATGAAAGAATATGCTGCCAGCAAACAATGCAGAATAAAGGATATAGAATAAATAGGAGGATAAGATGATGTGGAAAGATCACGGAGAGCTATTTATAAGGTCTAAGAAGAACCCTATACTTACTGCTGAAGATTGGCCGTATAAAGCCCATTCAGTGTTTAACCCTGCAGCGACTATAGTTGATGGTACAACTTATTTTAATGGTGCGTGTCGAAGATCACAGGGGCTTTTCTCACCTTACAGTAGCCAAAAGTAAGAACGGAATTGACGGCTGGGAAATAGACAGCGAACCAACCTTTACTCCGGATCCTGTAAATTACCCTGAAGAAATATACGGTATTGAGGATCCGCGTATAACTTACATTGATGAGATGGGAAAATGGGCTGTAACGTATACGGCTTTTTCGGATTCAGGTCCCTTAACAGCTCTTGCCTTTACAGAGGATTTTCATAATTTTGATCGAGTAGGAGCTACCCTGCCTCCTGAAAATAAAGATGCTGCTATTTTTCCTGTAAAATTTAATGACAGGTGGGCAATGTTGCACAGGCCTGTATCTCAGAGTGCGAAGGCAAATATATGGATATCCTTTTCCCCTGATATGAAATACTGGGGAGATCACGAGGTTCTTCTATATGCTCGAGAAGGTGGATGGTGGGACGCACGAAAAATAGGATTATCCCCGCAGCCACTCCGTACTCCTGACGGCTGGTTAATTATGTACCATGGAGTACGCCAGACAACATCTAAAGCAAGTTATAGGCTTGGGCTGGCCCTTCTTGATCTTGAAGACCCTAGGAAAGTGCTCCATAGGTCAGAGGGATGGGTTTTCGGGCCTCGTGAAATGTATGAACGCACTGGAGACGTTAATGATGTTGTTTTCCCTTGCGGATGGGTCTTAGTGGATGATGAAATCCGCATTTATTATGGAAGTGCTGATATGTCTGTATCAATGGCCAGCGCAAAACTTAGTGAGGTCCTGCAGTATATCCATGGGTGCCCTGAAACACAATGCCCTGAAGAATACTGCAGATGGTTTGAAGAAAACAGTGGGCTTTCCAATGATCCAAAAAAAGGTGATATTAAATTAAAAGGTAGTCCATCATTTGTTGATTGATATTATTCCAAAATAATCAAAATTACAGTTTCCAGCTCTTCTTTTCCCGTAATTTTGGCACTGCTGGAGCCAACCTGCTGTGTGTGCATATGAACACAAGCGAAAGCCATGTTTGAGATTATATCCTGAAAACATCAATCAGGTATTAGTGGACGACCAATTAAAATAAAAATCAAAAATATAGATTAAAAATAAATTAAGTAATGTGAGTAATTTTGGGGGTATTATTATAAGAATTGGAATGTTATCTCCGATTGCGTGGAGCACGCCACCTAAAAAGTATGGCCCATGGGAATCGGTAGTATCTTTATTAACAGAAGGGCTGGTAAAAAGGGGAATTGACGTTACATTATTTGCGACAGCGGATTCGCATACTGCAGCCAAACTTCATGCAGTATCCCCTAGACCCTACGAGGAAGATAAGAATATATCGGTAAAGGTATGTGAATGTCTGCACATATCAGAAGTTTTTGAGAGGGCAAATGAGTTCGATATAATACACAATCACTTCGACTATCTCCCTCTTACCTACAGTGCGCTTGTTGATACGCCTGTTGTGACAACAATACACGGTATTTCCTCAAGGAAAATTCTGCCTATCTATAAAAAATATAATAACAGAACTTTTTATGTCTCCATAAGTGATGCTTACAGGTGCAATGAGCTGGACTACATAGCTACAGTTCGGCATGGAATTGAAATAGAAACTTTTCATTTCAATGATAAGCCGCAGGATTACCTCCTCTTTTTATCACGCATACACAAAGATAAAGGCGCAAAAGAAGCAATAGAAGTTGCAAAAAAAGCAGGACGAAAACTTAGAATTGCCGGTTTTATTGCAGATCAGGTATATTTTGAAAAAGAAGTACAACCCCATATAGACAATGAACAGATTATTTATGAGGGGCATGTCAATCCTGAGAGAAAGAAGGAACTGCTGTCAAATGCATACGCTTTGCTGCACATGATCAATTATGATGAGCCATTCGGACTCGGTGTGGTTGAAGCTATGGCCAGTGGTACACCTGTAATTGCAATGAACAGGGGTTCGATGCCTGAGCTGATCCGTGATGGGGAGACTGGATTTCTGGTCAATGGCGTTGACGAAGCAGCAGAAGCTGTGCAAAAGGTCACTTCCATATCCCGCAAAAAATGCAGAGAAAGTGTGGAAAGACGTTTCTCTGTTGACAGGATGGTAGATGATTACATCAAGGTATACGAAACCATCATAGAGAAATGCAAACGTGAGGCAGAAAAGCCCTGGGGGCACTATGAAGTGCTTACGCAGAGGCCAGGATATAAAGTCAAAACTCTTACTATTCTACCTCAGGGTGAAATCTCACTTCAGAGCCATGCTCATAGAAGCGAGCACTGGTACATAGTCAAGGGAAAAGGAGTTGTAACTAAAAACAGCGGCGAGATAAGGGTTCTTGCCGGAGATTCGGTCGATCTTCCCGTAAACGAGGTGCATCGTATTAGGAATATAGATAATGATGACCTCATTTTCATTGAGATCGCTCAGGGAGATTATCTTGGAGAAGATGACATTGTAAGACTTGAAGATAAATACGGGAGAGCTGAGAAGATTTGTATTTAATAGGTTTGTATTTTGGAAAGCAACTTCTATTGCAAACTCCATCTACGTTTCTCTGATTCTATGTTACATTTTCTATAACCCTGTTACATTTCTCTTTTTTAAAAGAAGGTAATGGTACCTGGTCGGATCTCTCAGTTTCTTCCGATTATTACCAGAGCCATTTTTTAACCTATCTCGGCGTTCTTACTCTTTTGAGGAATTTAATCAGGAATTCTTATTTCTCATAGGAGTTTTTGACCTGAGCCACCACCTCTTCACCCAGTCTTTCAGAGACATTTTTTATGAGATGCTCATCGAGCCTTCCTAAAAGTTGGTAAATTTGTTCATGTATGTAAAATCAGTAAGGATTGCACGAAATTTTTGAAAAAAGTGTTTCCTGATGAATATAGTAGTATGAATAACTTTTCTAAAAAACTTCAATATGAAATTAATGAACACCGCAACTATAAACTGATTAAAATAGGTGTGCTATAGTACATAACAAACATGTCATTATAATCTGATTTTGCAACATGGATAATATCTAGTGCAATAGTAACAATCATTATATCACAATCAATACCACTAAAACCAATAGCAACTATAGCATTAATCTCATCGATAATAGGTCTAACTATAGTAGGAATCATACATTTTATCGATTAGATGGCTCTTATAGAGGCTTAAGGATCACAGGGGAAAGTCGCTGCAGGGTATATGCCCAAAGATTTGATTATCAATTTATTTTCAGCCTATCGATATTGCTGTTGATATTGGATATAATAAGGGCTCTGGCTGTTAAATATCTACTCAGACCATGATTTATCCTCCATCATTGTAGTGGTAAATGATGTATCGGCTCCTGTCGGATGGGCAAGTTATGAAGACGTGGGAAACCTGAATGACTATGAGGAAGAATGAACCTTATCCTACCGTGACAGCAATTTGACTCAAAATTTTACTCTTTCATAAAAAATTTTCTTTAGTGTTTCAGTCGTAAGGATATACAGTCCTATTATGATTCCAATAATTAAAATAACCGAGATTGGAAGAGGTTCGAAGCCAAAAGTAGTCGCAAAAGTGGTAAATGGGAATCCAAGGGTCACACCTCCGATCAGCAGGGTGGCTACTAGCAGGTATTTTCCAGGCCTGCTCTTGAAGAAAGGTTTTCTACTCCTTATTACCAGCACTATCAGGGATGCTGAAATAACAGATTCCACAAACCAGCCAGTTCTAAACTGTTCTGTCATCCCGGGAAGGAGGAGAAATAAGACACCGAAAGTCAGGTAGTCGAATACCGAACTGGTGAAGCCAAATACCAACATAAACTTACGGATGAAACCTATATCCCAGCGGCGAGGGGTTTCAACCATTTCCCTGTCCACAGCATCCGTGGCTATGGTCATCTCCGGAAAATCAGTTAATAAGTTGATTAGCAGGATCTGCATGGGGAGCAGGGGGAGAAAAGGCAGGAAAAGGGATGCACCTGCCATACTGAACATATTACCGAAATTAGAGCTAGTAGCCATGAAGACATACTTCAAGGTGTTGGCAAAGGTTTTCCGCCCATCCTTTACTCCCTCCACAAGTGCATCCAGGCTTTTTTCCATCAGCACAATATCTGCAGCTTCTTTGGCGACATCTGCAGCACTCTCAACTGAGATTCCCACGTCTGCTGCATGAAGAGCAGATGCATCATTAATGCCATCTCCCATATATCCAACGACGTTTCCGCTTTTTTTAAGTGCGAGGATAATATTCTCTTTCTGGTTAGGCTCTACCTCGGCAAATATGTCAGTATCATTTACCTGCTTCATCAGGGCCTCGCTGCTCATCTGATGAAGCTCGCTTCCGGTTATAACCCTGGTGTTCTTAAGCCCGATTTCCCGACTGATACTGGCAGCCACAAACCTGTTGTCTCCTGTAATAACCTTCAGAGAGATTCCAAGTTGCTTCATATTTTCTATAGTCTTTGAGATACCTGGTTTTGGTGGATCAACTAAGAAAAGGAACCCAAGAAAGGTCATCCCTGTTTCTTGTTCCTTTGTGATGATTTCCTGCTGGCCCATTTCCCTGTATGCAATTCCTAGGGTTCGAAATCCCTTTTTGCTGAACTCCTCAAACTGCTGCTCTATTTGTTCCTTCAAACCGGAGATTTCCACAGACTTTCCAGGTTCAGCCTCTACCAAGGAGCAGCTCTCAATAATATTCGGGAGAGCACCTTTAGTAATCATCAAGTTAGTCTCGCTTTTTGAGACTAAGATGCTTAACCTTTTACGTATGAAATCATAAGGGATTTCGTCCAGTTTTTTATACTGGGTCAGATCGAGTTTATTTTGTGCAAGGATTGCCTTATCGATTGGATTTTCAAAGCCTTTTTGGTAATAGGCATTGAGGCTGGCATAAAGAAAGACTTTTTCGTTCTTATTTCCTTGGAGATCCTGGAAAGAGTGGAGTTCCAGCTCCCCTTCGGTCAGAGTGCCGGTCTTGTCGGAGCAGAGCATGTTCATGCTACCAAGGTTTTCAATGGAAGCCAGCCTCTTGACAATTACCTTCTTTCGCGCCATCTCTCGTGCGCCGTGGGAAAGATTAACGCTGATGATTGCAGGCAGGAGCTGAGGAGTCAACCCGACTGCAAGAGCAAGGGAGAAAAGGAAAGAATCGAGGATCGGACGCTGAAGATATACATTGATCGCGAAGATGGCTATCACCATCAGCATTGTAACTTCCATCAGAAAATGGCCAAAGCGTGCAACACCCTTTTCAAACTCAGTTTCCGGGGGCCTGAGTTTTAACGTCTCTGAAATTTTCCCAAACTCGGTTTCCTTTCCTGTAAATACTACCAGTGCTTTTCCGTTCCCACTGACCACACTGGTTCCCATCCAAAGAGAATTTATACGCTGCGCAAGAGAGGTTTCTGCTTTCAATGTACCGGCTAATTTCTCTACGGGATAAGTCTCTCCTGTGAGAGTTGCTTCGCTAACAAAAAGGTCCTTTGAGTCCAGGATCCGGCAGTCTGCAGGAATCATGTCTCCTGCGTTGAGGATTATTACGTCTCCTGGCACGATTTCTTCCACAAGAATTTCTTTTTCCCCGCCATCCCTGAGCACTGTCGCTCTAATCTGCACTGTAATGAGCAATTTCTCAAAGGCATCTGCAGCTCCTTTTTCCTGCCCGAAACCCAGAAGGCTGCTAATCAGGACAATGGTTACGATAATTACAGCATCTGTGATTTCATGGAGGAAGAAAGACAATCCAGCTGCAAAAAGAAGAATAAGAGTAATTGGGCTCTTGAACTGGGAAAGCAGAATATTAAGAGCATCTGATCCTTTTTTTGGTTTTAGAACATTGGCTCCGTACCTTTTAAGGCGTTCACTGCTCTCGGAACCTTTCAGGCCTTCGCTTGTTGTCTGGAGTTCCTGTAACATATCGGATATAGGAATACTCCAAAAAGCAAGCTTTTTCTTAATCTGGGCCAAAAGAACGATCTCCTTTACTTGCTTTTTTCTCCTCAAGTTTCCAGAACTTCCAGAGTTGTGGCAAGTTATCCCCTTTCACTTCCTATTATTGAGAGTTCACTTAAATTTCCGACTTCTCAAAGTATTTTTCCGTCATGATCCTTCCTGACTTTTCGATTTTGATGGTGATTTCCCCTTCAGCATACCCTCTTTCAATGCATTACATTACCAGTTGTCTATTAGTTTGAGTACCCTAAAACCAGAATTATTGCGATATAGAATTAAACGTACCCATGAACTGGTGTAAAAATTAATGTACTAGGTACATTCGTTCTGATACTTAACAACGACAGACCAGTAGAAGAACACATTACAAAACAGCGTGGCTTTATTGGCAATCAGTTTCCGAACTATTCTCTTATTCGTTGTCGTGTTGGAGTGATTACCTTTGCATAGATACTAAAGATCAGTACAAGATAATTAACCCAACAATTATAAAAAACTAAATGGTTGTCAACTTTTAATTTGTTGATATTTTAAAAGACTTAAATGTCAGGTTGTGTACACGAGTCATGGATCAATTCTGAAAAACGAGCATTATCGCCGCGTTTGAGATAAGTATAGGGAGTTCACAGGGATTATGGTTTTCAACAACTCACACCCACGACCAAGAATTTTAGATCATTTTTTTGACGTACTGGATTTTGTCCAACTCTCTACTTAAAGTTCAATAGAGAGCATGAGAGTAAGCCTGACTTTTGTCTGTGTTCTACCCTCTATGAATAGTGAGTTCTAAAATCGATAAAATCATCAAGATAGCAACGTTATATCTTGAAAGGTTGCTATCAGGACAGGCCTTCTAAAGTCTTGAAGGAATATCCTGTTCCTGGAGACTAATGGTTTTAAGGTCTTTGCAGATGGAGACAATCACCACCTGCGACTCCCGGACTGTAACATCAGCCACATGATCTATGCATCAAACAATCTTAACATAACAAGGAGGAAAACGACTAGCACTGAAAAGCTATAGTCATATCGTGCTCATCGTAACCGCAATCCAGAGTATAACGATAATTTAATAAAAATAACCCGATCAAAGCTTCTCTCTGAGAGCCAGAGCCTGTAATCCTGAGACTTTGAAAAAGGAAATCAATCTTCTACTTCAAGAGCCTGAACTACATCGTGGACTGAAAGTTCTCCTTTAGCCACACGCTGTACTAGTGGATAAATGAACGAACAATCATCGATTGCTGCCCAGCGTTTTTCTCCTATAACTCTGACAACCTCATCAAGTATGTCGCCACAAGTTTTGCAATATCTGCCTTCACTTTCTGCTTCACAAGATTCGCATTTCACTAAAAATACCTCCTAAATATAAGGGGTGTCTTATTTTTCAGATTTGATCAAATACTCACCCCCAGTGTCAAATGGAGCCTACTTATTTACAGGTATCCAGAAGACCTTTCTTTTTGCCTCCCCTTGTTTCAGAGGGATGAATGGTTTCGACTTTAGCTTCTTCTTTTTTTGGTTCTGCTTTATTTTCTTCAGACATAGATTCAACTCCTTATTTTGTTTTAAAACAATAATGTGTTATCTAAGTTTTTTAGTCACAAGCTCTTAGTTAATCTCCAGCGCCAAAAGCTGCTTTAAGCTTGAGTTCATCTTCGTTTGAGAGGGATGTCCTCACTATTGTCGCATGGAATTTGTTCAGTCTTTCAAGAGCCTTGTCCTCAGTCCATTTCGAGATCAACAGAAAAAGAGCAGATCCACCCGGTTGAACGGTTTCGCCCACTTCTTTGATGAAGTCATCGTTGATTCCATAATCGGTCAATTTACCCGAAATTGCGCCAGCAATAGCGCCAATTGCCAGCCCGAGCCAAGGCGCCCAGAAGAAAAGTCCTATCAGCATACCCCAAAATGCTCCACCTACTGCACCTGCACCAACTAGGTGTGTCGCTTGTTTCACCTTTATTTTACCGTCAGGTTTGCGAACAACAGTGGCAGCATCAGCAAGAGTCATCAGTTCTTCCTTTTTAAGCTGATGGATAGTTTCATCCATTTCAGATGCGCCTGTTTCAGTCGGAAACGCAAAAACAATTAACTCACTCATGTTTTAAATCTCCTTTTGATTCTCGATTTATGCAAAAGTATTATGTTGAATTTCAAAAAAGACAGTACTTTTACATCTGTACTGTGCAGCTTCAAGAGGTTTTTTCATATGATAAATCTCAAAGGAAAAGACTTCGTAGTTCCCTGCACTAGAACCTCGAGCGACCCCTTTATAGCCCACCAGCAGGATGTTTATGCAAGTGGGTTATAAGTTCACATCCCCATCATACTATACAAGATATAAGAACACTTAAACATATAAAGAACCGTGTATTTTTTAATATATTTCAAATGTGAAACCTTTAAAAAACAGTATTCTTTTTAAGGGTTATTAAGTCTTATTTAACAGATTAAATGTGCTTTTATGCTTTTCCAATAAAAAAGAGTTGAATCAAGAAAAGAGTCCGCAAATGAAGGCAACCTCAATTTTCAATCAAATCTTACTCTAAAGCAACAAAATTTTGCTACAAACTGCTATCTTATGTAGGGTAAGGCAATTTACCTCATCTTTATTTTTTATTTACAAAACTTCACTACTTTTACACACTGCACTGTGCGACTGCAACTCAGACAGAAACATTTGATGACCTAGACCTTTGTAAAATGTAACCAGTGTTATTATTTATAGTCCTGATTCCAAGGATATCTAAGCTTTGAGGTTTGAATCCTGTATGTCATACATATGCTATGCTCCTGAGATTTTGGAACAAATGAAACGTAAAACCGACATTCACAGATGTTTGCTAAAATTCCACAATTTTTCACGCTATCGTTTTTTCTAGAAATTGCTTTGGTTATTCAAGCATATGTTTTAGAAATATCTCACACTTTTCAGTCATGTGCCTTTAATGAAAGCTTTTAACCTATGTTTCCGGAAGCTTCAGTCGAGATAATAATTTCAAACTTTTAAGCAAATATCCAAAAATGATAGCAAGCAAAATGTTATTTTCTTGAGGACATCTGCGGAATGTCGGGTAAAACTTAATAATAGCTAATTGTTGTCTTTTTGGATATAAGGAGCCTAAAAATTATTCCGATATTCTTCACCTCTTTATATCGGCCTATGTCGAAAAACTGAAATTTTGTCCATTTATAGGGATTTTAATACAATTGTTAAAAAGTTTTTTTATTAATTGACAAAAAACACTATTTAAGTTGTATGCAATACAGTATCAATTTAATTTTTAAAGTTTTTGACACTCTTAAGATCATCAATATAAAACAGCAACATTTTATCTTAAGAACGTGGCTGTCATTTCTTGCAGGCCTTATAGACCCAGACTATGAATAGATACAATTTTAAAAACTAAATCCTGAAGAGCAGAAGATATCTTCCTAGCATAGTAATGCTTATTTTAGTTCAAAGCCGATAATTGTATATGGATATTCCAGAGAGAAAAGACCTTCGAGGAGCTAACCTTCAAGGAGCTGACCTTATAGAGGCTAACCTTCAAGGGGCTAACCTTCAAGGAGCTAACCTTCAAGAGGCTAACCTTCGAGGAGCTAATCTTAGAGAAGCTAACCTTCGAGGAGCTGATCTTTTTTATGCTGATCTTACAAAGGCTAACCTTGAAGGAGCTAACCTTCAAGAGGCTAACCTTGAAAAGGCTACCCTTCAATTGGCTAAACTTCATTTGGCTAACTTTAAAGAGGCTAACCTTCAAGGGGCTAACCTTCAAGGGGCTGATCTTTATGGAGCTAACCTTCAAGGAGTTAACCTTCAGGAAGCTAACCTTTATGGAGCTGATCTTCAAGAGACTAAACTTGAAGGGGCTAACCTTCAAGGGGCTAAACTTGGAGGAGCTAAACTTGAAAGGGCTTACCTTATAGAAGCTAACCTTGAAGGGGCTAACCTTGAAGGGGCTAAACTTAGAGGAGCTAAACTTGAAAGGGCCAAACTTGAAAGGGCGTATCTTATAGAGGCTAACCTTGAAGGGGCTAACCTTGAAGGGGCTAAACTTGGAGGAGCTAAACTTGAAAGGGCTAAACTTGAAAGGGCTTACCTTATAGAAGCTAACCTTGAAGGGGCTTACCTTATAGAGGCTAACCTTAAAGGGGCTAATCTTCAAGGAGCTAAACTTAGAGGAGCTAAACTTGAAAGGGCTAAACTTGAAAGGAGCTTACCTTACAGAAGCTAACCTTGAAGGGGCTTACCTTATAGAGGCTAATCTTGAAGGGACTAATCTTCAAGGGGCTAGTCTTAAATGGACTTACCTTATAGGAGCTAACTTAAAAGAGGCTAATCTTGAAGGAGCTAACCTTGAAAGAGCTCACATTGAAGGAGCTAACCTTGAAGGAGCTCATCTTGAAAGAGCTAACCTTGAAGGGGCTCATCTTGTAGAGGCTAACCTTGAAGGGGCTAACCTTGAAGGGGCTAACCTTCGAGGAGCTAACCTTCGAGGAGCTAACCTTGAAGGGACTTATCTTGTAGGGACTAACCTTGAAGGAGCTGACCTTGAAGGAGCTGACCTTAAAATGGCTAACCTTGAAAGGGCTGACCTTGAAAGAGCTGACCTTGAAGGAGCTCAGCATTTATCACTTGAGCAGCTTTCAAAAGTGAAAACACTTCATGATACAAAATTAGACGAAGAGCTACTCATATCACTAAAAGAAAAATATCCTGCCCTTTTTGAAGTACCATAGCTGCAGGTCCTTAGGGATCAATGCCTTTAAGGCATGTAAGATCAGAGAGCTGGGAGACCTCAAAGATCAAGGCCTTCCAGTACCTCCAAGATCAGGAATAACAGCAACATTTTTTGCCTTAAAAGTTTGCCGAAAAGAAACATTTTTTGCACAAAGGCTTGTAATAAAGCTTGTAATAAAGCTTGTAATCAGTTCCAAAACGAACATGAAATTCTTCGAATAACAGGCATAAATGAATGAAAGTAGTTAAAAGCACTTTCATGCCAAATCTAGTAATTTGTAATTTTACATTCGTCAGATTTTGGAACCGAGTCCTTAAAGTGTAAGTCATATGAATTGTGTAAACTACTGTGATTGCATTCAAATAGAAGATTAATAACTGATGCATTTATTACCTTTTGAAAAAATTTATTTTCAAAGCTAGAACTGTACATCAAAAGGAGGAGCACTTTATGGAGATTTTTAAAGGACTTGTTTATGTAAAACATGGGCGGATCGGAAGTAAAAGTGAAGGTCCAGATTATTATCTTCAGACCTGGGACAGGGAGTATCTGCTGAAGTATGGGGATAGAGGTCCATGGGAACTGGACTATTACCTTGAATTTTTCTGCCGTAAATTTGTTGAAGTTACTGGCGAACTTGATATAGAGACAAATACAATGAAAGTGACAACGGTCACGGAAATCTGTGTGGGGCATATCCCTAAAAAGATGGAGGACAGTTGACCCGACTTTCTTCAGATCTCTCCTCTAATAATAGTATTTCTCACAATTTTTTCCCATCGACCTTATTTACCTAGTTTGACAGTATCTGCTAATTTTTAATGAAAATCAAAATTGCGCTGGCATACCCCGCTGCGATTGGCGGGTAGGTTCGAGCCGCCACTTTCATTATAATGAAAATTATTAAAAAGTAAGTTAGCAATAGAATTTATACAGAGCCGATACATCATTTACCACTACAAATAATGGGGGAAATCATAATCTGGGTGGATATTTGACAGCTAGAGCCCTTATGATCTCTTGGAAAGACTAGATTGAATATCATGGGTATGTGGATATTTGACAGCTAGAGCCCTTATTATACCCAATATCAACAGCAATACCGATAGACCTAAAATAAATTGATAATCAAATCTTTGTACATATACTCCTGCTGCGATTTCACGCATGACTATTAAAATCGTAGCGTCGGTTACATATGTAATTCTGATTTCTTCATGTTCACGAAAATCAACAAAAGTCTTGAAAAGATCAATAAGAATAAAAATTGTGAGGATGCTGGTTACTATCTGACCAAAACCGCCTCCAAGAGTCCCAAATATAATTGATTTGACATCCCGGAGGATATTTACCACCCCCACAAGTAGCGCCAGTAACAGTATATAAAGGATGGTAACAGTGACCAAATCAATTATCACTTTAAATATTTTGTTTTGATCTATCATAAATATTTTATAACGAGCTTTCATTTAACTCCCCCTCCTTAAAAAAGATTATGACTTCTTAAATTCAAGACATGTCGAAATTTATCTAAATTTGTAGAAATTAAGAGTATTTTAATATATTACCCTGATTAGTCATATCTTATACTTAAACCAATTTTATTCTTAATGAGCTAATCCCAAAACTTGATTTAATCTCAATATTGCTGCTACCAATACAACTCCCAAGTATGACATTTCTTTGATTGATGATCCCAAAACAATATAATTTTAAAATTATAAATTTATTCTTATGTCGTTCCATAAAATTGATGATGTTCTTTGGGATTCTATAGAACGTTATCTTCCTCCACATAAACGACATACAGGAAGACTTCGTCCAGATTTGCGAAAGTTAATAAATGGAATTTTGTATTTGATTAGTACAGGTTGTACTTGAGAAGATGTACTTCACAATTATGGCTCTAAATCAACTGTTCACAGATTTTATCTCTATTTGTGTGAACATGTATTTATCAGCAGATTTTCAATGAACTTTTAAACAGAGGTTATGACTTGAAGAAAACAAAGGAGTAAAATTAAGCGTTTTATGTTGTATCCTGAAATGATTTCGCATATTCAAGATGTTTTGCCACTTCAATCTTTGATACAACATCAGGCAGCCCAATTGAGTCAAAAGTTAAAGGAATTTCAATTTCACCATGGTTCTGCATAATTGACGTAAAATAAGAAACCAATTAGAAACTGCAGTATGATAGTGAGTCATCTGTACCTGAATATAATTGCGATATAAGAATTTCAAAAAGCGAAATTATTTTGGGATAAAACACAGATATTGCGGTAGAAATTTTGAAACTAATTGAGACGTGGGAAATTGTTTATTATGGATATTGTAAGTAATCAGCTCTGTCAAAACTTTGGGGGATACAATTTATAAGTTCGAAGCTAGCAGGAAAAAAAATTCTTATCCCTCTTCGTAGACAAGACATACCGAGCAGTTAACTTAAACTGAATGATCGAAAAAAACAATTAATTAATTCTACTTTTTATTTGTTCAAAACCATGCGATATCTTCTATAAATATCAATTTACAAAATCCGTAATAAGTGTCTGCCTCTTATCTCTTTCCCTGAGTCTTGAAACTCCTACACCCACAAGCCTTATTTTTTGACTTCCGATAAACTCAGAAAGTAGCTGCATGGCTGTCCTCTTAATTACGAAGATATCCGAAGTCCAGACTGGGATAGTCTTTGAGCGTGTATACGTAGAGAAATCATCATAACGAACTCTGATTGTTACAACTTTGTAAAGGAATCGATGCTTAACGAGAGATTTGTGCACGCTCTCAGCAAGCATCTCTAAATACCCTGCTATTTTTATTGGATCGTTCGTGTTCTCCTTAAAAGTACTGCTCCGGCTAATTGATTTTACAGCTTCCTCGCTTTCCTCAATTTCACTGAAATCCAGACCATGTGCCGCCTGTTTCAACCAGAGACCCATTTTCCCGAACCTTTCAGTAAGCCTCTGGATATCGCAGTTCGCAAGCTCTTCAACTTTGGTTATTCCCATGAGTTTAAGTGCCTCTGTTGTTTTTTGACCTATTCCAGGGATTTTTGAGACATCTAGCGGGAAAACAAAATCCTGAACATCTTCAGGTCTTACAACAGTAAGCCCATCCGGTTTTCGAAACTTTGAAGCAATCTTTGCGATTAGCTTATTAGGTCCGACTCCTACCGAACAGGTAATTCTTTCCTGTCTCTTGATTTCGTCCTTTATCCTTAGAGCGCAAAGTGCAGCCTCTTCAAAGCTCTTAATATCTGGTCCTGGAACTAGAAAGGCTTCGTCGATACTGTACTGCTGGAACTTCTCGGCAAAACCCTTCATTATTTCCATTACGTTATCCGAAACCTGTACATAGAGCCTTATGTTCACAGGCAAAAAGGCAGCATCTGGGCATAGTTTGTAAGCCTGTGACACTGGCATTGCAGAATGTATACCGTATTCTCTTGCTTCATATGAGCAAGTACACACAACACCTCGACCTTTTCCTCTCTTTGGGTCGGCGCCTACTACAACAGGAAGCCCTGCTAGTTCAGGCTTTTCTCTGACCTCTACAGAAGCAAAGAAACTATCCATGTCTACGTGAAGGACAATTTGCCGTTCGTTGCTGTTTGTATGAGGATTGAGCGAGAGCATCAAAGCATATTTGGTGAAAAAATATAATAAGTAGAAGGAAGCTGGGTGAAAGTATTAAATTGATAGACTTATTATTCCACAATTCGTCCAAACCTATATAAAGAATATAATTTTTATTAAATAGAAAGAGGTAAGTGTCATGTGTGGAGCATATGGACTGTCGGTAAAAACCATAAAAGATATAATAAATAGGTTTGACATTGAAATTGAAGATGAAAACATCGAGGGTTTAAGACCGAGGTGGAACATCCGACCAGGGCAAAATAATCCTGTCGTAGTCAAAAAGGCGAAAAATGAGAAAAATCAAATTGAGATGATGCATTGGGGACTGCTACCTCACTTTGCCCATGATGAGCACTACAAACACAAACCGATAAATGCTAGAGCAGAAACTGTTGAAGAATTACCTACATTCCGCCATCCGTTTCATCGCTCTCGTTGTTTAATTCCATTCACAGGCTTTTATGAACCAGATAAAATTCATTTTTCAAAAAACCCATTCCCGTGGCACTACTTCCAGATGAAAGACTATTCAATTTGTGCCTTTGCTGGTCTATATGACATTTGGAAAGACAAAAATGGCGGCAAAGAAATCCATAGCTACACAATCATAACTACAGTACCTAATACGATTGTTGGGAGATATCACGATAGGATGCCTGTTATATTGGAAAAAGAGGATGAAGACACATGGTTGAATCCTGACATTGAGGCTCAACAGCTTCTTTCACTACAGAAACCGTTCAATGCTGAAAAAATGGAAGAATGGGAAGTTGGAGCCGCAGCCAGAAATCCGATAAACGATTATCCTGAAGTTATTGAGCCAGTTAAAAGCAGCAGGCAAGGAACTCTGTTTTAAGTATAATGAAAAGTCGCTTAGCTAAAGACTCATGGATTCTCTGTACCATGTTATTGATTGCTATTATGTCATCCCTCAGGAAATAGTGAAGAGCTATCTACTTCATTCTTGTCTCCGTGATATTCCCTGTAAACTACATACTTACCATTTGCCTTTTTAACTAATCTAGCCCCAAGCCCACTCTTTTTCCATATAGCCTTGCGCTTTTCTGCATCTGATTTGCTTATTCAAAATAGCTAAACTCATCGAGCATGAAAGTTTTACCGTTAAATTCTCTGGAAGTTTTATGCATATGTCACCAGTACAAAGCTTTCTAAGCTATATGTAAGTTGTAGAAATCAAAGTTATGCTGACACAAGAAATTGTGGATTCTACCCTCTTAACTTCACGAGCCTACAACTACAGGTAGACTTTTCAGTTCAGGTCTTTCTCTCACCTCCACAGATGCAAAAAAACTGTCCATGTCTATATGAAGGACTATCTGCCTTTCGCTGCTGTTTGTATGAGTATTGAGTGCGAGTATCAATGCAATATTAGATGAAAAAAGATAATAAGGTTAAAGGGAGTTAGGTGAAAGTATTAAATGATAGACTTACAATACCACTAAGAGGCTGACTTAAAAGATAATTTTCAATTTCGACAAAATAGCAATAAGCAGAATTACTCTTAAAGTCTATCCTAAAAGTCCTGCAATCTGAATGTTATCCCTGCGCATGCTAAAGGATGCATCATATCGTCGACTTTTATCTAGACTTAGAGCCTATCCGAAAAGTGTTGTTATCCGTTGTAATGTATAACATGGTTTTTTTTGAGTTTATTTCGGACAGGCTCTCAATTTGCAGGCATTTTGAGAATAATAATCAAATAGCAGCTAATAAAACTTAACGCAAAATAAGATTTAAGAGAGGAGATAAGTTTGGACTGGGACGAATTTTATAAAGGAACACCGGCATGGGATGTCGGTCACCCTCAACCTGCTTTTGAGGCTCTTGTAGAAGATGGAGAGATTAAGCCTGGACGTGCTCTGGACATCGGGTGCGGTAGGGGTGAGAATGCAATAATGCTAGCAATGAATGGCTGTGATGTCACTGGAATAGACCTTGCTGAAATTGCCATATCTGATGCAAAGGCTAAGGCTGCAGAGCGTCATGTTAATGTAAATTTTGTCGTTGGAGACGTCTTAAGGATGGACCAACTTTTCAAAGAATCTGAATTCGATGTCATCATAGATTCGTTCTTGTTTCACACTTTTACAGATGAGGAGAGACCCATTTTTGCTAGGCAGGTCTACAAGGTGCTTAAACCAGGAGGTAAATATTTCATGCTCTGTTTTTCCGACAAGGATCCTGCAGGTCCTGGACCCAGAAGGATCTCAAAAGCTGAAATAGAGCATACATTTACACCGCTTTTCAAAATTATCTATATTGCAGATTCGTCTTTAGTAGCAAATACTGGTAGAAGAGAAGCTTATCTTTTATCAGCCGTCAGGTGTTAATAAATATTGATGTCGAGACGAGTATAAGAGGCTGTCTTAAGGTTCTATCAAGTCAGGGATAGAAAATTTATAGGTTCGCCTATTGCTGGGAAAATTATTTTCCAAAACTTGCAAAGTCAGAATCCTACTTCTAAAAATATTTTGTTTATGGGCCTACTTCTCTAACTTTTTCAAAACAGCCCTAAAAACTGCAAACATTTAAAACTATTTTTTAAGTAAATGATTAAATAGCTATCATTTCCCTTCCGAATGCCCAACTTCAGGTTAATTTGGATAAATGAACGAGCGAGTTATAAGACACACAACACCTCGACCTTTTCCTCCCTTTGGATCTGCACCAACTACAATAGGAAGCCCTTTCAGTTCCGGCTTTTCTCTGACCTATACGGATGCAAGAAAACTATCCATGTCTACATTGAGGACAATCTGCCTTTCGGTTCTGTTTGTATGAGGATTGAGTGCGAGCATCAAAGCAATATTTAATGGGGAATATAATAAGGTTAAAGGAAGTTGGGTGAAAGTATTAATGGGATTAGATTTCTATTCCAAATAGTCTATTCGTGGAGTTTAATGACCTGGAGCCTATCCGGAAAGTGTTGTGGTGTGAGATCTCTACATTTGCAGTATCATAATCATAAATGATATTGGAATGTTACAGACCTGAGTAACATTACAACATGTATCTTAGACTATAATAACAGATCTTAAGAGTAATTGTATATTATTAAGATGTTTATGCTTTTACTTCTTCGACTTTAAAACTACTACCTACTATTTTCTCCATAATAAATCCTATGCATATAAACAGTGGCAGTGATATGAGCGTCCTTAAAATTGTAAATTTTATCCCCAAATATCCCATCTCTATTCCCAACATAGGTATCTTCATTGACGAAAAAGCCCCCAAATAGATGAAAATATTTCTTACAGATGCACCTTTCTCATACAAAATGTATGCAACTGGAAATGCACCATAAAGAGGACCTGCTTGAAGCATTGCCAATAAGATAACTAAAAGGATTCCTTTAACTCCTGATTCTCTTCCTATATGCTTTTCTACCATCTCTTTTGGGAACCAGGCATCGAAGAGCCCAATGATTATAAAAAGAAAAGGAATGAATGAAATCATTTCTATAAAGAATTCACTGAAGTTAGAGGATATAACAAGACCTGGTTTAAATCCTATGAAATATGAACAGATAGAGAAAATAACAAACAAAATAATCCATATATAACTTTTTAGATACTTCTTCACATTAACTGCCCCATTAAAACCCCTATAATTATCGCCGCAATCAGGTTAAAGACATTTCTCACTATTGCTGCTTTCTTGCCGAAGTATTTGATTTCAAGCGGCAATGTGACAACTCCTACCATCATTAAAGTAGTCATAAAAACTGTAACAACAGAGTAAGTTGCGCCTTGCTTAAGTAAAGCCGCAGCCAGTGGGTATGCTATAATACCAGGCACCAGAGTAATTGATCCAACAAATGCAGCTATTCCAAAACCATACCAGCCGGAATTGGCTCCAAGATAATGCACAATTAAGGGAGCCGGGACAAAGAAAAGCACTATGCTGATAAGGATTAAGATGTTGAGGAATGGATGAAGAATGTTTAAAAACATTTTTCCGCCTTTCTTCACACCAAGAACTGTCTTTTCTTTATCCAGAATAAAAGACAGAAGTAAACTTATTCCAGTTAATAATCCGAGGATTAAAGTGTTTCTAAACATCACTGTTCCCCTGTTCAATTGTGTACCTGGTTTTCTGTACAGTTTACTCTTTAACCTTTAAAGAAGAAACAAACGCCGGAATCTGAGAGAATTTCATAAATGAAGGTAAAGGCTAATGAGGAAAATCACCTCAATTTGTGGCTTTAATGGAATTTTGGGCTCGAACCTCATAACTTTTCGTAAGTTTTCAGGAAAAAATCCAAATCCTGTTTTCTCCTTTCTATATCCTGCTTAAGTTCATCAAGTTTTTCAATACCTTTTTGGGTTATTTTGTACCATTTTTTTGCTGGTCCTGGTTCTGAAGTATCCCAATATGACTCAATAGCCTCTGCTTTTTCCAGATCATTCAGTGCCCTGTAAAGAGCAGGAGTATCTATGAGGTTGAAAGGTATTTCTTCTTCAAATCTCTTGAACAAAAGAGCTCCATAAGCTGGTTTTCGTGCTAGGAAAAGCAGTATAAATGCCGGAGTATGGCGGAAGTATCTGTTTATTGACATGGCGACACGCTTTTCTTATTATTAATAACTATCACACTATAGTGTAAATCCCATATTAAAACATTTAACATTTATGTGTAACAAACACTAAAGTTTAACTGATATAGAATTTTCGTCCTAAGTAAGAATCTTTTTACAATCCTTTTGCAAATGAATGTATACCAAAGATGTTTCATGAAAATTAAAATTCATGTAAAAAAAACACGTGTTTAATTGTCTAAACATTTAATTTAGACTTTATTTTGATTCTAGTCGAAAAAAGTTATGATTTGTAACTTTTCAATAGGGATATACACAACCAGGACTAATACTCATTTAAAGATTATATGATTATTACGGGCTCTGTGTAGTTGACGGGGTTTGCCCTCCTGAACAATTTGGAGATTACCGAAAGTTTATCCCAGATCCCGTTGACTACATAGTACTCATTTTCCTAAAATCTAATTTTTCAGGATGCTTCGGTATACGAACATTTTAAGATAAAAAGTAAGTGTCTTTTTCTACTGTTTACTAGAGGGGATAGATTTTTAGTGAAAAACAAGAAAAATACTTTCATTGCAGCTGATCGAGTAGGGAATTTTTGTTCGGTTAACACGAAAAAGGAGAAAATAAATATGCATAATGAAGCGAAACCACAAGCGTGAGAAATATACATAGCAGTTGCAACAGGATATGCAATCTATGGACTGGGAAAAGATGAGGCCGAGGCTATAACAGATGCTAAAAAGTGGGTTGAGAGAGAATATGAGGATAATTTAGAGAACATTATAGTTCGAATCAAACCACAATACAACGATTTTACAATAATTAAAATTTCGCGAGCGGTAAAGGAAAAAGTCGAAGAAAATGGTGGAAGCATAGAGGACGGAGAAGTTAGCATAGTGAAGTGTCCGGATGGAATCTATAGGCTTCCCGAAGAAGTACAAGAAAAAGATCAGGAAATTAAAACTTAAATTCGGCTCTGTGTAGTTGGCGGGGTTTGCCCTCCTGAACAACTTTGAAGCTTACCGAAAATTTATCCCAGACCCCGTAGATCACAGTACCCTTTTTGTTGTACTTGAATAGGCGGAAAAGTGTGAGTGGTGGGACTGAGAATTTTAATTATAGTGTTGGCACATAGCTTTCTTTTCTACTTACCTATTCCTATCCAATAATTTGTTTGCATCGACATCATATCCTGCTGATTTTAATTCTTTTACAAGATCAAATTTCCAATTTCCGTGCACATCGAATAGTATATAAACAACGCCTTTATAGTCACTAGGGAATTCAAAATTCTCATTGGTTTCGAGAAGCGTAACTACGTTTCCTCTTTTGAGTTTTCCAATGAAAAAGCCAAGTTCGAATATTACGTTTTGTCTTGCTCTATACTTAGCTGTCTCAGGTGTCTGATCTTTATCATAACATAAATCATCTTGTGATGCAAGGACTATTGCGAAAGAAGCACCGTTTGCAATCTCATCGAATTTTTCAATTAAAGTTCTTCCTTGGTTTACTTGTTCACGCAAAATGACTGGTTCAAGATTTAATGTAGAAAGTACTCGGGCTACATAATGAACCTTTTCATTTTTATCACTATGAACAACAAAAATTTTTTTACTTTTTATTCCTGAATCCACCTGTGTAGCTTGCGATTTAACTTTCATGCAACCTTTAGCACACTTGAAAAATTGAGTGGTAACATCTGTTAAACCATAAGCATAGTAGGACCTGACGTTCTCGATATCAGGTGGAAAAAAAGTCTGGCTTGTCTTACGTTTCGTGCTAAAAACTTTTATTCTTTGAATATTATTAATTTCTATTGTTTTCCCGTTTATAAATAACGGGTCTCCTTTTTCATAGGGATCCACAAACTGTTCGAAAACTCTCTCTTTACTTAGATTTACTTCTTTCTCTTCATTGGAAGGATCTGAAACGGTTTTAATTACAACGTGATAATAAATTTCATTATCTAATTTACATGTGTCGTCTTTGTCTGAATTTGAGTTCATATAAAAATATTAAACGTTTCAAGTAAAAAGCCTTTATATTTAATCAATAATCGGAAACTTCTTATAATGTTCATGCTGCCTTCCCATTATCAGAATCATAGCAGTTTTTTGCAAAAAGGGATTTAGGTACATAAGTTTCGCTTTTAATGGTTCTGCGTAGTTGACGAGGGATAAGAATTTTTTCCATTTATAATCGAGCTTATAATTTATTCATCTCTTGTCGACAACTTATTACCGGACAAATACCCAAAAGTTCTAGTAAATTTAAGAGATCCCGATAACTTCACCTACACTCACAGGAGTTACTCTTACAGCAGAGCCTATCCAGCGACTTTTCAGAATCCGGTACCCATACAAAGTTTATCTTCAAGTTGTGGTTATCATGCAAAGTTGTTCTGGAACTCATAGTAAATATAAAGAATGAGTAAAACCATCCCAACTACACAACAAAGATACAAGTCAGTTCTTTGCTTTTTTAATGACCTTATTCCTTTAAAATTCAGAACATTCATACCAAGAAAGAAAACAAATAAATAAAGGAGCTCAGCAACCTAAAAGATAAAAGGAAATAAAAAAGAGAAACATAGACAAATGAAAAGAGGAATAATAGAAACCGCTTGTATTATAACTACATATGGCAATATTCTTGATATTAAATAATTACGTAAATCCATAACGGACAATTATTTTATTCATAGAAATATAAAAAATTATCTTGAAATATACTTATACGATTGCGAGTGATTTAACAATTAGAGCGTGTAAAACCCTCGAGGAACAGATACAGAGATATAATAAATGAATCCAGTACTTCACTAACTGGATCAGATATTCATCAAACTCCATTCTTATTTCATAAATTTTACAGAAAGGTATTTCGGGCGTTGATTTTTTTATTCAATCCATTAGTCTTAAATTCAAGTTAACAGATAAATACACAAAAACTCAATTAAAAGATCATATAGGCGCATTGAACTAACCTTTTTAGATGTAATTAAATTAAGATAATTGTAAGCTACGCTA
>CAVRNH010000076.1:0-45210 GCA_963722085.1 uncultured Methanosarcinaceae archaeon | reverse complement strand
TTCTCCGGTCTGGATTCTGCTCTATACGCTTATGGGAATTTCCCTTTATATTGTCTGGGAGAAAGGAGTGCAGCAAAGAGATGTGAAAATTGGATTGCTTATTTTTGGTATACAGTTAGGCCTTAACACTCTCTGGTCCTTTCTGTTCTTTGGATTAAGGTCCCCTTACTATGCTTTTATTGAGATAATTCTGCTCTGGTTTGCTATCTTACTAACAATAATTCAGTTTAGGAGGATCTCAAAAACAGCTTCCTACCTATTAATCCCTTATATCTTATGGGTCAGTTTCGCAATGCTGCTTAATTACTATCTTTGGATTTTAAATTCATGACAGGAGATAACGAAAAAAATTATTTAATCTACTGTCGTTGAATAGGGTCTATGTCTTAATGAGCATCATAACCAATCAGTATCATGATCCGCAATTTTTTACATAAAGGTAATTAGCGAGGATAAAAATAATCACAAAAGATGTTTACCCTTGAAGTCCCGATATATACTTTCAAGCTTCAAAGTTATATTTACAGAGGAGTTATAAAAATCCAAGATTTAACCTGTGACTTATAGCACTCATAAAAATTAAATAAATATCCCTGAGCTAAGTGCTCGTAACGAAATAACTTGATGACATTTTTACACTGTACTTGAACATTTTCATAAACTGCTAAACCTATTTTGTTCAAAAATAAAAATGTATTACTTAAGTTATTTAGTGATAAGTCCTAAGAGTTTAGAGCGAGATAAGATGATAATTTAATTCTCTATATGATTGAAGATAACGGTTAATTTAATTCTCTATATGATTGAGATAAGGTTAATTTAGTTCTCCATATTTATAGAGCTCCACAACCGCAACTTCTTCCGAGAAGGGTTGATACTCGATGCTTCAGGTGGCTTAAATCATCTTCAGACATCTTATCAAGTTCATCTTTATGCTCTTTTTCGATATGGTCAAATATAGTCTTTTCAACTTCTTCCAGTTCACTACCAGCAGCCATAAAATTACACTTAAATCCCAGATCGTGGCATTTGACTATCTTCATAGAATTTCCTCGATGTAATAAACTCATAAAAAGGAGTCTACATAATTTATAAAAATAATAAAAGTCAATGGATATAAAACTAAGCTTCTCAAGCCCTGTTTTGAGTATAAATATTTGCCTTACTTGATCGGGATATACCTTGCACACGTAAAACCTTCTTTATAAGGAACTTTGATTGTGAGTATCCCTTTATTATTGACTGCAATAGCCTTTTCGGGATCTACTGGCCCATCCAGGAAAAACGATCCCAGATATTCCGCCGTTTCACTGAAAGCCTTCAAATAGAAACTATTTTCATGCATTAAAAGGGTTATATTCTCACTCTTTACATCGGGAAGTTCGAGTTCCAGAGTCAGATTTTCAGTTTTATCATCGTGATACATCGCTAGAAGCGGAGTTTTCAATAACCTGGGTATAGCACTATCCATAACAATCTCCCCCGAGAAATTCACCATGCAATTATGTTACTCAATTTTTACATCCAATGTCTTTTCAAAAGGCTGTTGATAGGGTACTGTGACTTTAAGTACACCGTTAGAGTATTTTGCAACTGCTTTTTCAGGATTTACCGGGCAGCAGATTGAATAACTGTCAGCATATTCAATGCCTTCTTTTTTAGCTCTCACATAAAAGCTGTCTTCGGCAATCTTAAAGGAGATATTCTCTTTATCGACTCCTGGGAGAACTACTTCAATTTGAAGATTTTCATATTTCTCGTCAGGATATGCACATATTTGTGGTGATTGTCTCAAAGTGTCCGCCATTATATACCCCCAAATAAGACATCGCCAATTAACATATTTATATGTATTTATAAAAAATGGTTAACATATTTCTTTTCGTGAAAGATGTTTGTTTTTGATGGGCGGAAAATGAAGCAAAAACTCCTTTTTCTTGGCTTACTGCCTTTAATTCCCAATACATTCCCAGCCTTATAGGTTTTATTTTTTTGAACTTATGCCCCTCAGTAAGATACAATTATTCGCGAACATATAACACCTAGTGTCATGAAAATTTAATTATTGGGCATTTACTTTAATAGCTTTCATCAGCATAACAGATTAAGAGCTAATTAAGATGACAAATAATTAAATTGTCACAACACTAGTACCATGAAAACCCAAATATAGAACATATTATTCTGGTGACTTCCATCAGCTGATATTGTTTTGATCAAATTGATGATCCACAATTAAGTTTTCATGGTACTAGTGCATCGATTCTCAAATAAATACATAATTTAGAAATAATTGCAGTTTAGAATGCAAATGTTTACATTAAAGTCACCATGAGTTCTGTAACACGGAAAACGCAGGTTGGCACAGAGTGATTTGATCCGGACATTACAACCATGGAAAACACGGAAATTACGGAAAGACTGCACCCTTACTCTCTTAATTCCGTGTCTTCTGTGCTTTCCGTGGTTTTCAAAAATTTATTTCGGACATATTTTAGAATCGATGCACTAGACAGTTGTAACTCTAATTTAGACTTGCTAAGATATAGAGCATTGACGGTTTGGTTATTCCTGTCTACCTCAAACGTGGGAGGGTAGGTTTCCCCGCCATCCCTCTTATTCGCTCTTATTCTTCTTTTGGAGCTTCTCAAGCAAGTTAGATACTCTTTCTTTTACAGCTTCTGTCTCTTGCACATCCAAGGTTATGGCAATACCCAGAATGTCACCTTCCCAACTTTCAGGAGGCAATAAAACGAGAGGGATGTTAATTTTAATTGTCTCTTCATCCCTTACAAGCAGTATTGCAATACCTTCTTCTATCCTGTCAAGAATAACTTTGAAGCTTTCCAATATTATCATCTTCTTCTACTCAGGAACACCACAAGCAGGCCGATCATCCCGTAAATGATTCCGAAGCCCGGCGTGCTTGTATTTTCTTCTTGCTCAGGCGTCTGTTCAACACTTGTTGCTGTACTTTCACTTTTTTGTTCAAGACTTCCTATCTTAGGTTTAGATTCAATTTCATTCACAGCTTCTTTCACTTTTGCCTTACCAGTTATTGCAAATGGAGAAAATCCTTGGGTTTTAGCTGTGAAATAGAGGTACGTGTCATCTTCCCCTGATTGGCTGGTTTGTAGCTGGTCCCATCTCGTATCATTATACATGTTGAGGATGATTGAAGACTGGTCTATACTAATACTCTGCAGCCAGGCCTTCTCAACTTTGAAGCATACAACCGCATTTTCGATATTCTTTGAAGTTGCAAATCCGCCGTTTCCAACCCAGATATTTAAGTATTTGTAGACTTCGCCAGGAGGCAGCCCTGAAACCAGGGTGGATTTTCCTTTCAGCATCTCAACGATGGTTGTTGTCTTCCCAGCATTCTTCTTTGAATCGAAGCTAACATATAATACAGAAGTAGCGTTTCTTGGGAAATCGAACATTACAGGTTTTCCACTATTAACAAATGTCTGTGAAAGTTCCTTAATTTCAACATTACTTTGAGGCTCAGGAGAGCCACCCCCGCTTCCGCTACTGTGACTGCTTCCTCCACTGTTGCTACTGTCGCTACTACTACTGTCACTACTACTACTGTCACTACTACTATCACTGCTTCCGCCGTTAGAGTTATTCTCTTCCAGTACTGTTATTGAAGTAGTTTTGGAGTTAGTTCCGTTTGCATTGCTCACTACTAGGGTAGCTAGATAGGTTCCTGGAGCTGTATATGTATAAACTGGACTTACTTCACTTGAGTCAGAGGTTCCGTCAGAATTGAAGTTCCAACTCCTTGATGCTGCATTTTGAGAAACATCTGTAAACTGGATAGTAAGAGGAGTATATCCGCTTGTAGCACTGGTACTGAAGTCTGCTGTCGGGATCACTGGATGCACTGTCTCTTTAGGATTCGATGCTGTATTCTCAGTGCTCACGGAATAAGAAGAGCCATCGGTTGTCACGGTCACAGTTCCATCCTGATCAGTCCTATAAACCGTTGAGACTTTTTGAAGTGTTTGAAGCGTTTCTGTGTGCGGGTGCCCATATTCGTTATTGGCACCAACTTCGATTATGCTTACAGCAGGATTCGCCAGATCTATGAATGCTTGTCCACTTGAAGTGTAGCTGCCGTGGTGTCCCACTTTGAGGATATCAGCATTGACGTTATAACCATCCTGCATTATGGCATTCTCAGCTTCAACTCCGGCATCACCCATCAATAGGAAGGATACACTTCCATCGGTTACCTTCAACACAATCGAATTTTGGTTGAGGTCGTCAGTGAAATAAGTGCTTCCTGGACTCAGGACTTGAACATTTATACCTGGCGCAAAATCAATCGTATCCCCTCTTTTAACCGTTTTGAAGGGAATATTCTCATTGTTGATCGTGTTGAGCATGTATTCGTACGTCCCCGATGTATGCGGATACCCGCTATCTAAGAACTGTCCGATTGGGAAGGTTTTGAGGATATCAGATATGCCACCTATGTGATCTGCGTGCGGATGCGTAGCGACCACATAATCAAGCGATGTGATACCTTCGCCCTTTAAGTATTGAGCTACATCATCACTTTTATCTCGTTCTCCAGCATCGATCAACATATCATTGTCGCCGCATTCTAACAAAATAGAATCTCCCTGCCCGACATTGATAAAGTGAATTGTGAGGTTTCCGGGCGCTGAACTAGATGCCGATGCCGTAGACGAAACTAGAATTAAAAATAAAACTAGACTATTGAAACTAAAGCTAATGGATCATCAATTTTTCAAGCTTCTTATTTTCCATTTTAGAGGTTAATACTCAAGACACATTAGTTTTAATTATTCCTTTTTAAGTATCCTCTTCAAATCAAGGCTACTGAAAAAATTTTCTTATTTTTCAATTGTCTTTCCTTCTTTATTTTCCATTTATAAGATGTTAATACTCAAGACACGAGCTTTAGTTTTAAATTATTCCTTTTTAATTTTAAATTTGTAAAAATAATTATTTATGGATTATGTATCAAAGTGTGATGTTAAGATAGCAACATAACTGCATTAAAATAGTAAGGATTTCCCACTTTTTAACTATTTATACAATACTCAATGTTAATTCTGAACGAGTTCCATAACATAAGCCTCACTCACAGTCATTATATCTTTTTATTTAAAGAATAAAAGAAAGGGAGTTCTCGAAAAAAGCAAAGTGGAGAAGTCATTATAGATGTTTTTTACAAAAACGGACAGAATTAATCAAATAACTAATTTCTGGAAGTACCTAAAACAGAAAACAAAGAAGTGCTAAGATGTTAGTTTAGAAACATTATTTCCTATTTATATAAACCTTCTGAGATACAACTACTTGTATAAAACTATCAATATATTTATTAGAACTTAATGATCTCACAAAGAAATTACTATTTGATAACCACTCAAATGAGGCCTAGTATGAGTGGGAGAATATGCCTTATTTGGTAATGGGAAGGGGTTGATTCATTAGTGACCGCAAATGTTATAGAAGTTATTAATCTTGAGCATAAATATGGTGACTTAACAGCAGTAGATAATATAAGTTTCACCGTGAAAAAAGGGGAAATATTTTCATTTCTCGGTCCAAATGGCGCAGGTAAGAGTACAGTAATAAATATTCTAACCACACTTCGGAAGATCCAGAAGGGTGAAGCTAAAGTTAACGGGTATGATGTGGCAAAACAAGCGAAAGAAGTGAGGAAATCAATTGGTATTGTTTTTCAGACGATGTGCCTTGATTATGAGATGACTGTTTGTGAGAACCTGGAATATCACGGCAGGATATACTCAATGGCAAAAGAAGAACGAAAAAAAAGGATAGATAAACTCATTAAAATCACTGAACTGGAATCTAAAAGGAATGTCCTGGCTAAGAATTTAAGCGGGGGTATGAAACGAAGGCTTGAACTTGCCAGGGGATTAATGACAAAGCCTGCAGTCCTCTTCCTTGATGAACCAACCGTGGGTTTTGATATTCAGACAAGATTGAGAATGTGGAAATATTTGAGAGATATCAAAAACGAAGGCACTACCATTTTTTTGACCACTCACTATATGGAAGAAGCTGATCAACTCAGCGACAGAATCAGCATCATCGATTACGGAAAAATAATCGCAGTAGGAACTGCTACCGAATTAAAAAATCAACTTGGGAAAGATATTATTCATATGGAGACAAACGATAATAAGGCTGCTGCAAATGTTTTAAGGTCACTTGAATCAGTTAAAGGCGTAAAAGAAGATCCCGAATTTCTGAGAGTGATGATTGGGGTAGATGCCACGCACGTATTACCTAAAATCATGGATATGATGAGACAAAATGAGATAGAAATAGAAGCCGTAAACATCAAAAAGCCCTCAATGGATGATGTTTTTGTTCATTATACCGGACACGGTTTAAGGGAAGGAGGAGAACCAGAGGAGGAAAGTGCTGAAAGCGAAAATGCGGAGGGGTCCAAATGAGTCTTACGTTCCGTGCTGTATACTGGAGAGAAATGGTGAAATTTTTCAGATTCAAGTCAATGCTCTTCACTTCCATAATTCAACCTGTGATGTGGCTTGCATTCTTTGGACTTGCAATGTCAAAAAGCTTCGATGAATTAACTTCTATGCTTCCAACTATCCCCGGTGTCCCTATTGTTGATTACCTTTCGTACATGGGAGCTGGAATAATTGCCATGGATGTATTATTTTGCAGTCTTTTTGGGGGTACTAATCTCCTATTTGATAAGAAATTCAGCTTATTGAAAGAGACTCTAGCAAGTCCCATTTCACGCGTCAATATTGTCATAGGTTTTGGACTTTCAGGCATAACAAAAGCCTACATTCAGACGGCCATTATACTTGGGTTTGGAAAATTTCTCGGGATGAATTTCTTTAAAGGATATGACACTCTTCAAACTATTATCTCAATCGTGGGCATCTTTGTATTAGTGGGAATTTTTACCTTAGGATTTCTCTTCCTTTCAGGCTCGATAGCAATTTCTGTCGATCAACCCGAAGGAATGCAGTCAGTTCTAACTCTGATTAGCATGCCTCTATTCTTTGTAAGTAGTGCTCTATATCCCGTTGACGCTTTTCCGGAGATTCTGCAGTTTCTATCAACGCTCAACCCTCTAACCCTTCTGGCAGACGGAATTCGGTATCTTGCGTTAGGAACTAATTTCTCTGTAATGGGAAACCATTATATATATACAACAGCAGATATCGCTTTTTCCTTCCTGGGTCTTATTACATTTGCTCTCACAATGTTAGCCATAGTACTCTGGAGGTTCAATGAAGTAGATATCTAATCACCGTAATTGATTTATAGGATCCAGGCTCTGAATAAAATTTGATAATATACTTTAGCAAGTATATTATTGGTTTATTTATAAGCCCTGAAATGGTTACTACAACTACTTTTTGATGTAAATTTACACTTTACTGTTTTTTGAAAAAACTTGCAGACGCCAGAAACCTAATTTTTCGGACTATTCAGTGCATAGAAAGACTCAATCAAACCCCATTATCGCGAAAAGCTCGGAAGAAGCGGAGAAAAAGGAAGTAAGGAGAAATGTGCCCATATTTCCTGCCCCCACCATCTGCATTTTCAGGGGTTTATCTCTTAGCTTAAATTAGCGAAGGAACTTAGAGAATTCACTATAGACTGTGAAAGAACTTTAATGTATCAGTAAATTACTGTGGTTTACTGTGGTAAAAGAGCTGCTCATGCCTCTGTAAACTCCGGAGGTAAAGATGAGTAGTATGAAATTATCAAATTTAGCATTGATTCTATGGTAATTGACGACTATCAATCAAAAACCCAGAAAATAATAAAAATGCCGTAGTGAGAAAGAGAAACAAAAATTATTTAAATATAGATAAGTAAAGCCCGAAGGCCTTACTCTTCCTTCCTAATTTACCGGTGATTATTTACCAGTGATTTATTACCAGGACTGCTTATTTTGCGAGGTTGTAGTTCTGGTTGACAATTTTCAGAGCGCAATAGTTACCGCACATGGTACAAGCATCGGTATCTTCAGGTGCCCTGCTGGTCCTGACTTCTCTTGCATGCTGCGGGTCGATTGCAAGGGAATACATCTTTTCCCAATCAAGCTCTCTTCTGGCCCTACCCATTGCAAGGTCCTGTTCTCTGGCTCTGTCAGGGTATTTTACCATATCTCCTACGTGAGCTGCAATCCTAGAAGTCTTTACTCCTGTGATGACATCTTCGAGGTTTGGAAGGGCAAGGTGCTCTGCAGGGGTTACGTAACACAGAAAGTCACAGCCATATGATGCAGCTACGGATGCTCCGATTGCGGTTACTATATGGTCGTAGCCGGGTGCGATGTCGGTTACAAGTGGACCAAGCATGTAGAAAGGTTTGTGACCGCTCATTTCCTTCATAAGCTTTACATTGGTTGCGATCTGGTCGAGCGGGACGTGACCCGGACCTTCGACAATGACCTGCAGACCCTGGTTGTGGGCTTTATCGGCCAGTTCGGCGTTGATGATTAGTTCCTGAATCTGTGCCCTGTCGGTTGCATCATGTATTGCTCCTGCTCTCATGCCATTTCCTGTGGATAGGACAACTTCATGTTCCTTGAGGATTTCAACGAGGTAATCAAAGTTGGCAAAGAGTGGGTTTTCCTTTTCGTTGTGGAGCATCCAGGAAGTCATAAAGGCTCCGCCACGGGAACATAGACCGCCGTACCTGCCGTGGGCTTTGAGCCTATCCATAGTGATATTGTTAATTCCTGTATGGATTGCCATGAAGTTTGTTCCGAGCTTTGCCTGGTCTTCTGTTGCCTTGAAGAGTTCATCTTCAGTCATGTGCACAATTGAGCCGTACTTTCTTGCGGCCTCGATGAAAGCCTGGTAAAGGGGTACGGAACCTACGGAAAGAGAGATACTGTCAATTACTTTTTTCCTGATTGCGAGGAAATCTCCACCAGTCCCGAGTTCCATAAGGGTATCTGCACCTGCGGCTTCTGCAGCCTGGGCTTTTTTGATTTCCATATCTGCATCAACAATGTCTGAGGATACACCGATGGATGCATTGACTTTGGTCCTGAGCCCTTCTCCTATCCCACAGAGTTTTACCTGCCTGTAAGGAGAGGTTGGAATTACAATTCTTCCGGCTGCAACACCACGGCGGATAAATTCAGGGTCAAGCCCTTCATCCTTTGCAACTATCTTCATCTCGTCTGTAATTATTCCTTTTTGAGCATCTTCCACAATTGTCATATTTAGTACCTCAAGCTTTTAATTTATCAGTAAGATCTCATGTTAGAATCGTGTGTAGGTAAGGGATTGTGAAGTTAGAGCATAAAGGAGCGTAATTATATATAACACTATTTAAAAAATTAACTTTAACCTTAATCAAGTTTACTTTACTTCAGCGTTAGTAGATATCGAGAAAAAAAGCTATCCCAGTAAGGTAAACTTTTGATGGAGAAAGCCTTAAGTCTTTTTGAGTAAGAGACAAGAAAACTTGTTTTAAGAAAAATCTGAACAAAAGTGGAATCACAGAGAGTAAAAAGCAGAAAGATAAGACAAGAACAAAAATGTAAAAATAATAAAGCATAAACGAGCATGTAATAAAAATACTTTAAAAATGCCAGAATTTCTGCCAGCATTGTAAACGATATCTCTCAATCTAAGGATTATCTCTTAATCTAAGGATAGAGGATATCTCAAATCTTCTTCATTTAAGAAGATTTCCTTACTTTTCACGTCTATTTCTTTCCTGAATTAAATTAATTGTCTGCCTGTGTAAGGTTACAATAAGGTCACTAAGCATGCCGAAAATAAACATTTGCAGACCGAATATAATAAACAGGGCTGTAAGGACCGAAAGAGGAACACGTGTAATCCCCTGGAACCACTGGGCAATCACAAAGGCTCCCGTAATCAGACCTGCCAGGACAAAGAAAGAGCCTATGATTCCAAAGTAAAACATAGGATTATGTACTTTTGCAAGCCTGTAAATAGTAGATCCGATTCTAAATCCGTCTTTTACGGGGTTTAGCTTTGTTGCACCTTTTTCGCTTCTCGGAAGGTAAGTAATCGAGACTTCTTCAACTCTCTGCTTTTTAAGAATGCATTCTACAGAGATTTCAGTCTCAATTTCAAAGCCTGTTTTGTTAAGTTCCAGTTCCCTTACACTCTCAATTGTAAAAGCACGATAACCTGAAAGAATATCTTTTAAATGTACCCCGTATGCAACGTCAAAGAAAATATTTATAAGACGATTTCCCACAAGGTTAAGCTTTGTAAAAGCTCCTGGAGAATACTTCTCAAGCCGGTTACCTATAACATGGTCGGCTCTACCTTCCAGAATAGGTTCAAGAAGAGAAGGAGCTTCCCGGGCAAGATATGTCCCATCGCCATCAACCATTATTATATAAGGGTTCTCTATAAGCCCGAAAGCCTGGATCATGGCCTGTCCTTTGCCTTTTCCGGTCTGCATTACGACTTTTGCGCCTTCAGCCTCCGCAATTCGGTCAGTGCCGTCCTTACTATTTCCGTCAATGACCAGAATGTTAGAAAAACCTTCTTTTTTAAAATCTTTGATTAACTGCCCTACTGTTGCAGCTTCGTTCAGGGTGGGAATAAGGATACAAATATCTTTACTGTTCACGTTTCACACATATCCTTTGTGGAACCTCTACGCGTGTTGCAGAATCCGTTTATTGTAAAATTCCATCAATTTTCTCTTCCGTCGAAAAGAATCCTAAAAGGAAGATATAATGTAATGGATTAGAGGGTTCTTATAAAAGTCCCATATTGTCGAGCTGCTGGCGTACGACTTCGACACCTCTCTCACAGTCTTCAGGAGATTTCCCACCTGTAACTACCAGTTTTCCGGAACTGAAAATCAAGACAACTACCTTAGGCACATCAATCCTGTATACAAGACCTGGAAACTGCTCGGGTTCATATTCAATGTTCTCAAGTCCAAGTCCGATGGCAATTGCATTAAGGTTCAGGATGGTATGCAGGTCTGCTGAAGCGACAATATTCTGGACAGTAATCTCTGGATTTTCTATAGTTTTAATCCCTATACCGTTCAGCTTTTTTGCCATATTACCTATAACTGTGTGCACATCGGCAACGTTTTTTGCTCCTGTGCAGACAACCTTTCCAGAAGTAAAAACCAGGAATGCGGCTTTAGGGTCTGAAACCCTGTAAACGAGCCCAGGAAACTTCTGCTTGTTGTACTCAGCCCCTTCAAACTCTGACTCAATAACAGTTAAGTCGAATTCTTCAGCGAGTTTGGTGGATGCGACCACGTTTTCAATCTTGATGCTAGATTCGCTCATTAGTCAACCCTCAGTATATAAAGCAAAAGTAATATCCTCTAACCGGTATATAAAGCTATAGTTAAATGCTCCGTATTCTATATAAATGCTTTATATATGGGATATAAACGCAACAGAAAACCTTAAATTGAAGGCACCCGCAGTCTTAAGAAAGTCAAGAAAGAATGAGACAACAGCATCGATTTTCAGGCATTTCATATTTCGAAGTCTCATTTTTCAAAGCCTCTTTTTCAAAGTTTCATTTCTCAAACTTTTTGAGGCCTTCAAGAATATGATCATACTTTGTGCAGACTCTCTGGAGTACATCTCCCTCTACACTACGATGAGTAGGTATTAGAATCTGAGCCCCTTTATCTATCTTCATGCCGTTTCTTGAAGTCGCATAGTCCGGGGCAACAAGAATGCCTTCTGAGGAAATACCAAGAGAAAGATCATTTACGATCCTTGAGACCATTTCAGTTGCTGGTTTGACCTTTTTCTCAATGAGAACAGAAGAAGAAATGTATTTTTCCCTGGTCTCCCTGATCTTTTTTATAGTAGTTTCCACTGTTTTAGGATTTATTTCACTGGGAAGTTCTTCAGTGAGTAAGGAAACTGCTTCTATAAGGTCCTCAAAAGTTGTAGAATGAATCTCAAGAATTTCCCCGTCACAATATTGCCTTACGGTATCAATGTAACCGGCAGAGATCACCAGCACATCAACCTCAAGCAAGCGTGCAATCTCCTCTTTCGAAGGTGAGTAGGCATTGACAACAAAATACTCTTTAATTCCGCACATACTCATGAGAGATTCATACATTGGAGTCACGGCAATTGTCTTTTTCCGCAACCACATGTTGATCTCACTCTGCCCACCCTGCAATTTTAGAAGTTCAAGGATTTTCTCCTTTATAGCTTTCGGATCATTTCTTTTAAGTCCGAAATAATCTGAAAAAAGAGAAGTCGTGGAAAGCTGCCTGCTTCTCCCAGAGGGTACGGATTCTACAAATCCTCGTTCTATCAGGTCTTTAATATGATCATAAGCCCCACTACCTCTCATATCAATAAGATCTGACTGGAGGAGAGGCTGATGATAGGCAATTATGGAAAGAGTGCGGAGTTTCGGGGCAGAGAGTTCTTTTGGGGCAACTTCCCGCATAAGTTCAGAGTATACGGGCTTGACCTGCATAACATAGCGATCTCCAAGATCGATTATCTCAAGTCCAGATTTCCTGGAGGAGTAAGCCTTCATCAGTTCCTGTAATGCTGAAAGAACGGTTTTCTTGGGCTTTCCGGTTATTTTTGTAAGCTTCTCAAGACTTACTGCCCTTCCAGCAGCAAAAAGCGCTGCTTCGATAATTTCAAGCTCACTCATAGGTTTCACATCCAAAAGAGAATGAAAACTGCTATTCAATTAGACTGACTGTTAATCAAGCAAATATAATGAAGTGAATCCAGTCAAGCGGATTTAATCCAATGGATTTAAGCAAGGGATATAGTTAAACGGATCAAGCAAATGGATTTGATAAGTGGAATTTAAGCAAGTGAATATAATTAAATGAGTTTAATGAAACGGATTTAAGAATGTGGATAATTAGTTGAATTTAAGAAGTTGATATAATTAAACGGTATAATCAAACGGGTTTTAGTAAGTGAATTTGATAAGTAGAATTTAATTAAGTGGATCTGATTCTAATACTACATTTAAATGATAAATATCTCAAAGAAATGTTTTCTCGGATTCTCTATCCACTTTTTCATCCAGGGAAAGTTCGCCCTTAAAATCTGTTTCTGAGGAAACCGTAATTTGATAGCCTGAAAATTCGGCTTTTGGTTCTGGCTTCGTTTCATGGAAGTTTGAGGGATTATTCTTTGTGGAAAAGCCAGATTCCTCTCCTGGATATATATACAGCTCTCCGAAAAGCTCATTCTGGAAAAGCCAGATTTTCCTGTGTGAAGCAAGAAAAAGAAGGGAAAGATAATCCATAATCCTATCTTCACTCGTTTCCAGAAAGCTGGAAAACAGTATTACAGGTTGCTTCATAAACAGTTTAGCAAGCATGGTCCAGATAAGTGCCAGCCGCGAGCTAATGGCTTCATCATGTGCAATACCAAGGACATCTCCCGTTGTAAGCTGAGGACCTGTAAGAAGACGGCTTTCCTCTGCAACCTGGCGGGCTTTCTTTTCACTTTTTCTGAAAAGGGTAGTTTCAGCTTTTTTAAGTTCTAGAATAAGTTCATTGAGAGTGACGGGTCTGGTAGATACTCGACGGACAGGAAGCTTTGGAATAGGGAATTCTTCAGGCTCAGGCAGATCTAGCTCGTCGAGAAAGTCAGAATCAAACTCATCAATTTCTTCCTCTTCTACCCCAAAAAGTCCAGAAGATTTCATGCGAAGAAGAATTGCAGAATAAAGAAGTGTTCTTGAGGAAATTCTAAGGTCCATTTTTTTAAGCTCTGCCACTCTTCCCAGAAAACTGTCAGTGAGCTGCACAATATCGATATCCCACGGATCGATCTTGCCCGCCTGAACAAGTTCAACCAGTATCCCCAGGGGCTCATATGTCTCAAATTCTGAAATATCAAGCAAATTCCAATCAATTCCCAGGTGTGAAAGAGTGGCTGGCAACCCAAAGGTCTCGGGATCTGAAAAAAGAGATTCATTTTCCTCTGATTCACAAAAATCAGGAGCCTGAAGTCTGGAGACATCAAGTACTGTGCCGGTATTTTCCATGAACTCAACCATTAAGCTTCACCCCGGTAATACTTGTGAAATTGTTTTCCTGCATTGTAACTCCTATTGTCCTGCTTGCGGCCTGGATCATAGGTTTTCTTAAGGAAACAACTATAAACTGGACTTTTGACCCTGAAGATTGTATCCGCCTTGAAACCCTTTCCACATTCCAGCCATCAAGGAACATGTCAATTTCATCAAAAGCATAGAAAGGGGCAGGACGGTATTGCTGGATCGAAAAAATAAAAGCAAGAGCAGTAAGACTTTTCTCCCCTCCAGACATGGCTTCGATCCGCTGGAGAGTCTTTTCTTTGGGCTGCGCACGGAGGATCATCCCTCCTGCAAAAGGTTCATTAGGATTCTCAAGTAAGAGCTCACCCATGCCGTCAGAAAGCTCATGGAAAATATCTTTGAAATTGGCATTAATGCTTGTATAGGCTTCCATAAAGGTATCTCGCTTTAGCTGCTCGTACTGATCGATACGCTCAAGCAGCTGTGCCCTCTCGGTAAAGAGAGTATCACGCTTTTCCTGCAGATCCGAAAGTCTGAATTCTACTTCATTATATTCGTCAATTGCTCTCATATTCACAGGTTCAAGCTGTTTTAGGGCTTCTTCGATCGCCTGAATCCGTATATAAACTGTTTCGTAATTAGGAACTTCATCAGTCTCCTCAATGCCCCTTCTCTGGACTTCTTCCGTAAACTGCTTTTCCTGGTCAAGAAGCGCATTTTTCGTAGCTGTAAGCGTAATTACATGCTGTTTTGCTTTTTCCAGAGTAGTCATGGCAATACTGACCCTGCGCTTCACAGCTCCATGTTCAGCCTGAATATTTTCTCTTTCTTTTTGAAGCCCTATAAGTTCATCGGAAAGTTGAAGCTCTCGCTTCTTCTTTTCCTCGAGCTTTTCCTCAAGCTCCTTTATCTTTACCTTTAAGGAATCAACTTTTTGCAGTCTTGAGGCTTTCTTTTCTTCAAAATCCCTAATAAGTTCCTTTGTTTCGGCAATCTTCTGTTCAGCATATTCTTTTTCAAGCTGCAGCGCATTCAGGCTTGCCTCAGTATCCCTGATTCGGCCTTCAAGCCGCCTGAGTTCCTGGTCAACGAATTCCACTTTTTTATTGATCTCGGGAAGAGGGGAGTCAGCAAGTTTTGTCTCAAGTTCAGAAACCTGTACTCCAAATTCAGCTATAGCTTCTTCTTTTTCAGCTTTTTCAGAGATTACTTTGTCCATCTCAGCCCTGAGTTCTATCCTGGAGTTCTCGATTGCTTTGAGATCCGCCTGTTTAGCTTCAAGCAGTTCGGCTAGTTTGGCTTCTCTGCCTGCAATTTCCTCAAGCTGGCGTTCCTTTCGTGAGATCGTAGCTTCACAGTCTCTAATTTTCCGGTTCAATTCGAAAAGGTGACTTTCAATACTGTCCTGTTTACTTATAGCTGCAGTTCGGCTTGAATCTAAAAAATTGATCTCGTTTGCAAGCTCAATGAGTTTATCTTTTTCCGCAGCTGCAAAAGAAATTCCCGACTTCGAAGAAACAGAGCCTCCTACCATTGCCCCGCTCTTTTCCAGGAGTTCCCCTTCAAGGGTAACCATCCTTGCTTTCCCCATGAGACGACGAGCACTGTTTAAATCATTCATTACAAGAGTATCCTGAAAAACATACCAGAAAGCAGGTTCAAAACCTGAATCAAATTCAATAAGATCAATTGCGTAACCTATTATTCCATTTTCATAATTGAGATTTTCAAGCCGTCTGGATTCTTTCATCTTGTTGAGGGGAAGAAAGGTAGCTCGCCCTCCTTTTCTACGCTTCAGGTATTCTATTGCTTGGGCAGCATCAGCATCAGTATCTACAACGACTGCCTGCATTCTATTTCCTGCAGCAATTTCCAGAGCTGTTGAGTACTGCCTGTCCACTCTCCCTAACTGGGCAATGGTCCCGTGAATTCCAAAGAGGTCTTCCTGCCGTGAAGCCCCGATTACCATCTCAACGGCCTTGGAATAACCCCCGCCTTGCTCAGAGGCCCGAATTCTCGCTTCCGTGATAGCATATTCCTGTTGAAGGCCGTGAAGTTTGCTTTCAAGCTTCCGGATGTCTTCCTTGATCCTGAAATGACTGCTCTCGATATCATCACGGTCTTTTATAAGAGATTCCATATTTTCAGAAAGTTTCTCAATTTCATACTGGACAGAAAGTGTGTCGCTGTCAGAAGTAGTAACTGCTGCCTCTGCGTCCCTGATCTGGTTTTCTATTTCCCTGAGTTCAGAAGACTTTCTCCGGAGGGCATCAAGAAGCCGGTCCTCAGCCCTGATAAGCTCATTCTTTTCGTTCTTTATATCCTCAAGTTTCTTCCTGGCAACCATGAGCTCATCTCTTGTTACAGCAAACTTTGCGTCCACATCTGCAATCCTGCTCTGGAGCAGTACACGCTCAGTTTTGCGGTCTGAAAGCTCTGATGATATGCTATCCTTTCTCAAGTTCTCTGCTTCGATTTTCTCTTCAAGTTCTCGGATTTTACCTTTGGTGGAATCTATCTCTACAAAGGCTTTTCTGCGCCGAGAATCGGCTTCTTCAAGCTCTGATTCCGAAAGCTCAATGCTGTCTACGCAGCGCGAGATTTCTCCCTTAATCTCTTCAATTTCCTTCTTAACCTCAAGCTGCTCGTCCTCTCCCTTTTTCCGGATCTCAAGGGAAAGATTTTCTAAAGTTTCTTCTAGAGCCTGGAGTTCCTGCGTTCTCTCATTTAGCAGAACCTGAACTTTCTCAAGGTGCTCTTCCTTTCCTGCAAGCTCCTTATCAATATTTTTTAGTTCGGTCCTTGCGTCCTTGAGCTTAGAAAGCAGGATATAACCTTCAAATTTGACTTTTTCAGCCTTGAGCGCCTGGTATTTTAGGGCCTGATCACGCTCTCCGGCCAGTTTACTTAGCTGGGCCCGTACCTCTTCTAGAATTATATCGACACGTTCGATTTGCTGTCTGACAACTTCCAGTTCTCCCAGAGCCTTTTGCTTACGCTCGTCAAATTCCGCAACCCCTGCAATTTCGTCGATAATCTTCCGCCGTTCTACTGAAGTCATTGAGGTGATCTGTGTGACATCACCCTGCATGACCACATTGTAACCTTCAGGCGTTATTCCGGCTTTTGCAAGCTGGAAATGTATTTCTCCAAGGGTCACAGCTTTTCCGTTGAAGTAAAAGTAGCTGTTGTATCCGGTTTTCGTTCTCCGAACCTTTCTTGAGATCTCAACCTCGTCAAGATCCAAAGGCATCTTGCGGTCTGTATTCTCAAAACGTATTGTAACCTGGGCAAAATCAGGTTTCTTTGCCTCGTCGCCGTTGTATATAAGATCCGTAAGTTTCTCAGCCCGAAGAGTTCTGGAACTGGAAAGTCCGAGTGCAAAGAGAATCCCATCTATGATGTTTGACTTTCCACTCCCATTAGGGCCGGAAATAGTGGTAAAGTCATTATAAAAGGAAATCTTTACTTTTTTTCCGAAAGACTTGAAATTAACGAATTCTATATCTTTTATATACACAGAATACCTCTGTAATTTGCGTTTTTGAGGAATTTTCTGTTTTTATACCTCAATATGTCCTTGAATTCTTCCGGCTGCAGGTGATAACTTCCGCATCTTCGTTTTCACGAAGGTCCACTGACTCCTCAACCATGTATTTTTTTGAAGTCTTCTCAGCGATTATATACTCACATTTATAATTATCATCAGGTTTGGCTCTTACAGGATCTACCTTCATAGAGTCAGGCTGCCTCAAAGCTGGTTGCCTGGGAGGTGCCTGCCTTACAGGTTCCGCTCTCACCGACGGTTGCTGTCCCATATTGCCTTTAAACCGTCTTTTATCCCCACTCTCGGCAATAATATACTCACACTTTGTTTCAATCTCTTCTTCATCAAGCTCTCTTGGCTCGATCTCCCTAAGCTTCAGCTTAATTCTTGCATTGGTGCCTGGGAGGGGGGCAGGAGCTTCCCTGAATTCAATCATTTCATATCCAGGAGAGGTTTCTTTTCTGAATTCAGGTTTAGACTTCGGCTTTTTGGAAAGAGGAGGTAGATCAAGAGGATCTCCATCAGGAATAAAAGAAATCGAAGGAGAGGGCGCCGGAGCAGTTTTTTTCATATCCTCAAGCTTTTTGGTTAGATTGTGGACCTCAATTTCTAGCTTTTTAATTAGAGTTTTTTGGTCAAGTAATTCCCTAACAAGACCGTCTTGAATCCCTGAAATTTCTCTCAGCCGCCGATCAGCTGCTTCCAGGTTATTTTCTTTGGGAGCTTTCAATTCCGTTCTTAATTCATTCAGGATGGAAGCCTTGAGTAAGGTAGGATTAGGTATTCCCATCAGTTCGGTCCTGATTTCGGAAAGTACAGTGTCTTTTAAGGATTCTTGATCGGAAACGTTTTCTATTTCAGCTCGCAGTTCATTAATAACAGAAACTTTAATAGATTTCTTGAGAGTCTCGAGCTCCTCATAGCTTATTGACAGTCGCCTTTTAGGTGTATTGTGCACGTCCCTCTGTCCAGTTCTCATTAAAATACCTCTTATCATAAGTCGGGTCCGATTTCCTGATTGCCTGCAGTTTTTGCCAGCAGGGCACATCAACACAATTATAATAAATTGATTCGCTCAGACAAATTTAAATAATGTGTACAAAGTACATGTAATCTTTCTTTATATATATATGGTAATCGATACTATTTTTCGGCCTTACACGAGTTTGAATAAAATTAATATAAGACATATTTAAAAATATTTTTTGAGCAAATATATAAAAGTTAGCTTAAAGAGGGGAAGAGAAAGAAAAGTACTACAAAAAGGGATAAAGTAAAGGAAAGCAAATTGATTAGAGAAAAGTAAATTCGCGATAGAAAAGCAGATTCATATTACTGCAAAATAGGGGAATGAAATCCAAAGTTAACTCTAAAATACAATGAGTCAGGGGGTTGGATTTCATTAAGGGGTAAAACTTGTTAAAATGAGGTGTTAGTTGATGGATGGAAAGGGATTGTCTAAATTGACCAATACATTCTCCCTTGATTGAATTTTGGGGGTCGTACAGTCCATGTCCACAGCGTTTTCGTGGACAATAGAACCGTGAGTTCCGGTGCGTACAAGGAAAAATTCAACCTCTTCAAGTTCAGGCTCACGGAAATGATCCATTTCTAAAATATCCATAATAACACTCAACACGTTTTTGTGTAGGTGATCTGTAATTCGGGTCATTGGGTATAGAACACGATATGCTAAGTATTAATAATTTGCGGTAAACGGACAATCAAAGAGAAGTTAATAAGCATAGTTAATATATAAATATTTTGCTCGATGTGCAAGAGCACACATTTTATAAGATAATCATAAAGTCCTGAAAGAAATATTTATTGATTCTGAGATCAGACTATTAATAGATAGCAAATGTTTCGTAAATCGGAAATGACTCATAGTTAACAAATATCTAGTAAGTAAAATCATCATAGATAGCAAATCATTCAGGGAAAGCAAACTATTCATGGATAGTAAATTATTCAGGGAAAGCAAATTCTTCAGAGAAAGCAAATATTTCGTTAATCCCAAACTTATCTTTAATTATTTCTTTTATTTTTCTCTAAGTAGGGTATTTTCCAGTCACTATTTTTATTTAAAAAGAAAAAAGCCTGCATAATAAAAGAAGTTCAAAGGAAAGTGGGCCCGAAAATTCTAATCAAAATACCCACCCCAAGAGCCAGGAATATAGTGAAAAGGACTATCGAAGCTGTATCTTTTACTCCAAGCTCATGTTTCAGTACAGCAATCGTTGCAACACAGGGCACATAAATGGTTGTGATGACAGCAAACTGGTATATCTGGACAGGCGTCATTACCGCTGCAAAATTGGCTGTGCCCGCCAGTACGGCCAGAATCTGGAGAGCCATTTCTTTTCGAAGAATTCCAAATACAAGAGCTGTTGCAGCAAACGCAGGAAGGCCCAGCAGGCCGACGGATACAGGCTCTACAAAGTCCTGGAAGATTGAAAGAAGGCCCAGAGCTTCAGCAATTCCGAGAAACGCGCTTCCAAGGAGCAAAAGTGGGAATGCAATAAAGACGAACTCCCGGCTTTTCATCCAGGTTTTCCTGAGGGTAGAATAAAGTTCCGGTTTTCTGAGAGGAGTCATCTCCATGATGAAGCCACTTCTCTGGCCTGGTAGACTTTTTCCTAGAATCCAGCCCACGGAGGCGATGAGAAAGATTTCCATGATATAAATTGAAACAGCAGGCCAGAAGCCTACAAAAGTCCCAACAAGTCCCAGAATAATAACTGTTCTGGCAGAGCAGGGAACAAGGGATATAAGAACGGAAGCTATCCTCTTCTCCCGCCGCGTGCCAAGGGCATGCACAGCCATAATTGCAGGGACATTACAGCCGAACCCTAAAACCAGGGGGATCACAGCTCTCCCGTGAAGTCCGAGTTTATGAGTTAGATTGTCAAGGAGAAAAGCTGCCCTTGTAAGGTAGCCTGAATCTTCGAATATTGAAAGGATGGCATAAAAAACTGCAATATAAGGAATTGCAATTGCAAATCCTGCTTCTACGCCTCTAAGGGAATACAGGATGAGATTTCTCAGGACAGGCGCCATGCCTGAAGTCATGGCTTCTACAGGCAGGATTATGTAGGGTTCAAAAAAGTCATTTACAATCCAATTTTCAAGGAAACCTCCTACACGAAAAACAAGAAGGAAAGTAAGAAGGAGAGCAGATATGAGAACTGCAATCCCGAAATGAGGGGAAGTCAGCACAGCATCGATCTTTTCCTTTATGCTCTTTTTTGGCTCGAACCTTGAGACCACACTGTCTACTATATATCCGGCTTCCCCATAAAGGTCTCTTGCAATTGTATCAGGTACCGAAATCCCATGTTGCAGCTCGATATTCTGCCTTAACCGCCTGGCAGAAGAGAGAAGGGCATTAGCCTCGGGCGGCATGCAGCAGAGTTCTACAAATTCGGCATCATTGAGGAGCGCTGCAGTCTTTACGCTTGGAGAGAGTTTTGGGAAAGTATAGTCCAGCGTAGATAGAGCCTGTAGGATCCAGGGGCTGTACTCTACACGGTGGTGCTTCTGAGTTTTTTCCTTCTCTGAAAGGGCAACGAGCACTACCTCATCAAGCCCTACTCCCCAGATTGCAACCGTGGGCACTACAGGCAGGCCAAGTAATTCTGAAAGCCTGTCCACATCAACAAGGATTCCAAGATCCGCAGCCAGATCCACCTGGTTTAGGGCAATAAGCATAGGAATATCGAGTTCCAGAAGCTGTAGGGTAAGGAATAGATTTCTTTCAAGCCTGCTCGCATCCAGAACATTGATGATTATATCTGGCCTATCCTCAATCAGAAATCTCTTGGTTACTTTCTCATCTTCATTAGCAACTCCAAGGGAATAAATTCCAGGCAGATCAACTACTTCTATGGTTTTACCCCGAGCCTTTACTATTCCTCTTTTAAGTGCAACTGTCGTGCCCGGGTAGTTTGAGACTTCAACACCTACACCTGTAAGCCTGCTGAAGAAGACACTTTTCCCAACACTTGGATTACCTATGAAGGCAATCGTCATGTCATAGGAACTTTTTTTATTGATACTTGAATTATCAGAAGTACAGCATGAGCTAGAAATTCAGATCACATCTCCATTTTATTTTGCTCTATGCCCATTTAGACCTGCTCAAGACCTGCTTTACAAATGCTGTTGCATATGTTTATTACTGGGAGTTATGAAAATCTTCTTTGCGATGTCTCTCCCAAGAGCAATTTCCGACCCCATTGCTATAACCGAGATGCAGCCCTGTTTTTGCTTACGCCTGATTTCAAGATCTTCTCCGGTAAGGATACCTAGAGAGTTCAAACGTTCCTTTGTTTCCCTGGGAAGGGCAACTCGGGCAACTTTACCGGTACTTCCTTCTTCCATCTCATCAAGAGGGATGAATCCTTCCTCTCGCTTGAGATTACTTTTATCAATGTTAATAGAGTGCCCGTCAGGGCAATATTCGGGATTACCCAAAAATTCGTAAATCTTCTCAAGTACAGGATCAGATACTGCATGCTCAAGTTCGCAGGCTTCTTTATGAGCTTCTTTCCTATCAAAACCAAGGACATCAACCAGAAAAGTTTCAAGCACCTGGTGTTTCCTTTTGATTCTGATAGCTTCATCAGTTCCTTTTTCTGTCAATTCGACCCCCTGATAAGGCGTATACTCCACAAGTCCAGAAGAATTTAATTTTTTTACCATTTCCGTTACGCTAGGTGGAGATACGTTGAGTTCTTCAGATATCTGTTTGGTTTTTGCAGGGCCCTTGTTTTTAGTGATAAGGTAAAAAATAGTTTCAAGGTATTCTTCAAGTCGATCTGTATTCATTAAGACCATCCCGCCAACATAAGTTAGCTTCAGGCAAGATAATTAGGACAACCTAAAAATATAACTTCCTGAATAAGTAATTTTTGGTTCCAGAGTACTTCAATGAAATTGGAAAAATTGAAAAGATAATTCCTGAAAATCTCAGGAATTAATTGACTTTAGAACAGCAATCTCTTTGCAGTCTGGAAATTTAGGACATTTTAGGCAGCCAGACCAGATTTTTCTGGGAAGGCTATTTTTGTCCACAATCTTAAAACCCAGAGTTGCGAAAAAATCAGGCACATAGGTAAGAGCAAAGACCTCTTTCATACCAAGATCCCTGGAATCCTCAAGGCAGGCCGATACAAGTTTTGAGCCTACTCCTTTTCTTGCGCATTCCGGTTTCACGGCAAGGGCAAGTATCTCTGCAAGATCTTCCCAGACCACGTGCAGGGCACAGCAGCCCACAACCTCGTCATCTATCTCGTAAACATAGAAATCCCTGATGCTCTCATATATTTCACTCAAGGAACGGGCAAGCATGAGCTCATCCTTGGAATATGAATTGATAATCTGCTTCATTACAACAACGTCACTTACCCTGGCTTTCCTGATCAATTTTTATTTCCTCTGATGTTGAATTTAAATCATTAATTTATTTTAATCTCTAATTTATACTGGTCTGGATCATGGTATTTACTGTATTTTACCTACCCTAGTTACGAAACTATTCTTTTTCAGATAAGAAGCTGCTCCATAAGTTACGAAAACATCTCCTATAAATTAGCAGAATCTGCTCTCCATCTTAAACAAACAGCAAATATTTAAAATTTAGTAAAACGCTGATGACTCATTACTTTGAGATGATACCGGGAAAAACAGGTAGAAAGAAATTAGCGGGCGCGAAGGGATTTGAACCCCCGATTTACAGCTTAGGAGGCTGCCGCCATATCCGGGCTAGGCCACGCGCCCATGAGACAATTTTCGAGAATACAGCCATGCAACTGTCTGCTGAATCTGCATTTCAGGTGAAGTATCCATAATAGCGGTATAAGATCTATATCAAATTGTCGCTCAGAAACGGAGAAAAGTCAACCTTAAAAATGAGAGCTGATTTTTCTGGAAAGTTTTAAATCCAATGTAAACCATTCGTTTAAGTTAGGTTAACAATACCCCCATTTTTGAGAGGATTATCTATCCTAAAGGGGGTTAGAGACTAAAGAATATAAACTATTAAGGAGAGCTGACAAAATAACTTTGAGTCAGTCTCAGTCTATATTACCGCTTTTACCATATATAGGAACTACACGCATCTGCCTGTTTTTAGGCAAAAAAGTCTTTGACAGGCCCATAAAAGATAAAAAAAGAAAAACCGAGTAAAGAAAAAATGAAACGAGGAAAAAGTGTGCACATAAAACACGGTCAATCCTATTCATCCCATGCACCTGAACTCAGAATGATGGTTTTTGCATCTCTATTTGCGGCCCTGACTGCCGCAGGCGCTTACATACAGGTCCCTATACCTTTCTCCCCAGTACCTGTCACACTTCAGGTCTTCTTCGTTCTACTTGCCGGCAGTATATTGAAAAGTAAATGGGGAAGCCTGAGTATGATAGTATATACTCTTCTCGGCATTGCAGGGCTTCCTGTCTTTGCAGGAGGTAGTTCCGGAATAGGAGTATTTTTTGGGCCAACAGGTGGGTACATAGTAGGTTTCATCCTGGCTGCTTATGTAATAGGAAAGCTTTCCGAGAAAACTGAGAGCCCTGCAAAATCCAACTTAATTATTAATGCCCTTAACATGAGCCTGGGAGTCCTGATTATTTATGCCTGCGGGATTTCTCAGTTGATGCTTGCAGCTAAGATCGGGCCAGGAGCAGCTCTTACTCTTGGTGTTATCCCATTTCTGCCGGGAGAAATAGTAAAAACAGCAATTGCCGCATATATTGCTTCAACTCATGAATTCTAAAAATTTCTAATTTAATTTTTTTGTAAGATCCTAGTCTTCCGGAGATTTTAAAACACGAAATTAAAAGTTTGATTAAGCATGATCAGGCTCGAAAAAGTAAGTTACAATTATCCTGATGGAACCCCTGCCCTTGAGAATATAAACCTGGCGATAAAAAAAGGGGAATTCGTCGCGATAATTGGTAAAAACGGCAGCGGCAAATCCACACTCGCCCTCCACCTTAACGGGCTGCTGAAACCCCAGAAAGGGAAGGTAACGATAAAAAGTATGGATACCAGTGACCCTTCGAAGCTTCCAGAAGTTCGGAGGCTTGTTGGTATTGTATTCCAGAATCCGGAAACCCAGTTTGTGGGCAGAACCGTTGAAGAAGACCTGGCCTTCGGCCCAGAGAATCTCTGCCTCCCCCCTGTAGAAATCCGGAGGTGTGTGGATGAGGCTCTTGCCGAGACAGGGCTTGAGAAGTATAGATATCGCTCGCCAAAAACCCTGAGTGGGGGACAGGGACAGTGTGTGGCCCTAGCAGGAGTCCTTGCAATGGGGCCTGAATGCCTTGTTTTTGATGAAATAACCTCCATGCTTGATCCGGATTCCGGACAATCTGTCCTCGAAAGCATAAAAAAACTGCAGAGAAAAGGAAAAACCATAGTATACATTACCCATAATCTAGAAGAGCTCTATGCTGCAGATAGAATAATTGTTATGGAAAAAGGGAGCATAATTCTGGAAGGAGATGCTGAGAGTGTTTTTGCGGATCCTGCGTTTCAAAGCCTGGGACTTACCCTACCTTCCCTGATTGACCTTGCAACCCGTTTAAAAACTAGCGGGGTCACAGTTCCCTGGGAAAAAACCTCTTCACCCCAAAGCTTTGCGGAGGAAATATGCCAATTATTCTTGAAAAAGTAAGCTTTTCATACTCCAGAAAAACTCCTCTCGAAACTCCTGCCTTAAGAGAGGTTAACCTGCAAATAGAAAAAGGGGAATTTGTAGGAATCCTGGGAGAAAAAGGGGCAGGCAAATCCACTCTTTTAAAGCTCTTGAATGGACTCTTAATTCCGGAAAACGGAACCGTGCGAGTGGACGGGCTTAATCCCTCGTCAAGAGAGGCGAGACGCAGGATAGGCATGGTATTTCAACAGGCTGCAGACCAGCTCTTTTGCAGGACAGTACATGAGGAAATAGTATTCGGACCTTTAAATTTCGGATACTCGAGAAAAGAAGCCAACGAAAGAGCTCTTGAGGCGCTTGAAGCTGTTCGCCTTGACCAAACAATACTTCATAGAAACCCTTTCAGTCTGAGTGGAGGAGAAATGCAAAGAGTAGCACTCGCAAGTGCCCTTGCCCTCAGGCCGGACTATCTCGTACTGGACGAACCCATAACAGGGCTTGACCCTATTGGAAAAAAGGAAATTCTTGAGACCTTAAAAAGAGTAAATGACAGTGGAACTGCAGTTATAGCGGTAACCCATAACCTTAAAGGGTTTTTTCCGCTGCTTCAAAAGATCGTGCTTATCAAGGAGGGAAAAATAGTTTTCCAGGGAAGCAGAGAAGATTACCTCAAAACCGATTGTGTACCTCTTCCGCCTATTGCCTCCATGATGAGGGAACTCAAAGCAAGAGGTTTGCCAGTTAATCCTGCTGTATTTACTGTTGAAGATGCTCTTGAAGAGATATTGAGAGTCAAATCTGCAATTGAAAATGAAAGTACTTCGAATAATTTGTAGGAAATTACAATCTAAGTAAGATATTGCAATTCAGGAAGAACATTAAAGGGAAAACATTTAAGAAAAAAAATACTCGAGGAAGAATGTTCTGTGGAAAAAACATTCTGCGAAAAAAACATTCGAGAAAGGACGTTTGAGAGAGAAAATTCGAGAAAAAACAGTCCGGGAAAAACGTTCTGGAAGGAAATTTCAATCCTAACGAAAATCTTTGAAAATTAGTTTGACTCAAAAAGTACAGGGAATTTAAGAGAAAAAGTCTGGAAAGACGAATTAATGAGAAATATTTCAGAAAAGGAAAAGGTTAAAGAGTATGCTCGAGCCTGTATTCAGTTACGTACCTGGAATTTCCCCTCTGCACAAGCTTGATCCCAGGACAAAAATTGTAGTAGTGATGTTACTTGGGATTCTGGCTTTCAGGATTGAGAATTTTGCAGGAATTACAGCTCTATTCATGCTCTTCTTTGCTCTCGCTTTGCTCTCTCGATTGCCGATGAGGATATTCTTCAGCGCAGTCAGACCTATGGGGCTATTCATTATTTTCATATTCTTTGCGCAGCTGTTCTTCTCAAACGGAAGTCCCTTTGCTTCATTCTGGATCCTGCAACCTAGTATGGAAGGGCTTGAAAACGGGCTTAAGCTTGGCGCCCGATTTATACTCCTTTTACTATTTGCAGCTCTTCTGACAGCCAGTACGGATCCGTCTGCAATTACCTGCGGGATAGAAAAGATGCTTAGACCTCTACCACTTCGCTGGCTGGGAATAAGCTCCTTTGAGCTTGCAACTATGATGAATATTTCTATAGCCTTCCTCCCTCTTCTCTTTGAAAGAGCTGAGCGGACAAAAGCTGCACAAGCTGCAAGGGGAATGGATTTTGTAAAAAACCCGTTTCATTCTGTTCCTGCCCTTGCGATTCCCCTGCTAAGGGGTGTAATCAGGGATGCAGAGGAACTGGCACTTGCAATGGAAAGCAGAGGTTACCAGGGAAGACGCCGAACCTCAATGCATGAGCTTTCCATGCAAAAAAAAGACTGGATAACTCTTTTTGTCACTGTACTCTTTGTCATCTCTGTTCTGAATCTTTGAAAACAGGGAATGAAAGATTTAGAGATTAGATAACGGCACTAACAGGCTTCCTTAATTATTATATTAACCGGCCTTTTTAATTACCACACTAACCGCCCTCCTTAATTATGATACTAACAGACTCCTAATTACCACACTAACAGACTCCTAATTACGATACTAGCCGGCCTTTTTAATTACGATGCTAACAAACTTCCTTAATTGTGATAATTAAAAAGAGATTAATACATGAACGGCTGTTCATATATTCATGCAAGAGAATTGTGAAAGAGTGAATGTAAAACAGATAGGAAACCTGTTGCAAAAGGTTCCGAATAACGAGAACATCACGCGGATGGCTGCTATTTTTCAGGCACTCCAATCGGATACTCGCCTGAAGATCCTTTTTCTACTAAGTCAAAAAGAGATGTGCGTCTGCGAATTGGAGCAGTCCCTTGAGGTCACTCAATCTGCAGTCTCACACAGCCTTCGTACCCTCAGGCAGCTTGACCTGGTGCGGGTCAGAAGGGAAGGGAAATTTACGATTTATTATATTGCGGATGACCATGTCAGTACATTAATTGAAATGTGCCTGGAACATGTGGAGGAAAAACATGAGTCTTGAAGTCCTAACTGTCATCCAGACCTCTTTTTTTGGAATCCTGCTAGCATCCTGGGAGGTTTTTGTAGAAGCAGCTCCCTACCTTATTTTTGGTTTAGCGATTTCAGGCCTCCTCAATATCCTGATTCCAGACCAGAAAATTGTGGATTACCTTGGAGCACCGGCAGGAAAAGTTCGTTCTGTTGTCAACGCAGCCCTTGCAGGGCTCCCGCTCCCACTCTGTTCCTGTGGAGTAGTTCCTGCAGCGATATCGATAAGAAAAAGGGGAGCAAATAGGGGCGCAACCCTCTCTTTCCTGATCGCTACTCCAGAGACAGGAATAGACTCGATAGCACTTACCTATGCTCTTCTTGACCCTCTTATGGCAGTATTCCGCCCTCTGGCTACAATTTTGACTGCTATCCTTGCAGGGGTTATGAACAATTTTTTGATAGAGGAAGAACCTGAAAAGAAAGAACTCAAAAAACAGGAAAATCCTGTTAATAAGGTAGGAGTTCTCGCGGTTTCAACTTTAATTGGGACGTCTGTAAAGGTAAACGAGTGCAGGTCTCCTTCATGCAGTTGCACAAGGCCTGTAAACTCAGAAGAGATGACAGTTGAGCCAGCAAATATTGTAGTAAAAACCATAGACGTAAAACCTGCAGGATTAAAGCCTGTGGGAAGTAGCAATAAATCTATTGAAGGTACCCGTACATTTCCTCTGGCAAGTTCAGTCCCGGCAAGTTCAGTCCCGCAAAGAAATGGCTCTTCATGCGATTGCGGAGGTTGTGGGTGTGGAGAGAATGAATCCGAAGCAGGCGAGAAAAATAAGAAGTCAGTAAAAGAACAGCTAATTAAAGGAATGAAATACGCTTACATCGAGCTATTAGGAGATATTGCAAAATGGATGCTTGTAGGGATCTTGCTTGCGGGTATTATTTCCTACGCAATTCCCGAGAGCTTCATACAGAATTACCTGGGTGGGGGCCTTAGTTCAATGGTTATCATGCTTTTAGTTGGAATTCCCCTTTACATATGTGCTTCAGCCTCAACCCCTCTTGCCGCAAGTCTAATAGCCAAAGGGATGAGTCCGGGCACAGCTTTTGTTTTCCTGCTTGCAGGTCCGGCAACCAACGCAGCAACTATAACGATGGTTACCCGCTTCCTAGGGAAACGTTCAGCAGCCCTTTATGTGGGAATGATTTCTCTCTGTGCCTTAGCTTCAGGAATTCTGCTGGACTGGATTTATCTAAGAATGGGAATCAGTGCAAGTATAACCTTAGGAACTGCAAAAGAACTGCTTCCCGAAGATCTCAAGATAATTTTTGCGATTCTACTGCTACCATTAATGTTATATGGGATTTTCCGCAGGGAAAAGGAATGCGGCTGCCCCGAGTGCCACTGAAATTGAGGAATAAAATAACAATAGTAAAGATCATGGAAATAAAGTACCATAATGCTATAAATCCTCAGGAATAGAATAATGAGTATGCAAGAGAATCCAAATCCTCAAGAAAAAAAGGAAATGAAGAAAGTGAAAGGAAGTTACTTTGAAGTTCCAGGGGTCCTTATATCTGATATTAAGGGGAATCAGGTATGGAAAGGCCCCGGGAAATTCCTTTGAAGTTCCGGGCCCCTAAAGCTGATTTTAAGGGAGAATCAGGTATGAAATCTGAGGAAAAGGTCGAAGAAAAAAAGACCAGTGACGATTCAACAGTCCTTGAAAGAAAGGAGCCGAAAGAAAGCGATTTCAAAGCCCCGGGGGAGCTTGAGACCAGCTATACGGAAAAATCATGGGCAAAACCTGAAGAAAAAATGGAAGGTAAAGAAGCCGGAACCGAGGCTTCACTTCAGGAAAGGAACGAACCGAAAGAAAGTGAATTCAAAGCCCCAGGGGAACTCGAGACTGGCTATACAGAGAAATCGTGGGCAAAACCTGAGAAGAGCATGGAAGAGAAATCCACTGAAAGAACAGAAGAAGCCAGACAAGAGACTATCGAAGAGACTACAGAAAGGGAAGCTAGAGAGAGGGAAGCTAGAGAAAGGGAAGCCAGAGAGAGGGAAGCTAGAGAAAAAGAAGCTAGAGAAAAAGAAGCCAGAGAGAGGGAGGCTAAAGAAAGGGAAGCTAAAGAAGAAAAGCGTACTGCCTATACAATGGAGAAACGCCTGACCAAGAGTAAGACTGAACGTATGATCTTTGGGGTCTGCGGTGGGCTAGGAGAATACTTCGGGATAGATCCAACTCTTGTAAGGCTTGCTTTTGTAGCTCTTACTTTCCTAATTAACGGGCTATCACTGGTACTATACATTATTCTAGCCATAATTATGCCCTCACAAAAAGACGTTGAGATGGTCCCCAGTTATCGGAAATAAGTTCTGAATTTCATAAAAAAGCAGATGCCATAAAGAAGCAGTTTTCAAAGAAAAGCTATTATCATAAAAAAGTAAGGTGATAATTGGCTGCGGCCAGATATAATGTAATCCAACATATATCTGGCCCTTATTTTTATCAGGCATGGAAAATAAACATCCGGAGATTACACCTGAAGAATACAAGCTAATTTCAAGGCTTTTTGCTTTCCGAAAATTTCACTTTTTACTTTTCAGCCTTAGCTTGTTTCAAACTCTATTCTGATCTCTATCTATTCTGATTTTCAAATTTTGATTTCAAAAAGCTTCATTGGAATCAAAAAGGTGTCTTTTTCCTTAAAATTGGCAGTTATGCCAGGATTCGTTAAGGCAAGGAAGCCTTAATAAAGCTAAAAGAATGTTTTTTGGGAAAAAATAAAACAGATAATAAACAGATAATAGAAAGAGAAATTCACTGTAGACTAATAGAAACAAGCAAAAGGAATAAGCGGGCTCGAAGGGATTTGAACCCCCGACGTCTGGGTTAGAAGCCCAGCGCTATATCCTGGCTAAGCCACGAGCCCAATTTGCTTTTTCTACTGCGGAATACGAGATGAGCGTTTTAAGATAAAAACTTGTTGCATGAACACGCTACTTAGGTCTGTGAAATATCTAAAAATATTTAATAGGAAGCGGAATTATAATATATATTTAGTATATACCGCTTATTCAGTAGTTTACTTAAGAATTTGCCAGTATGGAAACTTTCCCTGAAGCTTTGAGTTCCTTTAAGAGTCCTGCTTAGAGCTTACATACTGTTAATGAATGAAAGATTAATGATCTATTGAGAGTTGTAAGTTAGATTACTTGGATTTAGAATATCAAGAAGATTATGTTATATTTAGGATATCAAGAAAATTGTATACTCCAGAAGGTAGTGAAATTGAAGAGGATTGTTCGCAAATGAGTGAGTTGCTGATTTATTTGGATGGGAAATTTGTTCCCAAAGACGAAGCCAAGGTTTCGGTTTATGACCATGGTTTTCTCTATGGTGATGGTGTCTTTGAAGGGATAAGAGCGTACAACGGGCGTGTCTTCAAGTTAAAAGAGCATGTTGACCGACTTTACGACTCTGCAAAGGCAATTGCAATGGATATCCCTTTTACAAAAGAAGAGATGACAGAGATAATCCTTGAAACCCTTAGAAAAAACAATCTCATAGATGCTTATATCCGCCCGATAGTCTCAAGGGGAATCGGGGATCTAGGGCTTGACCCCCGCAAGTGCGGAAAGCCCAGTATCGTTGTTATAGCTCAGGGCTGGGGAGCCATGTACGGAGATCTCTACGAAGTCGGGCTCACAGGAGTCAGCGTCTGTGTCAGGAGAAATGCGCCTGATGCTTTGTCCCCGAATATTAAATCGCTTAACTATCTGAACAATATCCTGGCAAAGATCGAAGCCAACGAGAAAGGAGGAGACGAAGCTATATTCCTGGACCAGAACGGCTTTGTGTGCGAAGGTTCGGGAGACAATATCTTTATCGTCAAAAACGATATGGTCTACACACCCTTCACAATCAGCAATTTAAAAGGGATCACCAGAGCTACAGCCATCGAACTTCTTGACGAGATGGGATACAAAACTATCGAAGCAAATCTCGGCTTATTTGACCTTTACACAGCAGATGAAATATTTGTTACCGGCACGGCAGCCGAATCTGCTCCCCTGACCAAACTTGACGGAAGACTCATAGGTACAGGTAAACCCGGGCCTTTGACAATGAGAATGGTTGAAGCTTTTGACAAAATAACCCAGAGCACAGGCACGCCCATTTACAAATAAAAAGGTAGGCTTGGAAGATCAATAAAGTAATCGAAGGAAAAAACCAAGCGGGACTCTCCGCTTTAATTTTTTTAATTAATTTTTGAACGAGTTTTTCTTAGTTTTCTTTTCAATTATTCTTCTTTTCAATTATTCTTCTTTTCAATTATTCTTCTTTTCAATTATTCTTCTTTTCAATTATTTTTCTTTTCAATTATTTCTCTTAATAGATTTACTTCTTGAATCCAACACCGAACTTCCTCTGCCATATTTGTTCGGACCATTGACACTTTCTATTCTCGGAACTGGAAATGTCCTTTCTCTCCCCTACCCTAACTGTCATCATTACTTTTCGTCAAAGGAAAAATAGGTATAATAAGGCTCAGGAAATGCTATTAAGGTAAAAACCCATCTGAAAACCTAGATTCAGGATTAGGTTCTTGTCAACTACCCTCCTTGCCTGCCTGATGGCTGTCGAGGAAGGGGCTTGGAATATAGCCCTTGTTGACCAGATCACCAATTAGGAGGAAATAAGATTGGTAAACGATAGGAAGGAATATAACAATAGTTACGTTGGAATATCACCTCAGTTCCAACCTCTAAGGATGCCAGTTAAACAGTCTTAAGGGGAATAGATAGTGCTTGCATCAAACAAACCCTTCCATATCTGATCGAGAGGAAGATGGATTCTGGTTTTGACCCCACAAAATCAGATACACACAACTCTTCGGAGGAAAACTATATGTTAGTTTTCGTAGTTAACAAAGAAAATAAGCCACTAATGCCTTGCAAACCTTCAAAAGCTAGAAAACTTTTGGAAGAAGGGAAAGCAAAGGTAATTAGAAGAACACCATTTACGATTAAGTTATTTTTTGGAAGTAGTGGATACACTCAACCAATAATTGCAGGGATGGATACAGGTTCTAAAGTTATAGGTTGTGCAGTTGTAGCTAATGGAAAAGTGTTATATCAATCTGAAATTTCTCTTAGAGAAGATGTTTCTAAAAAAATTCAGCAACGAAAAATGTATAGAAAAACTAGAAGAAGCAGAAAAACAAGGTATAGACCTGCTAGGTTTGATAATAGAAGTAACTCCAGAAAAGAAGGTAGATTAGCACCTTCTCTTGGAAGTAAACTTCAATCTCATTTAAGAGAAAAGAAATTTGTAGAATCTATTCTTCCTGTTTCTGAATGGAAAGTAGAATTAGCTTCCTTTGATATTCATAAGATAACAAATCCAGAGGTTTATGGTATCGGTTATCAACTTGGAAATCAGAAGGACTACTATAATGTCAAAGCTTATGTTCTGGATAGAGATGGATATACCTGCCAACATTGCAAGGGAAAATCAAAGGATGATAAGTTGCATTGTCATCACATTATTTTTAGATCAGAAAAGGGGACTGATACTCCTGAAAATTTGATAACTCTTTGTAATACTTGTCATGATGCTTTACATAGAGGGGAATTTAAACTTTCAGGTAAAAGATCAAAAACAAAACATGCAACTGAAATAGGGATTGTCCAATCACAAATTAAAAAATCTGGTTGGAATTTTACTGAAATATTTGGATACGAAACTAAATTTAAAAGAGAGCAAGTTTTAGGGTTATCAAAGACACATTATTTTGATGCGGTTTCAATATGTTGTAATCAAAAAGTAGAACTTGAAGATATTTTCTATCTGAAAAGACACGTTAGCAAAGGAGATTATCAACAAAGAACAGGGAAAAGATCCGAAAAGAAGATTCCTACTGGTAAATTGTTTGGATTGAGAAAATTTGATCTAATCAAAACTGATCAAGGAGTTGGTATTGTAAAGGGTAAACGATCTTCTGGTTATTTTGCAATAACTGATGTGTTAGGAAATAAGATACATGATAGTGTTAATGTAAAGCGAAACTGTAAACGATTGAGGGCTAGGACGACAACTCTAATTGAACAGAAGGTGATTCCAGTGGAGTTGACGCATTCCCCCCCTACCTGCCGGGCTACGCCCCCCGAGGAAGGAGTCTCCTGCTTATGAGGATGAAGCGCAAAGAATTTCGGAAACTTGTTTCCATTGATAAGGCAAGGGAAATAATAAATAGCCTGCAGGTTCTTCCCGGAAAAGAAAACTCGACTCTTGAAAACGCCCACGGTAAAATCCTTGCAGAGGATGTTATTGCCGAGATTAATGTCCCGCCCTTTCCAAGAGCGGTAATGGATGGCTACGCTGTCAGGGCAGAAGATACGTATACTAGCAATGAGACCGAGCCTGTAAGACTCATAAGGATAGGGGATATTCCCGCAGGCTCGGGTGCAAAATTCAAAGTTTCGGCAGGGGAAACTGTCGAAATCGCAACTGGAGCGCCTATCCCTGAGGGAGCCGATTCTGTAGTTATGGTTGAATACAGCTCGGAAGAAGACGGAACCGTGCTGATCTACAGACCTGTAACTGTAGGAGAAAACATAATGAAAGCAGGCTCTGACATTTTGAAAGGAGACCGTGTGCTCAGGAAGAGGAGGAGACTTGGGACCAGAGAGATCGGGGTTCTCGCGTCAATCGGGAAAAATGAGGTTCCTATCCACACGCTGAATGTTGGGATAATCTCGACAGGAGACGAACTTGTATGCCCTGGGGAAAAGCTCGCAGATGGGCAGGTATACGATGCAAACTCCTATACATTATATGCAGGAGTACAGGAGTGCGGAGCCTTTCCAAAGCTTTACGGGATTGTAAAGGACAACGAAACTGTTATGAGAGAGGCACTTGAGACTGCAGCTTCGGAATGTGCTCTGATCCTGACATCTGGCAGCACGTCATCAGGAGCCGGGGATGTGATGTACCGGCTAATAGATGAAATAGGAGAAACTCTTGCCCACGGGATTAATATCAAACCTGGAAAACCCGTTGTGATTGGCGTAATAAAAGGTGTCCCTATTATAGGGCTCCCTGGAAATCCCACATCTGCGTTAATAATTTTTAACGAATTCGTAGCTCCATTTATCAGAAAAGCCCTTGGGATCGATACAGGGCTTAAAGAAGTAGAAAAAGGAATTATGGGTACTGACTACCGTTCTGAAGGAAGACAGCAGCTCCTTCCAGTTGGCCTGATCCGGGGGCGGGTGTATCCTGCAGACAAGGGTTCAGGTGCTATAACATCCCTTTCCGGAGCAGACGGCTTTATTGAGATTTCTTCCAGTATCGAGTTTATTGAGGCAGGGACGCCTGTAGAAGTGACTCTCTTCGGAGAAGTTGAAAAGCCGGATCTCCTTATAACCGGCGGCTTCTGCCCGGGTATCGATTTGCTTGAAGACCTGAGTAAACTCCGATTTAGAACCCTTTACACTGGCTCAAGCGGGGGCTTCAGTGCAATTGCCGCAAACACAGCCGATATTGCAGGAGTGAATATGCCCTCCAGATACTCCGGAGGACAGACAGACATCGTGTATAATATCCCGACAATTAAAACTATGGGACTTTCAGGCGTTGTACTTGTTAAAGGATACAAAAGAGAAGTAGGGCTTATTGTCAGGCAGGAAAGCACGATATCAGGACTTTTGGACCTTCCAGGAAAACGCCTGGTAAATCGGAACCTCGGCTCAGGCACAAGAGTGTTTCTAGAGCTGAAAATTGCAGAGCTAGCAGCTGAAAAAGGGATTAGTAAAAAGGAGTTTACTGATTTAATCCCAGGATATTCATCTGGAGCGAAATCTGAGGTTACGGTATGTGAGACTGTTATTTCAGGAAAGGCCGATGTAGGAGTGGGAATAAGGAATTGTGCCGACAGAAATAACCTGAAATTTATAAAACTTGGAGAAGAAGAGTATGATTTTTTGATTAGAAATGAAGTTATGGATACTCACGAGGTAAGAAGATTTCTGGAAATTCTAAATTCAAAAGAGTTCGCTTCAAAGCTCCCGAGAGGACTGCATGTATATGAGAGAACAGGAGAAATAATCCCTTTTGAATAATGCTTTAGTTATGGGACTTACGCACTTGAGTATTAAAATCAAGTACATGGCCAGTGGTATTTAAATCTATAAACTAAGTCTGTAAACTAAGCTTTCCTAAGTCTGTAAACTAAGTATGTAAATTGAGTCTGTAAAGATTATCCTCTTTAAATATTGAACTACTAAAGCAACGACTATTTGTCGGCTTAATGAAAAAATTATGAAAAGCTATTGAGGGTTTACTTCATTCTCGGCTTGAAGATCGTGGTATTCATGACCCTTCGTACTCTTTAAGTGATAAAGACCTAACTTAAGTTTTTATGAAGTCCGTAGTGTTTTATGTTCCAGTCTGCCATGGCCTGGATTTTCTTGATTTCTTCTTCGCCGCCTTCCATAGTGAAGAGATGTTTGAACCGCTTTTGAGTTCTCAGGTACTCCTCTACTGGCCTGGGATCCTTAATTTTCCTTACTTGCGTGATCTCTCCGTTTTCTATCTCGTACATCGGCCAGAGGCAGGTTTCGACTGCTAGCCTGGCAATTTCCAGGGTCTTTGAGGTGTCAAACCCCCAGCTTGTTGTACAGGGTGCGTGGGCGTGGATATAGGTTGGTCCTACGATTTCAGTGGCTTTCTTCACCTTACGAACCATATCTCTTGGGAAGCCTATTGAGGTTGTAGCTACGTACGGAGAGCCGTGAGCTGCTATAATTGCAGGCATATCCTTTTTTGGAAGCGGGTTTCCGAAAGAGACTTTTCCGACTGGAGTCGTCGGAGTGCTGGCATCGTATGGGGTTCCGCTGCTGCGCTGGGCTCCCGTATTCGCATAGGCTTCATTATCCATGCAGATATAGGTAAAGTCATGACCCCGCTCAAAAGCACCTGAGATGGCCCCGAATCCTATATCCATGGTAGCGCCGTCGCCTCCGATCACTAAAACTTTGATATCTTTCTTTTTGCCAAGAGCTTTTAATGCAGCTTCAATACCTGAGGCGACTGCAGCAGCATTTTCAAATAGAGAGTGAATCCAGGGAACCTGCCAAGAAGATAATGGATAAAGTGTAGTTGTAACTTCAAGACAGCCAGTTGGGTTAACAACAATGCAATTCGGACCAGCACCCATCAGCATGAATTTTGCAGCATAAATATCACAGCAGCCGGGACAGGCACTGTGACCTGAGGTGATATAGACTTGCAGAATACGTTTAGCCATAGCAATTCCTCCTTGAGGTCAAGGAACTGGCTTTCAACCGTAATTCCGGACTTTGTGAATTTTCTGGTTTCTTTGTTCTGTAAAGTTATCTGTTGATGTAATAAAATCAGATATGTCAGGCACTTCTCGTTAGAATTAAAATGCCGCGTGATAGAGTTATTCGTGATGTTTCTTCTATTATTTTTTAGATAGCATATTATCAACCGATAACTTTACAAAATACTCATTTTGTCACGTTGTTTCACGACTTACCGGTGTAACTGAAAACCAACGTACATTTCGAAGTGGAATATGCCGGTTTTTGTTGTCATTCAACATCATCCACAGAAGATCTAAACCAAATCTAACTTCTATAAATCGAATGACTCATAATACCCATCCATCCACCTAACATTTACTTTTATATTAGTCATGCATTCGAGTCTCCTTATGGTAATGTTTTTCGCGTTATTATCTTGCCATGTAAAGTCCATATATTTTTGAAAATACCTATAGTACAATTGAATATTTTTAGAAACTTTTTAATCTCTTCTGGACTTCCAAATTCTAACATTAATTCCGTCAGCGATTGACTGTAATCAAATAAAAATCCAGAAAAACAATAGAAAATCTCGATTTCAAATTGTATCACTTGAGATTTAGTATTTAGATAATATAATACTAAAAGAAATATAAATACGAAACGATATTAATTGGAAGCCGAAGTTGTCTAGATACCGAGTGAATACTCCTTTTGGATATAGAGCTGATCCCAAAACTCAGAATTGCGTCTCCAAATCTCGAATTTGAAATAATCATCGGTCTCTTAAGAAGATATTTTGAAACGCTTATTGATGTAGAAATAAAATCTGTTTTGGGATGAGCTCATAGTGAAGGATTTCCTATAAATCAATCAGCAGAAAAGCAGAAAAGGATGCAATATAAGGTTGCTCAGAAGCGAAGCCCACGATACATATTTTTGTTCAGAAACTTAATTTCCAAAAATATATCCATCTTTTATTCATTGATTTAATAAAAACAATCGGATAAAAGTCAATGAATAAAAGAGGTAGCAATGCGTTTAGCAGGCCAAATAGCCCTTGTAACCGGAGGGAGCAAAGGTATAGGAAGAGCTATCTGCCTAGCTCTGGCAAAAGAAGGAGCAAATATCATCATTACAGCAAGGAACAATAAAGAAATCAAAGAGTTCAGGAATGAACTAGAGAAAATGGGCAGTAAAGCCCTTGCACTCTCGGCTGATGTGCGCAGTGAAGAGAACGTAAAGAATTTGATATCAAGAATCATGGAGAAGTGCGGCAGGCTTGATATTCTTGTAAATAACGCAGGAGTAGCACATCGAAAGCGGCTTGAGGAAACGACTCTTGAAGAATACAATGAAATCATTGACACAAACTTAAAAGGCGTCTTTCTCTGCACAAAATATGCAATTCCTCATATCAGAAATAGCGAGAATGGGAAAATCATCAATATCTCCTCAGGAGCTGGATTGCATGGGATTCCGGAGCTTTCCATATACTGTGCCTCAAAATTTGGGGTAATCGGCATAACCGAATCCATAGCCTCTGAGCTACATGGGGAAATAAAGGTGTATGCCATCTGCCCAGGGGGTGTGGATACGGATATGTACAGGTCACTCTTTGGACACAGACCTCAACTCAAACCCGAGCACATCGCAAAAAAGGTGCTGGAACTTGCTTCTCCTGATTCAAAGGTACCATCCGGGAAAATAATCGAGGTATATTCCCCTCCAGTTCTTCAGTTCTGAGATAAAAATAAAGTACTCGCAGGATAAACTGCTATAAAGGCTGTGACAGGTATGGATCTTAGCGAAAAAATAGATATGACCGGGCGTTTATATCTTGGGCTTGAGCAAATCGAAAGTTGTATGGAATTTTCAGCTTTGATTCCTCAAGTTAGAACGAATTTTGTCTATGCATCAAAAGAATCAACCGACCCTGAAGATGTTCTTGCAGTTGATGGGAGAATTACCATAGTTGATAAATATCCGAAAGCTGCAGGAAAAATAAAATTCGGAGCCTCACACTACATGGCATACCTTATTCTGGAAATCCGAAAAGCAGATCCTGAAATAAGATGTGCAATAGATTTTGCAAATTCTCCGGAGATAGTCGATTTTCTTAAAGATTATTGTAAGGAAAAAGGCTGGATATTTTCAGGTATAGACCGACATCTTGAACCTGAATCGATAAGAGAACAGGAAAGAGCGTCCATGCCCTGGAAAATCACAGAGGCTATTAAGGCTGCCGGAGGGAAAGTACCCAAGGTCTTCTACGAAACAGGTGCAGCCGGAAAAGAACCAGTAAGTATTCTTGTAGGTAAAGACCCATTGGAGGTCGCAGAACAAATCTGTGAGCTTGCAAGAAGATATCATGAATCAAGATGAAAGCTCAAATAAAAATATTGACGACTTTCAAAATGGCGTACAGAGTAGATATGAAAGTAAGATTCACATAAAAAATGAGATATCGATCTGAAGAGATCTGTCATGAGAGATACGATCTGTAAGATATCTGTTATTTTTGTTGCGTTATGTAGACCCATAAATGTAACCAGGGAAATGAATCACTGAACGAATTATCTTAACCTTAACAGAATACTGAACTGAACACAAATGAATTGTTAATGGGGATTTTAATTGGGGGTAATACGATGGCAGACACTATGAGACTACCACCAGACATATGTGCATGTGCTGACGAGAAATATGAAAATCTTCAAATTGAGGTAGTCCTTCCAGGCGTCGAAAAGGAAAATATTTCTTTTAAGATCGACGAAAACAGCTTTTATGTAAAAGCTAGCAAAGAAGGAGTTACTTATCTGGACAGTTATTCAATCGCCTGTCCGGTAGATCCGGAAAAAGCAGTTGCAAAATACTCAAATGGTATACTTACAGTTACAATACCATATCAACAGCCTATCGAAAAATTAGTTGATGTGAAAATAGAATAAGGAAATAATTGCGTGAAAATATTTCTTTAAAGGAAGAACAGGAAACTAGTGCATCAATTCCAAATTAGATACATGATTCAGGAACTGATTACAGTTACAAGCGCAAATACTTAAGTTAGAGTTATTCGGTTTATAAGTGTTGGAAACGCAGGAAGGCAAGGACAAAACTTGTTCTACACTTTATAACCGCGGAAAACGCGGAAAGCGCGGAAGAACTGTGCCCATGTTCTCTTAATTCCGCGTTATCCACGCTTTCAGCGGTTTATAGGGAGTGCACTATATTAGTCCTTCCTTAATTTAAATTCAAGATTTAATCTTGATATGCTTTGGAATCGATGTACTAGAAGTGAAATTAGAAAAGGGAATTGAGAGCATATAAAATTTTGAAGGTTATGTATTTTTATTTAAGCTATACAGTTCTTGACCTCCCATCTCTCATGGTATCGGAATTACGACCGAGCATAGGTCACCCTTTAAGCTTTATACCTTTACGCTTTATACACACTTAAAAATCATTTTACTGACAGCCTACCTCCACGAGGAATAGGTGAGTATCGTCCCATTGCTCATGGAAGACATCAACATTTCTAATTCTTAGAGCTCGTAAGATCATTGTAGTAATTCTTGAAGTGGTTATCGCGAAATGATTAGATTGATATTAAATCGACTTTCCTTATGATTTTATATCCAATGATATTATTAATTTCAATTCAATCGCATAAGTCCCCTATTTACGTATATGTAAAAAACCCTCAATAAGCTTTAAATATTATTATACTTATTAAGAAATATAAATGATACACGAATACCGCTATTACTCAGGACTAGAAACACAATCATTCCATAGGTATATATATTGTATTTAACTATTCAGGATAAAACACCCAGATACGGATTTGTTTTAGATCAAAAAGGGTTAATAGAGACCGTTTGGACACGGTTTCTTATTTCAAGTAATATGAAAATCATTTCTTCAGTCCCGAAATCGGCAGGTTCTAGATGAGCAGCGTACAGGAGCAAATACAGGAAGTCGAAGACGAAATCCGGAAGACCGTTTACAACAAGGCAACTTCCCATCACATAGGCAGGTTGAAAGCCAAAATAGCTCGTCTGCGGGATGAGGTAGAGAAGAAATCCTCGACAAAAAGCGGAGGAGAAGGATACTCTGTCAGGAGATCGGGAGATGGAACTGTAACCCTTGTTGGCTTTCCATCAGTAGGGAAATCCACGCTTCTGAATAAACTCACGGATGCTAAGTCAGAAGTGGGAGCATATGACTTTACCACCCTTACAGTTGTCCCAGGAGTGCTCGAGCACAAAGGCGCAACAATCCAGTTCCTTGACGTGCCAGGGCTTGTGAAAGGTGCATCTTCAGGGCGTGGGCGTGGAAAAGAAGTCATTTCAGTTATCCGGAACTCGGATATGGTTATATTTCTGCTCGATGTCTTCCAGCCTAAACATTACGAAGTACTTATGGACGAACTATGCCAGGGAGGAATCCGCGTTGATGAAGAGCCCCCTGATGTGGTCATAAAGAAAAAGGACAGAGGCGGAATACAGATCAGCTCGACCATCGACCTTGACCTGGACGAGGAAACTATCAAGGCTGTTCTGGATGAGTATAAGATTCATAACGCCAGTGTACTTATAAGAGAGAATATCACAGTTGATCAACTTATTGATATTGTACTGAACAACAGGAGTTACGTCAGATCCCTTATTGCTATTAACAAGGTAGATCTTGCCTATCCCCAGTTGGTAGAAGAATGCAGAGAGATATATCCAGACTCAATTTTCATTTCAGCTCATGATGGTTTTAATATTGAGACCCTCAAAGACGCTATCTACGACAGGTTGGGTTTCATCCGGGTCTACTTAAAGCCGCAGGGTCAGCTCGCAGATATGGAAGAACCCCTTATAGTCATGAGCGGGACAAATATAGGTCAGATCTGTGATCGCCTCCACAGAGATTTTCGCAGGAAATTCCGCTATGCTTATGTATGGGGCACATCTGCAAAACATCCAGGGCAAAGAGTGGGGCTCGACCACAGGATGGAGGATGAAGATATCCTCACGATTATTATTCAAAAGTAAAATAATTCGAATAAAGAATAACTGAGAAGCGAAAAAGAAAGAAAAGAAACTTTCGCTTCCTAACTCTTTTCAATTTAGGCCCTCAAAGGCATCCATTGTTTCAGAAGTATCTGAGAAAACATTCCTTTCATTTTCATCTTCGCAATCCATAGAGATACTAGCCTCAACTTCCTCTTCGAATTCGGCAGCACATTCATCCGGACTCTTTCTGGGAGCGATTTCAGGTACCTTGTAAGGAGTCTCGATTTTCCCTGCAGCTCCGAGGTTATATCTTTCCTTTGCAGCTTCAAGAATAGTTGCAAGCATTCCGGAATAAGAAATATTGGCATAAGCTGCCATTTTTGCCAGGTGTCCATCCCAGCACCAGCCAGGATTGGGGTTTACTTCAAGCAGCCTGGGTCTGCCTTTGGCATCAAGCCTCCAGTCAAAGCGGGCATAGTCCCTGCACCCCAGCCTGCTGAAAAGAGCAAGGCAGGATTGCACAATTTCGTTTCTGGTCTTTTCCGGAAGCTCTGCAGGTATGGATTTGATTTTCCAGTATGGAGAATCTTGAATCCATTTGGCCTCATAGCCGCAGATTCTTGGGAGTTCCTCCGGAACAGCAGAGTAATCTTCTTCGATAATAGGCAGTACGGTACATGCAGGAGGATTTCCAATAATACCAACACTGATATCTTTACCAGGAAGGAATTCCTCAAGCAGGAAAGGTTTATCTGCACCTATTATTTCCCGCGTTTCTGCCATAACTCCAAGAATTTCATCCTGGTTGTGGACAATGCTCTTCTGCGTAATTCCAAAACTTGAATCCCCTGAGTTAGGTTTTACGAGCAAGGGAAAAGAGAGAGGAAGTTTTGAAAAGTCAGGGTTCCCGATAACAAGCATTCCCTTTGCAACCGGAATTCGCATCTCTCTGGCAACTCCCCTTACCATGGACTTATCATAACAGAAGGCAAGGCATTGAGGGTTTCCTCCTGTATATGGGATATTGAGTTGTTCAAGCAGGGCCGGAATATGAAGTTCCTTTGTGGGATCATTGTAGAAACCCTCATCACACAGGTTAAATACAAGGTCAATTTTTCCTGTCTTTTTCTTAAGATCGTCAAGCAGCGTTTCATGCCTGTCAAAGAAAGTGAATTTCATGTAAGGAATCTCTGAAAGTGCTTCTTTCATTGCCTCAAGGGTATAGAAGTCGTCTTCATCAAATACACAGGCAGGCTTTATCTCGTCTTTTTTTCTTGGATCTCCCAGCACTACTGCAATGTTCAGGGTTTTTTTATTCTCAGCTGTTTGAAGAGTAGATGACCAGGCTTTTTCAACAGAAGCCGAAAGCAATATTCTCTGCTCCATCATACCTGCGTCTTGAGTCCCTGCGGACACCGAGCTGAAGGTTGTATGAAAAGTAGGACTGCTAAACCCTGACGCTGTGAGCAGTTCAAAAAGGCTTTCTTTGTTGTATAATCTCTCAGCATAAAACTGATCTGCAATTACCCCCTTGTCGATACGGCTTATTACTTCCCTGCAAATTAGCCGGTCGCCATCTGATGAGAGAGCTCTTTCTCTGCAAACAAAGTACCTTCTATCCAGCCATTCCCATGATCTGGACTGGAAATTCTTTTTAATGTGGTCCCCGTCTGAGGTATCAATGAAAACCCTACCCCCTGGCCTCAGTACTCTGAAGATTTCTTCAAGGACTTTTCTATCATGAAAAGTAGAATCAAAATAGCCAAAGCTGTTGCCAAGGATAGTGACTACATCAAAGGTATCTGAAGGATAGGGAAGTTTTCTTGCATCCCCTTCTCTAAACCTGACCTGCAGGTTTTCCTTTTGAGCTCTTGTTCTGGCTTTTCTGATAAGGTACTGGGACCTATCATACCCCTCAACATTTGAGAACCCCCGTCTTGCCAGCTCGAGTACATGCCTTCCCTGCCCACAACAGAGATCAAGAATTCTTTCCTCAGGAGCCAGTCCCAGGATGGAGACAATGAGATCGACCTCTTTCCTGGTAACCTCCATATCGTCCAGAAGGTCCGCATCGGTCTTCAAGTAAAGGGAGTTAAAAAGAGTCTGCCACCAGTCGGATCGGACATGAACTTCAAGATCCTCAACAGGTCCGAGTGTTACATTCTGTACGGTAGATTTAGCGCGCTTGCGCCTGGTATTTGCATCTGTAGTATTCGGGGTCATGATCTTATATCTTCCAGAAAAAAGTTTATGTGCTTGGAGTATATCAAGTTTATTAGAGAGTTGACCCCTTTATATACATCTGCGAGAAAAAGTCAATTATGTAACCGAATTAATAGATTATTAAAACTTATTTTAGCCCAAAATTGAGAATCTATTACTATTTAGAGATAATATATTCTTTTAAAGATTAAAATGAATATGAAATAGATGAGTACATCTAAAAATGTAATTATGACTTCCAATTTTAGAGAATTCGAAAAATGAGAGAGTTTGGCCTTCTTTTTCTGCATTCTGAATGATTATAACGTTGCTAGCAGCTCCAAGAATTAGCAGATTCCCCGCAATTGTACTACCTGCAGCAAGGGCCATCAGCTGCACTTGAGCAACATCACTACCGCATTGCGGCAGGTAGAGCGCAACAAAGGGAACATTAGAAATAAGCTGGCTAAGTCCTATACTGAGCGCAAGAATCATTGGCACAGAGCCTAACTGCGGAGACAGCCTGGAAAGCAGTTCTGGCATGTTCCGGAAATCCATACGCTTTCCATCAGCACGAACATTGAAGTGAAAAAGACAAGAGTTGTCCAGTCAATATTTTTCAGAATCCTCAATGCGCTTTTTACTGAGCAATAGAGGCAATGCAGAAAAAAGGAGCAATCCAGCTCAGATTTAAATTCCAGGCAGGCAAAAATTCCACCAGAAAAACCTTGCAGGTTATAAGAGCTAACAGTATGCAAAGAGCTAGCTTTGAAATCCTGGCGAGTTCAGGATCAGTAATCGCTTCCTCAGAATGAATCAGGATTGATTTTCCGAACTCCTGCGCGGAAAAAAATTTTAAGCACAACATAAGCAATCATGAGACAGACAAGAGTCGGCAGAGCGAGCCCGGTAAAAAAGTTACA